>BLAA01000001.1:624001-1248003 GCA_017312345.1 Candidatus Denitrolinea symbiosum | reverse complement strand
CCAGGCCAGGGTCAGGGTGTGACCGGCAGCATTCACGATCGTGGTGGGGCGAAATCTGCTGTCGAACGTTTTGGCGGTTTCGGCATGCAGTGGATCCTCCACCCGGCTCAGCGTTCCCCTTGCGTCATACGAATAAACCGTCTGCTGACCCAGCGCATCCGTCACGGTCGTTGTGCTGTTGGGATGATATTGCAGGGAAACGACGAGGTTGCCATCCCCGTCGTATTGGCGGATCGCCTTTCCCATCGGTTCCGTGGCTTCGTAGATCCGCACATTGGAAAAATAACTGTCCGCGCTGAGGCTGGCTACATCCTGATCGTTCGTGAAGAACAGGTGGATCAGGCTCTGTGTCCAATCGAAGGTCTTGCCGCGATAGTAGTTGTAGGGCTGGAGCTTGTAATGCTTCCAGCCGGGCGCGGTGTCCGTGTAGTTTTTGTAGGCGTCATTGAAACCGCCCGACTCCGTGCCATACACCCGGAAGACGCGGTTCAGGTCGGCAGTGTTGTCAGAATCCAAACCAATCCCATGCGCTTCGCCCTGGGTGTTGCTCCTGAAATCGAACTCGATCACGGTATTCGGGGTGATCGTGTACGGGAAGGGAATGCTTTTCCAGGTGTTGCCGGTCAGGTGCAGGGTGCGCCCCTCGTCTTCCACGTTTACGCTGTGCGGGCCGTCCTGATTTCCAAAGTTGGCGAGGGAATAATTGTTGAAGTTGATGACGGACGGCGAGTAATACTCAGTGCGAACTGTCGTTTTGCCGTCCGGGTCGGCGACCTCGACCAGATGATGATCGCTGTCGTAGGCATACCTCCATTCCTGCCCAAGCACGTCGCTGGCGGCAACCAGGTTCCCGTTCTCGTCATACTCGAACAAAATGGAACGACCGGTCGAATCGCTCACCGTGGTGAGCAAGCCCTGGGCATTGTAGGCGAAGTCAAAATAACGCGTGCCATCGTCCGCGCTCACGCGGCTCAAACGTTCATTGCCATCATAGGAATACGTGGTGGCAAGGCCGCGTGGATCGGAAATGCGCGTCAGGTGGCCGGCGGAATCAAACAGGAACTCCAATTGCGAGGCCGTGCGCAGGCTGTATCCAGTGGCGCCGCTCTTCGTCAGGGAACCCGGAAAGCCCGCGAAGGGGGTATATCTGCCGTTGCCAGCATCCCAAAAACGATAAGTGTTACCGTCCGGAGCTTCGAACAGGACAAACCCCGGCATCCCTCCAGGATCGCCTGAAAACACCAGGCGCGCGTTGTGATTATGCGTCCAGCCATGTCCGAGCGGCGTCGCAGAAGTCGCATTCGAGCGGTAGACGCGATGAAATGCCAGCGTTCCGCCGCGAATGGACAACGACATGTCTTTCACGGGATACGTCATCACTCCCGTGCGCACATTGATCGGATCGCCGACGCTCTCTTGCGTTTCATCGTACACACACAGGAATCCGCCGCAGGCGGTAGGATAGGGAATCATATCCGCCGGGCATAATTCGCAGGCGATATCCTCGGGCAAAGGCATGGTCAGGAGCGCGGGATCGAAGGACATCTGAACGAACCACTTCCAATGCACGGGCGCATAGGCCTCGCCTGGCGACCCCACCGCGTTGGCGACAACGTGATACCACTTGTTTGGATCCTGATGAATGATGTCTTTGGAGATGACGCCCTGGGTGAAGAGAGTGCAGCCTCCGGCCTTTCCCGTTCCGCAAAATACATTGAAGACTCCGCCGGTGCCCTGTTTGCCGTAATATCCGGTGCCATAGGCGGAGGCATAAGCCGTACGGACGTACAATGTGCGCCACTCCACTTGATAGACAATGCGATAGTACACATCGTTCTTTTTTGTGCAACCTGCACCGGAGCAGAGGATTTTGAAATTCAGCTTCCGTGTATCGGTCGAGGTCTCGAACTCCTCCGTCAGGAAGACGCCGGGATTGGGGTCGGAGCAGTAGCTGTCCACGCATTGCAACAGGGCGCCATAGTCTTGCGCTTGTGCGGATGCAGTTGCAACCGGCCTCGTCCCAATATTGGAAGCGGAATGGAAGAGACGGGAGGAATCCGATAATGATTCATGAGCAGGCGACATATTCTCAGATTCCGCAGTGAATCCACTTTGACCGCTTGCGATTGACACGGAAAACAAACTATTCCATATCACCATGCACAGAACCGCAAGATGGATTGTGCTGTTCGCCGCGCGATGGGCAGGCGAAGATGCTTTGTTGTATGTTGCAGATGCAATCATAAAAACCTTCCTGTTTATTCGAGGGCCTTGTTGGTTGATTGATGGAGAACGTGCGCATGAACATGGTGCGGATCCGATGCACCGAATCCGCACCTTACTCGACATGCTTTGTTGTGCAACGTTTGATGGGGGAATCCTGATACGGAAGAGCTGCCTTGAAATACCTACTGCTCCGGCCAGCCGATCTGGCCCTGGCCTTCGCGCACCGCCCAATAGATCGTGCCACCCCAGTTCCAGGAACGCTGGTAGCGCGGATTGTCGATGCGGTTGTTGTCGTCCATGCGCCGGATGGTCAGGTTGTTGTCCCAGTAGGCGTCGGCCACGCCATCGCCGTTCAAGTCGGCGGCCATTTGGGGCGG
Source organism: Candidatus Denitrolinea symbiosum (assembly GCA_017312345.1). Taxonomy (NCBI): domain Bacteria; kingdom Bacillati; phylum Chloroflexota; class Anaerolineae; order Anaerolineales; family Anaerolineaceae; genus Candidatus Denitrolinea; species Candidatus Denitrolinea symbiosum. The sequence goes on along the minus strand of BLAA01000001.1, from coordinate 1,245,400 downwards.
AAGACCATCCACCGCACTGGGTGGGATCACACCGCCCTCGCGATGCAGACGCCACTCGTAGCCCACGATCTCCCGGTGGCCCGTGCCGCCTCCGCAGTTGTACGAGCCGCTGCCATCCGGTCCCGAGACGCATTCCGTGATGGCTTCATATATGTAGTAGCGTAGCTCCCAGGACAACATGTACGGGGCGCGACCGGAACCCACGAACAGAGGCATATCGGAGGGGAGTTCATCCAAGCCTGTGATCGTACCTGCCAGCGGGCCGCCGCCCACCGCTGGGTGGGAGGGCACCTCCCATTTGATGATGCGCGGGCTGCCGGTCTCGCCGTGATCCGGCAGGATCAACTGCCCGATATGCGGCAGGAAGACGAACATGTCCGCGGCGGGACTCAAGGTGAGGGTCAGGCGCAGGTCACGCCAGTCGCCCACCTGGGGATTTCCCGGCGAACCGCCGCCATAGGGAATGTACGCAACACTCCCTGTGCCCGAAGCCGTGTTCAGGCCGCCGTTACGTATCGCGGTCGGCCAGCGCACCAGTGTGACCGGATAGGGACGCACATCCAAAAAGATCTGCGGGAAGGAAACGCGCGCCGTGACGTTCCATTGCGTGGCCTCGCAACTGATCCCGCCCGCGCCCACGGTCAGAGTGGTGCAAGGGTTGGGCGGCGGACCGGCTTCCATCGTGCATGGAATATCATCCACCGCGTCCCCGGCCGCTTCGATGATCTGGCCGGTGCAGTTGTCCACGATGGCCGGAAAGCCGGAGCAGGTTTGAGTGGAGGGGTTGTAACCGGTGATCTTGTATTCCATGTGTGTGCCGGGCGTGCAACTTCCTCCACCTCCGCCGCCTCCCCCGCCACCACCACCGCCTCCCCCGCCACCTGTCGTACAAACGATCTCGCCGGTTGGTTCATAATGGCAGATGGGAGTCGAGGACTGTGCTGCAGCAGGATGGACAGCCAAAAGTAATAAAGCGATCAACAGGTAAAAAGCGGGCACGTGTTTCATGGCGTCACCATGATCCCATTCACCAATTCATCCAGGATGATCTGTTGTTCCACTGGATCGTTGAAGTTTCGCCAGCCATCCGGCAGAGGTTGTTGGGTCAGACCGTAACGACTTTGCAACCAGGCGAGGTCCCAGGGTTGGGAATCGAACAACAAGGCCACGGTCAGGCGTTCGTTATCCATCTTGGCAAAATCTTCGATGGTGGTTTTGGGATTATTTTGCGTGCCCAGCCAGACCCAATACCCGTTGCCGACATATCCGAACAACAGGAAGGACCGCGTCGGGACGGCATCGTTGGTGAAATAATGTTCGCCGAGGTGGTAGACGATGTGGGTATTCTCGGCATCCTCCACCACCACGCAGATCACGGGATACTCACCGCCCCAGATCTCGACTTTGTTTCCAACTATGCTCGATGTGCGGAAACAGCCGCGCAGGCCGTATGCCACGGCGGGTTTGCCCTGATCGTCAACGCGCCATTCGATGAAATTCAGCGTGGGCGGAATGAAGCTCACGGCCACATCCTGCGGCCCGTTGGAATCACTGTTGGGAATGGCGACGTGATCCATCTGGCGCATGGGCAGTTCGCTAAAGCCCAAGAGTTGCCGCGCCTGTTCGCGGCTGTACCCGTTGCGCACGGCCAGCGCCCAGGCGACGGTGTGCGCCAGACCGTCATAGACACAGGCGGGCTGGATCACCTTGTAGTTCTGCTCGATGACCGGATCGCTCAGGCTCCATTGTTCCGAAAGGACCGGGCAGGGAATGTCAGTTGGCGCGCTGATTTGTTCAGTGGGCGGTATGGCAGTGGCCTCCAGGCGGGGCATGTATGTTTCTTTCATCGAATATTTCAACATCAGCCGGTTGAACCAGGATGCTCCAGCCAGTGTCACACTGACGAACAGAATCAAGCCCGCCACCAGCACATACTGGCGCGGCTGTCTGTGACCGGCTAGGTCGGTGAAGGTCAGGCCATCCAAAATATTTTTCCAAAGTTGTTTCAAAGTTGTCTCCAAAAAATCATTGATCGCCACGCGTCACGCCGTGCGCCAGGTAACCGATGGCGCGCACTGTGATCCACCGCGCGGGCAAAAGGATTCCTGCGGAGCGCGTCTGCGCTTCCAACAGGCAGGCCGGTCGCCCCTGATGGCGGCCGCAGGATACGAAAACGAGTTGAGCATAGGATGGACGCTGGGCTTCGAAATATCTCATCGCAATTCCATCCCCAGCCTGCGTGGCAGTGATCGTGCCATCCGGCAGGACGGTGATCTCCTGCGCTCCGGCGTGCGCGGCAAGGTCGGCTGCGGCCACGGTCTCCATCACGCGTGCGTTCGTCACCATGTAATCCAGGATGCCCAACAAAAAGATGGACATGAGAGGCAGCAGGATCGCAAAGAGCAGGATGGACTGGCCGCGTTCGAGCTGATGGTGTTTCATCGCCACCTCGCTTTCCAAGTTTCGGAGCGGGAGATGAACCATTCGTCACTCCATTTGCCATCGCTCAATCCGAGCAGGCCGTTGAACAAAACCGGCGCGTGGAACGAGACTTGGCAGCGTCCCGCTTCGCCAGCGCCGCTCGGGGGCTCGACCTCAATGCGGTATTCCACACCCAACGTAGCGGACCAGTCCGCGTTCAAGGTTTGCCAGGCGATCATGCGGGCATTGTGTTCAGCGCGCGCCGGATCTGGCGATTGCGAGAGGAACTGCGCACAGGCATAGGCCGCGGCTGTGGCAGCGGTGCGCGCGCGGTGAGTGGGAATCCAGGACAGGAGTCCAATGGCTAATAGCACTGCCAGCATGGCGAACAATGCCGTCTCGGCCATCGCCTGACCGCGTTCGGTTCGCTTCATTCGATGACTCCACTGGGAGGCCCGGGATAGAAGCGCCACAGGCGGAAGAAGGTCTCGGCGCGTTGTGCCTCAAGCAGGCGAATGCCGAAGACCCAGTCGCGTGAGTCCTCCACCGCAATCAGCGAACGCACTTGGCGCGAGCCGCCCGGACCGGAATCAATGCGGCTCGACAGATCCGGCCACAACACAGACTCGCTGGCAAGGCCGGTGGCAAGCGTGTTGTATGACCCGCTCGCGACGCCCGTGATGAACACGCCCCAATCGACGGACGCGGAGCGGAAGGCATAGAAGGCGGCGAAGGTCATGCCGAACAGGAGCAGGATCAGGACCGGGATCATCAGTGCGAACTCGGCCATCGCCTGCCCCTTTTCCTTAATGCGGACCATCTATCCGCCGCGCGCCATGCGCAGAGCTTCGATGCCTGCTTCGAAGGCGGCCTGCAGTTCGTTGCGGTAACGGGCGATGACGGCGATCGCCACCACGCCGATGGCGCCCAGGATCAGGGCGTATTCGGCAAAGTCCTGACCGCTCTCTTCACGAAGAAAACGCTGGAACAGTTTGAACATGTGCAACTCCTTGTCTGAAATGAAAATCGGCTGGCAGTTGGTTCTGCCAGCCGGGATGATAAGGAATTGTGAGGTGGGGTCACGTTGTCGTGTCGCTATGTTGCCGACTCAAAACGTTACCGTTATACTAGCCCCATATGAAATCAACAGCGCCAGGCTCGCACCGCCCAGTGTCTTTTTTGAAAAACGCCCGCTATTGGTTGTATCGACAATGGGCCGGGTTGTATTCGCGTTGGATGGAAGTGTTTAATGAAAAATGGCGTGAACCCTTGCCTCCCGTGCCCTGCCAAATTTGCGGTAAGATGGGACATTCCTCGCGGACCTGCCCGCAGGCGAAGGAAATGGGTTTTTGAAATCCACTTGAAAAAACGCTCCGAGTTTAAAACACGGAGCGTTTTTTGTCGAGTAGGGCTTGTCTTTGCGGCTCTCTTCTGACCGCGCCGGGGCGGTCGGAGCGGCCTACTCGACCGGCATCACTTGTTGGTCCAGGAAGTCCTGCACCTCCCTGGACAGGCTTGCTCCCAACAGGATGAACTGTTCCTCGGGACTCAGACCCATTCTCTGGGTCACATCGTACAACAGCAATCCCACAGGGGTCTGCACCTCGAGCAGGCTCTGGTTGCCGGCCAACTCCTGCCATTCCTGGCGGAACTGGGCCAGGGCCTCCACGGCCTGCGCCCGGTAAGGATGCGGTTGGATGTTCAAATCAGGTAATGCGGTTTGCAAATCCATTGGGTCTCCTTGGGGCGTCCTGTTCTTCTCCCGGCCGGAAAACAGAACGCCCCGGTGAATCCCACCAGGGCGTGTTGCTGGGTGCCTTATAATACAAGCAGCCTGCCCGCCGCCGCGTCGGTGGGTTGGGTCAGGGTCGTGTTTGCGTATCAGCGCTGCACGACCCGCTTTCAGGGTGTAAATACTGTATCAATACAGTAATTATAGCATGATTTCCAGGAAGTCAAGAACGGGTTCTCTTCGGACCGCGCCGTTCCCCCAGTTTTTGCATCGAACGTACATAGGTTTGCATGGATTTGCGTTGGATCGCCCACACGGAGCCAAATTTGCGGGCGATGATTTTGCCCTCCCGAATCAATTCACGGATGCGCTCCGGATGATAGCCACTTAATTCTGCTGCCTCTTTCGCGGTAATCCATTTTTCTAGAACTGGCATGCGCTGCCTCCAGACGGGGATTATAACGCTCCACGATCCTGCGAGCGCATGCCCATGATCAAATGGATGGACGGGAAATGCAGGCGTCAAAAATCTTTTTTGCGAGCTTCATTGTAACTTTACCCATAGTTTTGCCACGCCTGGAAGCATAGTATTGCCGCTTTTAGCCCCTAACCGGAGGCCCAAAGCGGGCGTACGGGGATGAACTGGAAACATAGTTTTGCCGCAAGTAAATTCTGGAAGCATAATATTGCCAGAAGTAAAAGGCTGATGTACGCCGAAGACTCAGCGGGGTATGCCTTCGTTGCCATCAGTCAAATCTTAAATCCTTCTGGAGGCAAATTATGCTCACCGAAACAGAGTTACTTCAACTATGCCTACATCTCAATCTATCTCAACAAGCCCAACAGATCATTGCAGGGATTCGTTCCTCTCCGCCTGTACGGCGCGTGCGCAGTGCGGCAGGAAATGTCAGTGTCCGCTATCCAAGCCGGAAGATGGGCGTCATTATCCAGGCAGAAAGCCATCGAAACGAATTGGCGGGCATCTACGAGAAAGAGTACGACCCGGAGACATTGGAATACTATGATCAACCATCGCGCATCAAGCTGACCTACGAGGCAAAGAACGGGCGGAGAGTAGGTATTTGGCACACTCCAGACTACTTTGTCATTCGAAGCGACAGCATCGGGTGGGAGGAGTGGAAAACGAAAGAAGACTTACTGCATCTGGCAGAGCAAATGCCCCACCGATATGTCCGGGAAGAAAACGTCTGGCATTGCCCGCCAGGCGAAGAATACGCGGCACAATTTGGCTTCTTCTATCGGGTACGGTCGTCTGCCGAGATTGACTGGGTGTTGCAGCGCAATCTCCTATTTCTTGAAGATTACCTTCATGCGAAGGAAGAAGCCCCGGATGAGAAAATGGTTTGTTCAACAACATCATTGGTAGCCGAGCATCCCGGCATAACGCTTCAGGAATTACTTGCAATTGGCCAAGTTCCAAGCGATATCGTTTTTGCCATGATTGCCCGAGGACAACTTTACGCTGATCTGCGCGTTGCTCCTTTGGCTGAACCAGAACGAGTACGTGTTTTTCGAAATTTGGAAACTGCACAGGGTTACGCGGTGGCCACCTCCTCTTTCAGCAGGAGCAATCCTTTTGTAACTGTTGCTCTCGGCGCTTCTGTGATTTGGGATGGTCGCTCCTGGACCATTGTTAACCTCGGCGCCACCGAAACCACCTTGCTGGCTGCGGATGACACCCTGATCAATCTGCCTCAAACAACCTTCGAAAGTTTGATCAGAGCAGGACAGCTAACCACACCTGCAGACACAAAGATTTCGGAATTGCACTCCACGGTTCAAGAATTACTTTCCAGAGCCAGCCCGACTGACTTTGAGGAAGCCAATCGACGCTATCGGATCATTGCCCCTTGGCTGGCCGGTTGTCCAATCAATGAACAGAACGTCCCAATGCGCACGATTCGGAATTGGATCGGAAAATGGCGAACGGCCGCGTCGCGTTACGGGTGTGGATACGTAGGGCTTTTGCTTCAATATCAAGCCTGCGGCAATCGCAGACAGAGAATACCAAACAGCGCTTTGGACGTGATGAAAGCATTCATCGCCAACGACTATGAAACGTTGAAGCAAAAAACGAAGACAGCTGTATATGGCGCCCTGGTGCGCAAATGTGAAGAGCAGGGGGTTGTAGCTCCCAGTTACAAAACATTTACTCAAGCAATCCAAAAACGTCCTCGGGTGGAGCAGGTACAAAAGCGCCAAGGAAAGCGGGCGGCTTATCAACACAAAACCTTCTACCAGGAGTTGACCTTAACCACGCCTCGACATGGAGACCGCCCTTTTGAAATTGGACACATAGATCATACCCTGTTGGATATCGAACTGGTGTGTTCCCGTACAGGACGCAACCTTGGCAGGCCGTGGGGCACTTTCCTGAGCGACGCTTTTTCCCGGCGACTACTGGCCGTGACTTTGTCTTTTGACCCGCCCAGTTATCGCGCCTGCATGATGGTTTTGAGAGAATGTGTGCAACGGCATGGCCGTTTCCCGCAGATCATTGTGGTGGACGGAGGGCGTGATTTTGAAAGCATCTATTTCGAGACACTCCTGGCGCGCTACGAATGCAGCAAGAAAACCCGGCCTGGGGCCCAACCCCGCTTCGGCTCGATCTGCGAGCGTCTGTTTGGAACCACCAACACGCGTTTCATTTACAACCTGCTGGGAAATACACAAATCACTCGCAATGTTCGCCAGGTTACCAAATCGGTGTCCCCCCAGGAGCAAGCTTGCTGGACGCTCGGCCAGTTCCACGCTCGATTATGCGAGTGGGCATACGAAGTCTATGACACGCTTGAGCATCCGGCTTTGAGTCAATCGCCGCGCGATGCTTTTGCAATGGGAATAGCGCAGGGAGGCCAACGACCACAGCGATACATCCCATACGACGAAGCCTTTCGCATGCTGACTCTGCCCACCACCCGCAAGGGAACGGCCAAAGTGATGCCGCGTTTGGGAGTCAAGATCAATGCCCTGTGCTATTGGTCTGATGCTCTCTTGGACCCGGAGGTGGAGAAGACGCAAGTCCCGGTTCGTTACGATCCCTTTGACGCCGGGGTGGCTTATGCCTTCATCAAAGGGCGCTGGGTGCAGTGTCTTTCCGAACATTATGCGATCTTTGCCGGGCGTTCCGAACGGGAAATCCAACTGGCAACAGCCGAACTGCGGAAGCGGAATCAGCTTCACAGCCAGCAATTTACGATCACGGCCCGCAAACTTGCTGATTTCCTGACTTCCTTGGAAGCCGAAGAAATCCTGCTGGAACAACGTTTGCGGGATGCTGAGGCGCGCGAGATGCTTTCATCCGGCCAGGAACAGCCGATTCCCGCCAGGAAAATGGGGCTCGTTGAGAAGGAAGTGGAAACCAATCCGCCTCTTGAACAAGAATCCCGAGTTGCGAATGAAATCTTGAGCAGTTATGAGGATTTTTAGCCATGACACCCCAGACCGAATTTCCCTCGGAATTACTCTCTCAGCCCCCGGCCGCGCGGGTGGCGTATTTCCGGGACAAGGTGGTTGCTCATCCACTCCTCAAGGAGACCCACCAACAACTCTGGCAGGCCATCCAGCAGCCAGCCGGTGCTTCCCTGATATTTGTGATTGGACCTACTGGCGTGGGAAAGACTACGCTCCGATGCCGATTGGAACAGCAACTTTGGGAGGCTGGACAACTGGCGATGGAACGAGATCCGGGACATATTCCCGTGGTTGGGTTGGAAGTGGCTGTGGCGGACGCCGATAGCTTTCGCTGGCGGGATTACTACAAACGCGCCTTGATGGCTTTGGACGAGCCTATGATCGACCGCAAGATGTTACCCCATCGCTCCCCCCATAACGAAGCAGGATCGAAAAACAGCGCTTATAAAGTTACTTCGGAATTGCGTTGGGCATTGGAGCAAGCCCTGCATCACCGACGACCAACTGCATTCATTCTGGATGAGGCGCAGCACTTCAAACGCATGGCCAGTGGGCGGCGATTGCTTGACCAGATGGACACCCTCAAGTCACTGGCAAACTTAACCGGCATCACTCATGTGCTGATCGGCACCTATGAGCTGCTCGGTTTTGCCCAGTTGAGCGCGCAGCTGGACCGGCGCAGCCTGGAAATCCATTTTCCGCGCTACCACATCGACGTTCCGGAAGAGATGCTGGCTTTCAAGCGCATCTTGTTGACTTTCCAGCGCCATCTGCCTTTAACGGCTGAACCGGATCTGGTGTCTCGGGCCGAATACTTTTACGAACGTTCGGTGGGTTGTGTGGGAGTCCTGAAAGATTGGCTGACGCGTGCGCTGGCTGCGGCCTTGGAAAACGAACAACAAACCCTCACCAACACGGTTTTGGAGCGGCAGGCGTTGCCGAGCCGCAAACTTCTGCGCATGGCACGCGAAATTCGGGAGGGAGAAGAAGCCTTGGCCGCCAACAATCTTGCACAGAGGGAACTGCGTGCCTTGTTGGGAATGTCCATTGAATCTGCTGAGCAACATACCACTGGCTCCTCGCGAAAAGTGGGCCAACGAAATCCGGTGCGCGATCCGGTGGGGGAATCATGAACATTCTGTTTGATCCTTGTGAAACCTGGGATTTGAATCTCACCACACGTCCAAAGCACAGCAGGCTCTACGCTCTCGAACCACTTGGAGTGAGCACTCCCAATATTGAGAGTCTCACAAGCTATACGACCCGCCTGGCAGATGCTCACAGTGTGTCTCTTCGCACTTTGGTGATTCAAGAGTTGCTGCCTCTTCTACAACGGGATTACTTATCCAACCCATTTCGCAACACCTTGGGCTCATTCTGGAAAGAAGCGGTGCGCGCTCTCAACGGAATGGGCATCCTGGCTAGAGATTGGGCGCAGGCTTTGGAGCATTTGACCCTCCGCACGAATCTGCAAGTTTTGACTTTACTGCCCTGGGCTTCCGTGCTTACCCAACAAAGACTGCTGAGGATGAATCGCGCCTGGTGTCCTGATTGTTTCATGGAGTGGCAAGTCGCTGAACGGCCAATCTACGAACCACTGCTTTGGAATGTGAGCGCTGTCTCCCTGTGCGTACGTCACCAACGAATCCTTCTTGAGCAATGCCCCTACCCAGATTGCAAGGCAACCCTGCCTGTGCTTGCATCTTATTTCCGTCCCGGCTATTGTTCCAAGTGCTCCAGATGGCTGGGCGTTACGGCTGATCCATCCGATATTCCCTGGACAACTGAACAATGGAACTGGCAAATTTGGGTGGCGGATTCGATTGGGGAGTTGGTTGCTCACAACCCAGACTTGATCGTTACACCTCACCGGAGAAATATCTCTGACCTGATCGCAGCTTATCGGCAGCAAGCCGCAGATGGCAGTATGCGGATCATGGCCGCGCAACTCCAACTTTCGCGCCGCACTTTGATTGCCTGGCAGCAAGGCAGGCAGATTCCGCAAATGGAATCCCTTATGCGCTTGTGCTATTGTTGTGGAGTTTCTCTTTATGACGTGTTCACTTCGCAATCCGGGACACTTGATTTAGGCAAGTTGAGAATCCAATCGTTGCCAGACATTCCCAATCCAACCGAAAAACGCCGCCGCCGTATCCCTTTGGATGTTGACCAAATTCGGAAAAGTTTGGAGACTGTCCTGGCAAGTGAGGAGCAACCACCCCCATCCATGCGCACCGTTGCAAAGCGTTTGAATTATTCACCCAGGGAACTCCGCGAACATTTTCCTGAGTTGAGCCACGCGATCTCCAGCCGTTACAAAAATTACCGCAAAGCTCAAGCCGAGAAAAAACTTGAAGAGCAGAAAGATAAAGTTCGCCGGGCAATATTCACAATCCACTTGAAAGGCTTCTATCCAAGCGCAAAAAGAGTCGACTCGTTGTTGGGAGGGCGGGGTATGCTTCGCTCCCCTCTTCTAACCCAATGCTGGTGCGAAACGCTTCAGGAACTGGAACTGGCCGATTAGCCTGCCTATTGTGCCATTTGCAAATCATTCTTATTGGAAGCATAGTTTTGCCGTTTTGGCAAAACTATGCTTCCAGTTACATTCATGCTTGCCCGATAAAAAGTGCCTAATGTCTGGGTGAGGGGGGCACCCAAGCGATTAGGCAATTCAAATTGTACCGCGAAATAGCGGGGGAGAAAAGTATCTGTCGGTAATTTTCACTAATATCCCTCTGGTAGTTTGCCCACCCAATCCTCGCCGAGGCGAATTTCTATGTCCACACTCGCGGTCGGGTCGGGTTTCATGACGATCTGATAACTGGTGAGGCCGAATAACTCCGTCAGATACTTCAAGGAATACAACCTGGGCGAGTAAATGATTAACATGGTCTGTGATGCGTCGCCAGTCGGCACGCCAATCTCCGTGACCTGCACGCCCTGCGCTTGCAGGAAATTCGCGGTGCGCCTTGCCAGTTCCGCCGTGTAGGTGTTGTTCGTCACCCGTACCCGCGCTGATTCGGATTGCATGAGCGTAACCAGATCGCCCTGTGCAAGCGGGGAGACCGGGCCGTCAATGGTGAAGATCTCATCCCGCAGGACACGGATTAAATCGGGAACAGGTCGCAGCACGCTGGCGGGTACGCCGTCCAGGGTGGTCTCGGCAAAGACAGCCATGTTGTTATCGATCACGCCCTGGCGGATATTTCCAAGTGGAATTTCACTTGCCATCACCGCCAGTTTTATTGCATCTTCGAGAGATAGATTCGTATGAATGCCGGAGGAAAATTCGGTGTAGAGCGCCGGGGCTTGGATAAGGAGTTTTGAAAAGGTGGAGGGATCGAACACCTTATCCCGGATCGCAAGGATGACTTGTTGTTGCCGTCTGGCGCGTCCGACATCCCCGTCGCTACATCCCTGGGACTCGGAACGGCAGCGTGCGTACGCCAGGGCGCGTTTGCCAGTCAGGTGGCGGACGTCGCCGGGTTGAAGCACAAAATGATCCTGTCCGGAACCAGTTGGGTCCAGTACCATGCGTTGCTCCACATACACGTCGATCCCGCCGATGAGATTGATGAACGAAACGAAGGTCCCAAAATCCACCTGCACGTAGTAATGCACAGGAACGCCGATCAACTGCGATACGGTCTCCATCGCCAGCCCCGGTCCGCCGCCCGGCAGTTTGGCGCCCTGCCCAATCGTCCAGGCAGTGTTGATGCGGCTGTGCCCAAAGCCCGGGATGGCCACCCACAGATCGCGCGGGATGGACAACATGCCAGCCGTCTTGCTGATGGGGTCAATGGTGAGCAGAATAATGGTGTCGGTACAGGCCGGACACCCCTCGTCGCGGATGTCCCCGCCGCGTAAACCGAAGAAGGCGATGTTGATACGGCTGCCTCCATCCCATTGAGGCATGTCTACCCCCGGCGCGGGGACTTCAGTCGGAATCTCTGTGCCGGGTTCGCTTGTAGCGATGTTGGTAACCGGCTCGAACGGTTTTTCAATTCCACGCGCACAATAAGCCGGCGGTACGCCGGGGAGATCAGTCAGTTGCCAGCAGGCGGTCATATAACGCATGAAGAAAAAAACGCCGGCGGCCAAAGCCAGGGCGAAGCACCAGTACAGTATTCCTCGCCACAGGCAGTTTTGTAAAATGCTATGGAAAATATTTTTCATGGAGGATGGTGGAAACGCAACAGTTGGTTTCAGGTCTACTTCTAAATCATCCCTGCCCCAATGAACGGCGCCAGGATGGACAGCACCAGGCCCACCACCGCCAGCACCCCGAATAGGCCGGCGCGCTGGCGCACGAGCGCGGCGCGCGACTCGGTCAGTTCCACTACGGCGCGATGGACCGACTCCTGCAAACCTTGCACGCTTGATAACACCGGACGGTTGTTGGCGAAGAAGTCGTAGATGTCGCGTAGAAAGAGATTGGCTTCCACATCGTTCGAATCGGGCAGATGGGCGCGCGTGATCTCCACCGCCTTGGTAAAGTCATCCACCTCCATACGCGCCACGAGCAATCCCAACAAATTGCAGAACGGCCCGCCCACCGCCGAGGCGCGCCGCAACGCTTCCTGCACACCCACGCCGGAGGAGAGCAGGGCGCTCAATACGGACAAACCGATCAGCATGTTGTTGCGTAGGGACTCGGCGCGTTTCTTTGCCAGCGTCTTCAAGCGCACATACGGACGGCGCAATCCCAGCAAGACAAAGATCAAGGCGACCACCGGCGCAGCTGCCAAAATATTCATGGCAGCCAGAGCGCCAGCCAAGAGTCCTCCCACTGCCAGATACAGCGAGAAGTCGCGCATGGCCACGGCGTAGAATTCACCGGGCGTATCGTATGGATAGCCGGCGCGCCGCAGCAGGCTGATCACATCCGTCATGTTCCTGGCTTGTTCGGGATCAAAACGTCCGGGAAGGATCGCCACCAGCAAGGCTTCCCACGTGGAACGGCGCTTCGTTGTGGAGGAGGTGGAAAGACTCATCAGGCGGTTATTGCCAAACATGCTGAATGCGTTTTGGAAGGTGGACAAGAGTTCAAAAGCCAGCACGCTCAAACTGAGCGCGCCGAGAAAGGCGAGCAGGGTCATGGTTCAATCTCCTTCAGAGGATTCGAACCGGAAGTCTAGCAATCTCTGCAGATGGGTCTCGCCCGGCTGTCGCCCACGGAAACGTTTATGGAACAGGACGCGACGCATGGCAGCCTCGTGTTGCTCGCCGCGCACTATCCCATGCGGCGGGCGCGGCTCGGCATGTTGCAACGAACCGCTGCCGGTCTCCCAGGTCTCCCCACAATATTCCGGCGGCCACAAAGGATTAGAGCATGAGTCCCAATCCGGCAAACGGTTTTCGAGCGATGCTTTATGCCACTGCCAAAAGGACTCGAAGCGCGGTCCCCACAAGCCCCAGGCCAGATCGGTTTGTAGGTCCGCGCGGCGCAATAATTCGAGCGTCTCTGTGCAATGGTGGCAGAGCGGCACGGCATTCTCCGGCCGCTGGTAACGCCAAGTCTGTTCCACCGGCGCCTTGGGACTCGGTTGCAGGATCGAGCGCCACGAACCCGGCTTGCCGCAACGCAGGCAGGCGTTCGGGAATACGTGTCGCCAGGGAATCCCGGCTACCGAAGCCGCCACCAGTTCTTCAAGATAGGGTTCCTCGGCTTGGAGCACCGAACGGGACAGACGCACGGCTCCAACCGGTAAATTCCAGGCGCGCGAGAATTCCAACAGGAACCCAGCCGAACTCACGATCTGCCCGCGCTCCCACACCTCGAATTTTTTTCTTTGGATGTCTGGTTTGACCTCCCCTTGGTGCGCCTCGCGGATGCGGCGGATGTCAGCCACGGCCTCTGCCAACAATGCGAATAGCAGGCTGTCCATTCTTAGGCTAGCATCCAGCGCGCCGGTCTGTGGCAGGTCCGGCGCGACCTTGAGGATGGTGGGAATGAACGGGTGATAGTTCACTTTGGGACCGGTCTCGATCACATACTGGCAGGCAGGCAATTTCACAAACCTCCATTTCGAAATGACTTCATCAAACAGGATCTCGCCCTTGGCGTTCATGGCTACGATTCGTAACGGCGGGCAGAAAAATGTGTGGAAGGTGCGCGTTGCCGCAGTCGGGTAGATAAAGGCCAGAACATCTTCTTTGAGATCGCGCATCAACATGGCGCCAAAAGAGCGCTCAACTGAATCGATCAGGAATTGCAAACGCATGGTCAACTCTCCTCGTTTCGTTCTCCGAACAAAATGGCGCGCACCGCCGGCAAGCGATGGTTGCTCGAACCCATCGCCTTTTTCCAGGCGGGCGCCAGGGGATGGTCATAGGTTGGGGGCAATTGGTATCCGCCGGAGGAGGTGGAATCGATCAACCCCAGAAGTTCCATGGGCGGCAGATCGGCAAACTGACGGAAGACGCCACGCGCTTCTTTCAGCGGATGCTCGCGCAGACGGCTGAGGGCATAGCCCAACGGGTCGGACAGGTTTCCGCTTTGTGGACTGGCGACGTACAACACCCATGATACAAAGGCATGCACAGAAGCCTGCATCTCCATGAGTTCGCGTTGCACTTTGGGGTGGACATCGTTTTGTTGGAGCAACGACTCGAGTTCCCAAAACTGAGGTGCAATCCCCGCCGCCTCCGCCGCTTTTGCATTCGTGTGTTCGGTGGTGGGAGTGTTTTTCTTGTTGGTGTTTCTGGGGTGTTTAAAAGAGTTTAAAACACTGCCATTCGCGTCCACCATATTGCTTCCATTCGCGTCCACTAATGCTTCCATTCGCGTCCAGCTATGACTGCCATTCGCGTCCGCCATATGACTCCCATTCGCGTCCAGCCTAATACTTCCATTCGCGTCCAGCGGCTCATCCAAAAGCACACGAAAGGTGCGCGGCATGCTCTCGACGCGCAGGTCTGGATAATCATGATCGAGGTGTGGTTGTTCCTGCAGAAAATGGGTGAGATCGCCGCCGCGTTGCTGTGCCTTCCAAACCGGATGAAGCCAGGCCTGGATGGTCTTATAGCGTTTGGATCCCACCAGTTCCGCCATGTCGCGATAGCCGCGTTTGAACGTCACCACCTCACGTCGCTCGCCGGTGCGTGAATTGATAAAGGCCATGTCGCGCGCTATCGTAATCAGCCAAGCCTGCGCCGGCGTGAGGTTGTGGGATTGGATGACCTGTTCGATGAAATAATGCGTGAGGTGGATGTCGCCCAGACTGTTGATGATCCTGCGGTGCAACTCCTGCGCCAGGCGCTCGATTTCAGGGGAAAGGTTTTCACCCGTTACCAGGCGCGCCATATCCATCACAGTATCGGGGCAGAGCGTCTCTTCCCCGGTTGCTGGCCGAAGCAGTTCCATCACGTTTTCCATGGCCAGTAATGTCTGTAAGGCAGTTAGCGCCGAAGCCCCGTCCAGCAGCAAACTTTTCAAACGCGTATACACCGCGGCAGAATCGGCGCGCGTCAGGCGCGGCGTCATGCAAACCTGGTAACGGACCGGCGCGCGATGGGGGCGGCCATCCCGCCCGCGCCGATATTTGCGTTCCTGCGGTGGATCCATGCGCTGTACCAGGCCGTTGAGTTGGGAGTGGGTTTCCTTGTTTCGCAACAGCCGCCAAAAGGCGCCAAAACTTAAACCGCTGAAACGCATCACCTCGCGGCTGTGCAAAGCCGTATGGTTGCCGCGCGCATTGGCTTTCCAGGCGGCCTGGTGAAAGCCGATGTACAACCAGATCGCCTTCGGCCCGATCTCCATCGCGAGTCTGCGCAGGTAGCCCTTCACCACCACTTGTTTGTGAGGCTGGACGATCTGGTCGTAATCCAACCAGTGCACGGGTTCGATGGCGATCTCTGCTTCTGGCGCTTCCTCCTCGGATTCGACTTCTTCCTCGGCCTCCGCCGCTACAAACCGAACCGTAATGAGCTTCTGCAAAAGATCCTGCAGGATGCGCTGGACGCGATTCGTCAGCCGCGAACTGAGCCAGTCGCGGGCATAGGCATTGCGCGCTGAAACGGTGATTAGGTTATGTTCCAGGGACAACACATCCGTATCGCGCACCCATGTCTCGAAGGAGGCGCGCGGCATTTCCTGTTGGAGTTGTGCCAGCGCTGATTCCCAAATCTCTTGAGGATTCATGTCAATGTCCCGCGTGGAAAAATGCCGAAGGTTCTCCAGGCCAGACTCCCATGCAAACATTCGTCCTGGGGCTTCCTGTGACTTCAACGCAGGCGGCAAGGTAAGCGGAAGCGTAGGCGGAGCGCGGACAGGTTGCAGGCGGCGCGTTGTCTCTGCCGCCTACGCTTGGGTTCGCAGGTGGAAAGCAAAATGGATTTCGCGCCGAATTCATTTTTGCCCTTCCTGAGCCAATGTGAACGTTGTGGCTGCAGGGACCGCTTCGAGCTTGAGTAGCCCGCTTTCATACGCCTGCAAGCCATGACGCAACAAGGCTGTGATCAATTCCCCGATCGGCACGTTCAAGCCCGCATCGGATGCCAGCGCTGAAAGTTCCCCTTTGAGTTCGGGAGGAAAACCGCGCCAGGTGGTGATGACGCGCCAGCCGCCTTTGTGATGTTTCGATTTCTTTGGGTGGCTGGAAAACCGTGCAGAGTCCGACGATGGAAACAAGGTCATGCGTATGCGCTCCGGATCGGGTCTCGGGCAGAGATCCAGTTCGCTGCGCTCATAGGCGCGCAGGGCATGCTCGATCAAGGCGCGCGCCACCTCGCCTTCGGGAACGTGCAGTTCGCCGGCGATGTTCTTGACCTTCAACGCCAGTTTCGGTTCCACGCCGCGATACACCACTTTTTGGTTTTGGTGATCGCGTTCCCACTGGCGGTTGCGCGTGCGTTCTTCCGCCACACGCAGGGAGTCGTAGACGCTGGCATTGGGTGGGACGTTTGGGGTTTCGGAGGAAGCAAACGGATCGCGTCTTTTGGACATGGCTGCCTCCTAGTACTTCATCACCAGCCGGGCGATGGCCTGATATTCCTTGGCTGCCCGGCAGAGTGGATCGAATTCGAAAATGCTTTGTCCCTGGGAGACACACTCGCGCAGCAGGGTGGAACGGTGGATGGGAGGCAGGAGACTGTTTGGAAAGCGCTTCTGCAAATCCTCCATCGTGGCCTGGCTCTCGCGTGTGGTCTCATCATAGAAGGTGGGCAGGATGCCCAGTAGATTCCCGCGCCAGCCTTTCTTCTCCTGCAAGACACTCAACATGTGCAGAACTTTGGCCAATCCATCCGAGGACAGGAATTCAGTGGCGGTGGGCACGATGACCAGATCGGCCGCCCACACCGCGCGCTCCTGGATACCGCCCACGCTGGGAGCGGTGTCGAACAGGATGTAGTTCAGTTCCTCTTTGAAGAAACGGTTGATGGAATTTCGGATCGAAGAGATGGGTTTGTCCTGGGCGTTCAGCACGATCTGGGCGGCCATGGTTTGTTGGTCGCCGGCTAGAAGCCACATTCCGTTCCGTCCGGTGGAGCGAATCCAGGAGCGAATGAAGCTGGTCTCGGGCGGAGTCGTTCCCATCGTGAGCAGGTAGAACGCGCCCGGCTCCAGGCCGCGTCCCAAGGTGGTGGCGCACTGGCCTTGCGGATCCAGGTCGATCAACAGGACACGCTTCCCTTTTTGCGCCAGGTTGTGGGCAAGCGAAACGGCTGTGGTGGTCTTGCCCACGCCGCCTTTTTGATTGGCAATGCAGATGATTTTTGGGGACATGGCGCATTCCTGTTATGGTCTGCGCATGCGGCTTTTCACGTAGTGCTTGGCAAGGATAAAGAGAATCCCGCCGACGCCCAGCCCGCCCAGCACGGCCAGGATGGTGCATGGAATCACAACGGCCAGATCGTTCATGGCTGCGCCTCCTGCAACTGACCTTCCTGATTCTCCATGTGGATCACAGGGGAGGAAGTCGTCAGCAGGCCCAGGCGGGATAGTTCGTTGCGGATGATGAGCGCAGCCTGGGCGCGTGGGGCGCGCAATTCGCGCTGGGCGAGTTGGTGCAGGGCATCGCGTTCCGGGTTGCCCAGGTAGATGATGAGTTTTGCCATGGTTCTCCTTCCAGATGCTGGAAATAAAATGAGCCGCTTTGTCGGCGGCTCATTAGTAGCATCTGGGGCTACGGTTTCTCTACGGGTTAGACTCCGGATTGGTCTACGAACTGGATTCAAGCGTGCGTGAAGAAAGCTCCGACGGGGAAAGATGCGAGACATGTTTGGCCTTATCGGAGGGAGGACGGTGAGGATCGAGTTCCTGGAGGGTGCGGCGGCGCCAGTCGTAAAAGGTGGAGACGGACATCAACAGGATGCCATCCGTTCCATAGCCAAATTTTCGACCCAGGAAATCCTCGAGGGTTTCAACAGAAAAAGATGAATCCCGCTGCTCCCATTCCAGCACGGCAGCGCGGATTTCAGCCAGCGGGAAACGCGGTTGTTTGCCTTTACGCTTTTTGGGGGTGTCGAGCAGTTTCTGGATTTCCAGGCGCACCTTGCTCATCTCTGTTTTCTCGGGAACAGCGATGGCAATTGGACGAAGATCCATGTCGAAGATCTTGAACAACATGGGCCTGCGTTTTTCCTCGGGGAAGGCAGCGGCAGCGGGGTTGTCCGCCTGCTCGCGGAGCTTGCGATGGATGCGGGAGGTGTACACCGCGCCGCGCGTCATCAGGATCAATTCCCCGGTCAGGATCAACGCCAACGCGACCAGCGCGATCTCGGATCCAAAATGGAGACGAATATATTGGTAGAACCAGGTGAGCGTGAGGATCAGGAGAACGAGGAGCAAAATCAATGCTAGATAATGCCCACCCAGTCGTTTCAGATGATTCATGGAAGTACCTCGGAGGTGGGAGTGTTGGAACGGCATTTTAAGAGTTTGGATGGGAAGTGGTAAAGGGAAGAACATCCTGATTGGACCGGATGCTTTTCCGTAGATTTTGTGACAATCCGCGAGAAATAAAATTGGACGAATCGTACCCTTTGTTGTGTGGCGTTTGGCGTCGTTCCCGGACAGGTTTTATTCGTAGGGGAGTTCGGACTCCAAACCGTAGAGAAACCGTAATCGCGCGGGATACAACAGGCGCATGCCTGATTTTGACAACCCTTGCGGGTACTTCTCAAGTATTTTCTTGTTCCTGCTCCGCCCTCGTTCTGGAAGGAGACAGGCATGAGTCCGAAGCGCATAACGGAACCATCCCGAACGCCGGATACGACGACGCCTCAACGTCTCGCGTCGGAATCCGATGGGACACAAAACCCCTGTCCCATCGACCTGGACTCCCTGACGCCGTTGCAACGCCAGCGTTTGGATGCGGCCGTGAGGATGCTGATCCATTATCTGGTGTCGGCCTCCGCTGGCGGTGGAGATATGCTATGATTCCGGCCGATGGATCCTCTCACCACCCAACAGGCCAGCGAATTTCTGGGCGTCACGCCGCAGCGTGTGCTGGCCTTGATCCACAGCGGCCGCCTGCCTGCGGTCAAATTGGGACGGGACTGGCTGATCGCCATGCGAGACCTGGAGAAATTCGAGAAACGTCCGCAGGGCAACTATAAGCTGACCCCCGACCAAATTCGCGAGATCCGTTATATGGCGAAAGATGGCAAAACGCCATCAGATCTGGCGAAGAAATTCCACGTCTCGGTCCGGACCATCTACCGGCATATGAACAAGTAATCCCTGGATCCACCAGCCCGTCGTTTTTTTTATTCCCAATTCGTGACAATATCATTTGTCTAGTGATATAATATTGACAGTATCACCCCAAATCCCATACTGCACGGATGCACTTAATCCCTCGAGGTTCTGATGTCTATCCCGAAATTTTTCAAAACCGAATTTGATGCCCTGGCCACTGACAACGCCATCGGCCACCCCAATGGCGAATTGGCCTACGGCTATGTGCGCGTCTCCTCCGCCGGCCAGGCGGACGAAGGCCGCTCGGGTCTGCCGCGGCAGATCATGAATGTGCATGAGGCGGCCATGAAGCATGGCTTGAAGATCCCGTGGGAGTTCCTGTTTGCCGATGACGACTCCGGCTTTGAATTTTCCGATCGTCCAGCCCTCTCACATCTGCGTCAGGAATATAAAAATGGACGCCGGCGGGCGAATGCGGTGGTGATCGAACACCTGGACCGTTTGTCCCGCAATGCCGACTGGCATCAAGGCTACCTTTTGGACGAGATGAAACAATTCGGGGTGCGTGCATTTTTTTGGAAGGAGTTCACCTCCCGCATCGAGCGCGCCGTGATGGGCGCCATTGCCCAGGACGGCATGGAACAGGCCAAGCAGCGCATGGCGGAGGGCAACATTCACAAAGCCCGCAGCGGACGGGTTACCGCCCGCACGCCGGCCTTTGGGTACAGGCTAGTGGATTCCCTCGGGCGGGAGGGCGAGACCGCGAAGAAAGATACCCATTATGCAATCAAGGAGGAGGAAGCGCGGGCCGTCCGGCATATCTACCAGCTCGTGATCGAGGGGAACAGCTTGCGGAAGATTGCGGTACTCTTGGATCAACTGTATCCGCCTCCCAAACGTTACACCTGCTGGGATTCCACCATCATTGCTCTCATTCTGAAAAAGGCGGTTTACAAAGGGGAATACATTGCCCACAACATGAAACAGGTCAAGGTGCCGGTGAGTTCACAGAATACAGGCATCACCGGTACGGCGGTAAGAACCATCGTTCGCAAGGTGCCACGTCCGGCGGAGGAATGGATATCCGTGCCGGTTCCCGCCATTGTTTCTGTGCAAGACTGGGAACTGGCTAATGTGGTGTTGCAAAAGAATTCCCAAATGAGTTCCAGGAATGGCAAGGAATCCTACCTGCTTACGGGGCTGGTCAAGTGCGCCACCTGCAACCACAGTTATGTGGGGCATCGCCGGAAGCGCACGGGCAAGAGTGGCCAACCGCTTTGCACGAGCTGGTATTGTTGTTCCTCCCGGAACTCGGGATATCCGAAACTCATCCAGGAAAAAATCGGTTGCGATCAGGGGAATATCTCCAATCGCATACTGGAAGCGGCCATCTGGAAATTGGTGTATCCGGTGCTGTTGGATCCCGATATTCTCATTGCATCCCTTGAACGGGAATTCGAGGGCGATCATAACGAACAGACTGCCCGGCAGATCGCTTATCTGGAGAATCAAATTCATGCCATGAAAATCGAGGATGACAAGCTCTACAAGGCCTACCTGGCCGGGGTCTTCAATGAAGTGGAATATGCCGGGCGTCGAAAATTGATCAAGGAAAATCAGCAACGGCTTTCTGCCGAGCTTCTGCAATTAAATGAGACTGTGATCAGCCCGGAGCGTTTCGAGGCGCGCAAGCAGGAGATCCTGACGATCTGCCGGCATGCGACGGCCAGTGGTCTGGCTTACAACGCTCCTCCTGATGTGAAACGCAACATCCTCAAAACGATCCTTGAAAAGGTCATTCTAAATGTGAACGACGGTTGGTTCGAATTGGAAGGCGTGATCCACGGGCGATATCCCTTGTTCGAAAATCCAGAAACCCGTCATCCTCCACGCTCTCCCCGGATCATGCGATCCCGTTGATCAGGTCGCGGTTCCCTGAGTTTCCTCATTATTCTCATTTCGATACCAAGACGAGGCGACAATGCCTACTCCCAGGTTCTTCAAAACCGAATTTGACATGCTGGCGATCAATGATGCGCTCGGGCATCCGAATGGCGAACTGGCCTACGCGTATCTGCGCGTCTCCTCCTCGGGGCAGGCTGAGGAAGGCCGTTCGGGACTACCTCGTCAAATTCAACATATCCATGAGGCAGCCTTGGATCGTCGATTGAAGATTCCTTGGGAATATGTCTTTGCCGATGATGACTCTGGGTTTGAGTTTGTGGAACGTCCGGAACTCTCCCGCCTCCGCAAGGAATATCGTTTGGAGAAACGCAAGGCGCATGCAGTGGTGATTGAGCATTTGGATCGGCTCTCCAGGAACGCGGATTGGCATCAGGGATATTTGCTCGATGAGATGAAACAGTTTGGACTTCAGACCATCTTCTGGAAACAATTTTCCTCGCGTATTGAGCGCGTGGTGATGGGGGCGGTGGCGCAGGATGGCATGGAACAAGCCAAGCAGCGCATGGCGCAGGGGAGCATCCTCAAGGCGAAGAGCGGGCGGGTCACTGCAAAGACCCCCGCGTATGGATATAAATTTGTTGATTCCTTTGGAAATGAAGGGCCGACTGCCAAGAAGGATACCCATTATGGCATTCGCGAAGATGAAGCCGAGGTGATTCGTTATATTTATCGAAAGGTGTTGGAAGGCGTTCCTCTGCGGCGAATTGCAATCATGCTCGAAGGGCAATATCGACCTCCCAAGCGATTTACGCATTGGGAACCGAAAATGATAGAGCTGATCGTCAAGCGGTCCCTGTATAAAGGGGAATTCATCGCGCACCGTAGCATCGAGGTGAAAATATCCGCAACATCCAATCCCCGGAGTCTTACGGAATCAACAGGGAAAACAGTAACACGAAAAATTCAACGCCCTCCCGAGGAGTGGATTATCGTGCCTGTGCCAGCTATCGTTGATCCAGAAGATTGGGAAAGAGCAAACGAAATCGTTGCTAAGAATCTGGGGCGGCGAGAACCCAAGACTCCATTTTTGCTTACGGGTCTCATTAATTGCACCACTTGTGGTTATAGCTATTTCGGCGAATTCAAGAAGAAATTCGGAAGAAAAAAAGAAACAGAGTATCTGTTTTCCAATTATCGTTGCGCTGGTAGAAAGGGACGTGTACCGGTAATAATAGAAGAGATTGGGTGTAATCAAAAGCAAATTTCCACAAGAAAACTGGATCAGGCTGTTTGGTCTGTAATCTATGAGGTTTTGCTTTATCCTGACATCATGATTGAGGCACTCGAAAAAGAATTTGCCAGCGAGCAGAATGAACAAACCAGAAATCAAATTGATTATCTGGAAAGTCAGATCAGGGAGCTAAAACTAGAAGATGAGCAGTTGTATAAAGCTTATCTGGCGGATGCATTTGATGAAAATGAATATGCCGAACATCGTAGTCTTATAACGAGTCAACTGCAAAAACTGCAAACTGAAATTGATCAGCTAGCTGAAGGTTTGATGACGGTTGATCAGTTTGAAGAAAGAAAGCAAGAAATACTTGCGCTTTGCCAAAATGCTGCAAGAAGCGGATTGGTTTTCGATGCCCCCTTTGATGTTCGACAGAAAATTATCCATACGATTGTTGAAAAGATAACTCTAAATGCTAATGAAGGATGGTTTGAAATTGAAGGTGTCATCAAAGGGCAATATCTGTTTGATAACTCCGAAAATAATCCTCAACCCGTTCTTGGTGATCAGGGCACAACTAATCCCGAAGATGGGTCAATTGTGTATACCCCTAAGGGCAGGGGTTCATCCCTCCCACCAATTGAAAATTGGCGGAAAACGTCAACGAGCCTTTGGCGCGGCTGATGGTGACCACCTTATCCTCCAGCGGCTGGCGCAGCACCTCCAGAACGCGCGAACTGAATTCAGGAAGTTCGTCGAGGAACAGGACGCCGCGATGCGCGAGGGAAATCTCTCCCGGCTTGGGGATGTTTCCGCCGCCCACGAGTCCCGCGTGACTGATGGTGTGGTGCGGCGCGCGGAACGGTCGGTGACGGATGAGCGGCATCCCCGCGGGGAGTTGATCGGCAATCGAATAGATCTTCGTGACCTCCAGCGCTTCGTCCAGGCTCATCTCCGGCAGGATGCCCGGCATGGCGCGCGCCATCAGCGTTTTGCCTCCGCCCGGCGAGCCGACCAGAAGACAATTATGACCGCCGGCCGCGGCCACCTCCAACGCGCGCTTGACGTGCTCCTGTCCCTTAACCTCTGCAAAGTCAGTGGGGACGTAGAGCGGTTCAGGTTCTTCGCCGGAAGGCTGGTACGGCTCGAGGCGGCGGAACCCCGCCAAATGTCCGTAGAGAGCCGAGAGCGTGTTGATCGGGTAGACTTCCAGGTCGGGGATCAACGCGGCTTCGGGCGCGTCCTGCTCGGAGACGAAGATGCGCTTGAAGCCGTGCTGGCGCGCCGCGGCGGCCATCGGCAGGACGCCGCGCGCGTGGCGGACGATTCCATCCAGCGACAGTTCGCCGATGACCAGCGCGTCTTTGACGATTTCGGGATTGAGGTTGCCCTGCATCATCACAATGCCAAGGGCGATGGGTAAATCGTAGGCGGGACCTTCCTTGCGCACCGAGGCCGGCGCGAGGTTGACGACGACGCGTTCGCGCGGATAGGGCAGCCCCGCGTTGCGGATCGCCGTCTGGACGCGGGCCGCGGACTCTTTCACCGCCGCGTCCGGCAGTCCGACGAGATCCATGCCGGGCCAGCCCTGCGTGGTATCCACCTCGACTTCGACGATGACGCCTTCGAGTCCCACCACCGCGCAGGAGTAGATGCGTGCAAGCATGGGCGAAGTGTAGACGAGGAGGGGAAAAACGTCAACGATTGGGGCTATAATTCGCGTATGGAATCTCCCAACGCTCCCCGCCCGCGATTTTGGACGCGCGACTCGTCCATTTTGCTGGGCGGTTTTTTCCTCGTCATTTTCCTGATCGTTTACATCTGGTGGCCGCTGGCAGAGGAAGTCCTTGCGTACATTGACTGGGACGGCGAATGGTGGCGTTACCTCGACTGGCTGCTGCTCGGCATCTTCGCCTTCATGTCGCTGACCATCGTCGCCCGCGCGGACTTAAAGACCGACGCGCTGATCGTCTTCGTGGGAATCTGCGGCGGACTCGCCATCGAGAGTTGGGGCACGCAGACGAATCTCTGGCATTACTACACCGCCGAACGTCCGCCGCTGTGGATCATCCCCGCCTGGCCGATCGCGAGTCTTTCGATTGATCGGATTACGCGGCTGCTTTCTTTTTTAAACACGAAGGCCAGAAAGATTCACGAAGGGGATTCGCTTCTTTTCAAAATGCTCTATTGGATGACTTTCGGCTCGTTCATGATTTTGATGGTGGCTTTCGTTTCCCCGACATTCGACAAATCGTATACCTGGCTTTCGTTGACGCTGTGTGTGCTTCTCATCCTCACGCCGACGGATTATCGTTTCGCCTTCCTGACCTTCGTCGCGGGCGCGGGACTGGGGTACTTTCTCGAACTCTGGGGCACCACGCGCGAGTGCTGGACGTATTACACGCTGGAGACTCCGCCGCTGTTCGCGGTGTTGGCGCATGGCATGGCCGCGGTCGCATTTTGGCGGGCGGGGCCGGTGGCGAGGATGGTAATTGGTAAATGGAGATTGGTAATGGGGGGATGGTAGGGGTGAACCTGCGTGTTCGCCTATGGCCGCGTGTTCACCAGGGTAGACACATAGGTCTGCCCCTACAAATTAAATTCATCACCATTGACACGGGGGGCAACCGTCCTATAATGTGACCTGATGGTCACATGACCAGCAGGTCACAATTTATGCCCAAGCCAACCTTTTTCAACCTCCCCGAAGAGAAACGCAAAAAAATTGTCAACGCCGCCGTGGACGAATTTGCCGAGTACGGTTTTGAAGCCGCGTCCATCAACCGCATTGTCGCCAACAGCGGCATTGCCAAGGGAAGTTTCTATCAGTATTTCAAGGACAAGCAGGATGTGTTCATGCACCTGCTCAGTGTGATCGAGCAGGAGAAGATGGAGTTCTTCAAGGATAAACGCCCGCCGAAGGGGAACATGGATACCTTCCAGTATTTTCGCTGGATGATCAAGGCGGGCATGGAGTTCAACACGTCCCATCCCCTGCTCGCGCAAGCCGTCAGCCGCGTGTTGTTCGCCGAAGGGATGTATTACGGGCAGACGTTTTCCGACCTGCGCGAGAGAAGCACGAAAGCCATGAAAGCGATGATCGAACAGGCGATGAAGAACGGCGAGGTTGACCCGAGTGTGGATGTAGACCTGGCCGTGCTGATCATGGAAACCTGGAGCAACGCCATCAGCGCATTTATCATCTACGAAGGCATGAAACAGAACGACATCATGAAATGGGTGCGCTCCGCGAAGACACAGGAAAAAATTGACAAAATGCTCTATGTGATGGAATACGGTTTACGCAAGACAGAGTCACAATTTGTAAGCAGCGCAGAAAGGACATCGAAATGACTTTATACCTGCGCCTCGCATGGCGCAATGTTTGGAGACAACGCCGAAGGACTCTTTTGATCGCCGTCGGAATGGGCGTGGTAATGGCGATGTTGATCATGTACGATGGTTTGCTCGGTGGATTCGAGCAGGCGATCTACGGGAACGCCATCCAGTTGCTTGGAGGCAACATCCAGGTCCACGCGCCTGGGTACGGCGAAAAAGCGGGACGGAAGCCCCTGCTCCCCATCGAGAATCCCGACGCGGTGGTTCAGGCCGCCGAAGCGCAGCCCGAGGTCGTGGCCGCGTCGAAGCGGATCGTCTCTGGCGGATTGGTAACCAACCGCGAGGGCGCGTTTGCGGTCTCATTGATCGGAATCGAAGCGGATAAGGAAGTGAACACGCCAGTGGCGGAAAACATCACCAAAGGCCGCTATTTGACTCCCGATGACGGCGACATGATCGTCATCGGGCAGGGTCTCGCCACCGCCATGAACGTGGACGTGGGCGACCGCATCACGATGGTCGGAAACTCGAAGAACGAGCAGACGCGTCAACGCACGATGACGGTGGTCGGCATCTACGATGTGGGCGTCCCTTCTGTGGAGAAGGCCACCATCTACATGTCCCTCGCCGAAGCGCAAAGCCTGTTTGGGTTGGATGGGCAGGTGACGGAGATCGTCATTTCGCTGAAACAGATTGGGCAGGAGCAAACTGTGATTGACGGCATCAACGGCGCGGTGACGGGCTACGAAGTGGAAACCTGGGAAAGTTCCTTCCCCGAGTTGAAGCAGACGATGGATATGAAAAGCGGCGTGATGTCTTATATGGGCGTCTTCCTGCTGTGTATCGCCGCCATCGGTATCCTCAACCAGTTGATGATGGCCGTCTTCGAGCGGACGCGCGAGATCGGCGTGATCAGCGCGCTGGGAATGAAGCCGCGCGAGATCACCCTGCTCTTTCTGTCGGAAGGCATCCTGATCGGTTTGATGGGAGCCGCCTTCGGCGCGGCGTTGGGCATCTCGATCAACCTGGCGCTAGGCGTGAACGGTCTCGACTACACCCAGTTCGCGGACCTGACCGAGTACACCGCCTTGATCAGCGGGAGCATCTATCCGCAGTTGGACCTGGCAAAGGTGTTCCAACATGCCCTGACGGTTGCCGTCATTGCCGCGCTAGCCGCGTTGTATCCCGCTACGCAGGCGTCACATCATGAACCTGCGGAGGCGTTGCATTACGTCTAGCGAACTTCTTTCATCTTTCTTCTTTCGCCATGAAAGACGAAAGAAACCAACGAAGTGAGACACAAATGATCAATTATTTCAAAATGGCTTATCGCAACCTGGGCAGACACCGCCGCCGAACGATTCTTTCGGGGCTGGCGCTCGCCATGGGGACGGCGTTGCTGATGTTCATCGCCGCCTTCTTCGAGGGCGAGATGCGCAGCGCGATGGAATCCACTCTGCACCTCAGCAGCGGGCATCTCCAGGTGCGCGATGCAGATTACGATCCCGATAAACTCAGCGTGGCCTGGGACTATCTGATCGAGAACCCCGACCACCTCGCGGCGCAGATCGCGGCGCTGGGACCCGTCGAAACGGCGACCCCGCGCCTCGTCGCGAGCGGAATCGTCACAGTCAAGGATGATTCGGCGGGAGTCGAGATCCTGGGCGTGGATCCCGCCTCAAGCGCGAACGATCCGTATCGAATCGTGGAAGGTCAGTTCGTCGCCGCGGACGACCGCGAAGGAATCCTGATTGGGTATCCGCTCGCGCAGAGCATGGGACTCAAAGTCGGCGACCAGGTCAACCTGCTGGTCAACACCTCCGAAGGCGCCGTGGATGAGCAACTGTTCACTGTGCGCGGCATTTATTCCACGAGCACGACCGCCTACGACAAAGGCATCGTGCTCCTGCCGCTCGCCAAGGCGCAGGCGTTCTCAGGCGCGGAAAATCGCGCCAGCATGATCTTTGTCCTGCTGAAGGATCGCGAACAGGCGGACGCGGTCAAGGCCGCCATCCCCAGCGCGAACTTCCAGGTGAAGACGTGGCGCGAATTGAACTCGCTGCTCGTGCTGGTCAATGACTTTTCCAACGCGTACCTGGCCGTTATCAACCTCATCATCCTCGGCGTGACCGCCACCGTGATCGTCAACACCCTGCTCATGTCGGTCTTCGAGCGGACGCGCGAGATCGGCATCCTTTCGGCCATCGGCATGAAGGGCAGGCAAATCGTCAGTCTCTTCCTGGCGGAGGCGAGCCTGCTGGCTCTCGGCGGCATCGCGGCGGGAGGCCTGATCGGCTGGGCGCTCTCGCTCTACTTTGGGAAAGTCGGGATCTTCTTCGGCGACCTGGGCATGAGCGCCGACCTGCTCTTCGAAGATCGCATCTTCACCTTCCTGACGATAGACTCAGCCCTCAACACGGTCATTACCGCATTCGTGATCACATTACTCGCTTCACTCTATCCCGCGCGGATGGCTTCCCGCATGGAGCCTGTCGAAGCATTGCGCAAGGCACAATAAAGGAGAAATAAAATGGAAGTCGCAAAACTTACAAACGTCACCCGCGTTTACAAGATCGGACAGGTGGAGACCCGCGCCCTCAACGGCGTCAGCATGGATATTCAAAGCGGCGAGTTCACCTCGCTGGTTGGCCCCTCAGGTTCGGGCAAGACCACGCTTCTGCAACTCATTGGCTGTCTCGACCAGCCCACCTCGGGCAAGGTCTTCATCGCAGGTCAGGAGACCACGGGTCTCAACCGCAATCAGCGCGCCGACCTCCGCAAGAGCGCCATCGGATTCGTGTTCCAGTTCTTCGCGCTCATCCCCACCCTCACCGCCTACGAAAACGTGGAGATGCCGCTCCTGCTCAACGGCAAGAGCGCCGCGCAACGCAAACAGCGTGTGATGGAACTGCTCGAAGGCGTAGGCATGGCCGACCGCGCCAACAACCGTCCCGACCAACTCTCTGGCGGACAGCAGCAACGCGTCGCCGTCGCCCGAGCGCTGGCTACTGACCCCAAACTGATCCTCGCTGACGAACCCACCGCCAACCTAGATACCAAAAACGGCGAGCAGGCGATGGAGATCATGAAGAAACTCAACAGTGAGACGGGCGCCACCTTCGTCTTCGCCACCCACGACCCGCGCGTCATCAAGTATGCCAGCCGCATTGTCACCCTAAAAGATGGCGTGATCGACGCGGACAATCGCGGGAGCTAGCGACTCCAGTCGCCTCTACATTTGCGAAGTCCACCTGCGTGGACTAGCCGACGAAGATCGGCTTCGCAAGCGTTGGCGCGACTTCCAGTCGCCCAGGAAACCCTATGAAAAAAATCCTCCTAATTGTCATGACCCTGACTCTCGCGGCCTGCTCTGGACTCCCCTCCTCCTCACCGACGCCTCTTCCCACGGTTTCGCTGGATCCTGTTTCCCAAAGCGAATCCACCGCCGACCGTTTGACCGCGTCGGGAGTGGTTGTCCCCTACCGCGAAGCGCGACTCTCCTTCCCCGCGGTGGGACGCGTCCAATCCGTGGACGTGAAAGTGGGCGACAAAGTGACCGCGGGACAGACCCTCGTCACGCTCGACACCACCCTGCTCGAAGCGCGTGTCCGCGAAGCGCAGGCCAATTGGGACGTAGCCGACATCCAGTTGCGATTCCTGCAGCGCGTCGGGACGGCGGAGCAAAACATGGAATCTGCCAAAGCCGACCTCGACCGCGCTCAGGCCCTGCTCGATTCGGCGAAAGCCGCGCTCGAGACGCAGTCCGCGCTCCTCGCGCCGTTCGACGCGACCGTCGTCGCGGTGGACGCGGTCGCGGGCGAGACGGCCATCCCCGGCCGCGCCCTCGTCACGCTCGGCGACCTCTCCAAATTCCAGGTCGAAACCACCGACCTCAGCGAGCGGAACGTGACGCGCGTCAAAGTCGGGCAGGCTGTCGAAATCGCCGTCCCCGCGCTGGGACAGACGTTCGAAGGCAGGGTCGCGAGCGTCGCCCTCGTCTCGTCCGCGCTCGGCGGCGACGTGGTCTTCGCCGTCGTGATTGACTTCGTCAAACAGCCCGAAGGCCTGCGCTGGGGCATGAGCGCCGACGTGAAAATCCAGGCAAAGTGAGGCGCGCCATGTTTCAACAAGACGCCCGCTCTCCTCGCAATGACAGAAAAAATCTCCGCTTCATCGCGTTGAGGCTCCTCGCCGTCCTCGCGCTCGCCGCCGGTCCCGCCGCGGCGGCCCGCGCGCAAGCGGGATCGTCCGTCGTCGCCTCCGCCGTCATCGTCCCCGCGCAGTCGGCGGACCTGGGATTCATCAACGGCGCCATCATCCGTGAGATCAACGTCAATGAGGGCGACTTCGTCAAAGCCGGCGATACGCTGGCTTCACTCGACACGCCCGACCTCGAATATGCCATGACCGCCGCCGAGGCTGGCTATCGCTCGGCGCAATCCTACGCGCAGCTGCAACGCTATCGCACCGTCAAAAAATACGACCGACGCGGCCGTCCCTACTTCGAGACGGAACCCCGCGAAGTCGTCCAGCGCGGCGACGCATTCGCGGCCCGCGCCCAGGCCTCGCTCGACGCGGCGCGCGCCGTCCTCGCCATGTCCACGCTGACCGCGCCCTTCGACGGGACGGTGGCCGCGCTCCACGCGCGGGCGGGCGAACTTGCCCAACCCGACCGCCCCATCCTCGTCCTCGCCACGCTCGACCGGATGCAGGCGGAGACGACCGACCTCTCGGAGCGCGACATCGCGAAAATCAAAATCGGGCAAAAAGCCGTCGTCTTTATCGAAGCGCTCGACGCGGAATTTCCCGCGCGCGTCGTCGCCATCGCGCCGCGCGCCGACACCCTCGGCGGCGACGTGGTGTTCAAAGTCACCCTGGCATTTGACGATCAGCCAACCGGGTTGTTATGGGGAATGACCGCCCAAGCGACGTTCGCCACCCATTAACACAAAAACCAGGTTTCTGCGGGAAACCTGGTTTTTTGATTCAAACGACGCTGGCCCCCTCGCTCGCCTCGCAGACGTAGATCTTCGCTTCCAGCCCTGACTTTCGGCGGTATTCCGCTCCGACGGCTTGCGCGAAGGCTTCGACCGAATCCCTCCGCGCGAGCGCGACCGCGCATCCGCCGAACCCCGCGCCTGTCATCCTCGCGCCGAGACATTCGGGACGCGCCTGCGCGGCCTCCACGATCCAATTCAACGCGTCGTTCGTGACTTCGAAATCGTCGCGCAGGCTGGCGTGACTCTCGTTAAATAACCGTCCCAGCGCGGCGACGTCGCCGGCGCGCATCGCCTCCGCCGCGTCCAGCACGCGCAAATTTTCCGTCACGATATGCCGCGCCCGCTTCCAGGCCAGTTCGTCCAATCCGCCTGTCTTCTCCCGCCTCGCCGTCTCGAATTTCTCCGCGCTCACATCCCGCAAAGCGCCGACCCCGAAGAAGCGCGCCGCCCTCTCGCACTGTTCGCGCCGCTCGTTGTAGGCCGAATCCACCAGCCCGCGCCGCGTGGACGTGTCCATCACTGCCACCGCGATCTCCTTCGGCAGGGAGATGTGACGATATTCCAGCGACCGGCAATCGAGGAAGAACGCGTGTCCTGCCTTCGCCGCCGCGCTGACGGCCTGATCCATGATCCCGGAGTTGACGCCCAGCCAGTTGTTCTCGGCTCGTTGCCCTGTCCTGGCTACGCGCACCTCGTCCCACTCGAAACCGCTCGCCGCGGCAAAAGCGCGCGCCGTCGCCACCTCCACCGCCGCGGACGAGGAGAGACCCGCGCCGCGCGGCACGTCGCCCGCCAGAACTCCCTCCCAGCCGCGCAAGCGGTAATCGGCGGCCTGCAATTCGTGCGCGACGCCTTTGAGATACTCCAGCCAGCCCGTCCCGCGTTCGAGCGCGTCGAGGTCGAATTCGCCGCGCTTCTCCAAATCCAGCGCGTGGACGACGACGCGGCGGTCGGCGCGAGGCCGAAGCGCGATCCACACCGCGCGGTCGATCGCCATCGGCAGGACGAATCCCTCGTTGTAGTCCGTATGCTCGCCGATCAGGTTCACCCGTCCCGGCGCGCGGACGACGATCCCCGGCGCGGCCGCGAAAATATTCCGAAATTCTTTCTGCGCGCGAGTTGACATATCCTGATTTTATCAGATGCGCCCCGCGAGCCGCCGCAAGATCGCGGCTTGTCAAAGAGAAACGCATCGGCTATAATGCGCCTCGTCCCGGGCGCGTAGCTCAGCTGGTTAGAGCGCATCATTCACATTGATGAGGTCAGGGGTTCGAGTCCCTTCGCGCCCACCACGAAAGACCAGGTTTCAGACGAAGCCTGGTTTTTGGTTATAATCCCGCCCATGCCTACCCGAACCAACGAAGAATGGCTCGCAGACCTGCAATCGGACGGCCTCCCGCGCAGCGCCGCGCTGGAGGACCTGCGCGCCGTTATCGCCAAAGGCCTGCCCTACGCGCTCTCGCGCTGGGTCTCCCCCTCCGAACCGCAATTTGAATTCCTCGTGGAGGAAGTGACGCAGGAAGCCCTGCTCCGCATCCTCGACCGCCTGCACACCTTCGAGGGACGCAGTCAATTCACCACCTGGGCGCACAAGATCGCCATCCGCATCGCGCTGTCGGAATTGCGGCGCAAACGCTGGCGGGACTCCTCGCTGGACGAACTGGTGGACAACGAGGAGGCGACTGCGCCCGAATCCCTGCTGGC
Organism: Candidatus Denitrolinea symbiosum; assembly: GCA_017312345.1. NCBI lineage: Bacteria > Bacillati > Chloroflexota > Anaerolineae > Anaerolineales > Anaerolineaceae > Candidatus Denitrolinea > Candidatus Denitrolinea symbiosum. Next base: position 1,212,989 of record BLAA01000001.1, on the reverse strand, counting down.
GGACCCTGGCGCGGGACCTGAAACCTTCGTCGAACGCGCCGACATGATGACGCGCGTCCGCCGCATCATCGCCGAGGAATTGACCGACCGCCAACGCGAAGCCCTCCTGCTGCTCTCCGTGCAGAACATCCCCATGGACGAGGCCGCCCGCAAGCTCAAGACCAACCGCAACGCCCTCTACAAACTCCTGCACGACGCCCGCGTCCGCCTGAAACGGCGCTTGTCGCTGGAAGGCCTGTCCGCGCAGGAAGTCTTGACCGCCTTCGAGCAAGGGTAAGAATTTTTTCCCGTCCATCGTCAACCCGGAAGGTAAAAATGAGACTGAAAGACTGGCTTACCCAACTTGGACGCGGGAAACACGCCGACGCGGAATTGTCGGACGCGACCATCGCGGGCCTGATCCGCTATCTCGAAAACTGCGAGATGGACTGCGAGCAGGTCTTCGACGCGCTCGACCAATACGCTGAGATCGAGATCCACAAAGAGGACGCGGCGCGGCTCATGCCGCTCGTCCACGACCACCTTGAAACCTGCACAGACTGCTGCGACGAATACGAAGCGCTGCTGGAAGCGCTGATAAAAGCCAGCGAAGCGCCGGAAGCGTAAACGAAAGGCCAGGTTCCTCGCGAAACCTGGCCTTTTTGATTTAACTGTGGAAGATCTTCTCCCCCGCCCGGATGGGGACCTTCAGCCGGTTCTCGAACGGCGTCAGCGGGCAGGACCACCTTTCGTTGTAGGCGCAGTAAGGATTGTAGGCCAGGTTGAAGTCCACGAGGAAGCGGTTGCCAGGCAAAGGCTCAAGGTCGAGATAGCGGCCCGCGGGATAGGTCTCCGTCCCGGCCAGGGAATCCACGAAAGGCAGGAAGAATCCGTTCTCGGTCTCGTAGATGGTCAGTTCGGCCTCCTGCCCGTCTACATTAAATTTGAAGCGGGCAAAACGCGTATAGACGCGCGTCTCCCCCGTCGAAGTCTGGATCGCGATCTCCTCGGGCTTCGGGAACGGCGTCGCCGCGATCTCGAATCGAAGCGCGGGATTCTCGTCAAAATAACGGAGACCGTCGAAGGTCTGTTTTTGAAGCGAGGTCAGCGGGCTGTGCGGATGGCTCGCGAAGAAATCGTCCTTTTCGGCGCGGAAATTTTCAAGTTCGGTCATAGATCCTCCAGACAGTAGACCGTCCAAATCCGTCAATCCTTACGACCCCTTGCCTTTTCCTTCATCTTATGCTATTTTTGAAGATGATGACATCCCCGCAAAAAACCGTCCTGGTCGTGGAAGACGAACCCGACGCCGCCGAACTCTTCGCGGAGATGATGCGCGTCAACGGCTTCCGCGTGATCAAAATGTTCAGCAGCGCTCCCGCCATCAGCGTCATCGCGCAGGAGAAGCCCGACATCGTGATCCTCGACGTGATGATGCCCGACGTGTCGGGGCTGGAAGTGTTAAAGTTCATGCGCCGCGAACCCGACCTGATGAACATCCCCGTCATCGTCGTCTCGGCCAAAAGCATGCCCGGCGACATCCGCGCCGGCATGGACGCGGGCGCCTCGCTCTACCTCGCCAAGCCCGTCGGCTATCTCGAATTGAAACAGGCAGTCGAAAGCCTGGTCGCCGCCTGATATGACACCGTCGCGCGTCTTCATTGCGATTGAAATCCCCCTCCCGATCCGACAAGCGATTCACGCCCAAACCGAGTCCCTGCGCGCCGCGCTCGGGCGCGGCCTCGTCCGCTGGGTCCCCGTCGAAAACATGCACCTGACCCTGAAATTCATCGGGGACGTCTCGCCCGCGCAGTTGGACGCGCTCGCGCAGATGACGACCGCCGAGGCGGCGGCCTGCGCGCCCTTCTCGATGGAAGTCGGCGGACTCGGCTCCTTCCCGACCCCGCGGCGGGCGCGCGTGATCTGGATCGGAATCCACGCCCCGGCCGCGTTGACCTCCCTCCAGCGCGGGCTGGAATCTGCCGCGGCGCGCCTCGGCTGCGAAGCGGAGGAACGTCCCTTCTCGCCGCACCTGACGATCGGCCGCGTCAAACAACCCGTCTCCGCGGGCGACCGGCAAAAGGTTCACGCCGCGCTCGAAGAGACGCGTCTCGGCCCGCTCGGCCGCGCCGACGTGACCGCCGTCCACCTGTTCAAAAGCGACCTAAAACCCTCGGGCGCGGAATATACCCGCCTGTTCTCCGCCCCGCTGAAAACCGGCGCGTAGACGATCAGCGTTTTCGTTCCGTTCGGACTCGGATTTTTAATGGCTCCATCCGCGAGAATCCGTGAAAGTCTGTATAATCCACATACCACATTTCTACATGAGGTGACTCACTGAACGCACTCGACCTTGCCCGTTCCATCGTAACCGCGCTTGAAGACAAAAAAGGCGAAGACATCCTCTTGATCGACCTCAAGGATGTCGCCTCCTTCACCGACTACTTCGTGCTTTGCACCGGCTCCAGCGACCGCATGTTGGACGCGCTCGCCAAATCGGTAGTGGAGACGTTCAAAGGCAAACAAAAGAGAAAAGGCCGCATCGAAGGCGAAGCCCAACACGGCTGGCTGGTGGTGGACTTCGGCGACGTGGTCGTCCATCTCTTCTCGCCCGACCAGCGCGATTACTATCGGCTGGAAGAATTATGGCGGGAGGGGAAGGTTTTACTGAGGGTGAAATAATGTCCCAGCTTTTCGGCGGGATCGAAGCGGGCGGGACAAAGTTCATCTGTATCGTCGCCAGCGGCCCCGACCGCATCGTCGAGCAGGCGCGCATCCCCACTACCACGCCCGAAGAAACGCTGCGAAAGACCGTCGAATTTTTCCAACCCTTCGTTGCCGCGCGGCAGGTCGACTCCATCGGCGTCGCCTGCTTCGGCCCCGTTGACCTGAATCCCGACTCGCCCACATACGGCCACATCACTTCGACGCCGAAACCCCATTGGAGCAACACGGATGTGCGCGGCGTCATCCAGCGCGCGCTGCGCGTCGAGATCGCGTTCGACAACGACGTCAACGGCGCGGCGCTGGGCGAATTCAAATGGGGCGCGAACCGGGGCTGCGACCCGTCGCTCTATCTCACCATCGGGACGGGGATCGGCGGCGGATACATCCTGAACGGACGTCCGCTCGCGGGGATGCTCGCCCCCGAGATGGGACACATCCGCATCCCCCACGACCGCGCGCGGGATCCCTTTCCCGGCAACTGTCCCTTCCACAGAGATTGCTTCGAGGGCCTCGCCAACGGCCCCGCAATCCAGGCCCGCTTCGGGTCGCGCGGCGAAGCGATCCCCGACGACGATCCCTTCTGGGACGTGGAAGCCGAATACGTCGCCGCCGCGCTGGTCAACTACATCCTGACCCTGTCTCCAAAGCGGATCGTCCTCGGCGGCGGCGTGATGCGCAGGGAATATCTCTTCCCGAAGATTCGGCGCAACGTCCAGGCGCTTCTCAACGGCTACGTCGTCCATCCCAACGTCCTGGCGGACGTGGACGGCTACATCGTCCCGCCCGCGCTGGGACATCTTTCGGGCAGTCTCGGCGCGGTCGCGCTGGCGCAGACCGGATAAAAACCGCGGCCGCGCGTTGACCGCCGCCTGACACCTGCCCTCATGCACCGCCGACTCCTCTCCCTCACCCGCGACGCGCGTTTCCCCCTCCTCTCCACGATCCTCTCTGGACTTCTGGCCGGATGGCTGACCATCGGACAGGCCTGGCTCCTCAGCCGCGTCGTGGACGGCGTCTTCCTGCGGGGACAGTCGCTCGCGCAGGCGCTGAATCCGCTGACGCTGATCCTCGTTGTCATCGGCGGCCGCGCCCTGTTGACGTGGCTCAGCGAGGTCTCCGCCAACGCGGTCGCGGTGCGCGTCAAAACCGACCTGCGCCAGCGTCTCTTCGCGCACATCCTCCGCCTGGGTCCCGCCTACGCGCGCGGACAACGCACGGGCGAGCTGACCGCGGCCGCCGTCGAGGGGATCGAAGCGCTGGACGCGTACTTCAGTCAGTACCTGCCGCAACTCGTCATCGCCGCGCTCGTCCCGATCTCCATCCTCGTTTTCGTCTTCCCTATTGACCTGCTTTCTGGAATCGTTTTCCTCGTCACCGCGCCGTTGATCCCGTTCTTCATGATCATGATCGGCAAGGGCGCGGAGATCGTCACTAAGCGCCAATACGAGACTCTGCGCCTGCTCAGCGCGCACTTTCTTGACAGCCTTCAGGGACTGACCACGCTCAAACTCTTCGGCCAATCCAAAGCGCAGACGAAGACCATCGCGCGCGTCAGCGACCAGTTCCGCGACGCGACCTTGCAGGTCCTGCGGATCACCTTCCTGTCCGCGCTGGCGCTCGAACTGCTGTCCACGCTCAGCGTCGCCATCATCGCCGTCGAGATCGGTTTCCGCCTGCTGTACCACCGCATGGAGTTCCAGCCCGCGCTCTTCCTGCTGGTGCTGGCTCCCGAATTTTACATGCCCCTGCGCGCCCTCGGCGCCCGCTTCCACGCGGGGATGAACGGCACGACCGCCGCGAAGCGGATCTATGAGATTTTGGATACAGAGAGCAGAGAACAGAGAATAGAGAGCAGTCAAACTTCTTCCAACGGCTCGCCATTCTCTACCCTCTATTTATCCAATCTCTCTTATACTTACCCCGGCGAATCCACGCCCGCGCTGGAGAACATCAACCTCACCATCAAACACGGACAGCGCGTCGCCCTCGTCGGCAGGACCGGCGCGGGGAAATCCACGCTGGTCAATTTAATGCTCGGTTTTATTCAACCGACATCGGGCAACATCACCGCCAACCATCAATCTCCAATTACCAATCGCCACATACCAATATCCATCTCCTGGGTCCCCCAACGCCCGTACATTTTCCACGACACCCTCGCCGCCAACATCCGCCTCGGAAAAGCGGACGCGACCGATGCCGAAGTGACCGCGGCTGCGCGGGCCGCGCGCCTGCACGATTTCGTCGAGACGCTTCCCGAAAAATACGAGACCGTCGTCGGCGAAGGCGGCGCGCGTCTCTCCAGCGGACAGGCGCAGCGTCTCGCCCTCGCCCGCGCCTTCCTTAAAGACGCGCCGCTGCTCATCCTCGACGAACCCACCTCCAGTCTCGACCCAGAGACCGAAGCCCTGCTCGAAGAGTCCACGCGGCAGTTGATGGAGGGACGCGCCGTCCTCGTCATCGCGCACCGTCTCAACACCATCTTCCAATCCGACCACATCGTCGTCCTCGATCAGGGCAGGATCGTCGAGCAAGGGACTCACCGCGAACTCCTCGCGCAAAACGGCCTGTATGCCAGCATGGTAAAGACATACGAGTCGCAGGTTGCAAGTACCGAGTTGCAAGTTGAAAACCTTCCGCCGCCAACACCACAACAACCCTCCAACCCCCAATCTCCAATTACCAACATCCAATCTCCAACCGCCAATCTCCAATTACCAATCTCCAATTACCAATCTCCAACCCGTCATCCGTCATCCGTCCCCCATCACCCGTCATCCGTCCCCCCTCCCCCATCCCCCCTCCCCCGCCTGCTCTCCTTCCTCAACGGCAACTGGCGTCTCGTCGCGCTCTCGGTCCTCCTCGGCGCGGGGACCATCGGCGCGAGCGTGGCGCTCATGGGCGCCTCCGCCTGGCTCATCTCCACCGCCGCCGTCGCCGCGTCCGTCGCGGACCTCGGTGTAGCGGTAGTCGGGACGCGCTTCTTCGGCATCGCCCGCGGCCTCCTGCGTTACGCCGAACGCCTCGTCTCGCACGACGTCACCTTCCGCCTGCTCTCCCGCCTGCGCGTCTGGTTCTACGAACGCCTCGAACCCCTCGCCCCCGCCCGCCTGATGGAATTCCGCGCGGGCGACCTGCTGGCGCGCATCGTCGGCGACGTGGAGACGCTGGAACACTTCTACGTGCGCGTCGTCTCCCCGCCGTTGACGGCCGTCCTCGTGGGACTCTTCACCTCGATCTTCCTCGCCTCTTTCTACCCCGCGCTGGCTCCCGTCTTCCTGACCTTTTTCCTCGCCCTCGGCCTGCTCCTGCCCCTCCTCGCGCAGACGCTCAGCCGCCGTCCCGCCGCGCGGACCGTCCGCCTGCGCGCCGACCTCCACACCCGCCTCGTGGACGGCATCCAGGGCATGGCCGACCTGCTTGCCTACGGCCGCGGCGCCGAACGCCTGAAACAGATCGCCGCCGCTGGGGACGACTACGGCGAGGCCCAACGCCGCATGGCGCGCGTGACCGGCCTCCACTCTGGCCTGTCCACTTTGCTGACCAACCTCGGCATGTGGACGGTACTTTACCTGTGCATCCCGCTAGTCAATTCGGGCGAGTTGGCGGGGCCCATGCTATCGTCCCTCGCGCTGCTGACCTTCGCCGCCTTCGAAGCCGTCACCCCGCTTCCCCTCGCCGCGCAGATGTGGAACTCCGCACGCGAGGCGGCGAGGAGGTTGTTTGAAGTGGTGGACACGGAGCCAGTGATCAGTGAACAGTCATCAGTGACCAGTGAGCAGTTACCAGTCGCCAATTATCAATTGCAAATTACCGATCTCACCTTTGCCTACCCCAACGCTGCCACTCCCGCCCTCGACCGCGTGACCTTCAATCTTCAACCCGGGGCTTCGGTCGCCATCGTCGGGCCGAGCGGCGCGGGGAAGAGTACGCTCGCCAATTTGCTGTTGAGATTCTGGGAGTACGACTCGGGCGAAATCCGCCTGGACGGAGAATCGCTGCATGGCCTGGACCCGGACGAGGTCCGCGCGAGAATCGGACTGGTCTCGCAGAACACGTATTTCTTCAACGCGTCCGTCCGCGAGAATCTGCGATTCGCGCGCCGCAGAGTCACGCAGGAGGAGATCGAGGCCGCGGCGCGCTCCGCGCAGATCCACGATTTCATCCTGCGCCTGCCGAAGGGATACGACACCTTCATCGGCGAGCAGGGACTGCGACTCTCAGGCGGGGAACGTCAGCGACTGGCGATTGCGCGGGCGCTCATCAAAGACGCGCCCATCCTCATTTTGGACGAGCCCACCGCCAACCTCGACCCGCTCACCGAGAAGCAAGCGCTGGAAACCCTGTTCGGCCTGATGAAGCGTAAGACGTCGCTGCTCATCACCCACCGGCTGGCGGGACTGGAAAACGTGGACGAGATCCTCGTGATGGACCGCGGCCGCATCGTGGAACGCGGGACGCACGCCGAGCTGCTGGCGCGCGCGGGCCTGTATCGCCGCCTGTGGGATTTGCAAAACCGAATCCTTGAAGCCGGAGGCACGGACGAAAATTTCCAGTGAGTCGACATCCCCGCGTTGAGACGACGCGGTCTGAAAAATGACTTGCCCAAAAAAAGCGCTTCGGCTATAATCTGCCCGCTTGACTTGGAGAGGTCGCGTAGTCTGGCTTAGCGCGCACGCTTGGAAAGCGTGTAACCCACAAAGGTTCGCGGGTTCGAATCCCGCCCTCTCCGCCAATCCAAAGCCCCTTGCAACGAGGGGCTTTTTTTATCGAAGGTTCGAGGCCTCCATTGGGAGATGATATTCGAATCCCGCCCTCTCCGCCAATCCAAAGCCCCTTGCAACGAGGGGCTTTTTTTATCGAAGGTTCGAGGCCTCCATTGGGAGATGATATTCGAATCCCGCCCTCTCCGCCAATCCAAAGCCCCTTGCAATGAGGGGCTTTTTTTATCGAAGGTTCGAGGCCTCCATTGGGAGATGATATTCGAATCCCGCCCTCTCCGCCAAAAATCAGTACTTCACGAAAACGCCATGGGCGGTCTCTACCGCCAGGTTTACGCTAGAGAGCGCAAGTTACGCGTAGTTTTCGTGATCTACCGGAAATCCGTTTTCTTGAAGAGGAAGCGGATTTCTGCGTATAAAAAGAGACCTGGTCTCTTTGGAAACCAGGTCTCTTTACGTTGACCGTTATGGGTTCAGGCTGATCAGGTAGGCGATCACGTCCGCGATCTGCTGCGGCGTCAACGCGTTCGAACTGCCCCAGGCGGGCATCTTGAAGACCGGGCTCGGTCCCTCAGGCGTAGAGCCGTGTTCAATGAACAGGTCAAGGTTGTAGGCGAAAATTTTCACGTCCGAGTTTTTGAGGAACGCTTCAACCGGATTCAGGGCCGGGACTACGCCGGTTGCCGAGCCGGGATCGGCCACTCCGCCCTTGCCTTGAGCGCCGTGACAGGCCGCGCAATTCGCGGCAAAGATCGTCTCGCCCGCGGCGGCGTCGCCGGTGAGATCGAGAGCCGGGCCGGAATCGCCGGAATTGGATGGACGGCGCACGCCGTCGGGGGACGGCGTGCGGGTCGCGGCCGGCACGGCCGCGCCGGCCGGGGCGACGTACCGCGTGGGCGCGGGAAGCGTAGCCGGGATCAGGGTGGGGATGGGCGTCATAGCGGGAAGCGCCGCCGCGCGGCGGCAGGCAAAGTCGAATCCGCAGGCGCTGAAGAAAAGGAATCCCAGCCAGACCACCATCAACACGGCAAAGCCCGCCAGAACGGCGTAGATGATTTTCTTGAAGTCTTCCACGTTTCCTCCTTACGGCGCGGGGACGGTCAACGAGCGCACGAAGTTGACCAGGTCCCAGCGTTCGCGCACGGTCAGATTTTCATTGAGCGCGGGCATCAGGTTGAAGCCGTTCGAGATGACCAGGAAAATTCCGCCGTCGCTCAACGACTGGACGAGTACGCTGTTCAAGTCGGCGGGACGTGTGGTCTGGAACAGGTTGCCCACCGGGCCGCGCCCGTCGTGATCCACGCCGTGACACATTTGGCAGTGAATGGCGTAGAGCGCCGCCCCGCGGGCAAGGGAGACGGCGTCTGCCGGGACCGGGTTTTCAGGCGCGATCCCGCCGGGGATGTAGGCGGGTCCGTCCACGGGGATCGAACGGGCCGGGACGGGCAGCGGCTCTTCCATGTTGCCAAAGGAAGGCTGCAAGCCCATGAAGCCGACCCACTGGATCTTGATGATGTCGTAGGAGAACACCATCAACGCGCCGGCCAGCAACGCCAGGGCGATAAAGACGATCAAGAGTTGTTTGAAGAGTCTCATAGGTGTTGCGCCTCCGCTTCCTGCACGGATTCGGCGCCCATTTTCTTTAAGGCTTCTTTGATTGCGGCGCCCTCTTCCTGAGGGCATTCAACGAGGATGGCGATCTTTCCGTCGCTGACCTCGGGAACGTAGTGCATCGGGCGGTAGTTGGGAAAGAAACTGTCGAGGAAGACGCCGAGGAAGGTGGCCAGCAGCATGAATAGCATGGTCATTTCGAAAATGACGATGAGCGACGGCGGGACGGGCGTGAACGGCTGCCGCCCCACCTGGATGCTGTACATGACGGGCGATACGAAGGCCAGGAAGATGCCGGTCAGCATTCCGAGGCCCGCGCCGCCCAGGGCCAGGCGCGGAACGTTCGTCCACTGGTTTGGGCGGCCCAGCATGGCCTCGGTGATGGGTACGCCGGAGATGACGTTCATGTGGTTGTCGTGAATGCCGAGACGGCGGAGTTGCTCGATGGCGTCCGCGGCCGGGTCGAGGTCCGCGAAGATCGCCAGGATGGCAGGGTTATCGGACATGTCGCGCCTCCTATTCCAACTCGCTGACGGTCACTACCGTCTCGCGTCCGTACGTCTTGAACGAGTGGGCCATCTGGCCTTCCTGCACTTCCCAAACCGGGACAAGCGGGATCAGCTTGGAAGCCGCCATGTAGAGCAGGATGAAGAACGCCAGCGTCCCGATGCCCAGGGGGATTTCGACGCCCGGTTGATACATACGCCAGGTGAACGGCATACGGTTGATGGTGAGCGAAACGGGGATGATGATGTAACGTTCGAACCACATGCCGACATTGATGCCAAGCCCGGTCACAAAGAGGAGCCACGGCGTGGAACGCCATTTGCGATTCCACAACACGGCCCAGGGGAGGATCATGTTGAAGAACAACATGCCGAACCACATCCAGCCCATGGGGCCGGCTTCGTGGAAGTGGAGCAGTTGCTGCGTCCACTTGTCGCCGCCGTACCACTGCACGATGTAGTCGTTGAAGAAGAAGTACACCCAGGTCATGGAGATGATGAGCATGAGTTTGCCGATGGCTTCGAAATGCTCGGGGCGAATGAAGTATTTCATGTGTTTCATCGTCCCGCGCACCACGGCCAGCACCATTACAACCGCGCCCATGCCGGAATGCAGCGCGCCGACGACAAAGTAGGGGCCGAAGATGGTGGAACTCCAGCCGGGGCGGGTGGCCGCGGCGAAGTCCCACGAAACGATGGTGTGGACGGAAAACATGACCGGGATGATCGCCCACGCGAAAATGTTCATGGCGTTGCGCAGGTGGGCCCATTCGCCTTCTGTGCCGCGAAAGCCGAGCGCCAGGATCTTGTAGAGGGTCTTGTGCCAGCCGGTGGAGCGGTCGCGCGCCATCGCCAGGTCGGGGATGAGCGGCAGGAAGAGGTACATCGTGGAGGCCAGCAGGTAGGTGGTGATTGCCAGCAGATCCCACGAAAGCGGCGAATGGAAGTTCGGCCACAGTCCGCGCTGGTTGGGATAGGGGAACAGCCAGTACGAAAGCCAGACGCGTCCCATGTGCATGAAGATACTGAAGCCAGCCTGGACGAGGCCGAAGGTCGTCATCAATTCCGCGGCGCGCGTGAACGGGCGGCGGTACTCGGCTTTGAACACGCGCAGGATGGCCGAGATGAAGGTGCCGGCATGGCTGATGCCGATCCAGAACACGGTATTGACGAGGAAGATGCCCCAGTAAGACGGCCGGTTGACGCCCGCGATGCCGAGGCCTTCCAGGATCATTTTTCCCCACGAATAGAACAGGCCCCAGGCGACGATGACGCTGAGGATCGCGAACACGAGCCAGAATTTCCAGGTGGTGGCGCGCATAGACTCCATCACCATTTCGTTCATCCGGCCGCGCGGCAGCGGGTCGAGCATCAAATGTTCTTCGCGGAGTTTGGCCTCATGCTCCTGGGCATGGGTGAGATGCGGTTGTGTGTCGGACATCACTGCCCTCCTGCAAAATAGGTCACACGCGGAAGCGTGCCAAGTTCTTCAAGATGGCGGACGCCGTCTCTCTGACGCGTCAGCTGCGCGACCAGGCTTTCGGGGTTGTCGATGCGCCCGAAGACGATCGCGTCCGCGGGGCAGGCCTGCGCGCAGGCGGTGGTGAATTCGCCGTCGACGACTTCGCGTCCCTCCGACTTGGCCTTGTCCTCCGCCTTGTGGATGCGCTGGATGCAGAACGTGCATTTTTCCATGATGCCGCGGCGGCGCACGGTCACGTCGGGGTTATATTGGTTCTTCAACGTGCGGATGGCGGCGTTTATGCGCTCGTCGGCGTAATCTCGCCAGTTGAAGGAACGGACCTGGTACGGGCAGTTGTTGGCGCAATAGCGCGTGCCGACGCAGCGGTTGTACACCTGCAGGTTGACCTGCTGGGACTGCGAATGGACGGTGGCGAACGCCGGGCAGACCGGCTCGCAGGGAGCGTGACCGCACTGCTGGCACATCATGGGCTGGTAGCGCGTCATCTTCACGTTGGGATATTCGCCCTCCCAGAAGCGCTCGATACGGATCCAGTGCATGGAGCGCCCATAGCCTGAATCCTCCTCGCCCACAAAGGCGATGTTATTCTCCATAGCGCAGGCCGCCACGCAGGCCTGGCAGCCGGTGCAAAGGTCCTGGTCTATGACCATGCCCCATTTGCCCTCGGCTTCTTCCGCGATGGCGCCTTTCGCGCCGACGATATTCAAATCAATCATCATTTGCTCCTCTTATTCGCCCATGCCTTCGCCATAAACGCCGATCCTGCTTTCCAGGCGGGAAAGGGGTTGCTTCCTGCCCGTTCTCTCGATACGGACTTTGATCCCCGCATACGCAAGGTCGCCCGCGGCGTTGAACTTCGCGCCGAACAGGTCGGCGGGATTGACTCCGCGCCCGGCCGCGAACTGACCGTAGGCGGTATGTCCCTGCCCGAACGGAATGGCGATCGTATCCGTACGGATGGCCGGGTACAAATACACGGGGACCTCCACCGCCCCGGCCGCGCTGACGACCCTGATCACGTCGTCGTCTTCGATGCCCAACTCGGCGGCGGTCTTCGGGTTCATCTCCACCCATGTGTTCCACATGACGGTGGTCGTCGGGTCGGGGACTTCCTGAAGCCAGGGTTTGTTCGCGCCCGCCTCGCCCAGCGTCGGCGAGACGAACGGGACGAGGAAGAAGTCGCCCGCCTCGAACTCGGCTGCGGAGGCGGTCGCCGCGCTGCCGGAGGCGCTCGGCGCGACGAGCTCCGCCGCTTTCCACCAGCCGCCATGCTGCTGGAAGTAAGCCATGAAAGCGTTGATGTCGGGGGCGGCAAACGATCCGTCCGTCACGGGAAGGAACTGCTGGAGCCGGCCCTGAATGAAGGCATACTCGTCCGCGTACGGGAGGGCGTTTTTCGTCTGGGCCGCGGCCGCAAGCAGGACGTCGGCGGTGGCCCTGGTGTCCACGAAGGGAGAGACGACGGGCTGCATCCCCGAAAGGACGGAAGCGCCCGCGCCGGTGTAGGCGCGCTGATAGCCGAAACTTTCGAGGGCCTGATGGTCGGGGAAGATGTAATCGGCGAGCAGGGCGGTCTCATCGGGGAAGGTGGCGAACGAGACGACCGTTTCCACCTTCTGGAGAGCCGCTTCGAAGCCGAGCGACCTGGGCAATTCAAAGGCGGGATTTACGCCGTGGATGAACAGCGCCTTCACCGAGCCCGCCTCCAGTTTTCGGACGAACTCCGCCATTTCCTGCGCCGAGGCGGGACGGTGGTATGCGTCTTCGCCGGGGGCGAGCGGGGAGAGGAAGAACGAGGCGGAGAAGGCCGCGTTAAAAGCGTAGACCGCCTGGGCGGTGTCCATGCCGTTGGTGTGCGCGAGCGCGGCCCCGCCCACGACGGCGAGCGGGGAAGCCGCCTTCGCGATCTCGGCCGCGACGGCCTGCAGGGCCGCGAGCTCCACGCCGGCCTTTTCCGCGGCGTCGGCCGCGACCACGGAGGCAAAGGCCGCGGGGATGGCCCCGCCGCGCGCTTCGGCCGCGAGCCGGCCGAGGGCGAGGACAACCAGTCCCTCGGTCCCGGGGCGAAGCGCGACCCAGCGGTCGGCTGTCGCGCCGGTCTGCGACATCCGCGGCTCAAATTGGGCAAAGTAGCCGCGCTTGCCGTTCCGTCCCTTGCGCATCGTGGAATATCCGCGCGTGTACGCGACGGGCGAGATCCAGGTCTCGAGGAAGTTGGCGCCAAAGGAGACGACCGCGTCGGCGCTGGCGAGATCGAAGAAGGGCAGCGCGGGCTGGCCGAACATGAGCCGCGCGGCCTGCGCGAGCGTGGCGCGGCCCTCGAACATGCTGAGCGCGCCAAAACGGATCGGAGCCGGCGCGCCCATGCTGTTGGCGAGTTCGGCGGCGAGATCGAAGAGATGATCGGGAGCGGTACCCATCAGGAAGGCGATCTCAGACGGCTGGTATTTCTGGAGCGCGTCGGCGACGACGGCGACAGCCTCGTCCCAGGTCAGCGCGTCGCTGCTGAGGTTTTTCGCGCGCCCCTGTCGGGTCGGCGCGGCGACGCGGTCGGGGTTGTAAAGTCCCTGCAGGGTGGTCTGGCCGCGGGCGCAGGTCTTGCCGAGGTTGACGGGGTTGGCCGCGTTCCCCTCCACTTTGATGGCGCGCCCCTGGAAGGTGCGGACAACGAGGCCGCAGGCGGCGGCGCATTCGCGGCAGGCAGTGGCGTAATACGAGCTCTCGCCGTTGTAGGTATATTCGGGCATCTGATAGTACGGCTGGCGCGTCACATATTTGGAGGCGGGTCCGCAGCCGGTCAGGACGGCGGTGGCCGCCGCGCCCGCTCCTGCCAGTTTTAGAAAATCGCGCCGGGAAATGTTTTTAGTCATGCGTTTATCCTTTCGCCGGTCTAATAATGACAGGTCCCGCAGTCGAGCAGTTTCTTCTCGAGTTCGGGATTGCCGGCCGATTTTTCCCGGTGACAAGCAATGCACCAGCCCATGTTCATCACTTGCGGGTTTTCATAAGGCAGGGTCAGGGAAGCCACGTCGCCGTGACAATTTTCGCAGTTCAACCCGGCCGCGATGTGCGGACGGTGGTTGTATTGAACGAAATCGGGAACTTGCGCCACCGGAACCCAGTTCAGGGAAGCGCCGTTTTGGACGGCGGCAACCAGCGGCGGCAAAAGCGCGCTGGTGGTTGTAATCGCCAGTTGCTGGTGGCATCCCCAGCATTTGTTGGTCGTGGGCAGGCCTGAGGAAGGTCCACTCGCCGCGCCGGGATGGCAGTAGAGGCATTGGATCTGATTGTCGACGTGGCGTTTGTGCGGGAATTGGATCGGCTGCGCGGGCGGTCTCTGGACATAGTTAATTCCCCACATCGCCGCGCTCAGCGCCCCTACTCCAATGATCACCAGCGCCACCCGACCCAGCGGCGATACGAACCATTTAAAAACCTTCTGGATCATAACATCTCCTGAGTTGGTGTAATTGCAAAGTCTCCGCGGGCGGAGACTTTGCAGTGTTTTCGACGTCACCGAATGATAGCGACATTCTTGACACCCCGAAAACAGAATCGGAACGAATAAGACCAGAAAACGCCATTAACGCAGGATCCTGCTTCCGGAAAAACTAAACCGATTATAATGTATTTTGTCCGAGTTGTAGCGATAAAAGTCACATTTCAAAACGATCTGATGGATACGGATATGCCTTCCCTGCTCCCGCTCGCCTCTTCTCTGAACTTCGACCTGTCCGCCGTCCCTGGCCGCCCGCTTGCGCTGACCAGCCTGTTCCAGGAAGGCGAAACCGTCCCCGGTACCACCGAGGAGATCCTGCTGATAGGCATCGTTATCGTCCTGATCGTGGTCGTCCCCATCATTTGGGCGCGGCGAAGATGGATGAAATGACCGCCGCGACGCTGGCCGCGCCAAGACCGACCGATGGCGCTCCCGCGTTATTTCACGTCTTTTGCGCGTGAAAATCTCGATTTTCGTTTTTCCAAAGTTGCCTCGCGCAATTTCCCCAGGCCGACCAAATTCAACAGCGCGGAGCCGAGCAGGTTAAGACGGGCAAGCGCGACGGGCGGATAGATGAAGAACGCCCGCGTCCACGCCGCGAGACTGGCGGACGGACGGTCTCCGTCGAGGAGGTAGCGCGCGTCGACGCGGTGCGCGGAGGCGCGGGCGCGGCGTTTGATGTTCGCGAAAGCGGAGGCAAGATTGGCGTCCCGCTCCACTTCATTCAAAATGCGAAAGGCCTCGCTCCCAAACTCGGAGGCGCGGGCGCGGTTCTTCGCTTCGGCGTGATAGCGCGCCGCGGCCCACGTCTGCGGGACGTGGAGTATCCGTCCCTGCGCGGCGATGCGGATCCAGAGATGATGGTCGAGCAGAAAATGATAGGAAAGGTCGAGTCCGCCCGCCCGTTCGAACGCGGCGCGGCGCATGAAGACCGCAGGCTGTCCGATGATCTGGAACGAGAGCAGGTCTTCGAACGTGAGTTGTTTGAACCGAAACGAGTTGATGGTCTGGCCGCGCTCATCCACGGCGAGCATGTTTCCGTAAACGAGGAGCGCGTCGGGATTCCGCTCGAAGGCGCGCAGCGCGGCGCGGACCGCGCCGGGCAGGTAGTAATCGTCCGAGTTGAGCCAGGCGACGATCTCGCCCCGGGCGCGCGCCATCCCCTTGTTGATGGCGTCGGCCTGACCCGCGTCCTTTTCGCTGACCCAGTACGCGAGCCGTTTTTCGTAGGAGCGGATGACGTCTACCGAGCCGTCGGTCGAGCCGCCGTCCATGACGATGGTCTCGACGCGCGGATAATCCTGTCCCAGCACGGAGAGGAGAGTCGTCTCCAGATAAGAGACTTGGTTAAAGGAGGGAATAACGATGGAGACGAGGGTCATGGTCTTAAATCGTACAGCACAAACCCGTCTCCCTGCGCGGCGATGGGATAGCCGTCGAGGATCTTTTTTAAGTCGGGTTGTTTATCGAGTTGGCTGAAAGTCGTCACAAGGAAGTAGTCCTTGCCCAGCGCGCGCTCGGCAAAGGTTTTCTCCACGTTGATGGCGTTGCCGCGGATCTCCATCAGTCCCGAAGACTGCGGCCACAAGTCCACGCGGCGCCAGCCGTAGTACATGACGCGGTAGCCGTAGTCCTTCGTCAGCGCGATGACTTTGGCGTTGGCGGGGATCGCCTCCCCGACCATTTGCCAGTACGCGGGTTCGTGACGGAAATCCTCGGCAAGGAGGACGGAGCGCGCGACGTAGGCCTGGAAGCCGATGACCGCGGCCGCGAGGACGGTCAACGCGGCCTGCCAGATCCGCTTCTCTCCGACCGCGCGGCGGGTTACTGTTTCGGCGAGCGGACTCAACCCCAAAGCGACGATCGGCGTCAGTTGGATGTGATAGTACGAGTGCGTGTACATCTGGAACGGGACGGAGAGTCCGTAGAGCAAATATCCCGCCCAGAGACCGATCAGCAGCGCGCGGCCGCGCGGCGCGGCGAGGAGAGTCCCCGCGAGGGAGAGGAAGATGAACGTCTGCCCGAAGAGACTTCCGAGAAAAGCCAGCCACTTGGTGTAGAAGTCGCCGCGGGCGATAAGCTTGAGCATGTCCAGCGACCAGTTGGTGATGTACTCGGTGGAGTTGCCGCGGTCGCCTGTAAAGTAGAAAAGGAAGGCAGGCAGGACCATGACGACCGCCATCGTCCACACCTGGGGCGAACGCCAGAACTTCCCTTTGAGGGTGAAGAGGACCAGTCCCGCGGCCGCGCCGCCGATGATGTAACCGATGAAGATTTTGACGAAGGCCGCAAACCCAAACAGGAGGGCGGCGATGACGGCAAATTTCCAGGAGACGCGCGGAGGTTGGGAATCGGCAATCGACTCGGACCAGCGATAGAGGAAGTAAACGCCGATGAACGCGGATGCGGTCATCAGCGGGTCGGGTTGGAAGGAGCGGCTGGCCTGGACCGCGAAGGGCAGGACGAGGAAATAGGCGAGGGACAGCAGCGCGGCGACGGGAGAGTCCGTGAGGCGGCGGGCGAGGTCGAAGAGACAGAGTCCCGCGAGCAGCCAGAAGATCGTCCCGTAGAGGCGCGGGATGGCGACGGATTCCCCGCCAGCCGCGAGGTAGGTCACGGCGGCGAGCGTCTCGGTGACGGGAGGCTCGTAGCGGGCAGGGACGCGGGCGATGGATTCCGCGAGGGCGCGCGTGGATGCGTCCGCGTTGGGGAGCAGGTCGTAGTAGATGCCGCGGGCGATGATCGAGTTGCGGAGTTGGCGCGTGGGATGGAAGTCCAGCGGAGGATCCGTCAGGTCGAGGAGACGGAGGAGTCCGCCGAGGGCGAGGAGGGCGAGGAGGGTGAGGCGGAGGAAGCGGGGCATCAGTAATCAGTAATCAGTGATCAGTGTCCAGTGATCAGTGTTCGGTGAGCGGTTGCGTGGGCGCTTGTTACGTTATCAGAAAAGGGATGAATAGTCTATTTTCGGGAAGATGGCGAGTTTGCCGCCGACGGTGGCGTCCAAAACTTCGCGTCCCGCTTTCTGATAGGCGTCGCGGGCGAGACGGTAGCCGATCTCGGAGGTGTCGAGGTCGGGTAGCTGCCAGCGGAAGCCTTTGCCGAAGTAAGCCGCGGAGAAGTGGTTGGGATCGTCGCCTTCGGAGACGACGGTCTTGTTGGCGTCGCCTTTCGAGGCGAAGTTGTGGTCCACGCCGATGAGGATGACTTGCTCCAAGCCCATGTGGAAGGCGAGTTGGAGCGCGACGTTGGTGACGGTGGCGCCCTCCCAGACGCGGCCGCGTACGTCGCGAGAGAAGCGGGGGCCGGTGTAGGTGGTGTAGAGGAAGGTTGGTAATTGGTAATTGGTAATTGGCAGTTGGCGACTGATGACTGACGACTGATGACTGATGAAGTGACGATGAGACCGCCACGCGACGAACTTTGGAATTTCGAGGGCGGCCATCTCGGCGGCGCATTGTTCGATGACGAGATCGTTGATGGAGACGAGGCAGGAAGTGGGGAATCCGAGTTCGGGGAACATCAGATAGATGCGGTTCAGCCCGAAGGTGAATTCGTTCCTGAGTTTGGAAAGGTCGGTCTGCTTGAGGGAAGGACCGTTGCCGATGATGAAGGCGCGCTGACCTTTGCGCGCGTCCCTGAGCGCGGCGAGACGGCGGATGCTCGCGCGCCGCCACGGGTGTAGATACGCGGACGGGAGTTGCGGCAGGCGGCGAATCCCGTCGTAGGCATTTTTGACGGTTTGGAGGAGGAAGTCGGCGAGGGTCGGTTCCATGGCGGAGTAATTCTACCCTCCGTCCGCCCAGGAGGACAGGCCGCGCGCGGAACGGGTCGGCCGCGATTCCCAGTATCTCGATGCGGCGCTCCAAGTTATAATCCCCTCATGCCGACAAACAAACTCAACGACCTTGACTCGAAAACCTGGCTGAAGTTTCAAAAATCGTGGTTCATCCACAATCCGCCGCCGCGCAAAAAGGGGACTCTCGTCCATCCCGCCAAATTCCCCGAGACGATGGCGCAGGAGTTCATCGAATTCTTCACCAAGCGCGGACAGGCCGTCCTCGACCCGATGGCGGGGACGGGTTCGACCCTCGTCGCCGCCCTGCGCGCGGGACGCAATTCCTACGGGGTGGAGTTGAATTCCAAATACGCGGAGATCGCGAAACAAATTATTGCCGATGAACGCGCGTCGCTCGGATCGCAGGTCGAAGGTCTAAGGTCGGAAATCATCAACGGCGACGCTTCCCATATTACCAATTACCAATTACCAACCATTGATTACGTTCTGACCTCCCCTCCCTACTGGGACATGCTCCGCGCCCGCGGCGCCGAGACCCAAAAGAAGCGCCGCGCCTCCGCCGACCTCGACGTCTTCTACTCGGACGATCCCAACGACCTCGGCAACGTGGACGATTACGAATCCTTCCTCGCCAAACTCGTGGACATTTATGTACGGCTGAAGCCGTTACTACGTGAGAAGGCGTATCTCACCATCATCGTCAAGAACGTGAAGAAGGGCGGGAAGATCTATCCGCTGGCATGGGATATTGCCCGCGAACTCGGCAAGACCTACACCCTCAAGGACGAAAAAATCTGGATGCAAGATAACCAGTCCCTCGCGCCGTATGGATTAGGGTCGGCGTGGGTGAGCAATACGTTCCATCATTATTGCTTGCAGTTCAGGAATGAGTAATTTTTATGGAAATTCAAAGAGAAATGTACGAACAAAAACGCCCACTGTTTGAATTCTGTGGTTGGGTACACAATGAACTCATTCAACTGAATCAAGAACCCGACTTTAATGAACTTTATCTTGAACGAAGAGGGGCAATAGTAAAAAAACTGATTGAGGAGGCCGTGCCAATTGCTCATTTGGGTCTGTTTTTTTGGCGCGAATGGAATGATGTTTTTATCCAATGCTTCGCGGATAATCGAGAATATGATGCGATTATTGAAATTCAAAACTCCAATTCTGTTCCATACGAAACAATCAAAATCGAGGTAACAACAACAGATAACAATCTTAATGTCATGCGGCGGCAAGCGCTCTCCAGAAATGGTTACGCACATTTCACAGGAACTGTAAAACGAAACGGACGGAAAATCAGCACCAAAGGCAAATTTGTTGAAACGGAAGAAGAATCGGAAAGAGTAATTCAATCCATATTACAAGCGTTCGAACGAAAACTCAAGAACAGTTACGATGAACGAACTGCAATATTAATATATGAAACTGGATTTAGACCGCTCAATCACGACCATCGTTTTAGGCTCATTGAAGAAACAAAGCAACTGATTAGAGAGAAAACGCCAAAATTATATGGAGTATTCTTTTGTTACAGCAATAACCGAGGCGTAGATGGAATAATATGTAATCAACAGAGGCTATCACCATGAGAGCCCAAATATAAATTTGTTACAACAAAAATATAAAGACCAACCGTGTTAACTTTATCCTCCCTCCTCCGCCTCCCCTTTCCCCGCGACCTCACCGAAGGCGGAATCGCGTACGCGGTGCGTTCTCTCCCTCACACCTACAACCGCATGGGCGGATCGCCGTACGACCGTCTCCGCCGCATCGTGGCGGGCGTGGCGGTGGAACTGGCCTTCCGCCGCCATCTCACGCAGAACGACATCCCCTTCGACGTGAAAGGCGCCACGCCCTTCACCGATCCCGACCGCTACGACGTTTCGCTCGGCGGCCATCGCTGCGACGTGAAATCCTTCCTGCTGACCCGCCGCGAGCAGATTCGGCGCGTCCGCCGTGACCCGGGATTGCTCCTCGACGCCCCGGCCCTCGTCCCCTCCGACCAGGACGCGGCGGAGGGACATCGCGACGACGACCTCTATCTCTTCGCCTTCGCGACCGCGCTCAACGCCGCTTCGCCGCGTGACCTGCAAGCGGCCCTGGCCGCGGGGCAGCCCATCCACTTGATCCACGCGTTTCCCAAAGCCTGGGCCAACCCGCAGGCGTGGACTCCGCTGGGGCGGCTCGCGCTGAAATCCGACTGCGACTCGGAAGTGACGCTGGAGATCGGCGGGCAGGTCGAAAGCCGCGAATACGCCAGCGAGAAAATTGTCTTGAAGCCGCGGACGAGAACGGAAGCATCCACGGCGTTTTTTTCGGTCGCGTCGCTGCATGCGGCGAGTCCGCCCGATGGACGGATCGCGCTCCGCAGTCCCGCGCGAGGCGAGACGTACGTCATCCCGCAGATTGACTGGGGCAATGTCTGGGTCTACGGCATGGACATCTTCCTGACAGGCTGGCTGCCGCGCGGAGAGTTCCGCCAGCGGGCGCGCTTTATCCCGTCGGGGACGCGCGTGTTCCAATACAGCGAGACGCGCGTCAAGAACCTGGCGGTGGACGTGCGCGACCTGCGTCCGCTCGGCGCGTTGCTGGAAAAAGTGAAAGAGTGGAAAAAAACAAAAAGCCCGTAAAGGGCTTTTTTGATGGTGATCCCGGGGGGACTCGAACCCTCAACCAAACGCTTAAGAGGCGCTTGCTCTGCCATTGAGCTACGGGACCAGCGGCGCGGGCGGTATTATACCGCAAAGGAAAAACGCGTCAATACGCGCGAACGTCATGCTTGCGCCATCAACTGCGCAAAGTTGGTCCCTTTCAGGCGGTTGACCAGGTCTGCCTGCGCTTCGCACCAGATCGGGCGGAGCGGACATTCGGCGTCGAACGAACACAGGCCGTTCTCGCCGGTACATTCGTTCAGCTGGATCGGCCCGTCAATCGCCTCGATGACCTCGAGCAGGCTGATGTTCTGCGGGTCGCGCGCCAGCGTCACGCCGCCGCGCGCGCCGCGCGAGGTGTGGAGCAGCCCGGCGATGGACAGTTGCGAGATGATCTTGGCGAGAAAAGAGGGCGGGATGTTTTGTTCTTTCGCCACCGCGCTGGTGGCGGCGCGCTGGTTGTCGCCCATGCGAGCCAGATGCAAAACCGCGCGAACGGCATAGTCTGCTTGACGAGTGATTTGCATGGTTCAACCTTCTCCAAAAAAATCCTGATAATACTGACCTGATTATATCCATTCTAGTGCGAAAATCCAGCCCAATCAAGTGATGGAGGTCACGGACTAAAGATGACCTTTTACTCCGATATGAAAGGAAAAGCGGCAGTCGCTTTTGGAGTAACTGCCGCTTTGTTCCGCAATTAAGCGATTGGCTATTTGGTCAGCGTCAGGTTGCCTGCGCCAATGTTGACGATGACGGTCAGGGTGGAGCCTTCGCCCTCCTGGGTGTAGACTTTTCCGCTCTGCGACCAGCCGGTCCCGGCGTTCACGTTGGCCGCGCCGCTCTCCACCGTCACCGCCGCGTGGACGCCCTCGGGAATGACTAGGATCACGTTGCAGAGTCCGGCCTCGATCGTGGCGGTGGCCGGGCGCTGCATGTCGCCCGAAAAGTCGAGGGTGTAGTCGCCCGCGCCGCCTGAGAAGATGAGCGTATTGAAGTTGGCGTTGCCCAGCCCGGTCATCTTGACGGTGGACGCGCCGGTCTCGTAGCGCAGGATGGACATCTCGGCCTTGTTCGGCACGCCGAAGTTCAGGTCCACGGTGGACGCGCCGTCCTTGACGGTCAGCCCGGTCAACGCGAGGCCGCCGAGTTCGAAGTTGCCCGTGTACGCGCCCGCCTCGATGGTCAGGTCGGTGGGTGCGGCGCCGAGTTTCAAATCCCAGCGGTTGACGAGGTTGTTGACGCCTGGGAAGGCGTTGAAGGAACCGTCGCCCGATTGGATGCGGACGCTGTCGCCGTCGGTCTTGACGACGGGTTTGATCTTGCTGTAATTGTACGTGGCCTCGCCCTCGACGAGCGAGTCGGCCGCGCCTGCGGACAGGTTCATCTCGCCCGCGCCGAACGCCAGCGTCAGCCGCGCCTTTCCCGAAGACGGGACCGGCACGCTGATCTTGTCCGTCGTTTCGGGTTCGGGCGCAGCGCGGCGGGGAATGGTAAATCCGCAGGCGGTGGTGACGAGGAAGACCGCCAGCAGAATAGGGATGATTTTCTTGTTCATGGGAAACTCCTCGGAAATAGTCCTGAGGAGCTATACGAGGAGGGAGGGGATTGGTCGCGCTGTGAACTGGATATAAGGTTAAACCTTACATCCAGTTCAAATATGCAAAAATCGGTTTCCCACAACGAGCGGCGCATCAACTCCCCGTTTCCGTACGCTTCATATCATGTTTGCCTGCCAGTATGTTCGCCTGTCTACTTGTCCGCTTTCAACGCCGCCTGCAACGCCTGCTCCACCGAACGCACTTCCACCACCTCGATTCCCTTCGGATAGGCCTCGCCCTTGCGAATCGCCTTCGGGACGATGGCGGTCTTGAACCCAAGTTTCTGCGCCTCGCGCAAACGCGGAACCATCTGACCGGGCATACGCAACTCGCCCGCCAGACCGATCTCGCCGATCAACACCGCGTCCGCGCGGACGGGCGCGTCGCGCCACGAAGACGCGATGGCCGCCGCCACGGCCAGGTCCGCGGCCGGCTCCTCGATCTGGATGCCGCCGACCACGTTGACGAAAATATCCTGCTCGCCGAGTTTGAGTCCCACGCGGCGCGTGAGCACCGCGGTGATGAGCAGCAGGCGGTTGAAGTCCACGCCGTTGGGCGTGCGGCGCGCGTTGCCGAATTGGGTCGGCGAAGTCAGCCCCTGAATTTCGACGAGGATCGGGCGCGTCCCCTCCATCGTCACCGCGATGGCCGAACCGGCCGCGTTCACCATCCGTTCCGCGAGAAAGGCCTCGCTGGGATTGGTCACTTCAATGAGTCCGCCCTCGCGCATCTCGAACACGCCCACCTCCGAGGTCGCGCCGAAGCGGTTCTTCACTGAGCGCAGCAGGCGGTACGCCTGAAAACGGTCGCCTTCGAGATACAGCACCGTGTCCACAATGTGTTCCAGCACGCGCGGCCCGGCGATGTTGCCCTCCTTCGTCACGTGACCGACGACGAACACCGTGATGCCCGAAGACTTCGCCAGTTCGCGCAACTGCGACGCGCACTCGCGCACCTGCGAGACCGATCCCGCGCTCGAATCCAACGCCGAGAGATACGTAGTCTGGATCGAGTCGACGATCAACAGGTCGGGCTTGACCTCGCGCACGTGATTCAGGATGACTTCGAGATTCGTCTCGGTGACGAGGAACAACGCCTCCGGCATGGACCCCGCGCGGGATCCCGTCAAGCGGGCGCCGCGCATCTTGATCTGCCGCTCCGACTCCTCGCCCGAGGCGTACAACACCCGCTGACTCTTCCCCATCTCCATCGCCATTTGCAGCATCAGCGTGGACTTGCCGATGCCCGGGTCGCCGCCCACGAGAATGATCGAGCCGGGGACGATTCCCCCGCCCAGGACGCGCGCGAACTCGCCGATGGGGAGCGGGATCCGATCCTCCGCGTCGCCGCTGACCTCCGAGATGGGGCGCGGCGACGAGCGTCCCGTCAACCCGCGCACGGCGCTCTTCTTCGCGGCTGGCTCCTCGTGGACGACTTCCTCGATCATCGAGTTGAAGTTCCCGCACTGCGGGCATTTCCCCATATACGTGGCGGAGACGCGTCCGCATTGCTGGCAGACGTAGCGGGTGTGGGTTTTTGCCATGGCAGATGTCCTTCCGAAGTTGGACGGGGTTCTTTGTTTACGCTTTGCCGTGATGCTGCTCGCACGGGCACAGCGCGCGCAGATAATGCCAGCTGTAAATGCCGTAATCGTGCCCGTCGTCCCAGACGAAGGAGAGGGCGTACGAGCCGACGGCGCGGACGTTGACCAGCCGCGTCGCGGGAGATTCGGCCAGGTCGGCCTCGAAGACCGAGGCGTCGGGTTCGGCCTTCATGTTTTCGTGCCCGCCGCGGCAGGACGCGCACGGACAGGCCGCGCGCAGCAACCCGAACGGGTACACGCTGACGTGTCCGTCGGACCAGGTGATGGTCACTTCGCGTTGGGTTTTGTTGGCGGTGACGCCGGTGGGTTTTTCAGTCATTGGTTCCTCTTTGTCCACAAAATCATGGCGGCGGCAGGACCACCGACAGGAAATTCGCGGCGGCCCATCCCGCGCGGTTTTGGTCGTACGGCGCGACGATGTACCACCAGATGTAGCCGTTGGCTTCCTTGGGGCCGTCCTTCACCTGGAAGACCTCCGCCTCCTCGCCGAGGAAAAGCTGTTCGCTCGCCAGCCCGGGCGCGGAACGCAGGCGCAGACCGTCCCCGCCGGTGCCGGTGATCTGGACGTAGCCGCCCACGACGATGGCGTCCGCGGGGAGGGTCGGCGTGCCGGCCAGCAGAAGATCGGGAGTCGGCGTGGGCGCGGCGCGCGGCGTGGAGGTCGGGGCGGGGATCAAGGTCAGGTAGGCGGGGGCCAGCCCGGGGTCGGAGGGAGGCGGGGCGGAGAATCCGAACCAGGTCATCGTGAGGACGGTCAGCAGTCCGGCGAGTCCCGTCGCGCCGAGGAGAACAGGTAAAGTGAAAAGTTGGCGGAGGTCGCGTTTCATGGTTGGGTCGCTGCCACAAATTATATCTTGGAAAGCAGGTGCAGCGCCCGGGGCGGGACGAGCATCCGCAGGGCGCGCGGCTGGATGGTGATGAGAGCGTCGCGCGTTTCGGGACGCGGCTCGCCGTCGGTCTGGACGAGGAAGGGCGTTTCGGCGACGACGCGCAGAGTGTGGAACGGGATGCGGCGCGCCGTGTCGGAGTGGAGATGGCGGCCGCGCCAGAGCTCGTAGGCGCGCATGAGCGCGTCGCCGAGGTTGTTGCCGCTGAGCAGCCACAGGTCGAATTCGCCGTCGTCCATATATGCTTCGGGAGAGAGGACGGCGTATCCGCCCATGTAACGGCGGATATTGTTGGCGACGGCCACCATGAAGTTGCCCTCCACTTCCACGTTGTCGGCCCACAGGCGCAGGCGCACGCCGCTCCACTGGCTGGCGTTGCGGACGGTGGTGACGAAGTATTCGGGAAAGGAGAAGAATTTTTCCACGCGGATGCGCGGCTCGATGGCGTGGATGGTCATGGCGTCGAGTCCCATGCCGGCCCAGAGCAGGAAGGGCTGTCCGTTGCAGATGCCCACGTCCACCGCGTGGACGGGCGCGTTCGCCAGCGTGCGCGCGTTGTCTTTGAGCGCCCACCAGCGCGTCCACGAAAAGACCGGCAGACCGAATTCGAGGGCGAGGACGTTGGCCGTGCCGCTGGGGAGGATGCCGAGCGCGGTCTCGGCGCCGACCAGCCCCGCGGCGGCCTGGCCGATGGTGCCGTCGCCGCCCGAGGCGAAGACCGCGTCGAACTTCTCCAGCGCGGCCTGCCGCGCCGCCGAGGTCGCGTGCTCCCCGCTTTGGGTGGCGAGCGCTTCGACCTTCCAGTCGGAATCGGCAAGGGTCCTGATCGCGGATTTTAAGAACGGTTCGACGGAAAATCGGCCCGCCGTGGGATTGTAGAGGAAGAGGGCGCGTTGCATGGGAAGATTATAGCGTATTGCGCGCCGCGTTCGTCTGCTCCGCCCTTTGCGCGGCCGCGCCGTTCGTCCTGCTGCTGCGTTACGGCGTCGGCGTCGCGGGTTTGGGCGTAGGCGTCTTCGTCCCCGGCCGGGGGGTAAGCGTGACCGTCGGCGTGCGGGTGGGGGTGGAGAGCGCGTCGACGCGCGCCCGCGCCTCGGTCCGCCACGCCGCGGGGACGACCTCCGGCGGCAGGGCCAGCAGGGCCTCCCAGTCGCGGCGCGAGCCGGCGTATTGTCCCAGCGCGTCCTGGGCTTTGGCCCGCCAGTAGTAGACCTGGACGCGTTGTCCGTCGTCGGCGGCGAGCGAAAAGGCCTTCTCGGCCGTCTGGTAGGAGTTGCCCGGCGTCTTGTTCAGCAGGTAGGCTTGCGCCAGTCCGATGCTGGCCTCGAAGGAATCGGGCATGGCCTGCGCCGCGACCCGCAATTCGTAGACGGCCTCCGGCGGGCGGTTGAGGTGGATGTAGATGAGCCCGCGGTAGAGGCGCGCTTCGTTCATGTTGCCCAGTTTCAGGGCGGCGTCCAGTTTTTCGAGGGCGGCTTCGTAGTCTTTTTGCAGGAAGAGCAGTTTGCCTTGAAGGTAGAGCGTGGTCTGGTTTTCTTCGGCGTAGGCAACGTAGGTCTGGATGGCTTTGTAGGACTCTTCGGGCTGGCCGGTCTCGGCGTAGAGTTCGCCGAGCAGCAGGTAGACTGGAACCAGGGTGATATCCAATTCGTTGGCGCGCTGCGCGAATTCGAGGGCGCGGTCCGCTTCGCCGAGGACGTAGTGGGCGCGGGCGTATTCGTAATACAGGAGCGGGGAATCGGGAGTCAACGCCTCGGCGGATTTCAAGTCTTTCAGCGCGCCTTTGGCGTCGTTGTGGTCGGTCTTGTAGGCGGCGCGGACGATCCACGCTTCGGCGAAGCCGGGATCGTGCTTGAGCGCGGCGTCGAGGTCGTCCATCACCTTGGAGGCGGGGTCCAGCGCCAGGTTGACGCGCGCCCGCCCGAGGTACGCGGGACCGAAGTCCGGGTTGAGCGCGAGGGCGCGGTTGTAGGAGTCCAGCGCCTCGGTGTATTTTCCCTGGAAGCGGTAGGCTTCGCCGATGAAATACCACGGGTCGGCGGCTTCGGGTTCGGCCGCGGTGACCTGCTGCATGAAGTTGATGAAGTCGCTCCAGTTGCCGCGGGCGTAGGCTTCGCTGGCGGCGCGGAAGATGTCTCCCGATTGCGGCTGGCGCGGGGTGGGAGCGTAGAGAGGCGTGGGCGTGTACGTGGCGGGGAGGGAGGCCCACAGCGGCGTGGGGCCGACGTAGGTGGGCGTGGGACGCGGCTTTTCACCAAGGGCGGTGGGCGTGGACGTGAAGGTGGGCGAGGGGCCGAAGGTATGCGTGGGCAGGCGCACGGCGCGCGAGTTGCGCGGCTGGAGGAGCATGAAAATGGATAGTCCAACCAGCGCGAGGACCGCCGCGCCCATCCCCGCGAGGCGCGTCAGCGGCCTGGAGAGAAACGGTATCTTTTCGAGCGGCTGTTCATAGGAAAGGATGAGTTCCTTTTCCCAGGAACGCGGGTGGTTGACGGGAAACGGCGGGGTGGTCTCGTCGGGCGGGAGCGCGCCGAGCAGGACGAGGCCGCGTTTGGCGTTTTTGTTTTCGGGGTCAATTTGAAGCGCGGTTTGCAGGCAGTAGACGCGTTCTTTGGCCGTCTCGACGGCGGCGCTCATCCAGACCCAGTAATTGGCGTTGTGCTGGTCCGCTTTCAGGAGGCGGGTGAGCAGTTCCTTGGCGCGCGGACGGTCGCCAGCGCGCAGGGCTTCGACGGCGTCTTTGAAGAGGATGTCAATTTCTTCGGCCATGGTTCGATTATATATCAGAACCCAGGTTTCTCGGAGCGGCCCGGGTTCCGCGCGCCGTCATTCGTGGAATTCTTCCACTTGATATGTCAGTATGACGGGATGTTTCCGTCTCCACAAATCGGACGCGGCCCCCATCTTTTGACATAGATTGCCGAGGAAATCTTCGGCGCGCGGCAACTTCTCCCACACCTGCGGCAGGAAGGTGGCGCGGCGCAGCCCGTCGCGCAGGACGACTCCGTCCACGCCGGGGCGGAGTTTGGCGAGCAGGTCTTCGGGACTGGAATAATCGAGCGGGACGGGAGCGGTCAGCCGCGAGACCTCGACCCGGATCGCGCGCAACTCGCCGGTCTGCACAGACGGGAAGCGGGGGTCGCTCAAGGCCGCGGCGACGGCGCGTTCGCGGACGTCCTCGGCCAGCGGCTGGCAGGCCTCCAGCGCGCCGATGCAGCCGCGCAGTTCGCCGCCGCGCGTCGTCAACGTGACGAACGAGGCGCCGTCGGCGCGCAGGGCCGGGGTGAGGGAATCCCAATCGAGCGGCGGAAGTTCCTCGCCGCGCACGCCCAATTCCAGCGCCTGCCGCGCCAGTCGCAGCAGGGTCCGTTTTTCGTCGGGAGTCAGCGGTTCGGACACGAAAGCCTCCTCTCACGCGATGCGATGATACCCTCGGTTGTGATACACCAACGGATGATCCGTGGAGCGGACGCTGGCCCGCGTCGCCTCGGCGACGAAGAGCGTGTTCTCGCCCGCCGCGTAAGTGTGGATCACGCGACAGTCCAGCCGCGCCAGCCCCTCGTCGAGGAGGGAGGCGCCGCGCCCCAGGCTGTCCATGCGCTCCGCGCCGTGCAGCCGCCCGGCAAAGTCCTCGGCCAGTCCTTTTTGGGATTCCGAGAGGATGACCAGGTGAAACGCGCGGGACTTGTCCGCCAGGGCGAAGACGCGCGTGTCGTTCCGCAGGGTCACCGTCACCAGCGGCGGGTTAATGGAAAGCGAGGAAAACGAGTTGACGGTCATTCCATAGGATTCGCCTTCATGCTCCGCGAGGATGACGGCCACGCCGGTCGTCCAGGCGCGCATGGCGAGGCGCAGGGATTCAGTTTCGGTCATTGATGAAGTCTCCGATCAAATTTTGGCTCTTCCGTTTTTGGCGGGAAATTTCTTTTTAACACGAAGGGTCACAACCCACAGGGCGCTTCGCGGAGGCAACGAAGGAAGAGCCTGTGAAATAGAGCGCTTTCATCCTTTGAGCGCCTTTGCGCTCTTTTGTGTTTGGCTCTTTCTCGTTAAGTGCAGGAGAGCCTCGAATTCATCATAACGAAGAGACAGGCGAGAGTCAAGAGAATCGCCTCCTTGTCATTTCCGCGCCAATTGAGTACCATCGTGAATAATGAACGCCCGCCCGAAACCGCCTGCCCGTTCGCGAACATCCCGCCGGCCGCGGGCGCATCTGCTCGGTTCCACCCTGCTGGTGGCCGCGCTGCTCGCCACGCTCTTCACCGCCTGGAGTCCATCCAGCCTTTTGATGGACGATCTCCCCGAACAGTTCGCGCGCCTGATGACGCCGCGTCCGCTGGACGCGGAGCCGTCTGCCGCCACGCCCCTGCCGCCCCTGCGGATCGGGATTGTGGCCGGCCACCTCGGCTACGATTCCGGCTCGGTTTGCACGGACGCGAACGGCCAGGTCACGCTCACCGAACTGGAAGTGAACCAGAAGATCGCCAGCCTCGTGCAGACGCGTCTCTCGGCGTTCGGCTATCAGGTGGACCTGTTGCAGGAATACGACACGCGTCTCGCGGGATACCGCGCCGCCGCGCTGGTCTCCATCCACAACGATTCGTGCGACTACATCAACGACCAGGCCACCGGCTTCAAAGTGGCCGCGGCCAAGGACACGCGCGACGTCAACCGCGCCAACCGTCTCACCGCCTGCCTCGTGGACCGGTACGTTCGCGCCACCGACATGGCCTTCCACGCCGGCAGCATCACCGCGGACATGACCGATTACCACACCTTCTCCGAGATCGCCCCCGACACGGTGGCGGCCATCATCGAGACCGGTTTTCTCAACCTCGACCGCGACTTCCTGACGAAACGCACGGACGTGGTCGCCAACGGAATCGTGCAGGGCATCCTGTGTTTTATCAATAACGAAAATATCGAGCCGACGCCTTTCCCCCCATGAGCGCCACATTCCGCCGCCGAATCCCGCATCTCTTTCTCCTCGCCGGCCTGGCCGGCCTGCTGACCGCCTGCGCGTTGACGGCGGCTCCCGAGGCGGACAACGCCGCGCCGGAGACGCGCTTCATGCTGGCCGACATCCCCAAGCCCACCTATACCCCCCTCCCCACTTCGACGCCGTTTCCCACATCCACGCCCCTGCCCGCAGCCGCGCCCGCCGGCCTCATCGAAGTTTCCATCGTGGACGTCCCCATCCAGCCGTCCAGCGCGGACGGGACGGTCAACACGACGGGAAAATACATCCTCGTGGACATTTCCGACCAGCAGATGTACGTCTACGAGAACGGCGTCCTCATCTATAACTTCATCGTCTCCACCGGCATCCACAACGCCACGCGCACCGGCCTCTTTCACGTGCAAAGCAAGATCCCCAACGCGTACGGCGCCACCTGGAATATCTGGATGCCGAACTGGCTGGGCATCTACTACGCCGGCGGACTGGAAAACGGCATCCATTCCCTGCCGATCCTGCCGAACGGCGCGGAATTATGGGCGGGCTACCTCGGCACGCCCGTCTCCTATGGCTGCGTAGTGCTTGGCTCCAACGAATCAAGCATACTTTACGATTGGGCCGAAATTGGCGTTCCGGTCGAGATTCAGTGGTAAACTTCGCATAGGATAGCCCAGACCTGCTTTAGAATTATGGACACTTCCCCCAACCAACTCCAAGCGCTGATCCAAAACGCGCGCGCCGCCCTGCGTCGCGGCGACAACGCCGAAGCCCGGCGGCTGGCCGAACAAGCCTCCCGCCTCGCGCCAGACCTCGAAGAGGCCTGGCTGATTCTGACGGCGGTCTCCGCCCCGCGCGAGAGCCGGCAATACGCCCAGCGCGCGCTGGAAGTCAACCCCGACTCTCAGCGGGCGCGCAAAGCCCTGAACTGGGCGCGCAGCCGTCCCGACGCGGAAGAGACCGGGAAGACCGCGCCCGCCTCCAGGTCCGCGCTGGACGCGCCGGCAGACGGGGACAAAGTCCCGGCGCAGCCGGCCAAAAAACGTCGCGGCCGCCTGTTTCCCATCCTGTTGGTCATCCTGGCTTGCGCGGTCGTCGGACTGGCTGGCTGGTCGGTCAGCCGGTCGTTCGCGCGGGCCTCCGCCGTCAAAAATATCCAAGCCTCCGCGCCGACGGACGAACCCGAGACGCATTTCGCCGCGGCCGAAATCCGCAAACCCACCTACACGCCCGAATGGACGTTCACGCCCACGGCCACCGCCGCGCCCACGTTCACATCCACGCCCAAGTCCACGAACACGCCCAGTCCCACGAATACGCCGCTTCCCACCGATACGCCCGCCGCCACCGACACGCCCGGCGTCATGGAAGCCTACATCGTCCCCGACACGCCCACGCCCATCCCGCCGACCGACGCGCCGTACACGGCTCCCACCCAGGTCGCGGCCGCGCCTTCCGTCCCCGGCAAAAGTTCTTCGGGCGGCGCGCATTGGATAGACATCAACCTCTCCACCCAGCAATTATTCGCCTACGAAGGCGATACGCTGGTGAACACCTTCATCGTGTCCACCGGCGTGTCGGCCACGCCCACCGTCACCGGCACGTATAAGGTTTACGCCCGTTACCTCTACGCCGACATGCGCGGCCCCGGCTACTTCCTGCCCGACGTGCCGTTCACAATGTACTTCTACAAGAGTTACGGCATCCACGGCACCTACTGGCACAATAACTTCGGCGTTCCCATGAGTCACGGCTGCGTCAACATGAGCATCCCCGACGCCGAATGGCTCTATAACTGGTCCACCTTCGGGACGACGGTAAAAGTCCATTACTAATTCGATGAACGACTCGGACGGCGGACTCTCGCGCCGCGACTTTCTCAAACTGAGCGGACTCGGCCTGCTGGGACTTTTCACCCGGGCCCGTCCGCTCTCGTTCTTTTTCGACGCCCCGCCTCGCGCGGACCTCGGAGCGGGCGCGGCATCCGAGCCGCCTCTTCAGGGACGGGTGATCTCGAACGCGCTCTGGGCCTACAACGCTCCCTCCCCTAAAAGCCAACCGGTCAAATTCTACTGGCGCGACCTGCTGGTGGATATCGACAGCGCCGCCATTGACGACGACGCAAGCGCCTACAACCGCGTCTGGTACAAACTCGCCGACGGCAGTTATCTCTATTCGGGCTGGGTGCAGCCGGTCCGCACGCTGCTGAACGAGGCCGTCGCCATCCCGAAGGCCGGCGCGCTCGGCGAGATCAGCGTCCCCTACACCGACGCGTACAAATCCCCCGACCCCTCGTCCAAGTTCGCGTACCGCCTCTACTACGAGTCCACGCATTGGGTTTTGGAATCCGTCGCGGGTTCGGACGGGAGCGCCTGGTACCGCCTGCTCGACGACAAGTTTGACGACTTTTATTTCATCCCCGCCAGGCACGCCCGCATCCTGCCGCGCGCCGAGTTGGAGCCGATCTCGCCCGATCTTTCGCCGCGCCAGAAAAGGATCGAAGTGCGCCTCGGCGCGCAACTGGTTCTGGCGTACGAGGCCGAACGCGTCGTCTTTGCGACGCGCGCCGCCACCGGCGCCATCCTGCGAGCGGGGACGTACACCACGCCCATCGGCCGCTTCTCCACCTACCACAAACGTCCCAGCCGCCACATGGCCGCGGGCGACCTCGCCGCCAGCGGGTTCGACCTGCCCGGCGTGCCGTGGGTGCTTTACATCAAGGACAACGGCGTCTCGCTGCACGGCACATATTGGCACAACGACTTCGGGCGTCCGCGCTCGCACGGCTGCGTCAACCTCTCCCCTTCCGCGGCCAGGTGGATTTATCGCTGGAGCCTGCCGTCCGTCGCTCCCGAAAAACCCTACAAATACGAATTCGCGAACGCCACCCGCGTGGATGTGACGGAATAGCCCAACCGGATTGCAATACTGTAAATTGCGTTTTATCTTCAGATATGTTACAGTTTTTGTATCTTGAGCGGAAAGGAGGTGAAGTTCGTGAATATCCGGATAGCGCCGAAGGGGCAGGGACTCGTGGAATACGCGTTGATTCTTGTTCTGGTTGCCATTGTTGTTTTTGCCGTCCTCCTGCTTCTGGGCCCCGTGATCGGAAACGCGTTCAGCACGATCAATAACAGCCTGTCTTCGCTGTAGCGCAAAATCTCCAACGCGCGCAAGACCTCCCGCCCGGGCGCGGGAGGTTTTGCGTCCCGGCGCGGCGTGTTATACTGCATGTAACTTCTCAAATCCGGCGGGGTTATTTTAGTCAAACCCCGCCGGTAGGATTTTTAATTTGCCGGAGCCAGAATATAAAGAAGAAGAGGCGCTTGCGCGCGCTTCCCAGGGCGACAAAGACGCCTTCGGGCTGCTATACGAGCGTTACGCCGAGCGCATCTTCAACTACGTTTACTATCGGACGGGAAACGTACACGACGCGGAAGACCTGACGGCGCGGGTCTTCCAGCGGGCGATGAACCACATCCACAATTACACGGATCGCGGCGTTCCCTTTTCCGCCTGGCTGTACCGCATCGCTCACAATCTGGTCGCCAACTGGCATCGCGACCGCAGCCGCAAACAGGAAATCCCGCTGGACGAACTGCCCGCGCTGACGACGCGGGATGAACACCCCGAGACCAGTCTCGTCCGCACCGAGGAGCAGGACGTTCTCCTGCGCGTCATCCGCCGGCTGCCGGCCGAAAGACAGTCCCTGTTAATTCTAAAGTTCGTGGAAAACCTTTCCAACGCGGAGATCGGCCAGATCATGGGACGCAGCGAAGGCGCGGTCAAAAGCCTGTACCACCGCACCCTGCTGGCCCTGCGCGACGAGATCGGCGGTCACGTCCAATTCACCAAAGGAGATTAACCATGTTGCGAGTATTGACAGACGGAGCCATAGACATCCCCGAAGGCTGGGACAAACAATACGACATCCAACTCATCCCCATCAATATCCACTTTGGCGAAAAGACCTACATCCAAAACGTGGACATGGACTCGGAGGCTTTTTACCGGGAGATCGAAGCCAACAAGAATCACCCCAAGACCTCCCAGCCCTCGCCGCACCAGTTCGCGGAGTTCATCCGCAAGACCTACCCCAAAGGCGAGACCATCATCTCCATCCACGTCACCAGCAAACTCTCCGGCACCTACGCCTCCTGCGTGGCCGCGGCCGAGGAACTCAAAGGCGAGTACAACGTCATCCCGTTCGACTCGATGGGCGGAAGCGTGGGCGGCGCGTTCATGTGCCGCACGGTCCACCTCATGTCGAAGGCCGGCAAAAGCGCGGAGGAGATCGTCAAACATCTCGAAGCCCTGCGCGACAAGACCTTCATCTTCCTCACGCTCGATAACCTGGAATTCGCCAAACGCAGCGGACGCATCGGCGCCCTCTCGGCCGCCCTCGCCTCCCTCCTGAACGTCAAGCCGATCGCCCGCCTCCAGGACGGCCTGCTCCACATGGTGGAAAAAGTCCGCACGCGCAAAGCCGCCCTGCTGCGGGTGGTGGAAATGGCGGCGGAAGTCGTCGGCGATTCGCCGGTCGCGGTGGGAGCCGTCCATTCCCGCGATCTCGAATCGGCCCGGCTCCTCCTCGCCGAGGCGAAACAGCGCCTGAACGTTCGGGAATCCGTCTTTGCCGACCTGTCCATCTCCCTCGCCATCAACCTCGGGCCCGGCACGGTCGGGCTTGTGCTATATCCTGCCGAGTGAAAAAATAATCCATGTTCCGACGAAATCAACCGCCCTCTTCCGCTGAAACATTCACCGACCTGGAATCGCGCCTGGCCGGGACCCTGAAGCGCGTCGCCCCGCCGCGCGGATTCGTCCAACGCCTGCGCGACCGCGTCCACATCCCCGAGCCGCGTGTCATTGCCGAGCGCATCGCCAGTTGGAAATTCTTCTTCGCGGTCGTCGGCGGCGTGATGTCTGGAATGGTGTTGATCCTCACCGTGGCAAGGGCGTTGTTCCACCTCTTTGGCCGCAGGCAGTTCCAGTAATTTTCAAAGAAGCCGGATAAAAAAGACCCCGGGCGCCAATCGGCCCGGGGTCTTTTCATGCGCGGTCGCTGTTATTGCAATCCCAGCACTTCGAACACATCCAGCGGTTGGGTCTTCCCTTTTACAGGCATGCGCGACATGCCGCTTACGTTTACGAATTTCTTCACGCGCTCGTACGCTTCCCGGCTGAGCAAAATCTGGTTGCGGGCGGAATTTTCCTGGATGCGTTTGGTAATGTTGACGCTGTCGCTGATGGCGGTATATTCGAGGCGCTTCTCGGTCCCGATCAGGCCCAGCACCGCGTCCCCGAAGTGGATGCCCGCGCCGAACGCCAGGTGCGAATCGGGGGGCAGTTCGGTGTATAGGTTTTCCACGGCGGCGCGCATCGCCAGCGCGGCCTTCACCGCGCGCAAAGTATGGTCGGGCTGGGGAATGGGCGCGTTGAACCAGGCCATGATGGCGTCGCCCATGAACTTGTCAATGGTGCCTTCCTGCATCAGCACCGCCTCGGCCAGGGCCGCCAGGTAGAGGTTCAGGATGGACACCAGTTTTTCAGGGGACTGTTTCTCGCTGAACGAGGTGAAGCCGCGGATGTCCGCAAAGATGACCGTGATCTCGGTCCGCTTGCCGCCCAGTTGCAGTTTGTTCGGGTCCAGTTGATGAATGACCGCCGGGGAGACCATGCGCTCGAAAAGTTTTCGCTGGGCCTCGAGACGTTTCCGCTCGGTCAGGTCGTCCAGCACGATGGCGATGCCCTGCGTCTTTTGCGATTCGTCCTTCAGCGGGGACAGGTTGAAGCGCAGGTTGACGTTGCCGCGCGAGGGCAGGGTCGGGTTGAACTCCAGGTCCATCACCGGCGCGTCGGTTTGGCGGACGGAGGCCAGGTGGGGGCGAATGGCCTCGGAGACGGGAGCCAGCGCCTCGTCCACGCGATGACCGAGCAATTCCTGCGCGGTCCGCCCGAGGATTTGTTCGGCGGCGCGGTTGGCGAGAGTCACCTGCTCTTGCACGTCGGTGGTGATGACGCCGCTGGTGATGGAGGCGAAGACGTTTTCCATCAAATTCTTGAGCGCGGTCACTTCGGACAGCGTGCGCCTGAGCGAGGAGAAGAGCCGCGCGTTCTCGATGGCGACCGCGGCCTGGTTCGCGAACGCGGACAGCAGGTCGCGTTCGGTGTCGGTGAAGATGCCCGAGCGGATGCGGTTGTCGGCGTAGATGACGCCGATCAGGTCGTCCTTGACTTTGAGCGGGACGCACAGGATCGAGCGCAGGTTGAAGGCGATGATGCTTTCCTGTCCGCTCAGGCGCGGGTCTTCCTGCGCGTTGGTGGTGAGGATGGCTACGCCGGTGTCCGCCACTTTCTGGATGACGGTGCGGCTGATGGCGAGTTCGGAGGCGTGGATGGATTCCTTTTCCCAGTTGCGCGCCACGCGCGCCGTAAGATTTTTCGTCTCGTCTTTCAGCATCAGGAAGCCGCGTTCGGCTCGCGACAACCCAACGATATTGTCCATCACGATGCGCAGGACTTCGTCCAATTCGAGCGTGGAGTTGACCGCCTGTCCGATTTCGGTCAGCGCCAGCAGGTGACGGAATTGGGATTCGGTGCTGGCGACGAGTTTCCCGAGTCGGTCCAGTTCGTTTTCGGCCTGCGCGAGTCCGCCCAGCGCGCCGTCGGGGACGGCGCGTTTGCCCTGCAGGGCAGTGCGCGCGCTTTGGATGACCTGGCGCAGGGCGGCCATTTGTTCGGCGAGGGCGGCGGGACGGGTTTTATCGAGAGTCATAATGGCCGATTGTATCATCCCATAACCTGCCGCACGCGGGCGCGCATCCACTCCCGGAGGATACGGCGGCCGGCGCGGCGGGCCAGGCGCAGGTCTCCGCCGTGTTGTGAGAATTGCGCCGATTGATATTCTCTCAGGAGCAGGTCGATGTCCTGGCTGGCTTCCGGCAGTTCCGTTTTTAGCAAAGCGGCGCGCTCCGCCGGGGTGAGGTTCGCGGACGGGTTTTTTCTTAACCAGCGCAGGCTCCGATTGACGTCCTGGAAGGCGCGCTCGAACGGGCTTGCCAGCGCGTACAAGGCCAGGTTGCGGAGCCAGGCCGGGAAGCGACCGCCCCTCCGCTCGGCCGCGGCGAGAATAAATTCGGCGGCGCGCGTCGCGAGGGGATATTTCCGATTCGCGTAGCGCCAGGCGGCCGCGCCCAGGATGAGCGCGGCGGCCCACAGGAGGGGCGCCAGCCAGCGTCTCCAGTCAACCAGCGGAACGGGCGAAGGGACCGGCGCGTCGTCGGGTTCCTCCTGCAAAACGACGATGGGATTACGGACGATCTCATTGCGTTCCGGTTGCGGCGCGGCCGCGTGTTTTTCGGGGCGGAGGATGGGCTCCTGGTTTGCGGTCGGCTCAAACTCCACCCAGCCGATTCCGGGGAAGTAGACCTCGGGCCAGGCGTGCATATTTTTGCGGTAGACGTTATAAGCCCGCGCCGCGGAGCGGGAGCGGCTGAATTCCTCGTCGCTTTGAGCGGGCTCGCCCTGCGAATATCCCACCGCCATGCGCGCCGGGATGCCCAGCGAGCGGAGCATGAGCGTCTCGACTGTGGCGTAGTAATTACAGTAGCCTTCTTTAAGGTCGAAGAAAAACCATTCCAGGACGTCCGCATTTTCGGGCGGCGCGGGGACGCTGGATTTGTATCGGATGGTCGTCCGCAGAATGTCGGTAATGGCCTGGACCTTGTCGTAAGGCGTCGCCAGCCCGCGGGTCTCGCGCTCGGCAAAATCGCGCAAGCGCTCAGAGAAGTTTTCGGGCAACTGCAGATAGCGGGACGCCGCCCAGTCGGGATACTCCTGCCCGGCGGCGCGCAGTTCCTCGATGGACGGGTCGGCGACGGCGGCGCGCGCGCGGTAGACGTCGCCCGGCTCCATGAAGGCAACGGCTTCGAAGGCGAGCGCGTCCCGTTGTCCGTTTTCCAGCGGAAAGTAACTCACGGCGGCCGGGCGGCTGGTCCACAGCGGCTGCGAAGCCAGGCTGAAGATGGCCTGTCCGCGCGTGTACGACACGATCCGAAATTCAAATTCCTTTCGCCCTGCCAGGTCGGGAATGGGCAGCGCGCCCGCTTCAGGATGGAACTCTTCTTTAACAGGGTCGGAAAGCCTCCAGCCGCCGGCCTCGTAGCGGTCGTAGACCCGGGCGCGCCAGTAGAGACGCGGTAATTCCTCCGCCAGGATGGGGATGTGAACGATCAGCGCCAGGTCGGTCCCCTGCGCGGCCTGGGTCCCCAATGTCATGGCGCTGCCGAAGAATTCGGAGGGCGCCGCCGGGCTGCCGCCCCGCAGCGCGTCAAAGGCATGTTCCCAGCGTTCGCGCGTGGCGCGCCACGGACGGGCGACGGTCTCCCAGGCGTCCTGCAGCGGCGCGGACGAGAAGTTCAGGGGCAGATTCCACGCCAGCACAACCAGCGCGACCGCGCTGACCATCAGGTTCAGACTCAGGTCGGGACCGGTCTCGGGGGCCATCTGCACCCCGCGCCGGAGCCATGCGCGGCGATCGCGCAGATATTGGCCGCGTCCGATCAAAACCAGCGCGGCCGAAAAATAGGCCGCGATCAGCCAGGCGCGGCCCGGGTTGAAGCGGTCGAAGTGATGGATGACCAGCGCGGCCAGCCCGGCGGGCAGGACCGCCGCCAGGGTGTTGTTGTGACGCGAAAGTTGATACCCCGAAAACAGGGCCATGCACCAATACAGCGCGCTGATGAGCGTAAAAAAGAAAAGAGGATCCTGGATGGGACGCTCGGCGGCAAATTCGCCGACCGTGAAAAGCAAACGTCCGCCCAGGCCGGCCAGCCGCTCTCCCAGATAAATATTCTCATTGTAATAGACGGCGAGCAGTTGGCGCGGCAAGAGCGTGAGAGTATATCCCAGGGCCAGCCAGCCAACGCCGCGCCTGCCGAATTTGGCGGCGCCCAGCGCCAGTCCGACGATCGCTCCGAGCAGGGTCAACGCGGCGACGGCGTCGAGCGTCTCGATCCAATTCGTGGCCGCCAGGCGCCATGCCGCCAGTAAAACGCACAGA
This sequence comes from Candidatus Denitrolinea symbiosum, assembly GCA_017312345.1. Taxonomy (NCBI): domain Bacteria; kingdom Bacillati; phylum Chloroflexota; class Anaerolineae; order Anaerolineales; family Anaerolineaceae; genus Candidatus Denitrolinea; species Candidatus Denitrolinea symbiosum. The sequence goes on along the minus strand of BLAA01000001.1, from coordinate 1,173,898 downwards.
CTGAACAACGCGGCCGAGGGAAGGTCCTGCCAGCGAGCGGATGACTTTTCCATGCGCTGAGTGTACAATGGACGCACATCCCCGTCAATTCCACAAGGAGCGCAACATGAATTCGTTCTTATTGGCCCTCGCCTCCGTCAACTCTGCCCTGCAGGGATTGGGCGGCTGGCTGACCGGCCCGATGGAATTCTTCTCATTCCTCGGCTCGGAGGATTTCTTCCTCCTCTTCCTCCCGCTGGCCTACTGGTGCATCGACTCGGCGCTGGGCCTGCGGATCGGCGTGATGCTGTTGCTGAGCAACGGACTTAACTCCCTGTTCAAAGTTGCCATGCACGGACCGCGTCCCTACTGGGTGAGCGACCAGGTGGCCGGCCTGGCTTCAGAGACGAGTTTCGGCGTCCCCTCGGGACACGCGCAGATCGCGGCCGGCGTGTGGGGCGTCGCGGCGGACGGCGTCAAGCGGACCTGGGCGCGGGGCGCGGCGGCGGTCGTCATTTTTCTCATCGGACTCTCGCGGCTCTACCTCGGCGTCCATTTTCTACACGACGTACTGCTCGGCTGGATGCTCGGCGGGCTGCTGCTGTGGGCTTTCATAAAATATTGGGATCCCGCCGCGGCGCGGCTCAAGCAATTCTCCCTTGCGAACCAGGTCGCGCTGGCCTTCGCGTTTTCGCTGGCGATGATCCTTCTTGTCGCGCTGATCGTGTTCCTCTCGCGCGGATTCGTCCTGCCCGCGCAGTGGATCGAGAACGCCACGCGCGGCGGAGGCGAAGCGCCGAATCCCTTCTCGCTGGCAGGAATTGTCACCGCCATGGGCACGCTCTTCGGCATATTGGCCGGGGCGGCGTGGACCGCGTCCCGGGGCGGGTTCTCCGCGCGAGGCCCGGTCTGGAAGCGAGGCCTGCGGTACTTCGTCGGTCTGGTCGGCGTCGCCGTTTTCTACCTCGGCCTGAAAGCCGTCTTCCCCGCCGGAGACGACCCGGCCGCGCTGGTCTTCCGGTATGTCCGCTATACGCTGGTGGGCGCGTGGGTCGCCGCCGGCGCGCCGTGGGCTTTTGCAAAGTTGCAACTTTCGGACAATCCCAACCGGTAGGGGGCGGTCTGTTATAATCGCCCACACTTAGGGTTCAATTTATGACACTGGAACGCGGCACGCTGCTGCATAAACGCTATCGCATCGTCGAAATCCTCGGCCAGGGCGGCATGGGGTCGGTCTATCGCGCCGTGGACGAAAACCTCGGCGTGGACGTCGCGCTTAAAGAAAATCTCTTCACCACCGACGAATACTCGCGTCAATTCCGACTCGAGGCCGTGATCCTCGCCAACCTGCGGCATCCCAACCTGCCGCGCGTCTCCGACCACTTCGTCGTCGGCGAGCAGGGACAGTACCTCGTCATGGATTACATCGAAGGCGAGGATCTGCGTCAGCGCATGGAACGCATCGGCTCCATCAGCGAAGACGAGGCCATCTCCATCGGCGCGGCCATGTGCGACGCGCTGGCCTACCTGCACTCGCGGCGGCCGCCCATCCTGCACCGTGACTTAAAACCCGGCAACGTCAAGATCACGCCCGACGGCCACATCTTCCTCGTGGACTTCGGCCTCGCCAAAGTAGTGCAGGGCGCGCAAGCCACCACCACCGGCGCCCGCGCCATGACGCCGGGCTACTCCCCGCCCGAACAATACGGCACAGCGCGCACCGACCCGCGCACCGACGTTTATTCGCTCGGCGCGACCTTGTACGCCGCGCTTTCGGGCATCATCCCCGAAGACGGGCTGGCGCGCGCCATGGACAACGCCCAGCTGACGCCGCTCCGCAAACGCAGCCCGAAGATCTCCAAGCGGCTGGCCGCGGCCATCGAAAAGGCCATGTCCATTGATCCCGCCGAGCGTTTCCAGAGCGCCGAGGAATTCCAGCGCGCCCTGCTCGCCTCCAAATCCAGAACCCAGCAGCTGACCGGCAATTATATGGTCGCGCCTCCCCCGCCGGAAGAAGAGGGAGCCGGCAAAGCGGACAAACCGCCTTCCAAGCCCTCGACCGGAGGCCCGCCCTATCCGCCCGAAGATAACGGCGAAGGCAAACCCTTCCGTCCGAAGAAAAAGAAACGGAGCGGGTGTTTCCCTTCCTTCCTGCTCCTCCTTCTGCTCGCGCTCGCGTTCTTCCTCGTCTGGAACTATATGCCGGGGGCGAAAGAGCGCGTTGACGGCTGGTTCGCCGGCCTGCGCTCCGCCACGGTCACATTCGCCGTCACAGAACGATCGCCTTCGCCGCCTCCCGTCGAAAACCCGCCGACCGCCTCGTTCACGCCGGCCGCGCCGACGGCCACGCAGCATCCGCCCACGTCAACGCCGACTTCGACGTTCACCCCGACAGTCACGTCCGTGCCGCTGCACACCTCCACCCCCACCAGCGGACCCACCCTCACGCCCTCGCCCACTCCGCAGGGCGGCGGTTATGGACAGTTCGCGTTTGCGTCCAACCGCTCCGGCATCCCGCAAATCTACCTGGCTGGCACAGACGGCAGCGGCGGCAAAACCGTCCTCACCAACATGCCCGACGGCGCCTGCCAGCCGGCCTGGTCGCCGGACGGAACGCGGCTGCTCTTCACCTCGCCCTGCAGCGGCCCGAACGACCCCTTCGAAAATTCCACCATTTACATCGTCAACGCCGACGGCACGGGCCAGGCGCAGCTCCTCGCGGAGCCAGCCGGCGATTACGACCCCGCCTGGTCGCCAGACGGAAAGCGCGTCGCCTTCGCCTCGCGCCGCAACGGAAGGCCGTCCATTTTCATATTGGACCTCGCCGCGAACTCGGTCAGCCTCCTGCTCGAGTCGCAGGGACACTTTATGGAATCCCGCAGTCCGGCCTGGTCGCCGCACAATAACCAGATACTCTACGTGGTCCAACGCTTCGGCATCACCGAGATCTGGTCCATGACCGACACCGGACTCAACCCGGAACAAGTGATCTTCAGCGGCTCCGACCGCTTCGATATGGATCCCGCCTGGTCGCCGGACGGCGAGGTTGTCATGTTCAGCCAGCGGCTGGTGGGACCTTCCACAATCTGGCTGATGAGACTAATCTACGAGGAACGCGGCCTCGGCAAAGCCAAACGCGTGGACGCCGCCCCGACTCCCTTCGAAAACGCGGAATTCTCCCCAGACGGACTCTGGCTGATCTTCGAGGGCTTGAGCGACAAGACCAACCGCGACATCTTCCTCATGAGCGTGGACGCCAGCACCGTCACCCGTCTCACCGTTGACCCCGGCGCGGACTTCGACCCGGCCTGGAGGCCGATCCAAAATCCATAGAAACAAAAGACCCGCCGCTGGCGGGTCTTTTGTTCCCGCCCGCAAAATACCCCGCGTACGCCAAACGCGGTAGCCCCCCACTAAAACGTGGTGGTGCGTAAATCTTGCGGAAAAATGGGTTCACTGGCAAACTCGTACGACTTCCACATCGAGCGAGGAGTCAATGAACCCACAAACACTATTTTGCCCGAACATGGATTGTCCCGCAAGAGGACATAAAGGGAAAGGGAACATCCAAGTTCACAGTCAGAAAGACCAGCGGTGTGTGTGTCAAGTGTGCGGACAAACGTTTACGGTCACCAAAGGCACGATTTTCTATCGGTTACGCCATGCGCCTGAGCTGGTGATCCAAGTGTTGATTCTGCTGGCATACGGCTGCCCCATTCAAGCCATCGTTCGCGCCTTTGGATTGGACGAGCGGACCGTTCGAGATTGGCACGCTCGTGCAGGCAACCATTGTCAGCAGGTACATAAGCATCTGGTTGAAAACACGGTACATGACTTGAAGCAAGCGCAAGCGGATGAAATCAAAGTCAAGACGCAGAAAGGCACATTCTGGATGGCTCTGGCGATTTGGGTTCAGCCTCGTCTGTGGATGGGCGGGGTGGTTAGTCCCACACGTGACCTGAATTTGATTCAGGCCTTGGCGGACAAAATCAAGGGCATGGCTTTGTGTCGTCCACTCTTGCTGGCGGTAGACGGATTGTCCAGTTATGTCGGCGCCTTTCGGACTGCCTTTCGGAGCAAGTTTCCTCGCTCGGAGGGAGAAAGGGGACGATGCAAGATGGTGGCTTGGCAAGAGATTGCCATTGTGCAAGTCGTCAAACAGCGTATGGAAGGCGTCCTGAGTGTTAAGCGACGCATTGTTCAGGGTGCAAAAGATGCGGTCGAGCGTCTGATCCAAACCACTCAAGGAAAAGGCGTGATCAATACCGCTTTCATCGAACGTCTCAATGCCACCTTTCGTCAGAGGATCAGCGCCCTAACGCGGCGCACGCGCAACTTGGCGCAACAGGCTGAGACCTTGGTGGCAGGCATGTATTTGGTCGGTTGCTTCTACAACTTTTGTGACTTCCACAAAAGCCTGCGTTTGAAACTGTCTGTTGGTTCTTTCGGCCATCGCTGGGTGCAACGTACTCCTGCCATCGCCGCAGGCTTGACTGACCATCAGTGGACGCCTGCGGAATTGCTTCACTTCCGAGTTCCGCTTCCGCGTTGGAAATTGCCCAAACAGCGCGGCAGACCTTCTGCCACCTTGCTTCAACTCACTCAACAATGGGCAAATTGACCACGCTTAACTGCGGCGCTACCCCAAACGCGGCAGGGACAAAAAATTCTGATATTTCTTTTATTGACTTGCCTTTCCCCCGCTGTTATCATTGCGCCGCTTGATTAGCGCTCCTTATCGCCAAGCGCCAGCAATTCACCAGAAACCCGTTTTCTGCGCGAAAACGGGTTTCTGCCCAAATCAAAATGACAACCATCACCGACCGCCAGCGCAGCCTGCTCCTCCTCATCATCCGCGACTACATCGAGACCGCCCAACCCGTCGGCTCGAAGCGGCTCGCGGACCGCTACCGCCTCGACCTCAGCCCGGCCACCATCCGCAACGAGATGGCCGCGCTCACCGAGTTGGGCTACCTGCGCCAGCCGCACACCTCCGCCGGCCGCGTCCCCACCGAGGAAGGCTATCGCCTGTTCGTCGGTCAAATGATGAACCAGGCCGAACTGCCCGCCAGCGTCCAGCAAACCATCTCGCACCAATTCCACCAGTCTCGCGCAGACATGGGCCAATGGATGACCCTCGCCGCCTCCGTCCTCGCCCGCCAATCGCAGGGCGCGTCGCTGGTCACCGCGCCGCATCCCGAGCGCGTCCGCTTCAAACACGTGGAATTGATCTCGACGCAGGGACGGCAGCTCCTCATGGTACTGGTGATGATCGGAGGCGAAATCTCGCAGCAGGTCCTGACGTTGGCGGAACCCGTCTCGCAGGAACGACTCAGCCAGACCGCCTCGCGTCTCTCCTCCACCTTGAGCGGGCGCGGCCTCGACGAGATCTCCGCCCTCCCGGCCCGCTCCGACGCGCTCGAGCAGGACATCCTCACCCTCGTCCTCGCCGACCTGCGCCGCATGGAGGAAAGCGTCAGCGGGCAGATCTACACCGACGGCCAGACCAACCTCCTCGCCGAACCCGAATTCGCCGAGCCAGACGAAGCCCGCCGCGCCTTGAAACTCTTCGAGAAGCGCGGCGCCCTGCAAGACCTGCTCGCCCGCACCTCCACAGGAGCCAGCGTCGGCGGACTGCAAGTCCTCATCGGCGGCGAAGGCGGCTGGGAGGAACTGCGTCAATGCTCGATGGTCCTCGCCCGCTACGGCGTCCCCGGACTCGCGACCGGCATGCTCGGCGTCCTCGGCCCGATGCGCATGTCCTACGCGAAGACAATCCCCACCGTGCGCTTTGTGGCGGGATTGCTGTCCGATCTTGTGACGGAAAATATCGGCGGCGAGTAAAACAAAAACCCGTACACAGATTACACGGAAGGAATTAAAAAAATCCCTCCTGTCCGTGAACTCCGTGTACCGAATTTCTTCACACTGGAATCTCTATGACCGACAAAAAACACAAACACCACGAATCCAAACAACCCCATGAGATCCCCGTCGAAGCGACGGCGGAACAGCCGCAGGTTGACGTCGCCGAATTGATGGCGAAACTCGAAGAGGCCGAGGCCCAGGTCGCGGAGCATCGCGAGGGCTGGCAGCGCGCGCAGGCGGAATTCGTCAACTATAAGAATCGCATCCAGCGCGACGCGGAAATGCAGCGCGCCAACATGAAGGGCGACATCGTCCAGAAGATCCTGCCCGTGTTGGACGACCTCGACCTGGCGCTGCAAAACCGTCCCGTGGACGACGCGTGGGCGGGCGGAATCGAATTGATCGCGCGCAAATTCCTGTCCATCTTAGAGTCCGAGGGCGTGAAGCGCATCGAAGTGGAGGGGCAGCTCTTCGACCCGAATTTCCACGAGGCCATCTCGCACGAACCGAACGACGACGTCCCCGGCGAACACGTCATCGCGGTGGTGAGGAACGGATACACATTGGGCGAACGAGTCATTCGACCGGCATTGGTCAGGGTGGCGCAATAAAACTGTAGGAGCAGACCTGCGTGTCTGCCCTGAACTGTAGGGGCAGACCTGCGTGTCTGCCCTGAACTGTAGGAGCAGATCTGCGTGTCTGCCCTGAACTGTAGGAGCAGATCTGCGTGTCTGCCCTGAACTGTAGGAGCAGACCTGCGTGTCTGCCCTGAACGAACCAGCAAAAATTTCGGGCGGACACATAGGTCCGCCCCAACAAGAAACGATAGGAGAAATTATTTCATGGCAAAAATCATCGGAATTGACCTCGGCACCACCAACTCGGTCGCGGCCTTCATGCAGGGCGGCGAACCCATCGTCATCCCATCCGCGGAGGGGGAGCGACTCGTCCCCTCGGTGGTGGCGATCAACAAGAACGGCGAGCGTCTGGTCGGACGCGTGGCGCGCAACCAGGCCATCACCAACCCGACCAACACCGTCTTTTCGATCAAGCGTTTCATGGGCCGCCGCGCGGACGACGCCGAAGTCAAACGCGCCCAGGGACTGGTCCCCTACGCGGTCGAATCCGCGCCGAACGGCGACGTGCGCGTGAAGATGGGCGAGCGCGACTACAGCCCGCCCGAAGTCTCGGCGATGATCCTCGCCAAGATCAAAGCGGACGCGGAAGCCTATCTCGGCGAGACGGTCACGCAGGCGGTCATCACCGTCCCCGCGTATTTCAACGACGCCCAGCGTAACGCCACAAAAGACGCGGGCAAGATCGCCGGTCTCGAAGTGCTGCGCATCATCAACGAGCCAACCGCCTCATCCCTCGCGTACGGCCTCGATAAAAAGAAGAACGAGACCATTATTGTCTACGACCTCGGCGGCGGAACCTTCGACGTATCTGTGCTGGAGGTGGGCGACGGCGTCTTCGAAGTCAAATCCACCAGCGGCGACACCTTCCTCGGCGGCGACGACTTCGACCTGCGCATCATGGATTTCCTCGCCGACCAGTTCAAACGCGATAACGGCATTGACCTGCGCAACGACCGCCAGGCGCTGCAACGCCTGAAGGAAGCCTCCGAAAAAGCCAAGATCGAACTCTCGACCACGATGCAGACCGAGATCAACCTGCCCTACATCACCGCGGACGCGTCGGGGCCGAAACATCTGGTGACGACCCTCACCCGCGCCAAACTCGAACAACTGACGGGCGATCTCATCGAACGGACAGTGGGGCCCATCAAGCAGGCCCTGTCCGACGCGGGGCTGACCGCGGGACAGATCAACGAAGTGGTGCTGGTCGGCGGGATGACGCGCATGCCCGCCGTGCAGGAAGTGGTCCGCAAGTTCTTCGGCAAGGAACCGCACAAGGGCGTCAACCCCGACGAAGTCGTCGCGGTCGGCGCGGCGATTCAGGCGGGCGTGCTGGGCGGCGAGGTGAAAGACATCCTCCTGCTCGACGTCACGCCGTTGACCCTGTCCATTGAGACGCTGGGCGGGGTCGCCACTCCACAGATCGAGCGCAACACGACCATCCCGACGCGTAAATCGCAGGTCTTCTCCACCGCGTCCGACAGCCAGACGCAGGTTGAGATTCACGTCCTGCAGGGCGAGCGCCCGATGGCGGCGGACAACAAGTCGCTGGGAAAATTCATCCTCGACGGAATCCCGCCCGCGCCGCGCGGCGTCCCGCAGATCGAAGTGACCTTCGACATCGACGCCAACGGCATTTTGAAAGTCACCGCGAAGGACAAGGCCACAGGACGCACGCAGCACATCACCATCACCGCCTCGTCCGGGCTGAGCGAATCCGAGGTGGAGAAAATGCGCAAGGACGCCGAGGCCCACGCCGAAGACGACCGCAAGCGCAAAGAACTCATTGAAGCGCGCAACCAGGCCGACAACACGGTCTACACGGCGGAAAAGGCGCTGAAGGAATTCGGCGACAAAGTCCCGGCGGACGTAAAGTCCGAGATCGAGGCGAAGTCCGCCGAGGTCAAGAAAGCCGCGGAGACCGACAACGTGGACGCGATCAAAGCCGCGACCGAGTCGCTTGGGCAGGTTATCCAGAAGATCGGCGCCAGCGTCTACCAGCAGCCCAACGTCGGCGAGTCGCCGACCGGTCAATCCGACGCGGACCCCGACGTGGTGGAAGGGGAAGTGAAGGAATAGAGAGCGGAGAACAGTGAGCAGCAAGTAGTCGCCTGACTGCTCTCTGCTCGTCTGTTCTCTTTTCATCTTATGTCTAACCGCGACTACTACGAAGTCCTCGGCATTCAGCGGAACGCGTCGGACGATGAGATCAAAGGCGCGTTCCGCAAATTGGCGCGCCAGTATCATCCCGACGTGAACAAGGAGCCGGACGCCGAGGAGAAATTCAAGGAAATCAACGAGGCCTACGGCGTGTTATCGGACGCGGAGAAGCGCGCCCGCTACGACCGCTTTGGCAAGGCGGGACTCGGCAACACCGGCGGCTTCCACGATTACACCGCGGACTTCGGCGACATCTTCGAGGAGCTCTTCAACCAGTTCGGATTCGGCATGGGCGGCCGCCGCGCGGGACGCAAATCGCCGCGCCGCGGCCGCGACCTGCAAATGGAAGTGACGCTGACCTTCGAGGAGGCCGTCTTCGGCGTGGAGAAGGAGATCGAATTCTCGCGCGACGAAACCTGCTCGACCTGCGGCGGGTCCGGCGCGGAACCGGGGACGACTCCCGTGAAGTGCGCCGCCTGCCAGGGACAGGGCGAGGTGCGCCAGGTGCGTCAGACTTTCCTCGGTTCGATGGTGCAGACGGCGGTCTGTCCGCAGTGTAACGGGCGCGGCGAGATCATTTCCTCGCCGTGCAAAACCTGCCGCGGCAGCGGGCTGGAGCATAAGAAGATTCAAAAGAAGGTCAGCATCCCCGCGGGCGTGGATCACGGGACGCAGATCCGGCTGGCGGGCGAGGGCGGGCTGGGAGTCTACGGCGGCCCGAACGGAAGCCTGTTCCTCGCGCTGAACGTGAAACCGCACACATATTTCAAGCGCCGCGAGAACGACATCCTGCTCAACCTCGACATCAACATTGCGCAAGCCGCCCTCGGCGCGGACATCAAAGTCCCGACGCTGGACGGCGACGACAATCTCAAAATCCCATCCGGGACTCAGCCGGGAAAGATCTTTCGCATGCGCGGCAAAGGCGTGCCGTATCTGCGCCGCAGCGGACGCGGCGACCAGCTGGTGATCGTCAACGTGGAAGTGCCGACGAAGTTGAACAGGGAACAGCGCGAGTTGATGGAGAAACTTGCCGAGACGCTCGGGACGACAGTCAAGCCGAAGGAGAAGGGATTTATTGACTGGCTGAACGAGGCGTTTGGGGGGTAGGGTGATTCAGTGAACAGTGATCAGTTTTCAGTGAGCAGTAATCAGTGAGCGGATGGAAGTCCGCTCGCTTGCTTTATAATGGCAGCGCGCCTTATGTTGAAAATCTTTTTTCGTGTGTGGCAAAAACTTCCGCTTTGGACGCACGTCCTCGCCGCGCGCGTCATCCAGCCGAAATTCCAGGTCGGCGTCGCGGCGCTCATCTTCGACGAGCAGGGACGGGTCCTGCTGTTCAAGCATACCTATCGGAAGTTCGAGTGGGGCATCCCCGGCGGGACGTTGGAATACAACGAGCAGCCCGACCGGGCGATGGTCCGCGAGTTTTACGAAGAGACGGGGATGCAGATCCGGATTCAGACATTGCTGCAGGCCAGAAGCTCCAAAGGCGACCGGCACGTCAGCCTGATCTACCTGTGCGAGATCGAGTCGGGAACGTTCAAAGAGAGCGCGGAGATTTCGGAGATCAGGTATTTCTCTCTTGACGGCCTCCCCGCTATGCTATTTGCGGAGAAAGAAGCGATATGGAGGGCGGCAGACCTTATCGGCATTAAAAGAAGCGGCGAAAGCCAGCAAGACAGTGATTTGCGCCTCGATAACTGAAATGAACCCGTAAGGCCACCCGAACCCCGGTTTACGGCTATAATCACGTAAACCGACATGGAATTCATCGTCACGCTTCTGGACGGCGCGTTTTACATGCCCGCCCCCACACTACCGGGCTGGCTGGTCTGGTTTCTATTCCTCGGGCTGACCGGCTACGTCCTTTTCCGCTGGCGGGCGCTTCAACCTCCAATTAAGGAACGCGCCTGGGGGATTTTCCTCCTGCTTTTCCTGGCGGTTCCCGCCGCCAATCTCTTTCTCGGCCTCCGAATTCCGGTCGGCGCGGCGCTCCCCCCGCCGGGCGTGCCGGTCGAACCGACCCCGCCCGCGCTGATGTTGTTCTCTGCCCTGCCCTGGATGCTGGCCGCCGGCCCGCTCGGACCGGTCGGGGCGGCGGCGCTGGGCGGACTGAGCGGCCTGTTGCGCGGCGCATGGGACACGCGCTCCATCTTCAGCATCGTGGAGCTGGCTTTCCTGGCCGCGTTGTTCGCCGCCAATTTCCGCCAGCGATTCCGCACCTTCACCTACAGCCTGCTCAGGCAGCCCCTAGTCAGCGCGCTCCTGCTCATCCCCCTGCATACTTTCTTCTACAGCCTGGGCATCTTCCTGACTGTGCCGGGACAGGCGGCCGTCCGCCTCGACTACGCCCTCAGTAACGCCGGCGCGGCCGCTCTCTCGTTCGGCGGCGAAGCGCTGCTCGGAGGGCTGCTCCTCCAGGTTTTGACAGCCTTCTTCCCGTCCGCGTGGGGACGCGGGACGCCTCTCCAGCCGTCGCCGTCCGAATCCAGCCTCGAGAACCGCTTCCTGTTCGGGACCGGCTCGTTCATCATCCTGCTCCTGTTCGCCCTGCTGATCGGCGACTGGCTAGTGGCCGGCGACGCCGCCCGCGACATGCTGCGCGACCGCATGGCCTCGGTGGCTGGGACGGCCGCCAAAAGCGTGCCTTTCTTCCTCGAAACCGGGCAGAACCTGGCGGTCCAACTCGCCGCCGATCCGCGCCTGCTCAACGCCACCGACCCCGAACTCTCCTCCATCCTCGCCCAGCGGATGCAGTCCAGCCCGTATTTCAACCAATTCGTTGTGCTGGACGTTTCCTCCCAAGCCGTGCTGGGAAGCTATCCATCCGCCGAGTCCGGGACCTTCAGCCTGTATCCCGAAGAAAAAACGGGACTTTCGCTCGCCGCCGACAGCGCCGTGCTCGTCCAGCTTTACGCCATCCCTGCGGCGAAAGGCGGAAAGGCAGGACGCGTTTCGTTCCTGGTGGGCATCGTGGACGACGCCGGGCAGGTGCGCCGCGCCCTCATCGGCCGCACCGACCTCGGCACGAATCCGCTCACCCAGCCGCTTATCGCCAGCCTGCAGGGTATGAAGGCCTCTGGCGGCGCGGGCTTGTTGGTGGACGATCTCGGCGTCATCCTCTACCATTCCAACCCCGGCCTGGTGGGAACCGTCTACGACGGTCCTGCCGACCCGCAGACGCCGTTCGTCACGCATACCGCGCCCGACGGGACGCGTCAATACGTCTACTACCAGCCCGTGGAAGGGCGCGCCTGGGCGGTGGCGCTCGACCTGCCGGCCTGGCAAGCGCAGCAACTGGCCTTGTTGATCGCCACGCCGCTTTTCATCATGATTCTCCTGCTGGCGCTGGTGGCGCTCGTCTCCATGCGTCTCGGCCTGCGCGTCGTCACCGGGTCTTTGAAAAACCTGGCGGCGGAGGCGGACCGCATCGCCAAAGGCAAACTCGACCATCCCCTCAAAGTAGAAGGCGCCGACGAGATCGCCCAACTGGGACGCGCCTTCGAGCAGATGCGCGCCAGCCTGCAGGCCCGCCTCGACGAATTAAACCGCCTGCTCGCCGTCAGCCAGGGCGTGGCCTCCAGCCTCGAGATGCAAGGCGCCGTCCAGCCGGCGCTCGAAGCGGCTCTTTCCAACGGCGCCAGCGCGGCGCGTCTCGTCCTCTCTCCCGCCGTCCTGCCAAAGACATTCCTCGAACTGCCCACGCGCTTCGGCCTCGGCCCAGCGCGGGATAAGTACGCCCATCTCGACGATCAGATCCTGCGGCAGGTGCAGGGACAGGAACGCCTCGTCCTTTCCAACATCGCCCGCCCCCGCATCCTCGACCTGGACGCGAACCTGCCCCAGCCGGCTTCGCTCTTGGCGGTGGCCCTGCGCCACGAGAATCGCTACTACGGCGCGATGTGGATCGCCTACGATCAGCCGCACGTCTTCACCGAATCCGACGTGCGCTTTGTGACGACGCTCGCCGGCCAGGCCGCCCTCGCCGCGGCCAACGCGCATCTCTTCCTGAACGTGGAGGTGGCGCGCCGCCAATTGGAAGCCATTCTCAACTCCACGCCCGACCCGGTGCTGGTGATCGATCCGCAAAACCGGCTGATCCTGGCGAACCCCGCGGCGGCCCGCGTGGCGGGCGTCAATATCGCGCGCGGCGGCGGACAGACGATCGAAAAATTGATCCAGCAAAAAGCCCTGCTCGAACTATTGTCGGCCTCCGGCGAAAAGCAATCGGCGGAGATCGTCTTCGACGGCGGGCGGACCTACCTCGCGACGGCCTCCTCGGTGGTGGCCGAGGGAAGACCCGTCGGCCGCGTCTGCATCCTGCGCGACGTGACCCACTTCAAAGAGTTGGATTCGCTGAAGTCCGAATTCGTCGCCACCGTCAGCCACGACCTGCGCTCGCCGTTGACGTTGATGCGCGGCTACGCCACCATGCTCGAAATGGTGGGCGAATTGAACGACCAGCAGCAGGGCTACGTCCGCAAGATCGTTTCGGGCGTGGAAAACATGTCGCGGCTGGTGAACAACCTGCTCGACCTCGGACGCATCGAGATCGGCGTCGGCCTGCAGTTGGACAAAGTGACCGCGCAGGACATCATCGAGCGCGTGGCGGGCGCGCTGCAATTGCAAGCCAGCCAGAAGAACGTCTCCCTTTCGGTTGAACTCCAGCGCGATCTGCCCGCGTTCATCGAGGCCGACCAGGCGCTGCTGCATCAGGGCGTCTATAACCTTGTGGAAAACGCCATCAAGTACACGCCCAACGGCGGACAAGTGACGGTGCGCGTGCAGACCGCCGCCGACAACATCGTCTTTGAAGTGCGGGACAATGGCATCGGCATCGCCCCCTCCGACCTGCCGCACATGTTCGAAAAATTCTACCGCGGCAAACAGCGCGACGCCCGCGCCCAGCACGGTTCGGGATTGGGCCTGGCCATCGTCCGCTCTATCGCGGAGAGGCACGGCGGCAAGGTCTGGGTGGAAAGCGAATTGGGAAAGGGCAGCGCCTTCTTCCTGCAAACGCCCATTTCACAGCCCCGGACATAATCCTTTTTTCGTGTATAATGCGCAAGTTTTGCACGGAAAGTTCGGTTGAACATGTTATCCCCCGATCAACAATCCTCCACTCCCTACATCCATCGAAAAACAGAGACGCCGCCGCCGCGCACCTTCAGCAACTGGCTGTTTGGTCGTCCCCTCCCGACGGCGGACGCGCCGCACCAGACCATCGGGAAGACGGTCGGGCTGGCGGTCTTCGCCTCGGACGCGTTGTCGTCCAGCGCCTACGCCATTGACGAGATCCTCATCGTCCTCATCATGGCCGGCACAGGAGCGCTGTCCATTTCCCTGCCCATTGCGCTCGTCATCATCGGGCTGCTGACGATCCTCACCATCTCTTACGAACAGACGATCCACGCCTACCCAAGCGGAGGCGGCGCGTACATCGTGGCGCGCGACAACCTGGGAGAAACGCCCGCCCTGGTGGCGGCCTCTTCCCTGCTCGTGGATTACATCCTCACGGTGGCGGTTTCCATCTCATCGGGCGTGGCGCAGATCACTTCGGCCTTTCCCTCGCTGTATGCCTGGCGCGTGCCGATCGCCCTCGGGCTGGTCGCCTTTATGACCATCGTCAACCTGCGGGGCGTCAAAGAATCGGGACGCGCGTTTGCCATTCCCACCTACTTCTTCCTCGGCATGACCTTGATCACCATCGCCGTCGGCTTTATCCGTTATTTTACCGGCACGCTCGGCACAGTCCCGCCGGCCAGCGTGGAAATTGCGCATACCGGCGAAGCGCTCCAGGTGGTCAGCCTCTTTCTCATCCTGCGCGCCTTCTCGGGCGGATGCACAGCCTTAACCGGGGTGGAAGCCATCAGCAACGGCATCACCGCGTTTAAAGAGCCGCGCACCCGCAACGCCGGAACCACGCTCATCTGGATGAGCGTCATTTTGGGAATCAATCTGTTCGGATTGACCTTCCTTGCCAACCAGACGAACGTCCTGCCCTCGCACTTCGAAACCGGTTTTTCGCAGATCGGACGCGTCCTCTACGGGGCGGGGAGTCCGTTCTACCTGGTCCTGCTGGGCTCCACCACCCTGATCCTGATCATGGCCGCCAACACCTCCTTCGCCGACTTTCCGCGCCTCGCGGCGCTGGTGGCGGGCGACGCGTTCCTGCCCAAGCAGTTGATGTTCCGCGGCAGCCGCCTGGCGTTCTCGAACGGCATCCTGGCGCTGGCCGGCGCGGCCTCGGTTCTCATCATCGTCTTCGGCGCGCAGACCACCGCGCTCATCCCGTTATATGCCATTGGCGTGTACCTATCCTTCACCCTTTCGCAGACCGGCATGGCCATCCGCTGGATCCGTTCCAGCCGCCTGAAACCCGGCGAGACCGTGCAGCGTCACGGCATGCCTTTACGCTACGACCCGAAATGGAGCTTCAAAATGATCGTCAACGGGCTGGGGGCCCTGGCGACCGCCATCGTCACGCTGGTCTTTTCGATCACCAAATTCCATGAGGGCGCGTGGATCGTGCTTTTCCTGATCCCCGCGTTCGTATACATCTTCTTCCGGATCCACCGCCACTATCGGACCGTCGCCGCCCGCCTCACCCTGGAAAACTACGGCGAACCGCCGCCTTTCACCGGGCGGCACCGCATCATCGTACCGGTCAGCAACATGCACCAGGGCGTGCTGGCCGCTTTGCGGTATGCGCGCAAATTATCGGACGATATCACCGCCGTCCATGTCGCGATGGACTCGGCCGATACGGAAAAGCTCCAGGTAAAATGGGACCGCTGGGGACAGGGCACGCGCCTCGTCATCGTCGATTCCCCCTATCGCCTCTTCCTGGAGCCGCTGCTGGACTATCTCGAAGAGGTCATAGCCACCCGCCAGCCCAACGAGACGATCACCATCGTAGTGCCGCAGTTTGTCCCCGCGAAGCGCGTCTTCAACGCCCTGCACTTCCAAACCGCCGAACTGCTTCGAAAACAACTGCTCACCCAGCCCGGCGTGGTGGTCACCGACGTGCCATACCAGATTCCCTGACGGTCGCCGGCGTTTCATATTCAAGAAAGAAAGCGTAAGAAGGAGTAAGCCCCATGAATTTCGTCATCGTCGGTTGCGGGCGCGTCGGCTCTGAACTTTGCTACCGCCTGTTCAAAAGCGGCCACTATGTGGTGGCGGTGGACAACAACAAGGAAGCCTTCAACCGCCTCCATCCCGATTTCCGCGGCCGCACCCTGGAAGGCGAAGGCCTGGCCGAAGGCGTGCTGGAACGCGCGGGCATACGCGAAGCGCATGGACTGGCCGCCGTCACCAACCTGGACACCCTCAACGTCGCGGTGGCCCATACCGCCCGTACATTCTACAACGTGCCGATCGTCGTGGCGCGCAATTACGATCCCGACCTGCGCGTGGTGGTGGAGGCCTTTGGCTTGCAGACCGTCAGTTCCACATTTTGGGGCGCGCAGCGCGTGGAGGAATTCCTGCTCAGCCCCTTGCAAAAAGTGGTCTATTCCGCAGGCAACGGCGAAGTGGAGGTCTACGAAATGCTGGTCCCCGAAGCCTGGAACGGACGCGCCCTGAGCGAGCTGCTCTCCGGCGTCCAGGGATGCTTCCCGGTGGCCGTCACCCGCGCCGGCCGCTCGCGCCTGCCCGAAGCCTCCATGCTCCTGGAAACCGGAGACGTGCTTAACGTCAGCGCCACCTTCGAGGGCGTCAATCTTTTAACCGCGTATCTCGCGAAGAAAGCGAGCGACTGAGATGTTTGTCGTCATTGCCGGGGGCGGACGCACAGGGGCCCGTCTCGCCAACCTCCTGCTCAACCAGAATTACAAAGTGCGGCTGATCGAAAACCGCCGCCACCTTCTGGCGCATCTGCACCAGGAACTTCCGACAGAGGTCATCTACGACGGAAACCCCATTGACCCGGTCTCGCTCGAACAGGCCGGCATCCGCCAAGCCCATGTCCTGGCGGCCGTCTCCAATGAAGACCCGAACAACCTGGTCCTGTGCTTCCTCGCCAAAAACATGTTCGGCGTCCCGCGCACCATCGCCCGCGTCAACAACCCCAACAACGCCTGGCTCTTCGACGAAAAATTCAACGTGGATGTGGCGCTGAACGCCGCCGACGTCTTCGCGCACCTCATCCAGGAGGAAATGTCGCTGGGCGACATGATGACCCTCTTCAAGATCCGCCGCGGGCAGTACGCCGTGGTGGAGGAAAAAGTCCCGCCCGGCGCGAAGGGCATCGGCGTCAAACTTAAGGACATGGGACTGGCCGAACACTGCCTAGTGGCCGCCATTATCCGCGACGGAGCGATGACCCTGCCGCGCGGCGACAGCGCCCTGATGGAAAACGACGAGATCATCGCCGTTGCCAGCCCCGAAGGCGCTCGGAAACTGGCCGAACTGCTGGCGCATCCCGTTTACCCGACGCGCGACCGCAAAGCCGGTTCGCCTCGAGAGAGCGGCTAAACCGGCAGGTTCGCCACAAAGTCACGAAGGCGCAAAACCGCAAAGGACTCTCGAGCGTTGGCGGCTTTGCCCCTCGGCATTAAAAATTATCCGCTCCCGCCCGATTCAAAATTGACCGAATCCGCACCCATACGGTATAATCCCGTGCCTGTCCGCCTCGAAGCGGATTTTAAACTGCCAACAGCTTCCTCCGGGGAGTTGCATTTTTACGAATGAGGAACGAATCATGCCCAAACGAACTTACCAGCCCAAGATCCGCCGCCGCGTGCGCGTGCACGGTTTCCGTCAGCGCATGGCTACAGCCGACGGCCGCAAAGTCCTGAAGCGCCGCCGCCTGAAGGGACGCTACAAACTCGCCACAACTTCCAACCAGCATGTCAAACGGACGCGCTGGTAGCTCGCGGGCGGGGCTGATTCCCCCGGCAATCACCAATGGGTAACGCGGTTGCAGCAGAAATTCCGTCTAACCCGATCTTCCGATTTCAAGCGGGTGCGGCGCCTCGGCAAGTCTTATGCTCACCCGCTTGTTGTCTTGATTGTCCAACCCGTGGACAGCCCGACGGTCCGCGTGGGAATCGCCGCCGGGAAGACGGTCGGGCGCGCCGTGCAGCGTAACCGCGCCAAACGCCTGCTGCGAGCCGCCATGCGAAGCCTCCTGACGGACCTCGCGCCGGGTTTCGACCTGCTCCTCGTCGCCCGCCGACCCCTGGCCGAATCCACGCTCGAACCCGCGCGCGCCGCCATCCGCTCCCTGCTCTTCCGCGCCGGACTGATACTCGCTTCCGATGCAACCTGAATTTTACCTGCCTCGAGACTATCCCAACGAGCCGCGCCTGCGCGACCTGCCGCGCACGCTGGCAAACCTGCCGCGCCTCCTCCTGCTTTCCCTCTTCCGCCTCTACCAGATGACCCTCTCGCGGGCCCTGCCCGCCGACACCTGCCGCTTCTACCCGTCCTGTTCGCATTACGGATACCAGGCCGTCTATAAACACGGCGCGTTCAAGGGATTTTTCATGGCGGTCTGGCGCATCCTGCGATGCAACCCGTTCAATCCCGGGGGGTACGACCCCGTTCCCTAGGAGAAATCTTTTTCCAATGAAACCCAACCGCCTGATCCTGCTCCTGTCGCTTGCCCTGCTGGCCCTCTCTCTCAGCGCCTGCGGCGGGACGCCTCCCGCCGTCACATGGCCCGGCCTGGCCGCGGACGATAACGCCGCCTACCTGACCAACGGTTCGATCATCCACGCCGTCCGTCTCAGCGACGGCGCAAAACTCTGGGATTTTTCGAGCGCCTCCAAATCGGTCTTCTACTCCAACCCGGCCTTCACAGCGGACGGACAATTGCTGGTCGGTTCCGCCGCCAACGACTACGCCCTCTTCCGTCTCGACCCCAAAGCGGACGACGCCAACCGCGTCACCTGGACCTTCACCGGCGCGAAAGACCACTGGGTGGCGACGCCCCTCGTTGTCGGCGACATCGTCTACGCCCCCAACGCCGACGGCAACCTCTACGTCTTCGACCTCTCCATCCCGGGCGAAGACAAGTTGACCGGTACCGTCCCGCTGGGCGGTAAACTCTGGTCGCAGCCGATCCTCGCCGGCGAGCGGCTTATCGTCCCTTCTCTCGACCACAACGTTCACTTCCTGGACGTGAAGACTCTCAAAGAACAGACCAGCCACGTCCTCGGCGGGGCCATCCCCGGCGGCGGCGTCTCAGACGGGAAATATTTCTACGTCGGCTCCTTCGATTCGGCCATGGTCGCCATGGACGTCTCCGACGGGACTCCCGCGTGGATCGCCCCCGTCCAATCGTGGGTCTGGGGCGCGCCCCTGCTCGTGGACGGGACGCTGTACTTCGGCGACCTCGGCGGCAATTTTTATGAGATGAACGCCGCGGACGGAAAGATCCTCGCGTCCTTCCAACCCGACGGCGCCATCCTCGCCAGCCCCATCCTCGTGGACGGCCATATCGTCTTCGTCACCGAAAACGGGACCGTTTATTCCCTCAAGCCCGGCGAGACCAACCCCTTCAGCCTGGAACAACTGACCGCCAAACTGTACACCGCGCCGGTAGCGGCTGGAGACCTGATCCTGGTCGCGCCTTTCCAAAGCGATTCATCCCTCCTGATCGCGCTGGATAAGGACGGCAAACAAGCCTGGTCGTTCTCCCCGCAGAAATAGAGGCAACATGTCACCCTGGGACCTTTTCGTTTCGATCTTCGTCAACATCCTGCTGTGGATCTACAGCCTGCTCTCCAGCATTCCCGGCGCGTTCGGAATCGCCATCATCCTCTTCACCATCCTCATCCGTCTCGTCACCTGGCCGCTCAACGGCGCGCAGCTGAAAAGCGCCAAAGCCATGCAAGACCTGCAAAACGACAAGGATTGGCAGGCCATCCAGAAGAAATACGCCAAGGACAAGGAAAAACTGGCGCAGGAACAAATGCGCATCTATAAGGAAAAAGGCATCAACCCCTTCTCCTCCTGCCTGCCCACCCTCATCCAGCTCCCGGTCATCTTCGCGCTGTACCAGAGCATCACGCGCTCCCTCGCCAGTTCCCCGCTCGCCCTCCTGCAACTGACGCGCAGCATCGGCTCCTTCCTCGACGTGTCCAAACTCATCCCGCTCGACAGCAAATTTCTGTGGATGGACCTCGGCCGCCCCGAGGGTATCGCGCTGCCCATTGCCATCTCCTGGCTCCCCAACGGCTTCCCCACCCTCGCCGTCATCGTGGCCCTCACCACCTACATCCAGACCAAACTCACGACCCCGCCGACCACCAATCCCAACGACCAGTCTGCGGCCATGAGCGGCATGATGTCCATCTACATGCCCCTCCTGCTCGGCTGGTTCGCGCTCAACTTTTCATCCGGCCTGGCGGTCTATTTCATCGTCAGCAACCTGCTTGGCATCGCCCAATACGCCATGATGGGCCGCGCCAACTGGCGTAATCTCCTGCCTGGCGGCAACAAACCCGCCGCGGCCAAAAAATAACGAGGACTTTATGGACGAACGCCCCACGCTCGAAATCATCGCCCCGACTGTTGAAGAGGCCATCGCCAAGGGCCTCGAACAACTGGGCCTGACCGCCGCCGACGTTTCTGTGGAAGTGCTGGACGCCGGCTCGAAAGGTCTCTTTGGGATGGGCGGACGGCAGGTGCGCGTCCGCTTGACGGTGGGCGGACCGGGCGGCGCGCCCGCTCTCTCGAAGGCCGCGCCCGCCTCCAGTCCGGACCGTGAAGCGGCTCCCGTTTCCCCGGCCGCCGCGGCGTCCGCGCACGATCCCATCCTCGAGCAGGCTGAGTCGGTCGTCTCGAAGATCCTGCATCTCATGGGACTGGAGGCGCAGGTCTCGGCGCATTTCGACGAAAGCGACAAGCCTGACCGCCGGTCCATCCGCGTCGACGTGCGCGGCCGCGACTTGAGCGCGTTGATCGGGCGTCACGCCGAGACGCTCAACGCCTTTCAATATATCGCCAGCCTGATCGTCGGCAAGGGGACGGATCAGTTTGTGCAGCTTGTGGTGGACGTGGAAGGGTACCGCGCCCGCCGCGAAAAGCAACTGCGGCAGATGGCGCAGCGCATGGCCGACCAGGCCATGAAGATGGGACGCCGCGTGGCGCTGGAGCCGATGAGCGCCGCCGAGCGCAGGATCGTTCACATGGAATTGCAGGGGCATCCCGCGGTGACGACCGAGAGCGTGGGCGATGAGCCCCGCCGCAAAGTGACGATCGTCCCGAAGGAATAAGAGTCTCTTTTATAGCCCGACGAATCGAACGGCCAGGTTTTTCAGCCTGGCCGTTTTCTTATATCGGTTTCACGCGGGGCGGGAGGATCGGAATCTCTTCTCTCGGGTTTGGCGAGCGCGCGTCGCCCGGCGCGGACAGATCGCTGGAGAACGACGCGGTGCGGAAGGTAAACACTTTGGACCAGGCGGAGAAATGTCCCTGCGCGCTGAAGGAACGCACGCGCCAGTAGTATGTGGTATTAGGCGACAATTTGGCGCCAAACTTGTAACTCGACGAGGCGATCCCCTTTTGATTGCGATTCACGACGAGCGTGGAAAAATTCCTTTGCGTGGACACCTGAATCTGGTAACGGCTGAACGTCACGCCAAACGGCACGCTGCTGTTGGACCAATCGAGCGTGGGCATGGAATTTCGGACAACCGAATTATTGGCGGGAGAAAGGAGCGCGGGGACCGAGGGCGGGTTTCCGCTGGTGAATTTCCGCGCCGCGGACCAGGGCCCGGTCACATCGGGCGAACTCGCCCGCACGCGCCAGTAGAGGACTTTGTTCTGCGGCAGGTCGCGGAGCGTCTGGTAGGAGGAGTTCGTCGCGGTAACGTCGAGCAGGGTGGTTTTGAAATTGAGCGCCGTCGAAACCTGGAATTGATAACGGGTGGCGCCGTCCACGTCCGTCCAATCGAAGGCGGGACGGTCGGTCTTTAGTTTTTGCGCCGCCTGGGGAATCCGCAGGAGAGGGGATTGGAGAGGCGTTCTGAAATCGCTTGTGGCGGACCAATCGCTGGGGACGTCGCCGCTGTTGAAGGCGCGCACGCGCCAGTAATAGCGCATTCCCGGCTGCAACGTCGCTCCGTCTGGCGGTTGGGAAGAGATTGCCTCATTTTTGTCCCATATCACTGAGGTGAACAGGCTCGTGGTGGCGATTTGCGCCTGGTATCTTTGCGCGGCCGGCGACGACTCCTGCCAAACCAGGGTGGGCGTCAGGGATGAGAGCAATATCCCGCTAATCGGAGAGACTAGCACAGGCGTTCCTGCGGGAAGCGGCGTAGACGTTGGCGTGTTCGTCGGCGTGGACGTTGGCGTGTTCGTCGGCGTAGACGTTGGCGTATTCGTTGGCGTATTCGTTGGCGTGGACGTCGGCGTGTTCGTCGGCGTGGACGTCGGCGTGTTTGTCGGCGTAGACGTTGGCGTGGACGTCGGCGTGTTTGTCGGCGTGTTCGTCGGCGTAGACGTTGGCGTATTCGTTGGCGTGGACGTCGGCGTATTCGTTGATGTTGGCGTGTTTGTCGGCGTGTTTGTCGGCGTGTTCGTTGGCGTGGACGTCGGCGTGTTCGTCGGCGTATTCGTTGATGTTGGCGTATTCGTTGGCGTGTCCGTCGGCGTATTCGTTGATGTTGGCGTGTTTGTCGGCGTGTTTGTCGGCGTGTTCGTTGGCGTGGACGTCGGCGTGTTCGTCGGCGTATTCGTTGATGTTGGCGTATTCGTTGGCGTGTCCGTCGGTGTGGACGTCGGCGTGGACGTGAACATGTCCGTCGGCGTGGGGGTCGCGGCCTGGTAATACACGTTGACCGCCACCCAATCCAGCGAGAAGTCCCGATCCATGTCGCTAGCCATGTTCGTGATGCGGACAGCAAAACTTCCGTTGGCAAAATCGCCCGGCGTCCAGGCGCGGTCCCACAGGTTATCCGGTCCGCCCAGAATATAGGTGAACTCCGAGGCGGATAACACGGGCGTAATGGACATGGAAGCGACGGATGGAACGCTCCAACTCGAGCCGTTGTTCGACGAAAGCGAGACGCACATGCGCGGCAGTCCTGCCAGCGCATCAACCAGCGCGTCCAGGCGGACTTCTATGCCTTGAATGACCGCTCCGGGGGAGATGGAGAGGTTGAAGTTAGTGAACCGGTGTTTGTCCTTTTCAGGGCTGGCGCAGATCGTGGAGATGTCGGTCCCGCTGTTCATGTCCAGCGCGAACAGGCTGTCGTCGCTGAAGGCGTTGACGGGATCTATTTCGAAGCCGTTATTATCCCCGGCGGAGGATGAGATGGCGGTCTGTCCGGAGGGCGAACGCCAGCCGCTGACGCTGGCCGGGTTGGGCGTTGGAGGGACGTGCGGCGTGGTGATGGTATGAGAATCCACCAGCGTGCCGCCATTTTGAATGGAGTGGAACTCGAAGGTCAGGGAGGTTTCAGTGGCGATCACGCGCTGGGCGCCGTGAAAGCCGGTAAAGCGGAACTCACTCCCTTCGATCGGACTGCCGAACGGATAGATAAATCCCCCGCCCAGGCCGTTGACGAAATACACGATCCCGTCGCGATGAATGCGCTCATAGTTATGCTCATGCCCGGCGATCACAACGTCCGCGCCCCATTCGGCGAACGGCCATTGCATCCGCGTGGTCCCCCCATGCGTGCTTCCGGAAGAATAGGGAGTTTGGTGGAAATACACGACATTCCAGGTGGAGGCGGAGGCCTTCAATTGCGTTTTCAACCAATTCGCCTGCGCCGAGGGTATCTCCGCCCTGTCGGGATCGCCCCAAAAACTGTTCAGCACAAAGAAATGCACCGGGCCTTGCACAAAGTCATAATAACGCTCGTTGTTGGTTGTGCTGGCAAAATCCACGCCCGGCAGGTTGAAATAGTCCAGGTAGGTGTGAGGGATGATCTCCTGCGGAGCTTCCAGGTCTTCCAACTCATGATCGCCGACGGAAGGGAAAAAGCGATTCACAGAGGCGTTGCCGCTCGGGCAAAACGTCCCGACCGTGGAGATGTCCTTCAGAAAATCGCAGTAATACTGGCCTACAGAAATATCGAACGCAGTTTGATTATCCCCGCCGGCCTGGGAATAATAATTGTCCCCGGTCGTGAGGATGAAGTCGGGATCCCATCCGGCCACCATGCCCGCGACCGCCGCCGCGCCGCTGTAGCCGGCCTGGGCCGATCCATAGTCGCCGATTACGGCGAAAGTGACGGATTCGGAATCTGCCTGCGCGAGGTTACCCCCAAACCCCGATAGCGAGAATAGAAATATGAGGATCGCGAGAAAAGTCAGAGAATTTCTTTTCATGGCTGCTCGCGACAGAGATATTTCCCTGTCCACCAGAGGTAAAGACATTCTAATTGATAAACGCGGAACGGGCAATGACCGGCCGCTCAAACGGATGGAGACCTCCTGTCTGCAAGCCGCTTTCCCTGGGGTAAAATCTGGATATGAGCGCCGCCTATACCTGGGTGACTTCGCCCAATCACGAGTACGATGACCATCCCGAACGGCCGGGGCGGCTGGACGAACTCGCGGCGCGCTTAAAGGATTTCGCCGCCGAGAAACTGGACGCCGCGCCCGCCGCGCGGGATGAGATCGCGCGCGTCCACTCGCCGCGCATGATCGAAGCGGTGGAGACGGTCTGCGCGCGCGGCGGGGGGATCATTGACTACGCCCCAACCTACACGACGCCCTCCTCGTTCGACGACGCCCTGCTCGCCGCGGGCGGGACTTTGGCCTGTTCGCGCGCGGTCTGGGCGGGGGAGGCGGCGAACGCGTTCGCGCTTGTGCGTCCGCCCGGTCACCATGCCGAGCCGGGCCGGGCAATGGGATTCTGTCTCTTCAACAACGTCGCCGTCGCGGCGCGCGACCTGCTCGAACGCGGCGCGCGGCGCGTCCTCGTGGCCGACTACGACGCCCACCACGGCAACGGGACCGAGGCCGCGTTCTTACAGGATGAACGGCTCGCCTATCTCTCAACCCATCAATGGGGCATCTATCCCAGCACGGGCCGCATGGACGACGCGCCGCGCGCCAGGGGACGCATCGTCAACGCGCCGCTTCCCGCCCGCGCGGGCGACGCCTGTTTCGAGCGGATCGCCGAGCGGATCATCGCGCCGCACGTCCGCTCCTTCCGCCCGGACATGATCCTGGTCTCGGCGGGATTCGACGCGCACTGGGACGATCCCCTCACCGCGCTGGGACTCTCGAGCGCGGGCTTCCACGCCCTCTCGAAGCGGCTGGTCGAACTGGCGGGCGAAGTCTGCGGCGGGAAGATCGCGTTCGTGCTGGAGGGCGGATACCACCCGCGCCGCGTGGCTGACGGCGCTTCGGCGGTCTTTGCCCCGCTGACAGGAGCGAACTTCCGCGACCCGCGCGACCCGTCTCCGTATGAAGAACCGGACATTGGGAAGATGATAGAATCAATCCGCGCGTGGCATGGATTTACATAGCGCGCTTTGCAAAATTGCGTTGCAGAGGATGATTGGCAATTTGTGTTACAGAGGTGAACTATGGCTACTTCCAGACAATCCAAGGGATTTGTCGAACTTGAATGGATCTGCCCGAACTGCAACAGCCGCAACCCGGGGCCAAAGAAGACCTGTCAAAACTGCGGCGCGCCCCAGCCCGAAAATGTGGAATTCCACCTGCCCGCGGACGCGAAGCTGATTCAGGACGCGAACGTGGCGAAGATCGCCGGCGCGGGCCCCGACATCCACTGCGGATTTTGCGGCGCGCGGAACCCGTCCACGGCCGCGACCTGCTCGCAGTGCGGCGGCGACTTGAAGGAGGGCAAGGCGCGCCAGGCGGGACGCGAGCTGAAGCCCGAAGCGTCGGTCGCCGAGGTGAAGTGCGGGAATTGCGGCGAGATGAACCCATCCACGCGGACGATGTGTGTGAAGTGCGGCGCGCCGCTGCCGCGCGCGGGAGTCGGGGCCGAAGCGCAGGCAAACGCCGGGGCGGGCGCGCCCGCCTCAACGTCCGCGGCGAAGCGGAAATTCCCGTGGATCGCGGTCGCGGGAGTCGTCGCATGTCTGGCCGTCGTCTGCGTCGGGATGTATATGCTGTTCGCGCCGTCCAAGTCGTTGCAGGCTTCCGTCAGCGACGTGTACTGGCAGACCTCCGTGCCGGTGCAGGAAATCCAGGCGGTACGTTACACCGACGAGACGGGCAGCCCGCCTTCAGGCGCGTACAACGTTTCGTGTCGCACTGAAACGCAGCAGATCTGCGAGGACAAGACGATTGACAAAGGCACCGGCTATGCCGAAGTGGTGACGGAGTGCCACGATGAGTCACAGGATTACTGCTCGTATACGGTGGACGAATGGAAGACGATTCAGACTTATACGCTGGACGGGCACGACTTCCAGCCGATGTATGCCTCGCCGAGCGTTTCGGGGAATCAGCGTCTCGGCCAGCAGACGGCGGCGTATACCGTCTATTTCACTGCGGACGGCGAGACCTATACATATAAGCCCGACAACCTGGCCGAGTTCGAGCGGTTTTCCATCGGCAGCGCATGGACGCTGCGCCTGAACGCGTTGGGCGGGGTGGTGAGCGTGGAGTGATCCGCGCTGCAAGGAGCGACGATGAAACGACTTGTCATGATTTTGGCGGCGGGGATGCTGGCGCTGAGCGCGTGCGGCCCGGGCGATATCGAGGTCCGCGAGCCGTGGGCGCGCGCGGCGATGAAGGGCGGGAACAGCGCCATCTACCTGACGCTCAACAACCGTTCCTCCAGCGCGGATGAGTTGGTCGGCGTGTCGTGCGACGCGGCCGAGGCAGCGGAGATCCACTTGAGTCAGATGAGTCCCGACGGGGTGATGCAGATGACGCCGCAGGAATCCGTGCCGCTGGCGGTCGACGCGAAGGCGACCTTCGAGCCGGGCGGACTCCACATCATGCTGATCGGCCTCACGCGTGACCTGGCGGCGGGCGACACGATCCGAGCGGTCCTACACTTCAAGTCTCACGCCGACATCACGATCGAAGTCCCCATCCATCAAATGGACGGAATGGACATGGGCGGTTGACCGTCTCTGAAACGGCGAAACAGCGCGCGGGAAATTCCCGCGCGCTGTTTGTTTTTGGGAACTCTTACCGGCTCGCGTCGTCTACTCTGCAAAGGAGAACCAAGATGAAGAAACAGACCTTGTTGTTTATCGTTCTAATCGCCAGCCTGGTCCTTTCCGCTTGCGGGGCCGGGAGCGAACTGGAAAAGAACCGCGAAAAATGGAATGCGCAGGAGATCGGTCATTATCGCTTCGAATTGACGGTGTCCTGCTTCTGCGCGTTCATGGACATCATGCCCGTCGCTGTGGAAGTGAAGGATGGGAAAGTCGTCTCGATGACGGGCGCGGACGGCCAGCCGGTGAGCGGCGAGTCTCGTCAATACTTTGAGGAGGCCGCGACCATCGAGGGGTTGTTTGCCCTCGCCGCGAAAAACTTGAAGGAGGCCGAGCAGGTCGAGGTCAAGTACGACGCGGCATACGGCTTCCCGACCTCCATCGTGGTAGACATGATCAAGTTGGCGGTGGACGATGAAATTTCGTATTACGTCGGCAGTTTCAAGGCATTGCCGTAACCGTCGCAACGGGCTTCTTCACGAAGCCCGTTCTTAATCTCAAGACTATTTGTGACTAAAGTCACTATCCAGATTGGCGGACTTTGATATATTAGCGAAAGATTAATGTACTGAGTATCCCAGGACAGGTTCATGACTAAAATTCCCTTCCCCATCTGGATCGCGCTGGCGGCCTTCCTTGCGGCCATGGGCGTTTTTCTGTGGACCACGGAGGCGGTCTCGTACGCGGGCACGCGTCCCGAAACCTGCAACAATTGTCACGTGATGCACCCGATGTACGAAAACTACTATCACGCCGCGCACGAGAAATGGGCGGAATGCGCCGATTGTCACCTGCCGCACCAGAACGTGTTTGCCTATTATTTCGAAAAAGGGCGGCAGGGCGCGCATGACGTGTACTTTTTTTCCACAGGGCAGACGCCCGAAGTGATTCGCGCCAACGAGCATTCGCGCCAGATCGTCCAGGCCAACTGCATCCGCTGCCACGAGGAGACGGTCGAGTCGATCCTCATGGGGCCGCAGGCTTTCGACCGCAACTGCTGGGACTGTCATAGCTCGGTGGCGCACGGCGAGCGGGGCATCTCCACGTCGCCTTACCAGGATTCATCCTTCTATCCCGTGAAATAAAACGCAACAAGAGGAGAAATTGCCATGCAAAAATACTCCACCCTTCTGCTGGTCGGAATCATCGTCGTCCTCGCGGCCGTGCTGGCGGGAACGCTGGTCTTCATGAAGAATCAGCCTCCGCAGGAACGCGCCTTCCAACCGCTGGTCGAGATCGCGCCGATGGAACCCGATTCGGCCAAATGGGGGATTAACTTCCCCAACCAGTGGAGTTCGCTCCAACGCACCGCAGGGAACAACGTTGACACCGTCTTCGGCGGCTCGTCCAAATTTTCGTGGCTCGAACGCGACCCGCGCCAGAAGATCCTTTTCGCGGGGTATCCTTTCAGCATCGAATACAACGACGACCGCGGCCACGAGAACGCCCTCACCGACGTGCGAGAGACCAAACGCCTCATCCTCAGCCGCGAAGACGTGACCAAGACCACCCACGCCACCTGCTATTCCTGCAAATCCTCCGACAATCCCAGCCTGTGGAACGAACTCGGCATGGAGGGTTACGACGCGATGTTCTTCGACGATATGACGCCGCGCCTCAACAATCCCATCGGGTGCGCCAACTGCCACGAGGAGGGGACGATGCGTCTCATCGTCACCAACCCTTCGCTGGAAAACGCGTTGAAAGCCCAGGGCAAGGATTGGACCGCTTACAGCCGCCAGGAAATGCGCTCGCTGGTCTGCGCGAACTGCCACGTGGAGTATTACTTCGAAGGCCCCGAAAAACTGCTCGTCTTCCCCTGGGGCAAGGGGACCCGTCTCGACCAGATCGTGGAGTATTACGAAGAGGAAGGCTTCAAGGATTGGACGTATCCCGGAACTGGCACGCCCATGCTCAAGGCGCAGCATCCCGATTACGAAACCTTCACCGCCGGTTCCACCCACTATAACGCCGGAGTAGCCTGCGCGGACTGCCACATGCCTTACGTCCGCGACGGCGCGGCAAAATACTCCAGCCACGACATCCACAGTCCGCTCATCAACCCGGAAGCGTCCTGCGGACAATGCCACACGGACGTCAACTACGTCACAACGCGCGTGGCGGAGATCCAGCAACAGGTGGCCGCGACCAAACTTGCCACGGAAGACGCCCTCGTGGACGCCATCAACGCCATCAAAGCCGCGGCCGCTAATCCCAACGTGGACGCCGCCCTGCTCGACCAGGCGCGCGCCCTGCACCGCAAGGCGCAGTTCATGTGGGACTTCGTCTCAGCCGAAAACTCGATGGGATTCCACAACCCCGAATACACGCTCAAAAACCTGGCCGACGCCACCAACCTGGCGCGTCAAGCCCAGATGCTGGCTTCCCAGGCCGCGAACGATCCGACCCTGCTCGTGACGGGGACCTACTATATCCCCGCGCCGACCCCATAGTTCATCCCGCCTCCCCAAAAAAATCAGGCTTCCAACCGAAGCCTGATTTTTTTAATTCATCCACTGGCTGAACGCTTTTTGGTCTACGATGCGGATGCGGCGATTCTCCACCTGGATGGCGCCGCTCCGCTCCAACTCCCGAAGCGACCGCGCCACCACCTCGCGGACAGTGCCGAGGCGGGCGGCCATCTGCTCCTGCGTCAGGTACGAAATCCCCGTCACGTCGTCCGTCGTCAATTCGCTGATAAGCCGCGCCAGGCGGTGCGTCACCTGATAGAAGGCCATCTCGCTCACCTGCCGCACCATACCGCGCACCATCCTGCCGAAATTTTCCAGCGCTTTCTGCGCGAACAGCGGATACGAAAGGATGAGCCCGCGCAGGACGCCGCGGTCGATGACCCAGACCGAGCAGGTCTCCAGCGCTTCCACGTTGGCGGGATTGACCCCGCCGTCGAAGGTCGGCACTTCGGCGAAAGTATCCTCCTCCTGGAGGATGCGGACGATGTACTGCCGTCCCTGCGGGGAGACGCGGTAGATCTTGGCGCTTCCCGTCACCAGCACATGCAATCCGTCGCACGGATCGCCCTCCCAGAGAATCACTTCCGCGCGCTCATACTCGCGCAGTTGCATGTGCCCGGCGATCTGTTCCAGCAAAGAGTCAGGCATGGTGTCGAAATATTCGTTTGCCCGCAGCGCGCTCAGCCGCTGCGCTTTGTAAGAGTGAAGGATGCGCATGGATTATCCGCCCAGCAATACTTCGTCGCCGCCGCGCTGGATCTCCCAGGGATAGATGATGAACGCGTCGGTGACGGCGGCGTAGTAATCGGGACGCGCCCCGCCGAAGAGATTCCGATACGGGTTGAAGTGCAGGACGCACGTTTCGGGGAATCCGCCCGCGGCCGAGACGCGGTTCTTCACCGCGGCCATCGTCCGCCCCGAACCCCAGACGTCGTCCACGATCAGGATCGGGCGGCCGCGCAGCAGGTCGTCTGCGGGGAATTGCAGGAACTCCGGCCAGGCCATCAATTTGGCCTGCTCGCTGACGATCTGCGCGGGGAAATTGACCGCCGCCGTCAACACATGCGTGATGTCCATGGCCTGCGCGAGCAGCCCGCCGGGGACGATGCCGCCGCGCGTGATCATCACCATCGCGGTGAATTCGCGGCGGAACTGCGGGATGAGATGGTCAATGAGACGATCCACATCCTCCCAGCTGATGAGTTCACGGCGGGAATTGGGGAACATGGGTTAATTCAACACTGCGGCCAGCGGCGCGGGAGCGACTATCTGTCCTTCCGCGCCCTTCTCGCGCGCCCGCTCGACGTCACGCGCCCAGATATACAGGCAGGTGTGATAGGCGGTGGACGTGTAGGAGCTGATGACGCTGGCGACCACGACGAACAGGAAGAAGACGAGCACGCCGACGGCGATTCCGACCGCGCTGACGGCGGCCGCGCCGCCCGAAAGATACGCGGCCCCGCCGCCGATGGCGAACCCGATTGCCGCGCCGACCATCCCCAGCACAAAACCGATCAACCCGGTCGCCCACTTGACGCCCACCGTGCTGATGCCGATGAGCAGAAGGTTGTTCTTGGTGATGTCCCAGACGCGCTCGAGTCCTTTCTTGAGATTCAGGTCGTCTATCACCATGGCGGGCAACACCAGTAAGGCGGCCTCCGTCCACAGGGTCTCCATCAGGCCCGCGCCGGCGCGTATCACCGACGCGCCGATGCCGCCTTTTCGATTCCGGTTGGCCGCGTTCTTGATCAGGTTCACCGCCGTCGAAGCCGCGGCCAGCGTGGCGATGTCGAAGAAGTCGCGGCGCACGATGGCCCAGGCCGAATCCATGCGGCCGTCGCCCTCGGTCAGGTATTGATAGATCAGGTAGACGGTCATCGCGGAGAAAATATAACTGACGATAAACTGGATGAAGATCAAAATGGCGCCCAGCACGAACATGACCGCGTTGCCCGCGTTCGAACCGCCCATGAATATCGCCACGAGAAGGATCGGAATGACGCCGAGCGCGGAGATCAGTCCGCCCGCCACCAGCGCATAGATGGATGGCTTGAGCAGGTCCTTGTCTTTAAAAGCCATGCTCCAGGCCTGCTTTAAAAAATTCCAACCGCGAGAGAAGGATTCCATTGGCGTCTCCTTTGTGACTTAAGTTACACCATTATAACAAACTAATCGGTTCCGTTTCAACCCGCCATTCATCCAGGCGCAGGCCGCGCAGCAACGAGACGGGATCCGGCCCGCGCAGGAGGACCTGCCAGCGATACCACCCGTCCATCTTCGCGAAGAAACACGGAACAGCCGAGGCGACGGTTTGCGTGCGGCGCTCCGCTTCGATCTTCCCCGCGAGGATTTGCAGGACGCGCTTCGCCTCGGACTCCGCCCTCGCCGCGTCGCGGTGACGGAACTCCAGCCGCGCCGCGCGTCCGAACGGCGGGTAGCCCAACTGACGGCGGTACTCCGCCTCGAGTTTCTGGAACCCGTCCACGTCGTGCCGCGCCGCGGACTGGATCACGTAATGATCGGGCGCGAACGTTTGCAGGATCGCCTGCCCGCCGCGCGCCGAACGTCCCGCGCGGCCCGCCACCTGGGTCAGCAGTTGGAAGGTGCGTTCGGAGGCGAAGGGATCGGGGAGGTTGAGTCCCACGTCCGCGAGGACGATGCCGACGAGAGTCACCAGCGGCAGGTCGAGTCCCTTCGCCAGCATTTGAGTCCCGATCAACACATCGGCCTGGTGATTCGCGAAGTGCGTCAGAATGATCTCGTGCGCGTCCTTCTGGCGCGTCGTCTCCCAATCCCAGCGGAGAGTCCGCGCCTGCGGGAACATGGCCTGCGTTTCGCTCTCCACTTTTTCGCTGCCGAGTCCATATTGGCGGATCTGCGCGCTCCCGCAGACGGCGCACTTCTTCGGCATGTTGCGCGTGTAACCGCAGCGGTGACAGAGGAGAGTGTCGGGTGACGGGCGACGGGCGTCGCGCAGGTCTGTGTGATAGGTGAGCGGCGTGTCGCAATTGGGACATTTCAGCGTCGTCCCGCAATCCCGACAAAAAACGTAAGTGGCCGTGCCGCGGCGGTTGAGGAACAGGATGGCCTGCTCGCCGCGCGAGAGAGTCTCCGCCAGGGCTTCGGACAGGGCGCGGCTGAAGATGCCGCGGTTGCCCGACTTCAATTCCGCGCGCATGTCCACGATGGAGACGGGAGGCAGTTGCGAATCGGCGACGCGCTGCGGGAGGGAGAGGAGGCGGGATAGTCCCCCCTCTCCGTCTCCCCCCATTTTTGAAGAAAATGGGGGGAGTTGGAGGGGGGTCGAATTAAACCGCTGCTCGATTGTCGGCGTGGCCGATCCCATCACGAAGACCGCGCCGCATAGACGCGCGTATTCCTGCGCGCTGGTCACAGCATGATAGAACGGCGGCTCGGATTGATAGTACGAGGCGTCGTGACACTCGTCCGCGACGATGAGGCCGATGTTCGGAAGCGGCGCGAACAACGCCGAACGCGGCCCGATGACGATCTTAAGTTTGCCCTCGCGGGCGCGCCGCCAGGTGTCGTAGCGCTCGCCCTCCGAAAGTTTCGAGTGGACCAGTCCCACCTGCCCGGGGAAGCGCGCCAGAAACCGGCGGACGATCTGCGGGGTCAGCGCGATCTCCGGCACGAGGACGATGACCTGTTTTTCGCGCTTGATGGTTTCCTGCGCAGCGCGGATGTAGATTTCGGTCTTGCCGGAACCGGTGACGCCGTGGAGAAGAAAGTTGTTAGAGAGCGGAGAGCGGAGAGCAGTCAATGCGGCGGTAATTTCTTCCAGCGCGGCTTCCTGCTCCTGCGTCAGAGTCACTTCGCTGCTCTCCAGTCCTCTGTTCTCTGTTCTCTTTTCCACTCTCTCCAACGGATCACGAAAAATCTCCGACTCGAACAGGCGGATCAACCCGCGCTCTTCGAGGATCTCCAGGTCGGCAAGATTGCATCCGCTCTCGGCGTAGACCCACGAGACGTTCACCGCGTCCACCGCGCGGACGAGAAAGCGCAGCGCGGCCTGACGACGCGCCAACGTCTGCTTCGCGCCGAGGCTGGGCATGGCCGCCTCCGCCTCGGCGGGCGTGACCGCCAACTGCGCCACGCGGACGAACTTCGGGCGGACGCGCGGCGGCGGCAGGATGGATTGCCTGCGCAGGACGCCGCGTTTGACCAGCCAGTCGGCCGACTTGCGCCAGTCCACTTTCGTGAGGTGACGGTCTATCTGCCTCCCGCGCAGGGGGCCGCGCTCGTGGAGCAGTTTGATGAGACGGTCCGCGACCTGATCGTGGACGGGGGACGGGGGACGGTCTTCCGTCTCCGGTCTTCCCTCCACAAGTTGGTAAAGCACGTCCGCCTGCTGGCTCAGTCCCGCTGGCAGCATCATTCCAACGACGGCGGCGAGCGGTTGCAGGTAATGCGCGGACATCCACTTTGCAAGTTCGATCTGCGGGGTAGTCAACACGGGGACGGGGTCGAGCAGGGACTCGAGCGGACGCGTCTCCGCGACGGAGGGCGCGTCCGTCAATTCCATCACCACGCCCTGCACGGTCTGATTCCCAAACGGCGCGGTGACCAGGCATCCGACCCCGACCTGGCCCGCGAGTTCATCGGGGATGGCGTAATCGAACATCCCGCTCACGGCGGGCAGGTTGACGGCGAGACGCGCGAACATGGGATGATTATAACTGGGGAGATTGGGTTGCAGGCTTTAAAACCACTGCCGCGCCGTAGCCCACCACCTGGCTGAAGTCCCCGGTCACATCGCCGGAGGTGGCGTGATGAAGAACCTGTACCTTGTCCGCGCCGAGTTCGCGGGCCGCGTGCAGTACGGCTGCGACGGCGGCGTGTCCGCAGGCGAAGCCTTTGCCCGTGCGTTCCGCCTCGAAGATTTTCTCGGGCTGGAAGGATTCAAAGCGCTTGAGCATTTCCGCGTCGAGACGGTTCGCCGTCTGCTGGTCGTAAAAATGGGACAGGTCCGTGCTGGCGACGAGCAGGGCGTTTTTGTCTTTAAGTACCTGCGCGAGCGCGAGTCCAAGCCCGCGGGCGACGGCGGGTTCCTGGCCGCGGATCATCACCGGGACGAGGCTGAAGCCGCCGGTCAACGCGCGCTGGAGGAAGGGCAGTTCGATTTCGAGGGAGTGTTCGCGGTCGCGGGCGATGGGCGTCAGGCCGAATCCCAGTTCAGATTTCAGGACCACGTCCAATTCGAGCAGGGACTCTTTGTCCACAGCGATCTCGCCCAGCGGGGTGGAATACGCGGAGTGCGCGGCGACGAGGAGCGGATGAACGTCGAAGTTGTGAAAAGGCGAGACGACGGCCACGCGCTCGAAGGTCCGGCCGCGCAGCGGGGCGAAGGCGTAGCCCGCGACCGGTCCGCTGTAACGATGCCCGGCGTGCGGCGCGATGACGGCGACGATCTCTCCATCCAGCGCGGGGAGGCGCGCCGCGTCGAGGTACGCGTCCACCGCGCGGGCGAGTCGGACCGGGTCGCCTTCGTACCAGGTCCCGGCAATCGGCGAGGGGCGAATGTCGGTGAGGGTCATCAAAAATATTGTAGCATAAGAAAACCCCGCTTCCTTAAAAAAACGGGGTTCTGAAAATCGTTTCTAAAGAGACCTAAACTGCCGTGAAAGTGAATCGCGCGCGGCACCTTGGCGTCACTCCTGTTTGAGAATCCTTTTCGTCGCCAGGAAAGCCAGCGGCGGCAGGTCGGACATTTCAAACCACCCGGCCTTGTCCGCGTCGTCCGCGGCGTGGAGGACGCCCGACTCGACTTCCGCGGCGTAGACGATGACGAAGTCGGCGCCGCGCGGATGCTCGCGGCCCGCGACCACCTCCAGCGTCCGCGTCACGCGGACGACGAGGCCGGTCTCCTCCAGACATTCCCGAGCGGCTGCCCGCGCGGGGTCTTCCTCCGCGTCCACGAAGCCCGCGGGCAGGGTCCATAAGCCGCGGAAGGGTTCGTTCACGCGGCGGACGAGGAGGACGCGTCCCTCCTGTTCGACCAGCACAGCCGCGGCCACTTTCGGGTCGGCGAAGTAGATCCATCCGCACGAAGCGCAGACGCGATGGGGCTTGCCGAAGCGCTGTTCAGTGACGAGCGGATTCCCGCATTGCGGGCAGAAGTTGACCTGGGTGAGAGCCATTGGGATTCAAAAGGCTTCGGAAGTCTGGCGGTTTCCGAAGCCGGGCGCTTATTTTTCCCGCCATTTGCGCGCGGCCAGCCGGCGGAGCAGAAGCATGGCCGCCGCGCCGAGGACAGCGATGGCCGCGAACGCGAGCTGCCAGTTGGTGAGGAGGGGCGGGGCAGGGGCCGGTTCGCCCGCGGTTTTCGCCATGGGAGGCGGTTCCGCTGAGCGGTATTCTTCAGGCGCGGGAGTGGCGAGTTCCTGCCCGGACCCGGCGTCCGGCGCGGGGGTGACGGGTTCCTCCCCGGGCCCGGGCGCCGCGGCCAGGAGCGGCGCCTCGTCGGTGATCGCTTCCGCGCTGAAGGCTGCTGGCTCGGCGGCAGGCTGGGCCGCGCCGAGGGCGCCCGACCCGATGCGGATGAAGGAGACCGCGAACAGGAACGCCGCGGCAACAGTGGCGAACCGCAGGATGGGATAGGCGCGCGGCAGGGGCGGTTTGAGTCCCACCATTTTGGGAGTCAACGTGAAGTTGCGCGGAGCGCGGCGTTTGGGCATGCGGCGGAGCAGCGCGCGGGATTCGCGCATCCCGTCCAGCGCGGAGACCAGCTCAGGTTCGGATGCGAGGCGGGATTCGAGACGCGCGGAAGCGGACGGCTTCAGCCGTCCGTCGAGAAATTCGGAGAGTTGTTCGATGTCGCGTGGGTTCATGCGCTTGCCTCGTTAGTATTGAGACGGAACGCGGCGGGTAAAAGTTCCGCGAAGGATTGCAGGCAGTCGCGCAGGCGCAGGCGGGCGCGGGCGATGCGGCTCTTGACGGTGCCGAGCGGCGCGCGGACGGCCGCGGCGACTTCGGCGTAGTCGAGGCCTTCGACGTCGGCCATGACGACGACGGCGCGGAATTCGGTCGGGAGGGCGTCGAGGCAGTGTTGGATGGCGTGTTCCAGTTCGTCGGCGTCCATTTGCTGTTCGGGACCCAGGTTGGGGTCGGCCAGCCAGCGCGGGGAATCCATCTCTTCGCCGTCTTCGGTTTCGGGTTCGAGGGGCGTGGTCGGACGGCGTTTCTGGCGGCGGAGTTCGTCGTAGCAGGCGTTCGTCACGATGCGCAGCAGCCAGGCTTTGAACGACCCGCCGCGATAGGAGTTGACCGAGCGGAAGGCGGAGATAAAGGCTTCCTGCGAAGCGTCCGCGGCCGCGTCTTCGTCGCCGAGGATGCGGAGGGCCGCGTTGAAGACCATGTCCTGGTAGTGGAGGACGAGGGTGTTGAAGGAATCGAGGTCGCCGCGTTGGGCGTCGAGGATGAGGGCGGGTTCGTTCATAGGATTTACGGTTGGACGTATTTTATCAGGTTTCAAGTTCCAAGTGTCAGGCGGCAGGCGTCAGGCGGCAGGAAAATTATGGCTCTCCTGCAATTAACAGAAAAAAACCAAACACAAAGGCGCACAAAGGGTGAAGCCGCGCCTATCTCACAGGATTTTCCTTTGTAGACTCCGCGAAGCGCCCTGTGAGTCGTGACCCTTCGTGTTAAAAGGAAATTTCCCGTTAAAAACGGAAGAGCCAAAATTATTTCCGAAGGAGTCTAATCTGGTTTTCATGCTTGTTGAACACGGATTTCACAGTGCGCGCGGATTTTTTCCTGGGTCTTCCCGTGAAATCCGCGCCATCCGTATCCAAAACGGAATTTCAAAGCGCTCTCTAACGTTCTTTTTATGTCTTTCAAATAACCCCTTGAAGGGGGGTTTGTTATAATGTCGCCATGTGGCAGCGCAAATTGCCAATTTGCGCCACACGGAGGACCCCACTATGATGCGATTTGACCGATTTACCGAACGAGCGCAGGAGGCCGCCCAACGCGCGGCCGAGATCATCCAGCGCTACGGTCACAACCAGATTGATACCGAACACATCCTGCTGGCGCTGATCGAACAGCCCGGCGGGGCAATTCCCCAAATTCTCGAAAAACTGAACGTCAACCCCGAGGCGCTGGTCGAGCGGCTGGACGCCACCCTGCGCGCCAGTCCCAAGGCCAACATCTTCGGCGGCGGCGCGGGACAGATCTTCATCACCCCGCGCGTCAAGCGGATCATCGATCTCGCCAACGAGGAAGCCAACCGTCTCAAGGACGAGTACATCTCCACCGAGCATATCTTCCTCGCCATTTTGACGGAGCGCAACACCCCCGCGGCGCGCATCCTCGAATCGGCGGGACTGACCCGCGACCGCGTCTACGAGGCGATCCAGAGTCTGCGCGGCGGACAGCGCGTCACCGACCCGCAGGCCGAGACGCGCTACCGCGCCCTCGACAAGTACTCGCGCGACCTGACCCAACTGGCCCGCGAGGGCAAACTTGATCCCGTCATCGGGCGCGACACCGAAATCCTGCGCCTCATCCAAATCCTTTCGCGGCGCACGAAGAACAACCCGGTGCTGATCGGCGAGGCGGGCGTCGGAAAGACCGCCATCGTGGAAGGTCTCGCCCGGAAGATCGCCAGCAACGACGTGCCGGAGATACTTTCGGGCAAACGCGTGGTGGCCCTCGACCTCGGCGCGATGATCGCCGGTTCGCGCTTTCGCGGCGAATTCGAGGAACGGCTCAAAGCCGTGATCGAGGAAGTCCAGCGGGCGCGCGGCGAGATCATCATGATGATCGACGAACTGCACACCGTCGTCGGCGCGGGCGCGGCCCAGGGCGCGATGGACGCGTCCAACATGCTCAAACCCGCCCTCGCCCGCGGCGAGTTGCAGTGCATCGGCGCGACGACGCTCGACGAGTATCACAAGCACATCGAGAAAGACGCCGCGCTCGAACGCCGCTTCGCTCCCATTTACGTGGAAGAGCCGAGCGTGGACGACACCATCAAGATGCTGCAAGGACTGCGCGACCGCTACGAGGCGCATCACAAAGTCCACTTCTCGGACGAGGCCCTCGAAGCCGCCGCCCGTCTCGCGGACCGCTACGTCACCGACCGTCACCTGCCCGACAAAGCCATTGACCTGATGGACGAGGCCGCCGCCAAACTGCGCGTGGCGCTCTATTCGCTTCCGCCCGACTTGAAGGCGATGAAAAACGAGATAGACCGCCTGCACGCGGAGGAGGAACAGGCCGGCATCTCGCGCGACTACGAACAGGCCGCGCAGAAGAAGTCTGAGCGGCTGCGCATCGAAGAGGAATTCAACAAGCAGCGCGACCAATGGGAATCGGAACACAAACTCGACGAGGTGGTGGACGTGGACGACATCGCCGCCGTCGTCCATCAGTGGACGGGAATCCCCGTCACGCAGATGCTGGAGACCGAGTCGCAGAAACTTCTGCAGATGGAAGAGCGCCTGCACGAGCGCATCATCGGACAGAACGACGCCATCCACGCCATCTCCGACGCCATCCGCCGCGCCCGCTCGGGGCTGAAAGACCCATCCCGGCCGATCGGCTCGTTCATCTTCATTGGCCCGTCCGGCGTCGGGAAGACCGAACTGGCGAAGGCCCTGGCTGGGTTCATGTTCGACGACGAGGATTCGCTCGTCCGCATTGACATGTCGGAATATCGCGAACAGCACACCGTCTCGCGGCTGTTCGGCGCGCCGCCCGGATATATCGGCTACGAGGAGGGCGGACAATTGACGGAGGCCGTCCGCCGCCGCCCGTACCGCGTGCTGCTCTTCGACGAGATCGAGAAGGCGCATCCCGAAGTCTGGAACGCGTTGCTGCAAATCCTGGACGACGGGCGCATGACCGACGGCCAGGGCAACGTGGTAGACTTCCGCAACACGGTCATCATTATGACCTCGAACCTCGGCACGGAGTACGTCCGCAAGGGCGGGACGCTCGGCTTCGTGGGCAAGACCGAGACCGACGAAGACCGCGAGGCCAAAGACAAGATCGAGAAGGCGCTCAAGGGCGCGTTCCGTCCCGAATTCCTCAACCGCATTGACGAGATCATCATGTTCTCGCCGCTCTCGCTCGAGGAAATGGAGCGGATCGTGGACCTGCAATTGAAGGAGATCCAGGAACGCCTGGGCGAACACAACATCGCCGTGCATCTCACCGAGGCGGCCCGCGTCTGGCTGGCGAAGGAGGGCTACGATCCCGCGTTTGGGGCGCGTCCGCTGCGCCGCGCCCTGCAAAAGCACGTCGAGAGTCCGCTTTCGATGAAACTGCTGGGCGGCGAATTCTCCAGCGGCGCATCCGTGCTGGTAGACGTGGACAAGGCGAAGAACGCGCTGACGTTCACGGCAGGCGAGGCCGTCGCGCCGAAACGCAAGAAGAAAGAGGCGGTCGCCGCGTAACCAATCAAGTAGAGCGAGAATCATCTCGCTCTACTTTTACATCCGCGCCCTCGTCGGGGCGACTTTATTTTTTGGAGAACCCATGACAGAAACCCCCTCTAGAAATTCGAACGGAAGCAGGGCCGTCTTGATCGGAGTCGGCGTGATCCTCGCGGTCTGCTGCGCCTGCGTCCTGATCCTGGGCGCGGCCGGCGTGGTCGCCTATGAGCGGATCAAGACCAGCATCCCCGTTTTACCGACATTCGAATTGCCCGATAACGACATTCCGAGCGTGGAGCCGACGCTGGCGCGCCCGCCCGCGGAAAGCATCTCGAACGCGACGCGCGCGACGCTGGAAACGGCCGTCATCCCTGAGAGCGATCCCTACGAACTCGCCTGCCGTCTCAAGGGAATCTGCAACGTGCCGGAGACGCTCGACCCGCCCGCCGTCCCGCCGAAAGTCGGCGACAAGCAGAAGTTCTGGATCTCCAATTCCAACACCGACGAGAATTTCCAGATCGAAGCGGAGCTGCTCTACATCACGCCCCACACCTATTTTTGGGCGGAGCGTCCACGCGACGTGAACATGGACGACCTGAAACGCCTGATGGATACTTTTGAAGAGAAGATCTATCCCAAAGACCGAGAGTTCTTCGGCAGCGAATGGACGCCCGGCGTGGACGGCGACCCGCACATTTACGTGGTATACGCCGACAACATCGGCCACACAGTGGCGGGATATTTCTCCTCGGCCGATTCTTATAACCCCGCCGTGCGCGAATTCTCCAACGGTCACGAGATGTACGTGCTGGGCGCTTCGCAGAACCTGGCCGATGAGTACACCTATTCCGCGCTGGCGCACGAATTCGTCCACATGATCCAGTTCGCCTCCGACCGCAACGACGTATCCTGGATCAACGAAGGCTTCGCCGAGGTCGGCGCGTTCATCAACGGCTACGATGTCGGCTTCGCGGACCGAATCTACGCGCAAAGCCCGGACCTGCAATTGAACGACTGGGCCGACGCCAACTCGCCCGATTTCGGCGCGCATTACGGACTTAGTTTCCTCTACCTGACTTATTTCCTGGACCGCTTTGGCGAAGACGCCACCAAAGCCCTCACCGCCAACCCTGAAAACGACCTGCCCAGCGTGGACGATACCCTCGCGTCCCTCAACATCGCCGACCCGCTGACGGGCGACCTTGTCAACGCGGACGACGTGTACCTCGATTGGGCGACCGCGATGTACGTGATGGACAAGACCGTGGGCGACGGGCGCTTCTACTACTACAACTATCCCGACGCGCCGAAAACGCGACCGACCGACGTCGTTTCCGCCTGCCCCGCCGCGCCCTTCAAACGTACCGTCCACCAATACGGCGTGGACTATATCAAGGTCGCCTGCGCCGGCGCGCACACCCTCCGCTTCGAAGGTTCCACCGCTGTCCCGCTCCTGCCTGTGAGCCCGCATTCGGGCAAAGCCCACTTCTGGTCGAATCGCGGCGACGAGTCGGACATGACCCTCACCCGCGAGTTCGACCTTACCGGCGTCAGCGGCCCGGTCACGCTCTCTTATTGGACCTGGTTCGACATCGAGGAGAACTGGGACTACCTCAACCTCGAAGTCTCCGAAAACGGCCAAAGCTGGACGATCCTCAAGACGCCCTCCGGCACAGACAAGAATCCGCAGGGCAACG
The DNA here is from genome assembly GCA_017312345.1 of Candidatus Denitrolinea symbiosum. NCBI lineage: Bacteria > Bacillati > Chloroflexota > Anaerolineae > Anaerolineales > Anaerolineaceae > Candidatus Denitrolinea > Candidatus Denitrolinea symbiosum. The sequence goes on along the minus strand of BLAA01000001.1, from coordinate 1,132,569 downwards.
CCTACGGCTGGGGCTACACCGGCAAATCCAACGACTGGATTCAGGAGGAAGTGGACCTGTCCGCCTACGCGGGAAAGAAGATCCAGATCCGCTTCGAGTACATCACCGACGCGGCGCTCAACGGCGAGGGCCTCCTGCTCGACGACGTGACGATTGACGCCATCGGCTACTCCGAAGACTTCGAGTCGGGCGACGGCGGCTGGGTGAGCGAAGGATTCGCCCGCGTCGAAAACGTCCTGCGGCAGACCTTCCGTCTCGCCCTGGTCGTGGAGCGGAACGGAAAGATCACGGTCCAGCCCGTCGAGACAGCCGCCGACCAGACCATGGAAATCCCGCTGGAACTCCAGCCCGGCGACTCGGCCACGCTCATCGTCGCCGGCGTCACGCGCTTCACGCGCAACCTGGCAAGTTATTCGATTGAAGTACGCTAACTATAAAAAGCGGATTTCTTCCAAAAGGAAAATCAACCATGGCTACAGCCCCAAAATCCCAAGTCCTTACACTCGCCGACCTGGCCGCGTACCAGGAAGGCTCGGTCGTCAGCCGCCAGATCGTCAAAGCGGACGCCGGCAACGTGACGCTCTTCGCCTTCGACGCCGACCAGGAACTGAGCGAACACACCGCGCCCTACGACGCCCTCGTCCACATCCTGGACGGGGAGGCGGAGGTGCGTCTCGCGGACGTTCCCCACGCCCTGTCCGCGGGCGACGCCATCGTCATGCCCGCGAATATCCCCCACGCGCTGCGCGCTGTGAAGCAGTTCAAAATGCTGCTGACGATGATCAGGCAATAACCGGCGCGGCGCAAAAGTCCGACCGATATGAAAAGCCTCCCGTTATTCGGGAGGCTTTTTGTTTAAAGGGTCGCGTCCGCCTGGACGCCGTCTCGCATCCATCTCAACGTCATTGCCAGCGGGATTAATGAGAGCGCGCCCGCCACAATTGCGATGACCGTGTAGCTGGTCGCGTCGAAAAGGAAGCCGCTGGTGAGGCTGATGACCGCGGAAGCCAGTCCGACGAAGAAGTCGTTCATCCCCTGTGTGCGCGACCGTTCGAGCGGGGAAAGCTGGTCCGAGAGCAGGGTAGAGCCGCCCACGAAGCAAAAATTCCAGCCGACGCCGAGCAGGAAGAGCGCGAACCCCAGCGGGAGGATGTTCGGCGAGAGCGGCGCGGCGACGCAGGCCAGCAGGAGGGTCGCGGCGCCGATGACGATCATTTTGGGACGGCCGATTTTGTCCAACAGCCAGCCCGAGAAAATGGACGGGGCGTACATCCCAAATGTGTGCGCCGAGATGACAGAGTAGATGCTGCTGCGCGCGTGGTGATGGTCTTCCATGTGCAGGGACGTGATCACCATGACCGCGATCATCACCACCTGCCCCAGCGTCATCGCGACGGCTGCCGTGAGCGCCGCGGGCTGGCGGAAAATTTCCGCGAGCGGACGCAACTGTCCCTCGGGCGCGGAGGAGGGGTAGCGCTTCGCGAGTTCGCGGCCCACGTCGCGCGGGTCGGGACGCAGCGCGGCGAAGATGAGAATGGCTGCCAGCGCGAACAGGATCAACGTGGCGAAATACGCGCCCGAAAGTTCGTCCATGCCGAGGGTGACGACGAAAGTTCCCATCGGCGCGGCGGAGAGACGCGCCAGGATCGTCCCGATGACGCCTCCGAACACCACCAGCGAAATGGCGCGGCCGCGATGCTCAGGGACGGTCACTTCGGCGGCCGCGAAACGCGACAACTGCATGGCCGAGTTGGTCGCGCCCATCAACGTTAAACCGAGGAGCATCAGCAGGAACGATGCGGTCTCGATGGCGAACAGTACCAGCACGTTGCCGAGGATGCCGAGGAGCAATCCCGACACGAGGGCGTTGCGGCGGCCAAAACGGTCCATCAGATAGCCCCAGGCCGAGGCCGAGAACGCGCCGCTCAACAGGTAAGCCGCAGTCGGGACGGTCGCCAGCGAACGGTCGGAGGCCAGTTTCTCGCCGAGGATGGGATTGATGGCCGCGGCCGCGATGAATCCTGCGGAGGCGAAACTTTGCGCGATGAAAAGGACGAAGGCGGTCTTGCGCGCCTGGCGCGTGAAATCAATCATGGTTTGTCCAGCGGCTCCTCGGCTTTGTAGGTTTTCGTGTCTTTTGTTTCCTTCGTCTCTTCCGCGTCGAGGACGCGGCGCACCTGCGACATGCCCTCGGGCGGCGCGACGATCCCCCGCTCCTCGAGCGTGTCCATCAGGCGCGAGGCGCGCGTGTACCCGATCCGCAGTTTGCGCTGCAACATCGAGACCGAGGCCTTGCCCTCCTTGCGGATGATGGAGATCGCGTCGTTCAACAGCGGATCGTCATTGGAGACGGGCGACATATCCTCGAACATCAACGTCTGCTTGAGCGGGACTCCGTCCAGGGCGGGCGCGTCCACCGCGGGACCTCCGCCGGGCGCGGCATAGGGACTCGCTCCCACCTGGGCGCGCCAGAATTCGACCAGCGATTGGATCTCGTGGTCCGAGACGAAGACGCCCTGCAAACGCGCCGGCGCGGGCGCGTCGGGAGGCTGGTAGAGCATGTCGCCGCGCCCGAGCAAGCGTTCCGCGCCGGGCTGGTCGAGGATGACGCGGCTGTCCACGCCGGAAGCGACGGCGAAGGCAATGCGCGCCGGGAAGTTGGCTTTGATGAGTCCCGTCACCACGTCCACCGAGGGACGCTGGGTCGCCAAAATCAAATGGATGCCGGTGGCGCGCGCCAGCTGCGCGAGGCGCGTGATGGTGCGTTCGGTCTCGTCGGGGGCGATCATCATCAGGTCGGCCAGTTCGTCAATGACGACGACGAGGAAGGGAAGTTTTTTCTGTCCCTGCGCGGCGGCGCGGACGTTGTAATCGGCGATGTTGCGCGCCCCGATGCGGGCGAACTCGTGATAGCGTTTGTCCATCTCGCGCGTCATCCATTGCAGCGCGCCGATGACGCGTTCCATTTCCACGACGACGGGCGCGAGCAGGTGCGGGATGCCGTTGTAGCCGGTCAATTCCACGCGCTTCGGGTCCACCAGGATCAGGCGCAGGTCGTCGGGCGTATTGTGGAGCAGGAAACTTATCAGGATGGAGTTGACGCACACCGACTTGCCGGAGCCGGTCGCGCCGGCGATGAGCAGGTGCGGCATGGAAGTTAGATCCGCGACGGTGGGATGCCCGGCCACGTCGCGGCCGAGGGCGAAGCGCAGGGAAGTGCGGTTGCGCTGGAACATCTCGCTTTCGAGGATGTCGCGCAGGGCGACGAGGGTCATCTCTTCGTTGGGGACTTCGATGCCGACGTAACTATGTCCCGGCACCGGGGCCTGGATGCGGATGCGCGGCGCGGCCAGCGCGAGGGCGAGGTCGTCGGCGAGGGAGGCGATCTTGCTGACGCGGACGCGCGTCCGGCCGTTACGCGTCTCGACGAAGAGCGGCTCCACGCCAAACTGGGTGATCGTCGGACCGCGGCTGATCGCCACCACCTGCGCGGGCGCGCCGAACGAAGCCAGCGTCTCCTCGATGAGGCGGGCGCGCTTCTGGATGAAGTCTTCGTTGATGGCGGGCGCGGCGCCCTCGTCGAGGATGTCTTTGACGGCGGGAAGTTGCCATTGGATGACCGCCTCGCCGGGGCGCGTGACCGTCGTCTTCGGCGCGGCGACGACGGGTTTGAGCGGGGCCGCGGCGGGTTGCGCGGGCGGGACGAACGGGGTGAAGCCGTTCGCCGCGGCGTCGCCGGGTTTGGCCGCGCCCGGCCCGAGGTCCGCGCGACGCGTGACCAGCGTCCGCAGGCGCGAGAAGACCGGGGCGAAGAATCCCGCGATGTCGCGCACAGAGAGGTCGAAGGTCATCGTCGCGGCGATGATGAACCAGGCCAGCAGCGCGACGGCCGCGCCGCCCGCGCCGAGGAGTTTCCACAGGGCGCGCTGGAAGAAACTGCCGAGGTAGCCGCCGCCCCGCCCCATGGACGCGGCCGCTTCGGAAAGTTCGATGGGAAAGAATGCGTGGAAGAAAGCGAGGAGGAAGAGGAAGAGAAGGACGCTGCCGACGGCGCGTTCGAGGGTGAGCGGGGGGAGTTTTTCGATGCGGCGCAGGACGAGCCACAGGCCGAAGAGCAGCAGCGCGACGGGAAGGATGTAGACGCCCCAGCCGAGGCCCTGCGCGAGGACGCGGAGGATGCCGCCGATGATGTCGCTCCGGTTGGCGGTGAACAGGCTGAGGAGGATGAGGCCGCCGAGGAGGGAGAGGACGACGCCCAGCACGTCGAGTTTGCGCTCGGCGGAGAGGGAATCCCACCAGGAGGGACCGGCGTAGCGCGGCGGTTCCTGCCTTTTGGAGGCGGGTTTGCGCGCGCCGGCCCGGCTCTTGCCGGACAGGACGGTCTTGGGACGCGAACGGGAGGGTTTACCGCGGGTGATGGGCATGGGGATCAGTTATCAGTGATCGGTGGTCAGTTATCAGTTATCAGTGAGCAGTAATCAGTGAGCGGTGAGCAGTTTTCGTGCTTGTCTATCTACACGCGGAAAAATTATAGCACAAATGGTCTGTTTTTCTTAAGGTACAATTGACGCGCGTTTAAAATCTTCGCCACAGATTTTCACAGATTGCACAGATTTGGTTCTGTGAAGATCTGTGAGGTCAGCGGCCCTCCCCAAGGACTCATCTTGTTCGAAATTCTTTTCCTCGGCACATCGGCTTCGGCCCCATCGGCGCGGCGCGGACTCTCGGCGCAGATCGTCAGTCACAACGAGTATCGCTTCCTTGTGGACTGCGGCGAGGGGACTCAGCGTCAGATCCTGCAATCGGGCATCGGCTTCAAACGTCTCACGCGCATCCTGCTCACGCACGGTCACCTCGACCACATCCTCGGCCTCGGCGGACTGCTGTCCACTTTTTTGCGCTGGGAGGCGATTGACGAGCTGGAGATTTACGGCGGGCGGCAGACGCTCGACCGCGTCCACGACCTGCTCTACGGCGTCGTCCTGCGCGGCAACCAGCCGCCCATGCCGCTGCGCCTGCTGGAGATCAAACCCGGCCTGTTCTTCGAGGCGGAGGACTTCACCGTCACGGCGTTCCCGGTCACGCATCGCGGCCCCGACTGTCTCGGTTACGCGTTCGAGACGAAGGCGCGGCGGCCGTTCCTTTCCGAGAAGGCGGACGCGCTGGGCGTCCCGTTCGGGCCCGAGCGCAGCCGACTGGTGGCGGGCGAGACGATCACCCTCGCGGACGGGAGACGCGTCACGCCGGACGAGGCGCTGGGTCCGCTCGAACGCGGCGTGAAACTCGTCGTGGTGGGCGATACCGGCCGGACGGACGACCTGCTCGAAGCCGCGCGCGGCGCGGACGCGCTGGTCATCGAGTCCACTTATCTCGACGAGGAGGCCGACATGGCGAAGCAGTTCTCGCACATGACGGCGCGCATGGCCGCGGAACTGGCCGTCAAAGCAGGGGTCAAGAAACTGATCCTGACGCACATCTCGCGGCGCTATCGCGAGAAGGACGTGCTGGCCGAGGCGCAGTCCGTTTTTCCCAACGTCTCGGTGGCGCGGGATTTTGACGTGTTCCAGGTGAAGAAGTAAACGAGAACGGCCTCCTGAATTTTCGGAAGGCCGTTTTTTTGCCGCTTGGGCGCTCGGCGCGGGGGACAGCCTCCCAAAACGGGCGAAAAAGTTGACAAATCTGCAAGATGTCGAACAATCGTAGGGGAAACGTAGGTTTGCCGTCAAGTACATTCCGCGCGGGAGTGATAATATAACGTCGTAAGGTGATTTCTCTTCTCCTCCTTTTTCCGAGAGCCAGGGTCGGCGTCCCTGGCTCTCCCGATTCATTGAGGTCTGCTGTTTTAATACGGCGGGTCACGAAGAATCACAGAGGAAGATCCCGCGAAGGCGGCAGGGGGATGAATCTCCCCCGCCTCAGTTTACACAAGTCGGATAAATCCGACTCTGCGCGGTCAGTCCGAAGGACTTGCAGGTATTGAGCGGGGATTTCAATCCCGCGAGATCTCCCTTCATCGCAGTTGTCATCTCATAACTCGGCCCCGTCGCCGCCCCCGCCCGGCGTCGGCGTCGGCGTGCCGGGACCGAACCCGACACAAACATAGTCCACACAATACATCCCAGCCGGACAGCCGTAACCATTCGGGCATTCAATTATAGATTGCGTGCAGGAGCCGGGATTTTTATCTAAATTACAATTATTTGGAACAATACAAGTATAGCCAAATCCACAAGCAGCGTTATCACAACAATCCTTACCTTCTTGTGCGCTGACTTCGAAAAAACGCGAAGCAAATATAAGAATTAAAAAACAAGTAGCGAAAAAACCTAAAATCAACTTTGTCTTGTCAAAAAACCTTGTCATAATTTCATGGTAGCAAATCAAAGATATTTTATCATCTGAATCTCGCGAAGTAGATTATTTCCTCCATTTCAGGTGTAATGACTGCCTCATTGCCTTGGTCAACCAGGCTTTGTAAAAGTCCGTTTTTGTAGTCGCCACCGCTTTGAAAATCATTAAAAGGTTCATCTTCCCAATCACTGTTCTCGCTTATTCTAACTTTTCCCATAAACAAAATTCCTTTCACACCGTTATTAATATTTTCTAGAAACCAGGGCAGATTTAGTTTCGTGATCTCTATATGTAAGATGCCAATGGTCGTTTTTCCAGAATCACTAGTTGGATTAGGGTTATTAAGGGCAATACCCATCAGATATATTTCTTTGCCTATATATTTTGGACCAAACATTGAGCCGTCTACCACGCTGATAGAAACCAGTTTATAAGGCGGCTCACGCTTTGGGCTATCAGCTACATTGTAGATAGGTCCAAAATATTTCGTGTTATTTGGAACATTATCCGCTCTTTGAGCTTTATACAAAAACCACCCATAATTGACCGCCTGCGGATCCACCGCCACCTTTCCCTCACGAAGCGCCTGCGCTTCCGACGCGACCAGCAGCCGCATAAATTTATCAATTCCGCCCATTTTCTCAACGTCGTATTTGGGGTATTTGCCGTCGGCTCTGGCTTCGGTCGCAATTTCCAACGGGAAGTCCACGCCCGCCTGCTCCGGCGCCAGCCACCCGCCGCTCCCAACGTCGAAGACCGCCAGCGGATTGCCATGCTCGTCGCGGAAGACCATCTTTCCGTCCAGCGTCTTCTCCGTCTGATCGGGCCATTCGCGGACGAAGGCGGGTTTGTTTTTCGCCAACCTTCCGCCGATGACCATCGTCTCCGCGACTTCGTCGGCGGGGATCTTCGACACCTCGTCGAAGTCCGCGTACTGCTTCGCCCACTGTCCGCTTTCGAGATCAAAGTACAGCGTCACCTTCTCGCCCGATTTGGTCGTCCCCTCACAGGCGACGACGCGCTCCCAAAAAGTCAGCGACTTCCCGCTCCAGGCGATGTCCCTGGCGTTCTCCCCCGCCGCAAACGACGAGACGACGTCCTTCGGCGCGCTCTCCGCCTGCGGGGCCATCTTCAACTTATCCGCGCCCGACATTGACTTCAAGTCTTCCCGCGTCAACTTTGGCATCGGCGTGACGGTGGCGGTCGCCGTCGGCGGGACCGGCGTTCGCGTGGCGGCTGGCGTAGGCGACTCCCCAACGGGCGAGGGGACGGGGGTGAGGGTCGGCGCGCAACCCGCCAACAGGATGACAAAGCACAGAGACAGGACAACTTTCATCACGACCTCGCTGTTGCGAATATTATCGCACAATTTGCGCGGCGAGCGTCCAGGAATTCGTGAAAGCCGCGCCCGTTTCCCGTCGTTCGATTCGTTTTTACGCGCGGGGCGGTATAATTCCGTCATCTTCGGCTCGTCATCCAAAGGTAAAAATTTCCATGACCACTCAAATCACGATCATCGGCCTCGGTCAGATGGGCGGCTCCATCGGCCTGGCGCTGGCCCCGCACAAGCAGACGCTCGTCCGCACGGGACACGACAAACGCATGGACGTCGCCCGCGCCGCGCAAACCGCCGGGGCGGTGGACTCGATCCACTTCAACCTGCCGGCCGCGGCCTCCAACGCGGACGCGGTCATTTTGGCCCTCCCGCTGAACGAAGTGCGCGACACGCTCAAATTCATCCGCGACGACCTTAAGGAAGGCGCGGTGGTGATGGACCTCTCCCCGGCCAAACGTCAGGTGGAGGCCTGGGCGCGCGAGACGCTTCCGCCCGGACGCTTCTACGTGGGACTCGCTCCCGCCGTCAACCCCGCGCGCCTGCTGGACCTGGGCGGCGGACTGGACGCGGCCCGCGCGGACCTGCTGGCGGACGCGACCGTCCTCGTCTGTCCGTCCGCCGGGGCGCCCGAAGGCGCCGTCCGTTTCGCCACCGATCTTGTGCGCCTGCTGGGCGCGGCCTCCCTGATCTCCGACAGCGCCGAGGCGGACGGCCTGCTCGCCGCGACCACGTTCCTTCCACGCTGGCTGGCGGTCTCGCTCGTGGAAGCGACCATGACCCAACCCGGCTGGCGCGACGCCCGGAATCTGGCGCATCGCTCCTACGCCATGCCGATCGCGGCCTCCTTCGACCGCGACGACGCCGACGGTTTCAACGAGGCCACGCTGGCGAACCGCGAAAATGTGACCCGCGTCCTGGACAACGCCATCGAGTCCCTGCGCGCCCTGCGCGACAGGATCGAAAGCGGAGACCGCGCCGCGCTGGACGAGCGCGCCCGCGCCGCCCAGTCTCGCGCGAACGAATGGCTGGCGGAGCGTCGCCTCGAATCTTATCGGCCCGCGCAAACAAAGAAGACCGACGATGCAATGGATGACTCGTCCCTGGGCGGACGCTTGCGGCGGATGTTCGTCGGACGCTGGCGGCTGCCAGGCGCGGACCGCGAAGGGAAATAATTCTCCCCGCCGACCGCATTTCAACATGCCCTTTTACTGCTACATCCTCGAGTGCGACGACGGGACCTACTACACCGGCTGGACGACCGATCCCACGCGCCGCGAGAGACAGCACAACGCCGGGCGCGGCGCAAAGTACACCTGTGCGCGCCGCCCGGTCAAGATGGTCCACGTGGAGGAGGCCGCCTCCCGGTCCGCCGCGCTGAAACGGGAACGGGTCATCAAAAAGATGACCCGTAAGCAAAAACGTAAATTGATCGCGAACGGCGGGATAGTCTAATCGGTGAAAAGCGGCAGGTGTCCCAGCGCGGCGATGTTCATCCACTGCGAGCGGTCTCCCTCGGTGAGGATGGCCGCCTCGCCAACGACCGTCGCGCCCGCCTTTTCCATCAGCATCTTCATACCTTGCAGGGTGGAGCCGGTGCTGATGACGTCGTCCACGAGCAGGACTTTGCGTCCCTTCATCAGGTCATGGTCTTTTTCGTCCAGCACGAGGAGCTGAGGCTGGCCGGTGGTGATGGAAAGCGTCTCGGCGGTCAACGCCGCGCCCATGTAGGGTTTGTAGGTTTTACGAAGCACGATGTAGGGTTTGTTCGTCTCCACGGAGAGCGCGTGGATGAGCGGGATGGACTTGGCTTCGGCCGTGACCAGCACATCGAATTCCCTGTCCTTCAATATTTTTCCCAGTTCACGCGCGCAAGCCTGGACGAGTTCCGTGTCGCCCAAAATGTTCAGGATGGCGATGCGCAGCCCGGGCTTGATCTCGAACAGCGGCAGTTGACGTTTGATCCCGGCAATTTCGATGTCGTAGGTTTCGCGGGGCATAAGTCCTCTCGGAAACCGGGTTCTCGCGGGAACCCGGAATTTAGCGTAGTTTATCACAAACAATCCGGGGCGGGTATAATCCGCGTATGCTTCCAGACCTGCAACTGAACGACACCGTCCGCATGAGGAAGGCGCATCCGTGCGGATCGTATGAATGGAAGGTGACGCGTCTCGGCGCGGACATCGGGCTGGAGTGCCTCGTCTGCGGACGCCGCGTCATGCTGACGCGCCGCGAGTTGGCGCGCCGCGCGAAGACCGTCGTCCACGCGCGCCCGCCCGAAGGTTCAGATCACGAAGCGAATTCAAAGCCATGAAAAAGCCGCATATCCTCGTCCTCTTTTCCGACACAGGAGGCGGACACCGTTCCGCCAGCGAAGCCATCATCGAAGCCCTCGGACTCGAATTCGGCGATTCCGTCAGCGCGGAGATGGTGGATTTCTTCAAAGATTACGCGCCCATCCCGTTCAATAAAATGCCTGAACTGTATCCGAAGATGGTGAAGGCCCCGCGCCTGTGGGGGGCGGGGTTTTACGCCACCGACGGGCGGGCGCGGGCGCGCATGTTGACCGCCGCGTTCCGTCCGTATGGCGTCCGCGCCGCAAAGAAACTGCTCGCCGGCCATCCCAGCGACGCGATCGTGACGACGCACCTCGGCGCGAATTCAATGGGATTGTGGGCGCTGGGACGAAATCGCACGCGGCGCTTTATCACCGTCGTCACCGACCCCGTCACCACGCACGCGCTCTGGTTCGATAAACGCGCCGACCTGATCCTCGTCCCCACCGAATACGCGCGCGAGCGCGCCATCGAATATCACATGCCGCCCGAAAAAGTGTTCGTCGTCGGGCAGCCCGTCTCGGACCGTTACTGCGCGCCGCCTGGCGACAAACGCGCGCTGCGCGAAAAACTGGGCTGGCCGCAGGATAAGACAATCGCCCTGCTGATCGGCGGCGGCGACGGGATGGGTCCGCTCGAACGCAACGCCGCGGCCATTGACGAATCCGGGCTGGACCTCGGGCTGGTCATCGTCGCGGGGCGGAACGAAAAACTGCGGAAGAAATTCGAGGCGCGGCGCTGGAACATCCCGACGCGCGTCTACGGCTTCACGCGCGACCTGCCCGACTTCATGCGCGCCGCCGACGCGGTGATCACCAAAGCCGGGCCGGGGACGATTGCCGAGGCGCTCATCGCGGGCCTGCCCATCATCCTGAACGCGCGCCTGCCCGGGCAGGAGGATGGCAACGTCACCTTCGTCCAGAAAGAACGCGTGGGCGTGTGGGCGCCGCGCTCCGACCGCGTGGTGAATGCCTTAAAAAAATGGATCGAAAACCCCGAAGAGCGCGAACGCTTCGCGGAAAACTGCCGCCGCGCGGCGCGTCCCGAATCGGCGCGGCTGATCGCGCGCTTCATCGGCTCGCAGGTGGGGCTGTGCGAGGAACCGTTAATCGCCGCGTAGGGGCGAACCTGGGTGTTCGCCCAGGGCAGACACGCAGGTCTGCCCCAACAGCAGGTCTGCCCCAACAGCAGGTCTGCCCCAACAGCAGGTCTGCCCCAACAGCAGGTCTGCCCCAACAGCAGGTCTGCCCCAACAGCGGGTCTGCCCCAACAGCGGGTCTGCCCCAACAGCAGGTCTGCCCCTACGTCATTTAAATCCCGAAGGGGTATAATCTCGTCCATGCCCATTCTCGACGCGCACAGCCTCGACTTCATCAGCAAGAGCGCCGAACAAACGCGCCGCATCGGAATCCGTCTTGGCGGGCTTCTGCGGCGCGGCGACCTCGTTTGCTTGCAAGGCGAACTCGGCGCGGGAAAGACCACGCTGGCGCAGGGTTTGGCGCAGGGATGGGGCGCGCTGGATTCGGTCTCCAGTCCCACCTTTGTTTTGGTCAACATCTATCGCCGCGCGGACGAAGCGCGCTTTTTCCACATGGACGCCTACCGCCTCGCCTCCGCCGCCGAGGGCGCGGAACTCGACCTCGACGCGATGCTCGACGCGGGACTGCTCCTCGTCGAGTGGGCGGAGCGCGTCCAGCAAATCCTGCCGGACGAACGCTTGTGGATCGCGCTCGAACACGTCGGCGAGGAACATCGTCAAATGCATTTCTCGGCGCGCGGCAAACGCTACGACGCGCTGCTCGCCGACCTGCGCCGGTCCATGTTTGGAGTCGCGTGATGCTCCTCGCCATTGACACCTCCACCGCCCAATTGGGACTCGCTCTATACGACGGCGCGACGGTCGCGGCTGAACTGACCTGGACTTCGCGCGCCCGTCACACTGTGGAACTAGCCCCGGCTCTCTCCGGACTTTTGGAGCGCGTCGGGCTGACGATGGACGGCCTCTCCGCCCTGGCGGTGGCCATCGGTCCCGGCTCGTTCACCAGCCTGCGCGTGGGACTGGCCTTCGTGAAAGGACTCGCCCTCGCGCGCAAACTGCCCGTCGTCGGCGTGCCAACGCTGGACGCGGTCGCGGCGGCTGTGCCGGTGCAGGCGCTTCCGCTGGCGGCCGTCATCCAGGCCGGGCGCGGACGGATCGCCGTCGGGTGGTACCGCGCGTCCGAAAACGGGTGGCAGGCCGAAGATCAGGCGGAAGCGACGACGGCGGATAAACTCGCGGAGTCCATCCAGCATCCCACCTTGGTCGTCGGCGAGTTGGACGCGGAGGAACGTCAACGGCTGGCGCGGAAGCGGAAGAACATCCAATTGGTTTCCCCCGCGCTGTCGGTGCGGCGTCCCGCTTTATTGGCGGAACTGGCGTGGAACCGCTGGCAGGCTGGTCACGCGGACGATCTCGCTTCGCTGGCGCCGATCTATTTACACGTCGAAGGAGGGCCGTCATGATCGAGATACGAAAAATGAAAGTGGAGGACATTCCCGAAGTTGTGGAGATTGACCGCAGTTCGTTCACGCTCCCGTGGACGGAACGCTCCTTTAAATACGAAGTGACGGAGAACAACGCGGCGCGCTGCTGGGTGACGGAGGTGGACGGACAGATAGCCGCCATGCTGGTGTTGTGGATCATCGTGGACGAGGCGCACATCGCCACGATCGCCACGCATCCGCATTTTCGGCGGCGCGGGTTCGCGAAGAAGATGCTGATCCACGCGCTGGCCGCGGCGCGCGAAGAGGGCGCAACGAAGGCGCTGCTGGAAGTACGCGCCCGTCATGTCGTCGCGCAGAAGATCTATTGCGACATCGGCTTTGCGGAGGTGGGACGCCGCCCGATGTATTATCGCGACAACGGCGAGGACGCGGTGCTGATGACGATGGACGACCTGGGCGGGTTGACAGTGGCGGAGGCGAAATGAGCGCAGAAGAGACGTTGAAGCAGATCGCCGCCGAGGTGTCGGTCTGCACGGACTGCGCGCTGCACAAGACGCGCAAGAAGTCTGTGCCGGGCGAGGGGCCTGCGGACAGCGAGATCATGTTCGTCGGCGAGGGGCCGGGCGTCAACGAGAATGAGCAGGGACGTCCTTTTGTGGGCGCGGCGGGAAATTTTCTGAATCAGTTGCTGGCGCAGGCGGGGCTGGAGCGCGCGGATGTGTGGATCGGCAACGTGGTGAAGTGCCGTCCGCCCGATAACCGCGATCCGCTGCCCGAGGAACTCGCGGCGTGCGACGTTTATCTGGAACGCCAGATCGCGGCCATCAACCCGAAGATCATCGTCACGCTGGGACGGTTTTCGATGGGCAAGTTTATGCCGGGCGCGAAGATCAGCGCGGTGCATGGACAGATGCGCAAGATCGGGAATCGCTTCGTGATCGCCATGTTCCATCCCGCGGCGGCGCTGCACAACGTCAACATCAAACCGCAGATCCTGGCCGATTTCGCCAAACTGCCGCAATTGCTGGATGTGGCGCGGAAGGAGTTGGCGAGGATGACGCCAGTTCAAGCGGCGGCGGAGGAGCCGAAGGAAGATCCGAAGCAGTTGAGTTTGTTTTGATCCGTAGCCAGTCTCTTCATGTCGGGTAAGGGGAGATTGTATTTGTTATAATCTTTGTCGTATTTGCGAAAGGAGCGAATATGGATTCAGTAGAAAAGGCCAGTCAATTGCACGATAAGGTCACGCGCGGTTTCACGCTCACAGCCAAAGAACGAAAGCAGTTGGAAGCTTGGTACGCGAAACAGGACACCCTGGAAAACGAAATATTGTTCCTCCCAGCCGGGCGAATGACCTCCTCGGATCTCGAAGCGCAAATGGACGCGGCTCTGGCGCAGGCGATCTCTGTAACCCAGCAAATCCGAAAAATTTCTTCCGAGAACGCGAAATTGCGGCGTGAAATAGCCGTTTTGCGCCGCCAGCTGACCCAGCGGATTGGGACACAACCCGCATGACCATTTCCGACGCGGTTCGGGCGCGTGTACGAAAACGCGCCGATTACGCCTGTGAGTTTTGCGGCGTCCGTGAAGTCGACTCGGGCGGCGAATTGACGATGGATCATTATCAGCCAAAGTTCAAGAGCGGGAATGACGACTTGGACAATCTGCTTTACTGCTGTCAGCGTTGCAATCAATATAAACTCGATTATTGGCCGGTCCGCGCAGGCGATCTGCCACTCTGGAATCCTCGCCAGAATAACGCATCCAAGCATTTTATCGAATTGGATGATGGAAAATTGTATCCGCTAACGAGTATTGGCACATTTACCATAAATCGCCTTCGCCTGAATCGTCCTCCGTTTAATAGCACATCGTATTCGGGAACGTCAACTTGCCGAAGACGCGCGTCGTTTGGCGCGCCAGCAGGAGGCTGTCCGTTTGCTGGAGAACCTCAATCGTCAATTTTCCGCGCTTGTTGAAGAACAACAACGACTGCTCGAAGAATTGGGTGAACTATTGCGATTCCTTCTGGGAAGCAGAAAATAACGTTGGATCATTTAGAGCGTATAATTTCGGCTCATCTGTAGAAGGAGCGCGTCTGCGAAACCTGACGCTAAAGGAAACCAATGACCACCAAAGATATTCTCATCAAGAAACTGCAAGACAAATCCGCCGAAATCGCCATTTTGGGACTCGGCTATGTCGGCCTGCCGCTGGCGGTGGTGTTCGGCGAGGCGGGATTCAAAGTGACGGGCGTGGATCCCGACGCGCGGAAGGTGGATCTGCTCAATAATGGCGAGTCGTACATCCCCGACGTCAAGACCGAGGCGGTGGCCGCGCTCGTCAAGGCGGGACGCCTGAAAGCCACGACGGATTTTTCCGTGCTGGAGAAGATGGACGCGGTCAGCATCTGCGTGCCGACGCCGCTCCGCAAGACGGGCGACCCCGACATGTCGTTCATCGTCGCGGCGACGGAGGAACTGGCGAAATACGTGCATCAGGGCATGGTGGTCGTGCTGGAGTCCACCACCTATCCCGGCACGACGCGGGAATTGCTGCTGCCCAAACTCGGCGTCGAACACGGGCTGACGGTGGGCGAGGACTGGTTCCTGGCTTTTTCGCCCGAGCGCGTGGACCCCGGACGCCAGGACTTCACCACTATCAATACCCCGAAGATAATCGGCGGCATCACCGAGAATTGCGGCGAGGTGGCTTCGGCCTGGTACACGGGCGCGATCCAGACCGTCCATCACGTCTCGTCCACCGAGGCGGCGGAGATGGCGAAACTGCTGGAGAACACCTTCCGCATGATCAACATCGGCATGGTCAACGAGATGGCGATCATGTGCGAACGCCTCGGCGTGGACGTGTGGGAGGTGATCGAAGCCGCGGCGACGAAACCCTTTGGCTTCATGAAGTTCACGCCGGGACCCGGGCTGGGCGGTCACTGCATCCCGATTGACCCGCTTTATCTTTCCTGGAAGATGAGGGCGGTCAACTATAACGCGCGCTTCATCGAACTCGCGTCCGAGATCAATACCAACATGCCGCGTTACGTGGTCGGCCGCATGTTGGAAGCGATGAACGACCGCGGCATCCTGCTCAAGGGAAGCCGCGTCCTCGTCCTCGGCGCGGCGTACAAACCCGATATTGACGACGTGCGCGAGTCCCCCGCGCTGGATGTGATCGGCCTGCTCCAGAAGAAGGGCGCGCAAGTCGAATATCACGACCCGTACATTCCGCATCTCCACCACGAATACGACGGCTGGCAGATGGACAGCGTGCGGGACGTGATGCAGGCCGTCCGCGAATCTGACGCGGTGGTGATCGTCACGAATCACAAAGTCTACGATTACGCCGCGATCATCCGCGAGGCGAAGTTCGTCTTCGACACGCGCAACGCGACGGGCAAGATCGCGAAGGGAAACGGGAAGGTGGTCAGGCTTTAAGTTTCAAGCAAATCCTGACACCTGATACCTGACACACGGAGCAACCATGGCGCATTATCTGGTAACTGGCGCGGCGGGATTCATCGGCGCGCGGACGAGCGAAATTCTCATCGAGCAGGGACACACCGTCGTCGGCGTGGACAACCTGAACGACGCGTACGACGTCCGCATCAAGGAGTTCCGCCTTCGCAAACTGCAAGCGCTGGACGGCTTCGAATTCGTCCGCGACGATATTTCCGACCGCGGAATTCTTAATCGCCAATCTCCAATTACCGATCGCCCCTTCGACGCGGTAATTAATCTCGCCGCCCGCGCGGGCGTGCGTTACAGCGTCAGCGATCCGTGGACGTTTCTCAATTCAAACGTCCTCGGGACGCTCAACATGCTCGAACTCTGCCGCCAGACTGGGTGCGGAAAATTCCTGCTCGCCTCCACTTCGAGCATCTACGGCGCGAACCCGCCCTACCCGACTCCCGAAACCGCCTCGAGCAGCGAGCCGCTCCAGCCGTACGCGGCCAGCAAAAAGGGAGCGGAAGTCCTCGCGCACTCATATCATTATCTGCACAACATTGATGTGAGCGTCGTCCGCTATTTCACCGTCTACGGGCCCGCGGGACGTCCCGACCTGGCGATGTTCCGCTTCGTGCAGTGGATCAGCGAGGGACGCCCCGTGCTGGTCAACGGCGACGGGAAGCAGTCGCGCGGCTTCACCTTCGTGGACGACATCGCGCGCGGCACCATCGCCGCGTTGAAACCGCTCGGATTCGAGATCGTCAACCTCGGCGGGCATGAAGTCATCAGCATCAACGACCTGATCGGGTTGACGGAGGAAGTCGTGGGCAAGTCCGCGCAGGTCCAGTATGGACCGCCGAACCTCGCGGATATGTTCCAGAATTGGGCGGACGTCTCGAAGGCGCGGCAATTGCTCGGTTGGCAGCCCCAGGTCGGCTTGCGCGAGGGGATGGAGAGACTCGTCGAGTGGTACCGCGCCGAGCGTGAGTGGGCGAAGGATATTGTGACCGCGTAGCGCGTGGTTCGAATATCACAACTCTTCGAATATCAACTTCGACCAGTTCACGTAATGCGTTTGAGTGGAGTTGATCTGTTTTTCCATGTCGTCCCCCAGGTGAACAATATAGCCGGCGCGCGGATGATACGCGGAGACAAAACTTTGAAACGACCGACTTGATTCGGGCGTATTTAGCGAACGATATTTCACTTCCACTGGAACCGCTTCCGTGTTTTTGTCCAGCACAAAATTCACCTCGGCTTTGTCGGTGGTGCGCCAATGATGGACTTGATGCGACGTGTCCGAGATTTTTCCCCAAAGCAGGTTATGGACGAGGTTCTGGAACAGGAACCCGCCCTCGGACGGCGACAAGGGCATCCCATACGATCCGAGCGCATAGTTCCTCATCCCCAGATCGTGAAAATAGAATACGGGCGTTTTGGTCAATTCCTTCCGAACGTTTTTGAAGAATGGCGTCACCCGATGAAGCAGGAAGGTCTTTTCCATAAGCCACAAGTAGTTATTGACTGTGGCGGCGTTGATGTTGAGCGTATTGGCGATCTCCGAAATGGCAGCCAATTGTCCCACTTGTGAAGCCATCAGCCTGGTCAACGCCGTGAAGCGATCCGTTTTCTGTACGCCAAGAAGGAAGGAAATATCGCGCTCCAGGTAACTCTGGTAAAGTTCCGCGATGATCCTGCGTTTTTCGACGACAGTATCCTCCAGCGCGACGCGCGGATAACCGCCAAAACTCATGTATTCCTCGAGCAGGTTCTGGCGCTTTTGTTTTTCGAGCGCGAGAAATTCGCGCAGGTCATTTTCGTATCTATACTCTGTCTTGAAATTGGCGAATTCGATAAAATCAAGCGTGGACAATTCGAAGACGCGTTTTCGTCCCGCAAGCGACTCGTGGATCTTCTCCTTGAGTTCGAGCGATCCCGATCCCGATGCGATGAATTTGTGCGGCAGGTTCATGTCGTACAGGCCCTTCAAAAACAGGCCTGCGTTTTCTTTTCGCTGGATCTCATCAATGAAAACGTAGCCGCCGTCTTTGCCCAATTCCAGCGCGATCTTTTGAAGCAGGGTTTCCTGTGATTGGAAGAATTGACGATCATTTTCAATGTCAAGGTTAAAAGCGACCGTTCTTTTTCCCTGCACTTCGACGTGTTCCTTCAAAAGCATCATTAAAGTGGTTTTTCCCGCCTGGCGCGGCCCGATGATCAGGCTGATTTCCTTTTTGGATAAATGCGCTTTCAGGGCATCGAGGAGGTGTCTTTTTATGTACATAACCGCATTATAACCCGATAATTCCATTAGTGGACTATGAAAATTATCGGGTTGGCAGGCAATTACCATCAACCCTCCCCCGCGTCACTTATGCCGCACTGGGTCAAAAATTGCGCCTTTTTAGAAAGTAGAAAGCGCAAATTGTGACCGTGGGTATTATATAATAGCCTCGTGAATTCCCTCCTCTCCAAACTCAAATCCGACTCGCTCTTCGCCCGAGTCCTCCGCAACAGCGGATATCTCTTTTCCAGCAGTTTCGTCTCTGCCGCGCTGGGATTCGTGCAGGGGATTCTCATCGTCCGCCTGCTGGGGATCGAGTCGTACGGCGCGCTGACCGCCGTCATGCTGTTCGCCTCGAACGTGAACCGCCTGCTCTCGTTCCGCATGAGCGAGGTGACGGTGAAATACCTCGGCGAGGCGCTCGCCCTCGACGACAAACCCCGCGCCGCCGCGCTCGCCAAGTGGATCGGCGTCGGCGAGACGTTCACTTCGATATTTGCCTATCTCGTCCTGTTTTTCCTCGCAGCCTGGTTCGCGCACGACGCGGCGCTGGTCGGCTACTATCGCTTCTACGGACTCTTCCTGCTCGCCAACCTCGTCTACGAAACCTCCACGGGCGTTTTGCAATCCACCGACAAATTCAAGCGCGTGGCTTTCGCCAACCTGCTGCAAAGCGTCGTCACCATCCTGATCGTCGCGCTGGCGTTTTTCATGCGTTGGGGGATGTTCGAGATTCTCGTCGCGTACCTCGCGGGCAAGACGCTGGCCGCGGCGGTCGTGACCTTCTCCGCGCTGGGCGCGCTGAACCGCAAACTGGGACGCGGCTGGGTCCGCGCGCCGTTCAGCCTGCTCCCCGATTGGAAGTCCATCGCGCGCTTCGCTGTCAGCACGAACGTCAACGGAACGGTGAACCTGTTCACGCGCGATAACGTCCCGCTTTACATTAAATATTTCGTGTCCGATACCGCGCTGGGATATTTCCGACTCGCCACGAGCCTGATCAACCTCGTCATGCTGCCCATCGAGCCGTTCATCTGGCCCACCTACGCCGAGATCACAAAGACCATCGCGCAGAAACAATGGGACGCGACCCGCCGCCTGCTCAAACAGGTCAGTCTCGTCGGCGGCGTCTGGACCCTGCTGGCGGGCGCGGGGCTGGCGACTCTCGGCTGGTGGTTCATCCCGTTCGCGTACGAAGTGGAAGCCGCGCCCGTCATCGTCTGCGTGTTGATCCTGCTCGTCGGCTATGGCGCGGCGAACATCGCCAATTGGAATCGTCCGCTCCTGCTGGCGCTCGGACGTCCCAACGTCCCGCTCGTCGTCGCGGCCGTCACGGGCGTGGCCGAACTCGCTCTCATCGTCCTGCTCGTCCCTTCGGGCGGATACCTCGTCGCCGCGGCGATCTTCTCGGCGTACCTCGCCGTCTCCATCCTCGTCAACATCTCGATTGGACTGTCCGACATCAATCGTCAATCACGAGTGGAGATTGGTACTTGATATGAAAATTATCGCCATTGCAGGTTCGCAAATCCCCTCCGATACCGCCAACAGCATCCAGGTGATGAAGGCGTGCAACGCGCTCGCGCGGCTTGGTCATTCGGTGCATCTCATCGTCACGGGAGACGGGGGACGGATGACGGACTGGGAATCTCTCGCGCAACAATACGGGCTGTCACATCCGTTTGAAATCGAGTGGCTCTCTTCGTCAAGTCGCCGCCTGTTCACTTTTAATTCCGTCCGCCGCGCGCTGAAACTCGATCCCGACCTCCTCTATACCTGGCTCCCGCAATCGGCGGTCTTCGGTCTCCTCGCTGGCAAACCCACGGTCTTCGAAGCGCATCTCCAGCCCACGGGACGGTTCGGTCCCGCCTGGCATCGCGCCTTTGCGCGTCTCCCTGGACGAAAGCGCGTCGCCTGCATCACGGACGCATTGCGCGTGATCCTCGAACGCGGCTTCGGGATGCGACTCCGCGCGGACGAATTCGTCATCGCCCCGAACGGCGTCGAACTCGAACGCTTCGCCTCGCTTCCCGACCCCGCGCGGGCGCGGACGTCCCTCGGCCTGCGCGACGCCCCGACCGTCCTCTGCGCGGGTCATCTCTACGCGGGCCGCGGCGTGGACTTGTTCCTGCGCCTCGCGGAATCGCTCCCAGCCGCGCGTTTCGTCTGGGTGGGCGGACGCGCCTCCGACGTCGAAGAATGGACGCGGAAAGCCGCGGGGTTGGACAACGTCAGTTTCCTCGGCTTCGTCCCGAACGTGGAGCTGCCGCGCTACCTCGCCGCGGCGGACGTCCTGCTGATGCCTTACGCGCGTTCCATCCTCGGCTCCAGCGGGGACGCGTCGTCCGCGTCCGTCGCCAGCCCGATGAAAATGTTCGAGTACATGGCCGCGGGCCGCGCCATCTTGACGAGCGACCTGCCCGTGATCCGCGAGGCGCTGGACGATTTGTCTGCCGCCTTCGCCCCGCCCGAGGACGTCCCCGCGTGGACGGCCGCTCTGCAATCCCTGCTCGCCGACTCCGCCCGCCGCGCCGCGCTCGCCTCCACCGCGCGCCGCGATGTGGAGAAATACACGTGGGTTGCGAGGGCGGAGAAGATTTTGGATGGGTTCCTGGAATCCTGAAGTTCTACTTCAGGATTTGACTCGCTCATCCGAAAGTAGCCCGTTCTGGTGGTCGGGCCAGGGAACTTTCGGATTCCTGCGACGCTGTGATATAAGATGCCCATGAAATTCCACCTCCTTGCCGTCTCCTCCAGCCTGCTCCTCGGCGCGGGAATGTCTGCCATCCAACCAGGCAGCTTCCCGCTCGGCTGGCTGGTCTTTTCGGCGCTCTTCCTTCTTTCCTTTTACGTTTTACGCGTTACGTTTTTCTGGACAATCAAACAACATCCTCAACCCGTAACTCGTAACTCGTATCTTGCAACTCTCCTCGCCGCCGCCTTCCTCCTCCGCCTCGCCCTCGGCGCCGCGCTCTACCTCGCCCTCCCTACCAGCGGATATTCCAACGCGCAGAACCAGGCGGGCTACATCTTCTTCGACTCCTTCCGCCGCGACTCGCAAGCCTGGGAACTGGCGCAGTCCGACGCGCCGATCCTCTCCGCTTTCAACAAGAATTTCTACTCCGACCAATACGGCGGACTGCTGGCCTTCAGCGCCGCGGCCTACCGCTTCCTCTCGCCCGACGAGCGCCGTCCGCTTCTCCCCGTCTTCTTCGGCGCGTTGACGGCCGCGCTCGGCGCCGCTTTTTTGTGGAAAGCCGCCGCGCGTCAATGGGACGCGAAGGCCGCCTCCGTCGCGGCGTGGATCTACGCGCTCTATCCCGAGTCCATTTTGATGGGCGGCGCGCAGATGCGCGAACCCTTTCTCATGGCTTTCGTCGCGATGGCGTTGTGGGGATGGGTGGACTACTCGCGCAGCGCCCCCGACAGGGAGCAATCCGCCCCGCGCCGCGCCCTGCTTTGGCTCCTCCTCGCCTTCGCGGGGATGCTCCTCGTCTCGCCCGCCATTGCGCTGCTCGTCCTCGTCATCCTGGCGGGCTGGATGTGGATGACGCGCGAGCATGGCCGCGTCTCGTGGACGGCGCTCGTCGTCATCGGGATCGTCTTCCTCGCGGGACTCTATCTCCTCGCCTGGGGGTTGGAACGCAGCCAGCCTTTCGGCTCCTCGCCCCTCGGCGTCGTCATGAACTGGACGCGCGGCGCGGTCAAATGGGACATCCACCAGCTCGAACGCGGCTCGGGCTGGGTGCAGAAACTCTTCAGCGAAATGCCCGAATGGCTGCGTCCGCTCTTCGTGATGGTTTACGGCGTCACGCAGCCCGTCCTGCCCGCAACGTTCATCGAGCCAGCCGCGCCGCTCTTCCGCGCGCTCTACATCTTCCGCTCGGCGGGATGGTACGCGCTCGTGCCGCTCCTGTTCTACGCGCCGTTCGCCATCGTTCGGCGGGAGACTGGCTCCGCGCGCCGCCTCCTCCTCTGGCTGACGGCGGCCGCGTGGGCGTGGATCGTCATCTCCGCCCTGCGCGGCGGCGCGGACAGTTGGGATAACCCGCGCTACCGCGTCATCCTGATCGCGGTCCAGGCCGCGGCGGCCGCGTACGCCTGGGTTGGCCGCGACCGCTGGCTGGTCAGATGGTTGCTCGTGGAGGGAATCTTCCTCGTCGTGTTCACGCAGTGGTACGTCAGCCGCTATTACCACGTCGGCGGGCAACTCCCGTTCGGGGCGATGATCCTGCTGATCGTCGTCCTCGCCGCGCTGGTCATGGGAGCGGGTTGGCTGCGGGATCGAAAATCCTCATAAACCAGGTTTCTGGCAGAAACCTGGTTTATGGGTATAATTCAGCCGCTGAATTTTGAAGTCGCTATCCGCCCTTCACAGCCTCACTTCACCGACCATTTAACTATCTGACCATCCGACCATCAGACTACCTAGGAGAACATATGCCTACCGCCATCATTACGGGGATCACGGGACAGGACGGTTCCTATCTCGCCGAACTTTTGCTCTCGAAAGGCTATAAAGTTGTAGGCGTGGCGCGCCGCTCCAGCACGGTCACGTATGAACGCATCGAACACCTGCTGGACAAGATCAGCGTGGAGCAGGGCGACCTCACCGACCAGGGTTCGCTCATCGCGTTGTTGGAGGAGTACAGGCCTGCCGAGGTTTACAACCTCGCCGCGCAGTCCTTCGTCCCGACCTCCTGGAACCAGCCCGCGCTGACTGGCGACGTGACCGCCCTCGGCGTGACGCGCCTGCTCGAAGCCATCCGCTACGTGGACCCGAAGATCCGTTTCTATCAGGCCTCCTCCAGCGAGATGTTCGGCAAGGTGCTGGAAGTTCCCCAGCGCGAGACCACGCCTTTCTACCCGCGCAGTCCGTATGGCGTCGCCAAAGTGTACGGGCACTTCATCGCGGTCAACTATCGCGAGTCGTTCAACCTGTTTACCGCCTCGGGAATCCTTTTCAACCACGAGAGTCCCCGCCGCGGACTGGAGTTCGTGACGCGCAAGATCACCGACGGCGCCGCGAAGATCAAGCTCGGCCTGGCGGAGGAACTTCGTCTCGGCAACCTCGACGCGCAGCGTGACTGGGGCTTCGCGGGCGATTACGTGGACGCCATGTGGCGCATGTTGCAGCAGGACAAGCCCGACAATTTCGTGATCGGCACGGGCGAGACTCACTCCGTCAGGGAATTCTGCGAGATCGCCTTCGGCCGCGTCGACCTGGACTATAAAAAATACGTCGTCATGGACGAGCGCTACTACCGTCCCGCCGAAGTGGACCTGCTCATCTCCGACCCGACGAAAGCAGGCGAAGTCCTCGGCTGGGAACCGAAAGTCGGCTTCAAACAGCTCGTCGAGATGATGGTCGATTCCGATATGAAACGCCTGAGCGCGAAGGCCGCGTAAGAACTTTAAACGCGAAGGCGCAAAGACGACGAAGGAATCTCAATCCAACGCTTTTTCCTTTGTGCCTTTGTGCTTAGAGATTGAAAATGCCCGAACTCTCCCTCGTCGTCCCCGTTTACAACGAAGAGCAGAACCTGCCTCCGCTCTTCGACGCGATCCGCGCCGCGCTCGATCCCCTGGCGCGGACGTGGGAGGTCGTCTTCGTGGACGACGGTTCGCGCGACGGAAGCGCGGGCGCGCTGAGCGGCCTCTTCGCGCGCGACCCGCTTCACGTCCGCGTGATCGAGTTCCGCCGCAACTTCGGCCAGACCGCCGCCATCGCCGCGGGCATTGATCACGCGCGCGGCGACGTCATCATCCTGCTCGACGCGGACCTGCAAAACGATCCCGCCGACATCCCGATGCTGCTCGCGAAATTGGACGAGGGCTACGACCTCGTCAGCGGCTGGCGCAGGGATCGAAAGGACAACGCCCTCACGCGCAACCTGCCGTCGCATCTCGCCAACGGGCTGATCTCGTTCGTCACGGGCGTGCGCCTGCACGATTACGGCTGCACGCTCAAAGCCTACCGCCGCGACGCGCTGGAGGGCTTCAAACTCTACGGCGAAATGCACCGCTTCATCCCCGTCTTCGCGCATTCGGTCGGCGCGCGCATCGCCGAGGTGGAAGTGCGCCATCATGCCCGAAAATTCGGCAAAGCCAAATACGGACTCGAGCGCACGCTCAAAGTGCTTCTCGATCTCTTCACCGTGAAATTTCTGCTCGATTATTCCAGCAAGCCCATTTACCTGTTCGGCGGCGCGGGGCTGGCGCTCATGTTCCTCGGTCTCGCCGACCTGCTCTATCTTTTCATCCGCCGTTTCTGGGGCGTCCCCGCTGCCACCTCTCCGCTTTTGCTCGTGGGCGTGATGTTCGCCATCATGGGCTTCCAATCCGTCCTCATGGGGCTGATCGCTGAACTGCTCGTCCGCACCTATCACGAATCGCAGAGCAAGCCCACCTATCGCATCCGCGCCATCCTTGAATCAAAATAACATGCGCATCCTCGTCGTCATCCACGAATATCCGCCCATCGGCGGCGGAGGCGGCGCCGCGGCGCGCGACATCTGCCGCGGGCTGGCGCGGCGCGGACACGACGTCAAAATCCTGACCGCTCACTACAAGGGACTTCCCCGCCGCGAACGGGACGAAGGCGTGGACGTGATCCGACTCCCCTCCCTGCGACGACAGCCCTTCCGCGCGGGATTCCTCGAAATGGGCGGCTTCGTTCTCGCCTCGCTCTGGGCCGGACTCCGCCTCACGCGCGTTTTCCGCCCCGACGCGATCCACGCCCACTTCGCCGTCCCGTCGGGGGCCGCGGCCTGGGCGCTCGCGCGGCTGACGAGGACTCCCTATCTGCTCACCGCCCATCTCGGCGACGTGCCAGGCGGCGTGCCAGACAAAACAGACCGCTGGTTCCGCTGGGTCATGCCGTTCACGCGTCCCATCTGGCGCGAGGCGGCGCGCGTCGCGGCAGTCAGCGGCTACACGCGCGGACTCGCGCTCGCGCATTATCCCGTCCCGATAGACGTCATCCCCAACGGCGTGGACGTGAAGTCGCTCGCGCCGCGCGTGCTAAAAGTCAACGACCCGCCGCGTCTCGTCTTCGCGGGACGCTTCGTCGAGCAGAAGAATCCGCTGCAGATTCCGCGCGTCCTCGCCGCGCTCAAAGACCTGCGCTGGGAATGTTCCATGCTTGGAGACGGCGTCCTGCTCGAGGCGACGCGCGCCGAAACGGAACGTCTCGGCCTCGCGGACCGATTCCGCTTCCCTGGCTGGGTGGAGACGGGCGACGTGCTGGACGAATTCGCGCGCTCCGACGTCCTCTTCATGCCCTCGCGCTCCGAGGGACTGCCCGTCGTCGGCGTGCAGGCGCTTGCCTGCGGACTCGCGCTCGTCGTCGGCCGCGCGGGCGGTTTCGCCGACCTGGCCGCGCCTGGCGAAAACGGCTTCCTCCACGACGCCGACGACGCGGAGGGATTCTCCGCCAGCCTCCGTTCCCTGCTCTCCGATCCTGTTGCCATCCTCTCCGCCCGCCAAAAAAGCCTCGCCTTCGCCCAATCCTTCGACATTGAGCATGTCATAGACGAGTACGAAAAAGTCCTCCTTGCCATCATAGACTCCTAACTCCTCACTACTCTCCGCTCTCTTCTCTCTCCTCCTCTCCCATGCACCTCATTCTCCCTCGCGTCATCTACGGCAACCTCGGCGATCTCGCCAGCCGCTGGGGAGTTTTGCGCGCCCTCCATCAACTCGGCGCCGAGGACGTGACCGTCTTCCGCAATCTCGACATGGACATCCCCGCGCTCCCTTTCCGCGCGCTCGATTATCGTCCCCTCCGCAACCTGCGCCTCGACCGCGACGCGCGCGCCGCCTTCCGCCGCGCCGACGCCGTCCTCTGGGCGGTCGGCCTCGACATGCAGGACGACTCCAGCCTGGCGCGCATGATGTATCTTTGGGTCGCGTTTCGTTTGTATCGCGTCCTCGGCCTAAAGGTGATCTGTCTCTTCCAGGGCGCGGGACCCGTCGCCACCCGCGCGGGACGCGTCGTCGCCCGCGGCGTCCTCTCGCAGGTGGACACCTTCGTCGCGCGCGATCCCGGCACGTTCGCCCTCGTCGGGAAATTGAACGCACGCGCGCCGCGCGTCCTCGCCCACGATGCCATCTTCCTGCCTGGGTTTGAAGCGGACCTCCATCCAAACGATTCGCTCGATCCTCTCTTCCAAACCGGCGGCCGCCCCGTCATCGGCGTCAACATCCGCCAGTGGTTTCACTTCGCCTCGTCCCTCCTGCCCTATCAATTTTCGCGCCAGAAATACCGCCAACGCTCCGAAGCGCGGATGCGGGAACTCATCCGCTCGACGACGGAACTGATCGCCTCGCTTCGCGCCCGACAGCGCGCGCGCGTCCTCCTGATCTCCGCGTACCAGGCGGGCGTCCTGCCCTGGGAGGACGACCTGCCCTGGCTGGAACGCGTGAAAGCCGACTTCGCGGACGATGACGAGGTCAGGCTCGTCAACATGGCGCTGACTATGCCGGCGTATTACGATCTCATGTCCCGCCTGGATCTGATGATCGGGATGCGCCTGCACTCCTCGCTGGCTGCCCTGCGCCTCGGCGTCCCGTCCATCAATTTGAGTTACACTCTCAAAGGCGGAGACATCCTCCGTCACCTCGGCCTGCCCGATTCCGTCGCGGACCTGCAAAGTTTCATCGCGTCGCCGAAGGACGCGCTGGAGCGCGCCGAGTCCATGCTGGAAAATCGCGCCGACGAATCCGCCACAGTCCGCGCGGCGGCGAAAAGCGCGATTGAGTTGAATATAGAAGTGATGAAAAAACTCCTGCTCCCCGATCAGGAATCCGAAAGTTCCCTGGTCCGACCACCAGGACGGGCTACTTTCGGTACTGGTAGATCCTGAAGTAGAACTTCAGGATTCCTGAACGCCGAAACGAAAAATCCATGAACCAAAAAGAAACCTACTGGCGTAACGAAGCCCCCAAATATCACTGGGCGCACGCGCGCTTAAAACTGATCGTCGAGACGCTCCGGCGCGATGCGTCGATCAAATCGGTCCTCGACATCGGCGCGGGATCGGGGACGCTGGCGCATCTGCTTGGACGCGGCGTCCGCTATCTCGGCCTCGACATCACGGGGCGCAAAGAACCCGACGACGCGTGGCCGCCCATCCGCTTCTGCGATTTCGACGACGCCGATTCGTTCTCTGCCCTGCTCGACCAGCCCTTCGACGCGGTCGTCCTCTCCGGCGTGTTGGAATACTTGAAAGACTGGCGCGGCATTTTACGCCTCGCCGCCACGAAAGCCGCGAAGCCGGGCGGACTCTTCCTCGCCAGCGCGATCTACGATCCTTTCTACGCGACCTTCCCCATGAAGCGCCATCCCGCCTGGATCAATCGCTTCGTCCCTGCCGACCTCCGCGCCGCGTTGACGGAGAACGGTCTCCGCCTCGACGCGACCTACCCCATGTGGGCGGGCGGCTACCCGTGGACGACGACGCTCTCACGCGCGTTCGCGCGTCGCGGAGAGTCCGCTCACCCGGCGTGGATCCACTGGCTGGGCGTAAATCAGTTTTTATTCGTCTGTCATCGTAATTGAGAAAAGGAATCCGAAAGTAGAACTTTCGGATTCCCGAAGTAGAACTTCGGGATTCCACGCATCTTATGGAAGAAAAACGCTCGCCCAACAAATGGCAGACCCTCCTCCGCTGGCTCGTCCCGCTCGGATTGATCGGCTTCCTGCTGAGCCGCGTCCGCTGGGACGAGATCCTGCCTCTCCTGGCGCGCGTCTCGTGGGCGAGTTTGCTGGCATCCGTGCTGGCGTTTCTCTTCTCCCAATTCATCATCGCCGTCCGCTG
The DNA here is from genome assembly GCA_017312345.1 of Candidatus Denitrolinea symbiosum. Taxonomy (NCBI): domain Bacteria; kingdom Bacillati; phylum Chloroflexota; class Anaerolineae; order Anaerolineales; family Anaerolineaceae; genus Candidatus Denitrolinea; species Candidatus Denitrolinea symbiosum. The sequence continues at coordinate 1,104,502 of BLAA01000001.1, read as the reverse complement.
GCAATATCTCCTGCGCGTACAGGAGATTCGCATTCCGCTGGCAAGGTTGACCTGGCTCACGCTGATCGGCGCGTTTGCTTCGAATTTCCTGCCGACCACAGTGGGCGGAGACGTGGTCAGGATGGCGGCGGTGACGCAGGGACAGCCCAAACGCGCGGCGGCGGTCGCGTCGGTGGCGGCGGATCGGCTCTTCAACCTCGCGGCCATGTTCCTCTGGCTGCCGTCCGCGCTGGCGCTGGGGACGTGGAACGCGCCCATCGAAGCGGGAGCCGCCTCGATGTCCATGCTGACGCGGACGCCGTTCGTCGAAAAGACCTGGGCGCGCCTCAAGCGCGTCTTCGAGGCGGGACGCGCCTGGTTCACGTCGCCGCGCACGGTCGTCGTCGCGCTGACGCTTTCGTGGCTGTCCATCGGCGCCTCATTCGTCTCGTTTTGGATCGTGACGCTGGCGCTGGGCATTTCGGTTTCGTTCTGGCAAGCCGCAGGCGCGGCGGCGCTCGCGTATTTCGCGGCCCTCCTGCCGATCTCTGTGAACGGGCTGGGACTGCTCGAAGGGAGCGTGACCGCGCTGCTCATAACGCAGGGCGCGTCGCTTGAACAGGCTGTCGCCGCGGCGGTGTTGATCCGATTCGTGACGCTGGCGGCGAGTTTGCCCGGCGGCGCGCGTTTATTGTGGCAGCGCGATTTGCTGGCAAAAGCGCGCCGCGAACTGTGAGCGGGAAATTCTGATACACTTGGCGGGTGAATTCCCAAGTCCACGCGATAGAGATCGCGTCCTGCGCAAATCTTAAATTTCAAACTGGAGAATCTATGACCGACCGAAAATCCGAGAGCGGCGAGTATTGGGACAAGCACGTGGTCTCATGGGAAGCCGCCACGTACTACACCGACAAAAACATGCCGAAGCCGACTGCGTGGGATCGTTTCTCGACGTTGTTCCGCGGCGCGTCGCTCTACGACCGTATGACGTTTGCCATCGAGCTGCTCAAACCCTACCTCGACGGTTTGACCGTGCTGGACGTGGGCTGCGCATCGGGGCGTTTCGCGGACATGCTGCTGGACGCGGGCGCGGCGCGCGTCGTCGGCGTGGACATCTCGGAGGAGATCGTCCGCATTGCCAACGAGCGACGGCTCGCGGGTCCAAACAAGGACCGCCTGGAATTCTTCGCGGCGGACCTCGCCAAGCCCGCGAATCTCCCGCGAGTGGATCTGGTCGCCAGCCTGGGCGTCATCGAATACTTCGACCGCGACGATATGAAGACCTTTCTCAACAACACGAAGGCGAAATATTTTTTTCACGATTTCCCCGATGTGGCGCGCACGACCAACTGGCTGCTGTGGTGGATGAGACAGGTGTACATCCGCGTCAACAGATGTCCTGGCGTGTATCTCTACAAGCGCGATGAATTTACCGATTTGGTGAAACAGGCTGGCTTCGAGGGCGATGTCTGGTATGTGCGGCGTTCGATCTTCCACTACGCGTCCAATTTGCCGCGGAAACACGAATAAGCGCGAATGAACACGAATAGGCGCGAATGAGGCGCGAATAGGCGTGAGCGAGTATGGAAAATTTGTGATGAATTAAGTCATCTTTTGCATGAAGGATTATCATGACCCTTGTAACCGACGCGACTGGCAATGATTTGACGCGTATTCTCATTGGCTTGGCGATGGAAGTCCACAACGAGATTGGCCCAGGGTTCAAGGAGGATGTGTACGAAAAAGCAATGGCTTTCAAGATCAAGAAAAGATCTATTGAGGTCGAGCGTCAATACAAATTCATTGTTGAATATGAAGGAGAACAGGTAGCAAGTTTTGAGTTGGATTTGTTCGTTGCCAAACTGGTCGTTGTGGAAATTAAGGCCTTTGCGAGACCGCTCTCCAGACGCGAAGCGACGCAGACCATCAACTACCTGAAAACCACCGGAGCGCCTGTCGGCCTTCTTTTCAATTTTGGCCGCTCACGATTGGAATTTCGCCGCCTCTTTCCAGGCAAAGCCACAAAACTCACCCACCGCCCCATCAACGCTCCCGATTCCGAGAAATAAAATTCTCCGCGTATCCATGTCCCATTCGCGCACACCCGCTCCCATTCGCTCTTATTCGTGTCCATTCGTGAATATTCGTGTCCATTCGTGTATATTCGTGTCCATTCGTGTCCATTCGTGTCCATTCGTGTATATTCGTGTCCATTCGTGTATATTCGTGAATATTCGTGACCATGCCTCGAAAACTCCTCTGCATCACCATTGACATCGAAGCGGACTACGCCAACACGCAGGGACACACGCGGCTCTTCGAGGAACCCGCGCTGTTCGAGCGTTACGTGGACCTGATCCGCCGCGCGGGCGTGAAGGTGACGGGCTTCCTCGTCACATCCATTTTGACGCGCTACGGCGAGGGGATTCGCAAATTGGAGCGCGAGATCCCCATTGAGTTCGCGCTCCATTCGCACCATCACAACACCGAGACCAGCGGCGACCGCGATGAGATTCAACTGGCGCAGAAAACCTTCCGCGAGTTTTTCGGCAAAGAGGCCGTCGGCTATCGCGCGCCCATCGGCGCGATCTCGCGCGAGGGCATCGGCCATCTGATGGACCTCGGCCTCCGCTACGACGCCAGCGTGTTCCCGTCCATCCGTCCCGGCAAAAACGGCTACTGGAACACGCACATGCCCATCGAGCCGTTCCGCGTGACGCGCGGGGACGATTCCATCCTCGAATTTCCATTCCCCGCGCTGCCCGCGCTTCGACTGAACTTCGGCCTGCCGTGGATCAAACTCTACGGGCTGGGACTCTCGTCCGCGCTGATGCGCCTCTTCCCTCCGCCCTCGGTGATCGCCTTCACCACCCACGCGCACGACCTCTACGCGCCGCATCTCTCCGACGGCGTGACCGCCCTCGAAAAGCGCGCCCTGCTTCGCAACAGCGAGCGCGGTTTCGACATCCTCGAAACCATGATCGCCCGTTTCAAAAACATGGGCTACGAATTTGCCTTTATGAGCGAGATTTGCGACTACGTGGATTCGCTCCCCAACCTGCCGTCCATGCCGCTGGACGAGTGGCGGTATTATCTCTTCAAGGATTTTCCCTGGCAGAAAAACCCCCGGAAGAACTCCGGGAGTGCGCCCGCCTCGGACTGAACCTGCGCGTCGTCCAGCGCAGACGGAACCAACCAGCAAAGAGACTGTCCGCATGACGTGGACAGTCTCTTTTTATTTGACGTCTTGTTACTTCACAACGACTTCGACCGAATCCAGCGCGAGGATGGAGCCGTCCGCCGCGCTCAGATCCGCGATCACGATGCGGATGCGTCCCGCTGGGAAGGCGCTCACATCCAGCATGGTCGTGAATGTGCCGGCCGCGCCGAAGTCGGGGGCGTTCACCATGATCGGAGCGACGGTCAATTCGTTGCCCTGCGCGTTATACACGTGGAGCGTCAGCGTGTTCTCGAACGGCGCGATGGTCACCGCGCCCGCCAGGGTTATCTGCCCCGTGACCTCCGCGCCAGCGGAGGGCGATTCGATGGCGATGGCGCGCTCCTGTCCGCTTGGCAGACGGGTGGTCGCGCGGACCAGCGTCAGGGAGAGGCCGCTCAGCTTGTACGCGCGCGTCGCCGTCCACTCCGGACAGCAGGCGGGATCGTTCGGCCCGTGGAGAACCGCGTCGAGATAGATGAGTCCGTTTTGGATTTTCAGCGCGTTGATCTTCGGACGGTCGTCTATCATGGTCGAGGCCGCGTGACGCGGGAGTCCGCCCTCGTTCAAGACCGCGTTCAGCGAGACGAAGACGCCCGTCCCGCCGTAGTTTTCCGCGATCAACACGGCCGCGTCGTCCACGCCGTCGCCGTTCAAGTCGCCGAACGCGTAGGTGTCCAGCAGCGAAACGTCCGCGTAGCCGGTCACCGAGGGATCGCCGCCGAAGGCATATTTGCCGTCCACGAATTTGTAGGAACGGATCGCGCCGTCGAAGCCGGGCAGGATGTACTCCGCGTTGCGGAGCGCGTCCGCCGTCAGCGCGGGGACGACGGGAGTCTCCGGCGTCGGGTAGACGTAGAGGGTGGGCGTCGGGGTGAGACCGAAGATCGAGGCGGGCGAGCAGGCCGAGGTCAAGAGAAGAAGCGAGAGGGCGAGCAATAGTCTTTTCACAGTGTCTCCCAGGAATCCGAAAGTTCTACTTTCGGAATTCTGTCCCGAAGCAGGACTTCGGGATTCCGTGACGTGTCCTTTATCCCATCCACTCGAAGATCGTCGCTTCGCCCTGACCGACGCCGACGCACAAAGTGGCAAGTCCGTACTTCACTGGCTTGCCCGCTTTGGCGCGCAGGCGCATTTCGTGGACGAGGGTGGCGGCGAGGCGCGCGCCCGAACAGCCGAGCGGATGGCCGATGGCGATGGCGCCGCCGTTCACGTTGACGAGTTCGGGATCCACGCCGAGGTCTTCGATGACCGCCAGCGCCTGGACGGCGAAGGCTTCGTTGAGTTCCACCAGCCCGATGTCGTCCATTTTCAGGCCCGCGCGCGCCAGCGCCTTCCGCGTGGCGGGGACGGGGCCGTAGCCCATGACGCGGGGCGGCACGCCCGCCGCGGCCGAAGCGACCACGCGGACGAGCGGCCGAAGATTCAGCGCGCGGGCTTTGGCCTCGCTCATCAACAACAGCGCGGCCGCGCCGTCGTTTAATCCAGACGAATTTCCCGCCGTCACCGTTCCGTCTTTTTTGAAGGCGGGTTTCAACTTCGCCAGCGATTCCAGCGTGGTGTCGCGGCGCGGGCGTTCGTCCGTCGCCGCGAGGACGGGATCGCCTTTCCTCTGCGGGACCGGCACGGGCATGATTTCCTCGGCGAAGCGTCCCGAGTCGATGGCGGCGACGGCGCGCTGGTGCGAGCGCAGGGCGAACGCGTCCTGCTTTTCACGCGTCAGGTGCGGGCGTTCCGCGGCGATGTTTTCGGCGGTCTCGCCCATCGAGTCGGTCCCGTACATTTCCTTCATTTTCGGATTCGGATAGCGCCAGCCGAGCGCGGTGTCGTAGGCGGTGAGATTCCCGAACGCGTAACCCGACTCGGCTTTCGGGAACGAGTACGGCGCGCGGGACATGGACTCGACTCCGCCCGCGACGAAGACCTCGCCCTCGCCCGCCCGGATCGCGCGTGACGCCTGGTTGACCGCGGCCAAACCCGAGGCGCACAGGCGGTTAACGGCGACTCCCGCCACCTCGACGGGCAGCCCCGCCAGCAGCGCCGACATGCGCGCCACGTTGCGGTTGTCTTCGCCCGCCTGGTTCGCGCACCCGAAGTAGACTTCCTCCACGAGCGCGGGATCGAGTCCCGAGCGTTTGACGATTTCTTTGATGACGAGCGCGCCGAGGTCGTCGGGGCGGACGGGCGCGAGAATCCCTCCCAGCGCGCCCACGGGCGTGCGGATGGCGTCAACGATGACAGGTGTGTTCATGGGAACTCCGTTTTGGTTTTTTGGCGGCTGTTTTGACGAGGCAAGGCGCCTGCGGCGTTCTCCAGCGCCAGCGTCAAAACATCGAGAGCGCGATTTACGTTTTGATTGTACCATCCCCAAAAATACAGGTCGGATTGCCAATCCGACTTACGGCGCGAGCGGCTGGTCGAGATCGTAGATCACGAATCCGTCGCCCTGCGCGAAGACGGCGAATCCCGAAAGCCGCGCGCGCAGGTCGGGCTGGCGCGCCAGGTCGGGGAGGTCGGTGACGAGGAAGAGGTCGCGGCCCTTCGTCAATCGGGCGAAGGATTTTTCGAACGACGCGTCGCCGCCGCGCATCTCGCGGTAGGCGATATCCGACGAGTCGGGCCAGTTGGCGGCGGAGGTCCAGCCCCAGTAAGCGAGCGGCAGGGCGTAGTCCTGCGTCAACGCGACGACGCGATGACCGCGTACCGTCTCGCCGATGCTTTGCCAGAACGCGGCCTGCGGACGGTAGTCGGCGGACTTCAAGGCGACGCGCGAAGTCCACAGGACGGCGGCCAGGCTCAAGGTCAGGAGGGAGGCGGCGAGGATTTTGCGGCGCGGATCGGCGGTTCGCGCGACAAGTCGGGCGAGGAGCGCGTCCGCGAGCGGAGTCAGAGTCAACGCGGCGATGGGGACGAGCGGCAGGCTGTAGTAGTTGTGCGTGGAGATGTGGTAGTCGAAGAAAAGGGCGAAGGCGAGGTACGCGCCCCACAGTCCGAGGAGGAACGAGCGCGCGGGTTTGCCGTCCACGAGGAGGAGACCGAGGAGCGCGAGCGTGAAGGTGAAGAGACCGATCACGTCCCCGATCATCTGCGCCCAGCCGAGGTACATGGAGGGCGAGACGAGCAGCGCGGGGATGAAGCGTCCGCCGAATTGCTGACCGAGGAAGCCGCGCGCCAGGCCGTAGATCACCCAGCCCGCGCCGGGGAGGAGTCCCAGCGCGGCCATCGCCCAGACCTGCCGGTTGCGGAGGAGGCCGCGCAGGGAGGCGCGTCCGAACGCCGCGCCCAGCGCCCCGCCGACGACGAAGAACGCGGCGTTGAGTTTGACGAAGATGGCAAAGCCGCCGAGGATGGAGGCGAGGAGGACATAAAGCCAGGAAGTTGATTTGACAGGGTGGGGATGGAGGGATTGCGCCCAGCGATTGACCGCCCACCAAAATCCGACGATGAGCGCGACCATGAGGGGATCGGGTTGGAAGGAACGACTGGCGACGACGGCGTAAGGAAGCAGCAAATAAAACGCGGCCGCGAAAAGCGCGCCGTCTTTCGAGAAGAGGTCGCGGGCGAGGAGATAGATGAAGATCCCGCCGAGGAGCCAGAAGAGGCTGGAGTAGATTCGCGCCACCCAGAGTTGTTCGCCCGTGAATTTCCAGGTGAAGACTGTCAGCCTTTCGAGGATCTCCGGTTCGATGGTGGCGCGCAGGCGTCCCTGCTGGATGGCGAAGGCGCGCTGGTCGGCGGGCGCGTCGGCGAGAGTCTCGTAGTACATGCCGCGCGCTTTGAGCGCGGAGAAGAGTTGCCGCGTGGGATGGAAGTCGAGGGGCAGGTCGGTCAGGTCGTAGAGACGGATGGCCGCGGCCGCGACGAAGAGGACGATGAGGACGAGGGTATGATAGCGGCCAAAGAAGGAGCGGGGGGATTCGGTCATGGGGATGGCGCTTATTTTAACTGATTTGGACGCATCTCCCGCCGCGTTCCCGCGGGCGGACGCAGAGACCTCCTCTCCCCACAGGAAAGAGGTTGGGGGTGAGGGCCAAACCCGCAGATAAGCGATGGTTCTGGACTATAATCCTCCTGCTCGATGAAAAGCCATCCTTTTACAGGTTCCCCATGTCAAATCATCTGATCAACGCAAATTCTCCCTATCTCCTCCAGCACGCGCACAATCCCGTGGACTGGTATCCGTGGGGCGAGGAGGCGCTCGCCAAAGCCCGCGCCGAAGACAAGCCGATCTTCCTCAGCATTGGATACGCCGCCTGTCACTGGTGCCACGTAATGGCGCACGAATCCTTCGAAGACGAGTCCACCGCCGCGCTGATGAACGCGAACTTCGTCAACATCAAAGTAGACCGCGAGGAACGTCCCGACCTTGACGCCATCTACATGCAAGCCACGATGGCGATGACCGGTTCGGGCGGCTGGCCGATGTCCGTCTTCCTCACGCCCGACCTGCGTCCGTTCTATGCTGGCACATACTTCCCTCCCGTCCGCCGCGCCAACATGCCGTCGTTCAAGGAAATACTGACAGCCATCGCGCGGACGTGGCGCGAGGACCGGCAGGAGGCGGACCGCGTCGGGCAACAGGTGTTCCAACACATCCAATCGCAGACGCAAGCGAGCGGCGACAAAATCCCCGTCGACGCGGCGGCGCTCGAAGCGGCCGCGCGCGCGCTGACCGATTCGTACGATTGGGGCCACGGCGGCTGGGGCGACGCGCCCAAATTCCCGCAGCCGATGACCGTCGAATTCCTGCTCCGCCGCGCCGTCTCCGATTCCCCACAGCGCGGGCAAATCTTAAAAGTCTGCGCGCACATTCTCGACGCCATGTCGCGCGGCGGCATGTACGATGTCGTCGGCGGCGGCTTCGCGCGCTACAGCGTGGACAATTTCTGGCGCGTGCCGCACTTCGAGAAATAGGCGACCCAACCGATAACTTGTTTCGACCTAGAAAGCACCATACATCAATGAATTTTTGACCGTCTTCCACGGTCAGTAAAGCGCCAACATCGAGTAACTCAATCACGCGTCGCCGATCATCGAAGGTTTCATTTCCAGGCTCCAATCCTTCCGCAATATGTAAAGCAAACTCACGAATTTGCTGGATGTCTTTTTCTGTTATGGTTTCTGATTCCAAATTCAGATTCAAATCGTCGCGTTCTTTCTCCAACGAGGTGAGGGTGGTTTCTAATTGCTGTTTCTTATCAACCAACAATTCTCTTGGAATGTCACCAGAAATATATAGATCAAGTATCCGGTCCAGTTGACTCTTCGAGTCCTGCCAAAGATCATCAATAACGAGTAAACGGTCACGTATGGGTGCAATGAATTGCTCTCGGCTTTCCTGATATTCCGCAAGCCCAGTTTCCAGAGTTCCCGGTTGAGTAAGAAGCGCCTTCACCCAATCCCAGACCAACTTATCGACAACATCTACGCGAAAGCTTGGAAGATGGCACTTCACGTTGGCGATGGTACCCATGAGCGCATTACACTTGTAATACAGGTACAGTTTCCTTTCTTGAGGCACGGTAGCATAACAATTGACGCTGGTATGACACAGACCACATCGGACACGTCCTCTCAGTAAGTACTCTCTTTTTATATTGCGTTTGGAGACACTTACATTTGCTTTTCGCTGAAGCTTAGCTTTCTCCCACATTTCCTCAGAGACAATCGCCGGGACATCAAAGCTCAGCCACCATTCGCGGGCGTTGGGCTTGTGGTAACCCCCGAAAGTGTTACGTTTTCCATAGTGCCAGTGTCCGGCATATGTCTCTGATGCCAGAATTCGATACACGAGTCTCCCTGACCATTCCCCTTTCCCGCGCTTTTTGAACATTCCACGCAGGTCTGCCCAAGTTGGAACCCTCATTTGGGTGAGTCGCTTTGAAATCTCGCGTGTGGATAGGCGCCGCCCTTTTTCATCTCCTTCCACATACCATGTGTAAACCAACCGTACGACAGCTGCCTCCTCTTCATGAATCACCAAATTTTTTCCGTCTTCCGACAAGCGATAACCATACGGGGGTTTATTTCCATGAAGCATAATTTTCCCGTTTTTGACCACCTGCCGCCTTCCGCGAACCATGCGTTCGGCAATTTTTTCACGTTCATATTCGGCGATAGTCGCACGAATATGCTTGTTCAAACGCCCTTCCGGCGAGTTCTCGTAGCTGGCTAGAACATAAACAACTTCGACACCGGCCCGGTTCAATTGCTCTTCAACAATAAGTTGCTTCGCAAGCTTACGGCTGAGGCGGTCAATCTCACGAACCACCAACACATCAAACTCTCCCTTTTGCGCCATTTCGCGTGCGCGATTAAGCTCGGGCAACTCAAATGAAGCGCCAGATGCGCCACGGTCATCCTCGGACAATTCTGCAACGATTTGCCATCCATTGGCGAGTGCAAAATCCCGGCACATTTCCAATTGTCCCGCCAGATTACGTCCCTCCTTGCCGCGATCATCACTGGAGACTCTTGCATATAGCACAGCACGTTTAATTGTTTTCATGATCTTCCTTCATGGTAGTTCTTGTTACTTGGGGAATGGTATTGGATTAGCAGAGCCAGACCGGGCTGGCTGTCGCTTAGTTGCGGGACGGCTGGTAAAGGATGTCCTGCATTTCCTCGAAGAGTTGCGGTCCCAACACAAGGGATTGTTCATGGGAGGCAAGTTCAAAGGAATTCACAAGATCGGCTAATACCATGCCGATATTTCCTTCGACCTCCAGCAGGCTTTTTCCACTCGCCGCCTCTTGCCACTCCTGGCGGAACCTGGAAAGAATTGCAATTGCTTTCGTTCGTGGGCTTGGATTCGTATTCAACATCAGAAGGCTCCTTTTGATTATTGGAGCGATCTCATTCCGCCCGGTCAGAAAAGAAATCGCCCCGGTGAATCCCACCAGGGCGTGAAATCTGGGCTGATATAATGAAGTCAGCCCATCCCTCCGCTACAGTCGGTGGGTTGGGTCAGGGTCGTGCGTGTGTTGCTGCACATTCACGGCCCGTTACAAACAGCATAATTATCGTATTGGTACTATAATTATACTACATTTATACAGCGCGTCAATGTATTCTCACCAGTATTGGATTGGTTTAACGCCTCTTGGAACCAGGTCTCGGTTTTGCGCCGCGCCGTTCCCCCAGCTTCTCAGCTTTCTTCACATATTCTTCAAGAGATCGCCGGCTGACCTGCCAGGATAATCCCCACTTCCTGCCCCGCACTTTCTGAGAGCGAATCAACTGCCGAATGTAATCCGGGTTGTAACCGCTTACGCGAGCGGCTTCATAGGTCGTCAACCAATCTTCCATAATCTAATCAATTCTCCAATTGCAATTATAACTTTAATGATTGTCGTTAGGAGATTGTAAGTATTTTCACATATAAAGTTTGATTTTTTCTTGTACAATTTCCACCCTATGGCTGAAAATGTAACCAAACGCAGTCATATTCATCCCTTTTTTCGGGTCGTGCTGGTTTTCCTATTGATACTTTTCGGGGGTATGTTAGTTGCTTCAATCAATTGGATTTTTCATAAAGTTCATTACAGCCTGGGGATGGAACTGGCTGAAGTCACGGTTGCCATCATTTCCATCTTTATCCTGATATTGATCCTGGTGGGCTTGCGCACTGGTCTGAGCATGGACCGCTTCCTTCGACGGAGAAGGTATGAGGCATGCAGGATCTATCAGACTTTCCGTCAGGTGCGATATTTTCTTTCTTGGCTGGGGTACGAGGACCTTCAAACCGAACATCCGGCAGTGATAGGAGTGGATAATCAATCCCCCGAGGAAGTCCTTGCGCTTATTGACAGACCCATTCGTCGAGGCAGGACACCGACATACCCGCTGGATCGTTGGACCAAGGTGGTTTTGGCATGGGAGGGGCGCGATACGTGGCGTAATCCCATAACACTATCAGAATTTCTGGCTGAGGAATTCGGAACCTATGCGGATGGCTCACCGCGCATCTCCGATAGCAGGTTTTATGAAATTCGAAAAATCATACTGAAGGATCTCCGGAAAAAAATGGATCAAAAGAAGGCTCCTCGATAGAAATTGCGACGAAGAGGAGAGTCTTGTTCTAACAGCCGCACATCCTGCGGCTTTTTTTATGCTGAATAAAACAGAGGTCGGGAGGATCGCCGACAGTATCAAGATTGTGTACAGGAGGCGATATTCAAATTAGCCGGAGGAGATTACAAAGTTTATCCTTATCCCAAACACGCGAAATGCAACCTGGGTTATATTTTGACGAATACCAGCAAAAAAACAACGAGGGAGGCAGTACCGAAGCCAGACAAATGGCGAATTGCCTCAAGGCGTCTCGTTGAGAACCGTCTTACCTTATTCGTTCAAAAGGCCTACTAAAGAAAAACGACGACACAGCCTTCTTCAAATTAATTGCCATCCCGTTCTTAATGCCAACCGGACAGGTTATGTTGATCGAAATCCTTATTGGCATTCTTGTCGGCATCGCTTTAGTGCTTTTCCCACTCTTGATCGGAATCGTAGCATTCTTCTTCCTGGTCAAAAAACTAAGGACCGGACCCCCTAGAAAAGATAAAGAAAACGATTCCTCATAGAATCTATTAAGCTCCTCAACATCATTGTCGAGGGACTCCGTCAGGAATCCAAAATATGGGGTCATTATTGATTTGGGCTGGAAATCCCACCTGTTAATTTTCAATTTTGAGACCCACTCCATCCAGATTTTGTGTATGGGAATTTCCGTAGAATTCCCGTACTTCAAATCGGAGAATTTCTTGACTCCCGCCATGTAAAAGAGCCGCCGAGCGTGGCTCTTTTATCTTAACTCAAGAGAGGTTGAACATGGCAAGAGTTGTCATCTATCTGCTGGAGCCGGAAATGAATGCCCTCCAGCGATTAGCCCAGCAAGAATACCGCGCCGTGAAGGCTCAAGCGGCATTGATCATCCGAAACGAACTCAAACGCCTCGGGATGATTGTGGATCAGCCGGCTGGCAATGTACCAGACCCAAAGAAACTATCAAAACTTAATTCGGGAGGTATACATGACCGCGCAGGATCGTAACGAAGTCGTGCTTACGCCCGAACAACGGCGCATTCTTGGACAGGTGTACCAGTTGATCTTGAGCTGGCGGCGGGAACGCCTGAGCCGCGGTGAAAAACCGGTCCAACCCAAACCCACCGAGGAAAGAGATTCTCCCACTCAATGTGATTCCGGCCCAACAAGCCCGACGGAGGGAGAGTCTTGACATGGTTGCAGGAATGGCTATTGGCGTCGCGATCTTCATCGGAAGCATCCTGATTGGAGTGATCTGTTTCTTTCTGTTGTTCTGAACCATGACAGAAATAGTCGTAATGAATTCGATCTTGTTGAAAGAGTAATCCATGCCTACAAAGACAATTTGTATCGCCAACCAAAAAGGCGGGGTCGGCAAGACCACCACTGCCGTTTCCCTCGCACACGGTTTATCCCAAAAGGGACGAAGGGTTCTCCTGATCGATCTCGACCCTCAAGGTCAGTGCGCCACCGCGCTTGGACGAAGCCCAGAACCAGGCGCGTTCTACATGCTCACGATGGGCGCAACGCCGCAGGAGACCACCTTCGTGCAGTCGTGGCTGCGCTCCTCGGGTCGTGAAGGGCTGTATCTCCTGCCCGGCGACCAGCAGACGATGGCCGCCCAAACCGTGCTGAACGCGCAGGACCAACCCATCTCCGCCATCCGAAATTCGATCAGCCGCTTCTTCAAAGAGGGATTGCATTACATCATCTTTGACACTGCTCCAAGCGTGGGCGGCATCCAAGAGCGCGCGGTGTGGGCTTCCGATCTCGTGATCGTCCCCACCGCCACCGAGTTCCTGTCCGCAGACGGCGTCTCCAAAGTCTTGCTGATGATGAGCGTTCTGCAGGAGAAAAAGAACTGGCGCGGGAATCTGCTGGGGATTCTCCCGACCTTCTACGACGAAAACACCCGCGAGAGCAAGGCAACGATGGAGGATTTGCGCGAACGCTTCGACGCCAGCGTCCTGCCTCCCATCCACCGCGCCACCCTCTTGCGTGAATGCGCCGCGCAGGGACAGACCATCTTCGAGATGGACCTGTTGTGCCGCGCCGCCAAGGAATACCAGGCGCTGACCCAGCTGGTGATGAAGTTCTAGGGAGGCGGCATGTCGAAGAGGCGGAATCCATTTGAAACCTCAAAAGCAGCTGCGGTTCATCCGCCCAGCCTCTACGACTCTTTGCGCGTGGCTTCCCCGCGCAGACGCAGCCGGCAATGGGAAAAGGCACACCTGGACTTCAAGGTGGTGTACCGCGGTGTGGATCCCAAGTTGGCATTGAGAGTCAATACCCTCGCGGCTGAATTGCTCGTTCCCGAAGGCGAAGTGGCGAGGAGCATTCTGGAGTATGCGATGCGCGCCTACGAAGAAGGCGATCTGGATCTTCGCCCACGCCCAAATCCATACCGCATGCGCATGACATTGCATCCATCATCACAAATCTCAAGAGGCTATCCAATGAAAAGCAAATCCAGAGCGCGTAAATCAGCAGAACCATCCTGGCGGGCGATCACCTCCTGGCGTAATTTTTCTCCCGAACTCAAGAAGACGATTTCAGCATTAGCCTCTGAAGAAGGGTTGAATGTGCCGGTGGGAGAGTTGGTATCCGCTCTCCTTCGCTATGGACTGCGGGCGCATGAAGCAGGCCTGCTGAAACTCGAGCCGGTGGAAAAAGCCACTGTCCTGACATTGTTACAGGGAGGCGAGGAATGAATTTCGCCAGAAATTCTTTTGTTCATTTCCCGAATCGAAACAACGCAGGCGGCAACGTGGACGCGCCGCCCGCCTGCCGTCTACGCGCCGCCCACCGATCCGCCTGCCCTGCCGCCCGCGTCGCACGCACAGGAAGGCTCAGGAGACGCTCATTTCGCGAGACGGGTCTCGCAGGGCGGGGAATCGAAAACGGTTCTATTTGCCGCCTGGGGTGGCGCTTATGAATCCGGAGCACTCCAAGAACAAAAACGAGTGCCAGCAAGCTTGGGAATCTGTGCTGGGTCAACTCCAGCTGGACATGCCGCGCGCCTCCTTCGATACCTGGGTGCGCGACACGGAACCGCTTTCCTTTGAAGATGGCGTGATAACCGTTTCCACGCGCAACGTTTACGCGCGTGACTGGCTGGAGTCGCGGCTCACGAGCACGGCGCAGCGATTGTTGATCGGTATTCTCAATCAATCTGTTTCCGTTCGGTTCGTGGTTGGGGATAACCCCCAAGAGGAGATGGAATCTACAGACGAAGAGAACGATGAACCGGAAATTACCATCGAGCCGGTGCAGTGGCTGGATTACGACAAGATCGTGCAGCCGCACAAACAAGTGGTGGTGAAAGGGTATCTGCGAAGACTGGGAACGGAAATAGGTCCGAAGGCAATCTGGCTGTATATCGGTTTCCATCAAGCCGCATGGAAAGTGCATTCGAACGGAAATGATTCGGGATTGGCATTACACAGCCGCGAGGCTATGCGTTTCAGCGGGTTGAGCTTTGGCGCCTTCTGGAGATCCTTGCGGCATAAAGAGATTCAATCTGAATTACGCGGATTGGTGCAACGCGTGGACTCTCCGGGTGAGCACCACTACCGCCGCGGGCGGGATGGACGTCCGCATCGCCGGCCGGTCCGTTACCAGGTTTGCATGACTCCCAGATTGACGCGCGCCGATGCCGTGGCACTGTACGCACGGCTGAAAGAATTGCTAAACAGCGGAGCAACGCTGCCCAATGCTTTGCAGGAATTGCTCGACGCGGAAGATGTGATGAAACTGCTTCTACCAATGGAGTCCAAGCAATCCAATATTCAATTCAACACCGTAATGGACATGGCGCGCTTTGAAGCCAGCGAGACCTGCTCGTCCGAAGTAGATCGTCTCGCGCAGGAACTGCATCGCCGGATCGTCAACTCCCTGGGCGATATTCACATCCCGCATTACTTCATCACGAAGACAATCAAGCGATTCAACCTGACGCCGGCGCAGGCCTGGCTGGTGACGGTGGCGCGCGACATGGCGTACCTGAATTCACGCACAGGCGAGCGGCGGGAAGTGGTGACGTTCAAGCGGGGCTACGTGGAGATGGCAGAACTCATTGGGTCGAAGCGTTATAAGACCGTGCAGGCCTGGCTAAACAAGGAATGGGTTACAGAGCAACGCGGCGGAGATCTGACTCGTTTCCTGGTGGAGATCGAACCAAGGGAAACCGGGGCATATTCAGACTTGCGCGTGGATACGATGCCGCGCGCCTATCGTGTCCTTTTGGATGAGCCGCTGGACGCAAATGGCAGCAATAAGGTGGACGCAAGTGGCAGGAATAGGCTGGACGCAGATGGAAGCAATAGCGGGACGCAAATGGAAGCATTAGTGGACGCAAATGGCAGCAATATGGCGGACGCAAATGGCACTGATTTAAACTCTTTTAAACACCCCTTAAACACTTGTCAAGAGAACACTTCCACCACCCAACACGCCTGCGGCGAAAATGCGGCGGAGGTGGTCGCTCCTGATTTTTGGGAACTTGAAACGCTGCTTCAACAAAACGACGTGCATCCCAAAGTGCTGCGGGAACTGCTGGAAGTTCAGGCCTCGGTGCATGCCTTTGTCTCGTGGGTGCTGTACGTCGCCAGCCCGCAGAGCGGGAATCTGTCCGATCCGTTGGGCTACGCCATCAGCCGTTTGCGCGAACATCCCTTGCGCGAAGCGCGCGGGGTCTTCCAGCAATTCGCGGATTTGCCACCCGCGGAACTCTTGCTGTTGATTGACTCAACACCCACACGAGCATACGAACTCCCCAAACAAATCAATCACCCACTCGCGCCGGCCTGGAAGAAGGCGATGGGTTCCAACAATTCATTGTTGCCAGCCGTGCGAACCATCCTCTTTGGCGAAGGAGATAACGAATAACATGCAATTACGTTTCCTGGTTACTTCCGAACAACGCGCCTTCGGCGCGATGTTCATGCAAAACCTGAACCGCGACGTCCTGGCTTTCATCTATCCCACAGACGAAGCGCGCACCTTTCACACCTTCTTCTGCCCGCCGATGCGGATCGTTGCGCTGAGCGCGGATGGACGGGTGTTGTTCGACGAAGTCATTTCCAAATGGAGGTTCCTCAAATTGCCCGCCTGTCGTTACGTGATCGAGACCGGGCCGAAGGTGGATTACCGGCCTTATGTGAATACCATTCTTTCCGTCGCTCCCGATCTGCCTCAACTGGGAGCGATGGATGCCGGCTCACGAATTGACGGTTTGTTGTTCGCTTTGCTGGCGGAAGCCGTGGCTGACATCCGCCGCATCCGTGAGGCGCATCCTCGGGAGGTCAAACCTGAAATCCAAAGGAAAAAGTTCGAAGCCTGGGAGCGCGGGCAGATCGTGAGTTCGGCCGGGTTTCTCCTGGATTTCTCGCGCGCCTGGAACCTGCCTCACGGGGCGGTGAAACTTTCCTATTCCGTGTTGAAAGCGGAGGAGCCTTATCTGGACGAATTGGTGGCTGCCTCGGTCGCCGGCATCCCCTGGCGGCACGAATTTCCGAATCACTGCATGCGCTGCGGCAAACCGGGTTCGTGGCGTCCGGTCCTGAACCCTTCCCCAGACGCCCCGGTTGAAATGGCATGGCGCTACCAGCGACCCGAAAACGCTGTCTCAATCTGCCACCATTGCACTGAGACTCTGGATTTACTGCGAAACGAGTCATTGCAGATCGACATGGCGTGGGGACTCTGGGGTCCGCGCTTCGAGGCCTTTTGGCAGTGGCACCGAGCAGTGAAAAATAATCGCCTGCCCGAATGGGATCCATATTCCTTCCCGCTTTGGCCACGCGAATTCGGCGGAGAGACCTGGGAGGCCGGCAGCGGTTCTCTGAAGCACGCCGAGCCGCGCCCGCCGCACGGCATTGCGAGGAATGAGCAACACATGGAGGCCTTGCGCCGCGCGCTGTTCAGCAAGAAATTTCGCGGGCGACAGCCGGGCGAAGCCCCCTTGCAGAAACTACTAAACTTCCGCCTCGAACTTCACGAAGGAGAACCCTAATGACATTCTTTGCTTTCCTCGGCGCGCTCAGTTTGAGCGTGCTCATCTTTGAACTGATGTCAACGTTCCAAACTGCATTCAGCGCCTTTGGCAGCAATCGCCTAATGAATTTTCAGACAAACCACCCGACGAAGAGACGTTCGACCTGGGAGGCTTTGCTCGTTGCAATCCTGCCCGGGCGATTTGATCCGACTCAGGCGAAAAACACAGCTGATGTGATCAGCCTCCTGCGGCGCGCCGGTTATCCCTACGATACACCGGGCGAGTTTTACGCAGTTGCGATCCGCGACTTTTCGATTTTCCTGACAGTGGGAGGATTGCTGGCGGGCGCGCTGGCGGCCATGAACTTGATCGTGGTTGCGCCCGTGATTGCCTTGATCTTTGTCTTCCTGGGACTGCGCCGTCCCTATGTGCGGCTGAAAACTCTGGCAAAGAAACGCGCCGAGTCCTTGCGTAACAACATGTTGATCGGATTATCCGTGTTGAATTCACTGTTGTCTTCGGGTGTCGGTGTGCAGGAAGCATTACGGCGCGCGTCGACAGTCGGTGGTCCGTTTTGTAATCTGTTGGGACTATTGGTGGCCCGCATGGAGGTCGAAGATTTCGTCAAAGCCATTGAAGTGACACGCGCGCATCTTCCCGACCCTGCCGACGTGGAGGCCAATCTTTTCCTTCGTGACATCTACGACTTCTTCGCCAATAACCGTCCGGTGTTATCCAGCGTGCAGGGCTTGCAGGATTCCGTCCACCGTTCGGTGGTGGAGGCGACGGAGGCGCGCGCGGCATTAGTGCGCCAGCGCGCCGGTTTGTTCGGCGTGATGGCGGTGCTGGGACTGGTGCTGGCGATCCTTGCGCCATTTATGGGATCGGGGTTGTTGTAGCCCATGCCGCAGTCATCCGGAAAGCCCAGCTTCTATCATCCCTCCTGGAGGTCCATCGCGTATTGGTCCTTCGCCCTGATCGCAACCATAGGGGCTTTTTTGCTTGTGCGCCGTCTGACGGCCTGCTGGCGGCTGACCGCGCTCCCCGGCATTCCCCCCTCTTACTGTTCCGCAGAGCCTTCCAATCCATCCGGCTCGCCTGATCCCTACGATGTCAATCTACCGGCCGCACTTATTCTCCCTGAAGGTTCAGCGCCGGAAATGGAGATTCCCCAATGGGACGGCGGCAGCCGGGTCAACATCGCCTTCTTCGGCTTGCGCGGAGGCGACGCGGGCGGCGAAGACTGTCCGGCTTGCACAGATACCATCATCCTGTTGACGGTAGACCCGGTCACGAAAACGGCCGGCATGTTATCCATCCCACGCGACATGTGGGTCAATATTCCGGGGTTCGGTTACAGCCGCATCAATACTGCCTGGACCATCGGGGAGGCTGCCAAACTGCCGGGCAGCGGACCGGGTCTGGCGATGGAGACCGTCTCGCAATTCATCGGCGTTCCAGTTCATTACTATGTTCAGGTGGATTTTGGGACGTTCGTTTCGTTCATCAACCTGATTGGCGGGATTGATGTGTACGTCGAAGAACGGATGGTGCTCGATCCCGCAGGTCCCGGACAGGATCACTTTGTGTTGAAACCCGGGGACTACCGCCATCTGACCGGCAAGCGCGCCCTGGCGTATGCACGCTGCCGCGATGCGTCCAAGGGATGCAGCGGCGGCGATTTCGGCCGCGCCAAACGCCAGCAGCAGGTCATCCTGGCGATCCGCGACAAGGTGCTTGACCCAGCTTATTTTCCAAAACTCGTTGCGCAGGCTCCGCAGATCTATGCGGAGTTTTCGTCCGGCATTCACACCAATATGTCCTTTGAGGATGCCTTGAAACTGGCGATGTTGGTAAAGGACATTCCGGCTGAAAACATCCGGCAGGGTGTGATCGATTCCAGCATGGCGATCCCGGCTGATACGACCCTGGGCGGGGTTCCCGCCAGCGTCCTGCGCCCCGTTCCTGATCTGATCCGCATCCTGCGGGATGAGATATTTGTTCCAGGCGGACCGGTGAGCCCGCTGGCGCAGGGGGACTTGAGGACGTTGATGCAGGCGGAAGAGGCGAAGATCAGGATCATCAACAAAACCTACAGCGCCGGCCTGGAGGAACGCACCGCCAGATTTCTGACGGCTCAGGGAATGCAGATCGTGGAATTTGGCATGCCTACTGGAGCTTCCAATCAGACCAAATTGATTCTGTATTCCTCCAAGTTGTACACCCTGCGATATTTAGCAGAGCTGTTCGGGGTGGGAAGCCCACAGATCGTTATCCAGCCCGATCCAACCTCAAATGTGGATATCGAAATTCGCATTGGGGAGGATTGGGTGAGCAGGCTGCCAGTTGGGCATTAAGGGAAAAGCTAAGTTTGCCAATGTCTTTCCTTTATTCAATTTCCTACCCCTATTCGTTTGAGTTACTGAATTAAGCCACCTCTTCAAAAGCAACGGTCTCCAAAGCTGCATCAAATATCTTTAGCCAATCACTTTCGTCAATCACCAGGAGTCCGTAACCTAATTTATTCAGTAGCAACTGAACCGAATCGACGACCTCTTTTTTAACGGTATTCGGAATCGAGATTCCAATGACATCAAAATCAGCATCGCCCTTAAAGACTTGATAAGCAGAATAGAACACTTGGGTATACAAGGACTTTATTGGATAAATACTTTTTCCCAACCCTTCCGGGCGCGACTTTGTTCGGCTTTTTAAGTGAATACCCAAACTAATCCCTGTGCCATTATAGAAATCTTTATACTTTACGTCGGCGATTTCATAAGCATGATGAATGCCGTCAAATCGTTCTCCGATCGGCAATCCAAAAATCCTTGGCAAGCAGACCTCTTTTCTTTTGCGAATTTGTTTTTCAGTTATCTCAGACGCCTTGCATGTTTCGCAGCTCTCGACGGTCGGGGGAGTATTATTTCGATAGCATTTCTCCTTGGTCATGCCCAATAGTGGGAGATATTTTTGTCGAGCTCGCCGTCGTGAGTACTGGGCCCTTCCTTGCCACGAGGCTAGTTGGTTCAATCGCAATAACCCGGGCAACTCTTTCTTAGGAGATCTTTTTTCAAAGAGTTTTAGAACCAACCCATCGATAACAAAAATGCCGTGCCAGCTGAATTCATCTAGATTTTGACTTATAAAATCCTCAATTGACTGGATCAACAGCGCACCAGGATAAATCTGGATATGAGTCTCCACATCTGCTATCTCGATCTCAGTCCCACATTCACAAACAACAGTCTGTTCAGACTGCACTTCACGTTTGCACTTAGGACAAACAACCTTGATGACGTTATCCATAATCCTGACGTCGTAGGGAAGCAGGCAATCCGGGCATCTGCCAAGCCCGCCGCCGCAATTTGGACATTCATAGCAGAAAGACAATTGTAGATCAAGCTTCAACTGAAGATGAATCAAATCGTAGAGAAAATCGGAGCTAATCACCACTTCATTTCCATGTCGGTACGCGTTCAGCATTTCACTCAATAGCCTTTGGAACAATTCTCTGGCTTTACCATCAAGAGCTTTTCGGCCCACTATCACACCTACATTCGAAAAATAAGACAAGTAACTCAAATGGTCCGTCTCGTATTCCCTTGACAGTTCTTCTTCTGTTTTCTTGATAATCACTTTACTTGCATTTACGAGCCACGGTTTACTATAGTGCCAAGGTGTCCAAATCCTTGAATATCGCCTTGAGATTCCGAAGCTGAGGAATAGTTCACCAGCGTCATTGCGGAAGAAGCCTGCTGTCTGTTCTCGATCAGGATCTTCTTCGAGTTCCTGATACAACTCAGTTTGGTCAACATTTCTTGCATAAACGGTAACTGTTGGAATTCCAAGCGGTAAACCAGAAAAAGTTGCGCTACTTGGTTCACCTTTTTCAATGAGCCTCGAAAAAATATGGGAGGTCATATTGGGAATAGCCATGCGCAGAGAGAGTATCTCTCGACAATAACTGAGAATCGCCTGGAGCGCAGCCAAATCCGAGCAGCACACTATCCCATGCGAGTACTCATCCAGCAACCAAACAAAGGCATGTTCAAGAGAGTATGTCTGTTCGAATTCACCATAACGTTCCGATTCAGGAGGATTCCCAATTTGATATTCAAGTTTACGTTCATAGGCAATCGGCAATTCCAATAACCTCCACTCGTCCACTATATTTGCTTCATCTTCCAAATAAACAGCCCGGATTCTTGAATTTACCAGGAGTGCATTTTCTCGTTCTCTTTTGGCCAGTCTTGATACAACGATTTCCAATTCTTCAGTATATTTTCTGGGGGGTAGTTTTACAAGGAAAAATGTCCTTGGCATGTTATTCGGAAACCGTTCTTTAAGGTCCCTGAATAATGCCGATCCCTTGGCGGAGGATATCAAAAATTCCTCCAGACTGTCTTTTCGCATGTCGAGAAGTCGTTCAGCTATATTGGTTGTTGGCATTAATTTGAAGACTGAACGTATTTTGGGCTCGGAAAAAGTATCAATTATTGCTTTGATGAGGCGGGGTTTTGGAATTCCAGACGCCATTACTACTCCTTCGACAAAATAAACCTGCAAGAGCGCCTATTAACTTTGATCCTCTATTTTCAGTTGATTCATTTTACCTTACGAAAGGAAGCCGACGCAAGCTGGATCGAAAGTGACCATCAGACAAAATGTCTCAGTTGCCAATGGATTTCTCATAATACGCGATAACAACTTACCGACACTACAGTAAATCCCCTCCTTTCATTTATTTATGATCTCGGCTGGCAGAAACCTCTGCCAGCCGATTTTTCTATTACAAAAAGGAGTTTCCCATGTTCAAGTTGTTGCAACGTTTCATCCGCGAAGAGGATGGTCAGGACTTTGCAGAATACGCGCTGATCCTGGGCGCGGTCGGCGTGGTCGCGATTGCCGTGATCGCCCGCTATCGCAATGAACTGATCGCCGCCTTCGAAGCGGGCATCGAAGCCCTGCGCATGGCACGAGGCGGATAAATGGCACGCGGGAAGGAAAAGGGGCAAGCGATGGCGGAGTTTGCGCTGGTCATGCCGATCCTGATCCTGCTCCTGTTCGGCATGACCTTCGCCGCGTTCTACGCCTTTCGTTCCGCCGCCACGGATTGGGGTGTGTTCATCACCGGCGTCGCTTCTGGTTCGTACAACACCCCAGCGACGGAACACGCAAGGGAGAATGTTTTATGGCCCGACCTCGCGGATCGCATCCACGCCGGTCAGAGCGGCCCGCGCCAGGTGCGTTCGCTGATCAGCATCGAAGACTCACGCGACTGGATCTTTGGCATCCGCCTGATCGAAGCGCAACGCGCCGCGACCCATTTTCGCTTATGGCGGTTCTATCCCGGACCGCCCCCTGCTGGAGGCATCGAATGAGCGTTCGTCATCGAAAGGGTGAACGCGGTCAAGCGCTGGCGGAAACGGCTTTGTTCGCGATGCTGGCTGTGCTGATGGCTTTCGGTCTGCTCGCCTGGATTCCTACCCACCGCGCCCGCACCGCCGCGACCGCCGCGGCATACGCCTGTTCGCAGTTCCTGTCGCAGTCCCCTGATCCATCCCGCGCCCGACACAACGCGGTGAATGTCGCATGGAGAACGTTGAACGCGGATTGGTCCGCTACGGCGGGCGTGCAATACCGGGTGCAGGTCTCGCCGCCGAGCGGTCCGGGAATGCCGGGCCGCTGCCTGGTTTCTTTTCAAGCGCCAACCCTTTTTGATGGACTGCTTGGATTGAGTCACGGTGGCTGGAACAGCGAGTGGTTTATCTCGCGCTCCGAGACCTGGAAGGCAAGGTGGCGATGAGGAAGTATCAGGTACTTCGCACCCTACATCTTGAAACCGAGAGAGGGCAGTCCATTTTGTTGTTTGCGATCCTGATGCCCATCATGTCCCTCTTCCTGCTGGGCATCCTGGATTACATGGTGACCAACGCGCGCGTGATGGAGACTGTCGCCGTTGCCGACCTCGCCGCCCATGCGGGAGCGCAGGAAATCACGGTATTGCCGGATGGCACGATTACAGCCACGACCGCCGGGAACGGCATTGCCGCAACCTACTTCAACACTCAACGACCGGGTTATGCACAACTCAACTCGGTCTCCTGCGGAAGACATCAGGGACGACCGGCCTGTCTTGTCACTGCGAGGGTTCGTTCCGCAGGGTATCTACTGCCAACCCGCTGGGTGACTATCCGCGCCATTGGGTATCTGGCGCACGGCGTCACCCGCGGGGATCAATGATCTTAGGAGAAGAATGAATTCACTTTGGAAAACGATCCTGGATGGATTGACTTATCAAGACCTCGCCGGGAAGAGACAGCCCCGCATCTACACGGTCATCACCGGGCTGATCCTGCTTTTGCTGTTTGCGGCGGGAGGCATGGCTGGGCTGAACCGGTATTTGTTGATGAGCAGGGTGCAAGCCACGCCGGTATCTGTCTCGATGACAACACAAGTCATTGAATCATCAGAAACTGAACCGCCTGCAACTGTTCAATCGGAAGGAAATGTATCATCCGGCTGTCCAACCGATTCGACGGAGTGGTCTTTCAGCCCGACCTTGATCAGCGAGAATCATCAGGTCATCCAACCTGCCTGTGTGTATCAGGGACTGGAACGAACCATTGCCTGGGCGCTGGCGGTGAGGGAAGGGTACAGCCGCGCCGAAGCTACCCAACAACTCGGCTTCAGCGAAATGCCGATGAGACAGTTGGAGATGGTTACCATCCCCAGTGATGCGGATGAACTTGTGGATGTGCCGGTCAGTTTCATCCCGCCGAATCCCGACTTCACGGAATGGCGGCTGAATGCGCGCGGCGAACCCGCTGTGACCTACGCCCTGCGCGGCTGCTTCCGAACCTCCACCATCACCGGCAACCGCGTGGAAATCTGGGGCGGCGATTATCCGGTGGTCTGCATCGTGGTCGAGGATGCGGAAAACACGCATATCGTCTATTCGCTGAACGGTCATACCTATACCTCCCCGGCGACACCCATGCGTTCGTTCCTGTTGTTCGGTTATATCTCCGATGGTTATTGGGTCTGGCTTGGGACGCAGACCGAGCCGAAAATTGAGATCACCGACCCGCAGGAGAACGCCAGTGACCGCCTGACCGTAGCGACCCTATACGACTCACAGCCCTGGGATGCAAAATGGTTGATGAACTTTCACCACCTTCCTATGCGTCCACTGCCCAAGAACTGGCAGAGCCTGACGGATGAGAACGAAAAGCAGTTCATTCTCAGCGCATTATCCGCCAACCACGAAGGAGGGACGCCATGAAGCGTACCACTCTCCTTCTGCTGATTGCGCTGTTATCCATCCAGTCTTCCCCAGCTCAGGCGCAGTCTGCTCCTTCATGTGCCTTTCAGCCGGACGGGAGCATTATTTGCACCACCGGAGGCGGGAACGATGGAGGCGGAGGAAATGACGGCGGAGGGAGCGGCAACGATAACGGAGGCGCCTGCACACCCGGCAATCACATGGCGTTCAGAGTGCTCGAATATGACGCCAGCACCAGCACCTGCAAGGTGCATCCCATCCGGGTGGACAATTGCACGGGCGAGGTCATTGGCATTTCGGAGCAGATCGGCAACATTAGTTGCGAGATGCCAAACAGCTCGCCCCCTCAGCATCCCTGCACCAGCTTTTCCGTGGGCCCCGGCGGCATTACCTGTGAAAACAGCGGCTGGAAGGTGAGCGCGCGCGTCACATTCCCCGAAATCTATCTCGATGTGCGTCCGTATCCCGCGACGTTGGTCCGCTGGCCGACAGCGGTCCGGAATGGAGGCATGCCGGAGTCCAGCGGTTCAGGAGGCGTGGATTACATTCCCAATGGCGGCGGTTCACCGGGCAACCCGCACGTGGGCGATTGGCAGGATTTGCGTTTGATCCTCACCCTGCGGCCCGCCGGTCCGATGTTCGTGACCCTGCCTCACATCGGAGATTTGGTGTTGCCCAACGGCGCCAGCCAGTCCATTCAGTGGGAAGTGCCCTCGCATCCTGCAGTCGGCGCCGGTCCCCTTGCTGGAAGTATTGGCGGTCTCGAAGAACTCCCCGGTGACCTGCCTGTGTTTGTCGGCAGGGGACGCGCACCCTACAAGTTGTTCTGGGAATTGCGCTATTACGAATACGAGGCCATCGAGGAATGCGTGTCCGGTCCGAATGGCAATGGCAATTACAACTGCGGAGGCGGAACGGGTCACAAGGAAGTCGTCGGTTATGAATGGAAGCGGCATTCCAGCGGCGGCGAGATCCCGCCCTCCGCGGTCGCCAACCTGCCCGCCGCGCTGATGGCTGACGTCAACCAGGATGGCACACCCGACGCGTATTGGGACAACAACCTGACCCTGCGGCGTATGGATGAAGCGGGCAGTGTGAACAATCCGCAATACCAACGCTCATGGAATTGGGGCGGGATCATTTATTGGGCAGTGCGTGAAGGGCAGGGGCAGATCGGATGGCCGGGGCAATGATCCTTTCACAACAATCGTTCTGGAACACATGACCGTCTGTGCGGATCGAGCACAGTTTGTATCGCCCGGTCTAACAGCCTGCAGTATCTGACCGTATCGATTCTTCCGGGGTCCAACGCCTCGCCCAGTTCCCAGGCGTGGACCCCGGAGCCGCCGCGCGTAAACAGGAACTCCACCGCTTGACCGGGAGCGATCTCCCTGCCCATCGTTTTCAACTGCATCGCCGCGCGTGCCGCGGGCGAGGGGGATTTGTATCCATCCAGGACGCGGCTCAATTTCTGCCTGACGATCAACTCTTCGAGGGGAACGCGGCCGGCTCGCAGGTCGCGCCTGGCGCGTTCGACCAGCGCGGACACGTCCGGGACATACTCCGCCATTTCTTCCGGTGTGTCCGCCCTCGCGAGAATTTCCAGCGCCGCCAGCTGAATCCTTCGCACCCACGTGGTTGTGTCCCGTCTTCTCAATTCAATGCCGCGATATTTGATCGTCCCGTCCTGAAACGCGCCAAAGTACTGGTTAGGCACAGGTACACGCGCGTCCCTTTTGGATGACAGAAAAGCGACCCATTTGAACACGCCCTCCAATGCAATGGGGATTCCAGTTTTCTCTTCGATGGCGTCCAATAAAGGCGTGAAATCTGCCGGCCTGTGAAAGCCTTCCTGCTGGACGAACAGGCAGTCAATATACATGTGCAAGACAGTAAATCCCATGTCCTCCGCGATTTCCTTTGCCTGCAGCATCAATTCGCGGCTCATGGCGGTCACGGCTTCGTGCGATTCGATTTTTCCAAAGCGCGCATTCTTGTATCCCAAATATCCAAAGCAAACTACCAGCAGCCATTTGAGCGCCGCGGCACGCGCCTTGAGGATCTCGACGCGGCAATCCCGCGATTCGAGATCAGACAGGATATTTTTCAGCATCAGGCGCTTTTCCAGAAGCGGGCGCAGAGTTTTGGGTATCAACCCCTCCAGCGCATTCTCTACTGCAACAGTTTCCGGGGAGATATTGTGCTTTACCATGATCGCGGGATACATCGAGGAGAAATCGATCTGCGCCACGTCGCCGTGCAATCCAATCAGGGGCTGGTAGATCAAGCCGCCGTGATCGGCGCGGATCAATTCCGCCAGGGTCTTTTTGCCCTCCACTTGTTGCTTTTGTACGGGAATCATGATTCCGTTGCGCAAGGCAGTCAGCATCTGCATGGCGGTGATCCCTGCGCCGGGCGATTTGCGCGCCATCTCCTGCACTCCAAGACCTGTCACGCGCGCCTGCTCCATCGCCCCCTCCAAGCCGTATTCCCCGAACGACATGGCATTACGGCGGTCAATGTGCCAGCGACCGAACAAATGCGTCTGCGCGCCGCGATAGATCACCTGTCCGTATGCAAAGTAACTATCGGCGCGGCGCGTCAGGACCCGCTTGCCCTCATCGCGATTGGGATTCACATCAATCCCGCTTTCCTGCGACCAGATTTTCAACTGTGGGAACAACCACGTGTCGCCGTAGTCGGTCAGGATCAGGTCGGGGTCAAAGCGCTTCAAATCGGACTTCAGGCTGATCAGAAATACCCGCGTCGGCTCGAGCGGCAGGCTATATTCCTTCTGTTGAAATTGAACTCTGAGACTTCTGGGTTTGCGAACCGCCGGATTCTCATCCGGGCTGAGAGTCAGGATTCGCAGGGGGATGGGAGCCGGGTCAATCTCCCAGGGTGAGTCCAAAGACTCAATGGACTGGACCCGCTCACCGTCCAGTTTGACGCGGCAGCGTCCCAACAAGTGGGCATCCGTATGCGCGATAAACCGCAGGCTGAGCGGGATGTCGGCATCGTAGTAATCCAGCGACGGGAATCCCCGCGAGAGGTCTGCAAAGATTTTTGGGAGTTCCGAGGGATTGGATGTGGTAACCGCCAGCACATCGCGCTCGCCGAGAAAAAGATCGCGGCGGGCCGCGCGCTCCAGCTTTACATTTCTCTCTTTCAGGTATGTCCATGCCTGACGCAAAAGACCGAAATCCCCCGCGGCATAAAATGTAACGTCGAAGTTCATGCGCAGGCGCAGGCGTCTGTCGTCGTCCGACAGCAGCCACAGAACGACCCCATCTTCTTCACCTGCATACACATCCAGCAGCCAGCCGGTGACCTCATCCATGTTTCGACAAGCTCAACACAAGTGTTTCGACACGTCTACGCCATTCAACACGAGTTCTTCTTTCTCAGTTCGTCGAGTTCCTGCTGGAGAACCGCAATCTCCTTGGCTTGTTCCAGCAACATGGCGAGTAAAGCCGATTCGAACGGCAAGAGCGACTCCGCCTGCCCGATCGCGGCGATGTGCCGGCGCGCGGACGCAAGGAGACCGTCGAAAACATACTGATCACTGCGGCGCAAGGTACGCCGAAATGCCGACAAGTTGGCTTCGGTCTCATTCAGAAGTTGGGTGATGGTAATGAGGGTGCGGCCCATATCATTCAGAAGAGTGACGGTTGGGTGGGTTGGCAGACAGGCGCTTCCTTGACCATCACTTCATCCGCTTGTCCGCAGACCTGCTCAACCAGAGAACCACGCTCCTCCGCTAGAGGCGGAGCAAGCGTCACAACTACAGGTCCGGATAACACGAGGCGTTGAAGTTGATCCAGACAGGATTTTAGGAGCCGGCAGGCCTCATAAGCAGGTACATGATCGTCATAGAAGGTGTTCAATAAATCCAAAATCAAATATGGCTGATTGAGGGATGGAGTGGAATTTAGCAGGGTATTCATTTCATAGCAGGTGAAGGCGCGCCGGCTGAACAGTCGCTTGGCAACGCCTGAAATATCCACCGTTTTCCTGCGCAGTAATGTGGCAACCTGATACGGTCGATAGAGATTGCCTCCATCCAGGATGGTAACTGCCCCGCGCAAGCCAAGTTCGGCGATCAGAGTCATGCTTTCGGCGCATGCGGCGTCCGGTGCGTAGATCACGATCAGCCTGCCGGTTTTGAGAACGGGAAGAATATCCATGCTGTCAGGATACAGGCAGATGCAGAAAATAAAAAGTCCCCGGATGGGGACATTTCGGGTAAAAAACGGGTGCGCCAGATATGGGGATGTAGTTCGTTCGCAGCCTCACCTGGAAGGGATGAACTAAAAAATGCCTATCTCTCCCACGCGCTGAAATCCCAATGTGCCAGCAGGAGGCGCAGGTCCGAGCGCTTATGCACACCGAATTTTCGGAACGCATTTCCCAGCCGCGCCTTGACCGTATCGGGAGAGATGTTCAGCCGGGCTGCGATCTGGCTGTTGGTGTATTCCAGGCAGACTAGGGCAACCACATCCTTCTCGCGCGCGGAGAGAGTCTCCCACCTCTTCCACAACCTTTCTTGGGAGGTATATTGTGTCAGGCCGGCGTTCAGGAGTTCGGGAATCAATTCATGTTCAGGACGACCCTCGTCTTGGGCGATTGTCGAAAGGGTGACTTGCAGGCTGTCACTCACATCGAAACGATAGGTTCGGGGGCCGGGCGTAGGACGCAAGCCTATCAGGTACAGAAAGCGATCCCAGATAGACATACGCGGGATTATAGTAGAACAAATGTTCTTCCGTCAAGAACCTGCTTTGTTTGCAGCGCGTCGCACAACAAAGACAGCCGCCTTGCGGCGGCTGCTGCGGCCCGAGGGGGGCGGGTCGCAACGAGAATTATAGCCATCAACGCGCACACGTCAAGGCTGGCTGTCGCTAAGTTAAACCGACACCCCCCCCATACCTGTACACCAATCCAAATATCATGAGCAACCAATGATCTGGTTGTTCATGTACGCTCTGGCTATCAGCCTGTACGACCTGCGCACGCGGCGAATCCCAAACTGGTGCACGCTTCCTCTGCTTGCAACAGGAATGATTGCGCACTTCCCCAGTCGCCCCGAAGTATGGCTCGCCAGTTTTGGATTGTTGTGGGCCTGGGCAGGCGGCTGGATGGGCGCGGGGGACGTCAAACTCTGGATGGCGCTGTTGTGGGCATTGCCGGTCGAGGGATCTTCTCATGCGCTTCTTTTTATGTTCATTGCATTCCTCGTTACTGGTCTTGCACAGATCATCTGGCGAACCATCAGAAAACAAGCGATGACGGACGTGAACTCCCCCGCCGCATGGCGGACCCTCCCCTTCCTTCTGTTGTATTGGTATGTACACTGATCTCTTCCTTGCCCTGCTCAATCGCAATAATGCGCGTGGTCATCCGATCCTCTCGGCGATGTTGTACGCCTTCTGCCCGGCTGCGGCGCGCTGGTGGCTGGCTGGCGCGGACCCGACGCCGCCGTTCGATCCCGTCTGGCAGTCCCTGCAAGACCTGACCAGCGGCGGGACCCTGCTGGATCATCTTACGCGCTACGGCTTTGAAAACCTGATTGAAGATGTCCGTGAATATGTCCGGAAGGTCGAGGAGTATCGCAAACAAAACCCAGTTCCCGCGCCTGAGATCCTGCCCTTGTTTCGCGGCGGGAAGATCGACATGGCGCGCCGTTTTGGTTCGCAACACGCGATCAACAACTTCGGCGGAGACTGGCGTAATCTTTTCATTTATATCCGCACATGGGCATTCCTGTCCCAGGACTGGCGGATCGGGATGAAGATCGAACGCGACTCAGATTACATCCTCGCCAGCGAAAAAGTTCTGCTGGTCCTGCCCTTCGCCCGTCTGCCGGTGCAGTTCGATGTCCTGATGTGGAAGATTCCAGTCGGTCACGTAACGGAGACCAAAATCGGCTTGCTTGTGTCGCGCCTGGAGCAGGATCAACTTCGGTTCGCGCTCATGCGGCGCTGTCATTCCTCCAGCAAACAGCCGTGGCCGAACACCCCAACCATCTTTGCGTTGGACCGCGAAACCGGCGAAGTCCAGCATTGCGACCAGACTCTTGCCGACAAGGATTTGGAACGCATCGTTCAGTCTCTATCCGAGCTGGCAAAGAACGGACCGCACCCACCACTGAACGCCCTGCGCCAGCCTTCGATGTGCAAGAACTGCGGATACCAAAGCCTGTGTTTCGAGAAAAATCTCCTTTCCCCTCACGCCCTCTCCAGCATATGAAACGCGCTCGTCCCTTCATCGTCCTTGCCCTGTTCCTCGCCCTGATTTCGCTGAGCAGTCTGGCGATGGCCGCCGCGCCGGTTCATTCTTCCAGTCCGGCGTATGACATCACACCGACGCCTCCTCCAACGCCTCCTCCTGATCCTCCTGAAGAAGGCGGTTCGGTCGTTACCAGCATCTCACAAATCTTCCATCACCTGGTGTTTCCCGCCGAGACGATTTCCGAAGCGTTGGCTGGAATCTTCGACAAAGCCGCCGACAAGGAAGTGCGCGCCATGAGCGAGGAAGTGGCGCGCTGGACGCAGGTGATCGGCGAGATCGTGCAGGCTCCCAGCCAGGGCGATTACAGCAAGGTGGCTCAATCCAGTCTGCCGGTCGCCGCGGCATTGGCTCCGGCTTTGTTTCTCTTACGGCTGGCGCTCTATCATTGGGGACGACTGCTCGGCGACGATGACAGCGGATTGCGTGTGGTTGGCGATTGGGTCACAGCGGGCGTGCTGGCGGTCGTCTCCGGTCCTTTTCTCGATCTGATCGTCCGCCTCGGCTGGTGGATGGTTGGAAAGGTGATCGGCGAGACCGCTGTGTTGGCAGTGAGCTTCGTCGAGTCCACCACTGCGACCTCCGTCCTGCTCGGTCTTGCCAACTTGACCTTCCTCGGCAGTTTGCTCTCCATCGGCCTGTCCATCGGCTCTCTGCTTGCCATTGGCGGAATGTTGTTTGCCTTTGCGTCTGCGAATGCCGTCTTGTTCATCCTGGCGATTCTCGCTCCGCCGCTTGCGATTGCCAGCGTTCTTCCACAGGCGACCTGGTTGCGCTCGTTATGGTTGAAGGCGGTGATCCTGATTGCTCTCTTACCTGTTGTTGCCGGAGGGATCTTCAAGGCTGGCATGGCATCCAGCATCTGGCTAGGGCAACAAGGGCTGCTATCCGCCATTATCCGCGTGATCTGGTTGTGGGGCGCGACGGGACTGCTGTTGTCTCTCGCAGGCATTCTCGGCAAAATGACCATCTCCACCACAGCCGACGCGTTCGGACAACTGGTCAAAGCCGCGCAACAAATTATCGCCATTGGAGCATTGGCCGCCAGCGGCGCAGGCGCGGGAGCCGCAGGCGTTGCTGGAACGGGTGCGGCTGCAACAGAAACTGGGAGGACCGCGAGCGGACTAAGCGGCGGGGAAGCCGCGATGAACCATCTGAATGCGGCACAGCAACTCACTCAGCGCGCGGCGACATTCGAAGCAATGGGACTTCACGCGCCTGCATCATACAACCGTTCGCTTGCGCATGGACATGAACTGGCGGCAAGACAGGCGGAACTCGGAGAACGCATGCAGCGCTTTGGCGGTGTTCGGACTGAGTCGGCAGACTTTGGTTTTTCGCCTTCGGTGAACTCCGCCATTCAATCCAATTTCAAGGGTTCGACCGAGGATTTCCAGCGCGGGTTTCAAGCCTTATACCCGCACATCTCCCAACACGGTCTCGATCCAAATGCGCTTGCCGCGCAATATCCCGAAGACACCGCCCGCATGGTGCAGGCATATCTCGATCATCCAGAGGACATCAGCCAGGCGCGCGATCCGCTGTACCACGCCGCGGAACTCGGCAATGCGAGTAAGGTACAGGGCATGATCACCTTCATGCCCATCAAGGATGAAGACGATAAATCATGACACTTACCGAATCTTTTGCCCTGGCGTCCTTCACCTTGTTCAGCCTGGCTGATCTGCGTTACCGCCTCGTGCCTGGTATTGAATTATTTCTACTTGGAACGATTCTACTTACCTTGCCCGCAACTCCAATACAAACTGGAATTATCTTACTCGCCTGCGCCTGGGGATTATTCCGAAACATTTCCGGCTGGTTCGCCTTGCCACTTCTGTTTTATCCACCCGCCTGGCCCGTGTTGTTTAACGGGTATGGGTATCGAAAGGGTCTCATCGGCAGGGCGGATTTACTGGCCGTCAGCGGGCTTGCCTGTCTCTTCCCTTTGCCTGCTGTTCTTCTTTCTTTGTTTGGTCTGGAACTCTGGCGCAGAATTTGGATTCGCAGACAGACCGGTTCGATCCCTGCCATACCCGGCCTGCTGCTTGGATTGCTTGCTTTTCTTCTGCTGCGGCTGATCCTCCCCATTTCGTAGCGACACGATTTACCATCCCCGTTTTCCAATTGAATATCATGCCCCCATGCCGCGCTCTGGAACTCTGGGCAATCCCCAACCATACACTCCCTTTGGTGTCTTCGCTGGCCTGTCCTTCTGGAGCGGCGGCTTGACATTGCTTGCCGCAGCGCCGGGAATTGGCAAGACTTCCTGGCTGCTGCGGATGTTATTTGAGTCCGCTTCCAGCTACATCCCCTCCGCGATTGGATGTTATGAGCATACGCCCAAAGAATTGCGCTATCGCCTGTTCCTGCAAACCGAAGCGATGACCGCCGGTCCGCATGAGCAGTCTCCGCGGGAAAAGGTCGAAGCAGAATTGGCGCGCGCCAGCGAAGCCGTCCTGCTCTCCTTGAATTACCAGGAAGACACGGTGCGCGCGCTGGAAGATATGCTGATCCATGACTATGCTTTTCCTGTCAAGGGACCTGCGTTGATCGCCGTGGATTATCTCAACCGCGTGCCAGTGGTTGGCTTGACCGGGATGATGGACGAGGAGGGTCGCAGCGGCGAGGCGGCAGCCGCCTTGCGCGCGATGGCGCGTCATCATGGCTGGGCGGTGATCGCGGCCGCGGCGTTGAAATCGGAACATTTCAAGACCGGAGACGACCTGTCTGCGTTGATGGGCGATGAACGGGTCCCGTATGAGGCGGACCGTGTGCTGGTCGTCCAACGAAAAGGAAACGTGCGCGAATGCGGATGTGTTCCGCTCGAAGTCATTACTCTAAAAGACCGCACCGGACCGACACGCCGCTTCCCCATGCAATTCTGGGGCGAGCGGTTTTATCCCGCCCTCGAAGAGGAATTCCACAAGCACGACCCGATGGCGCTCACATGACCGAAGCATCATCCCTGTTACTCACCTTTCTGCGCGAAGCGTGGATGGCGCTCGCGGGCGCTTTCCTAGCATTTGCGCTTCTGGCTGGAATCGCCCAGATGCTGCGCGTGAGTTCCGCCAGCGTCTTGGGCGCGAACCTGTGGGTGTGGGAGTCCGTATCCGCGCTGTTGTCGATTGTTGTCATAGGCTTGTTTGCCTTCCTGGGAATCCCGCAAATCGTGAACGCCTTGCAGTCCTCCCTGCCGGGCGGAGGCGGGTGCGGGCCGATCAGTGAACTGGGAACACTTGCATCTGGATTGATCGGCGGGCTGGCGGCGCTGCGCATGCTCAAGGCGGCGTTCACCTCCATGCTCTCCGCCTCGATTGGCGGCGCGTCCACCTTTGCCAATGCGCTGATCGAATGCGGGGAAGCCATTTTCGGAATGATCTTGGCTGGCGCGGCGCTGCCCCTTGCCGCCTGGTTTCTCGGAACCTGTTGAAACGTGAAAGGAGAATGATTTTATGTTCGACCCCATCATGGAACAAATTCTGGCGATTGCCCGCGATGCCTGGGCGTTCATGGCCGGCTTGTTGATCGTCGTGGCATTGCTAGGTGGTTTGTATTTCGTTCTGCAAGGCACGGCCGGCATGGCTTTTGGAGGCAGCCGCATGACCTCGATGGCGATCATCGGCGTGGTCGGGCTGGTCATCATCGTTCTGTTTGCGTTTCTCTTTCTGCCGCAGATCGGCGAGTTACTAAAAAATTTCCAGCCTGAAGCGCCGTTTTGAGTCCATGTTTAACAATCGTGACATCGGCATCCTCGGCGCCGGGGCGCTCCTGGCAGTGCTGTGTTTATTCCTTCCGCTATCTTTTGCCGGAAAGGTGGTGATTGGTTTTCTGGTGCTGGTCGGGTTCATGGCGTTGGCGTTACTGCGACTTGGACCCGACCGCGTCCCGCCCGAAGTCTGGCTGACGCGCCGCTTCCGCTACGCCATGCAGACGAGGCAGTACGTCAACCAGCAGACCGCCACGCGCAGAACAGAATCGGTAAATCCACCAAAACAAAAATCCGAACGCCCAACGTTTGAACGTAACGCGCCATCCTTTGCCGCGCAAACGGTGATTCATCCCATTGACCTGGCTTGGAATGAAGTGGGAGTCTATCCATTGCTCACCGCCCTGCTCGGTGTCGTGGGCGTGTACTTTGCCGTTTGGCTGGCAAACGGCGGGGCGGAAGAACTTTCGATTTGGTTCAGGTAGGAGAAGAGAAATGATCACTTTGATTTCCCTGATTGCGGCGCTCGCGTTGGCCGCCATCCCCATCACGTTAGGCTGGCGGCGTACGGTGGATGAAGCGGGCATGGCGCGCGCGATGGGCATCGCCCAGCCGAAGAAGAAATTCGATCCGGAGAAGTTTGCGCGTCAGACCGGAACCGGGCTGACCTTCAACCAGATTGCCTACGGCTTTCTGGCATGGGTCGGCGGTGGACTGGCAGGCGGAATGTTTTTGGGACTCTTCCCTGCCATCCTGTTTGCGATTGCAGGCGGATTGCTGTATGCAGGGACTCTTTCAGATAAACGCCAGGAATTCCGCTTGAAGCAAGCCAAAGACATCCTGCGCGGTCTGGGCGTGGTGGAGACACTGCTTTCGCAAGGCAAACCCTTGGGCGACGCGCTGGACGACGCGGCGCAGGCTGTCGGTCCCGATGGGCGGATGGTGTTGGGTGATCTGGTCGTTCGCCTGCGGACTGCACCTGCCGATGAAGCCGCGCTCGCTGTGCGCGAGTGGACGACTGCCTGGGATAATCCCGCGGTGGACATTGTTGCCACCTCCCTTCTTGCCTCCATCGAAGGGCGCATCGAGATCGGACCTTTGGTTGCTTCGCTCCGAAAGACATTGGGCACTGTCGTGGAGGTTTTATCCCGTGCTCGCGCCGCGGCGAAGGGTGTGGAATGGCAAGCGCGCTTTCTTGCGCTCTTTCCGCCTGCCGTGCTTGTCTTGATTGCAATTACTACACCCGAGGTTGGGAAGTTGTATTCCGCCAATCCGTTGCTGTTGTCGCCTGTCATCATCGGCTCAGGCATTTCGTACTGGCTTTCCATGAGGATGATCCGCAATGGTCTATCCATCGAAGCCTCGATGGGCTTGCAGGCTGGTGGGCAGGGAGAGATTCGCCTGGACCGTCTGGGTCGGGTTCTCTAGTGAAGGGCTTCTTCCGTCTTTCCATCGCATTGATGACCGCCCCGTTGCTTTGCGGGGCGGCTTTGGTTGTGGGGTATGTGATGATTGTTGTTCTCACAATTCCCCAATTACCGTCCTGGGCGCAGCCGGGCGTCGAGCAGTGGCTGTTCGACGTGCCGCAATACAGCGAGACCAGCGACAATGGTTCTTACACGGACGACTCGGCTCCTGCCGGCCTGAGCGCCGTTTTGTGGGATGGATACACCGGTCCAGAATCGGATATCTACGGCTTGCCGCTCGTTGGACCTATCCAGCATTGGAGTACGTGGTATGACAAACCCTTGCTCGGTTGTACTTTCCATGACCCTAACTATAAGTCTCACACCGGGGATGATTTTCCCGTGAATGAGGGAACGCCCGTGCATACCACAATGGGCGGGAAGGTCGTGTGGGCAGGTTCGAATGGTCCCTGGGGAAATCTGGTCGTTATTGAAAACAACGGCTACCAAATCTGGCTGGCGCATCTGAGCAGTGTTCAGGCATCCACAGGTGATATTTTGCGTTACGGCGACGTGGTTGGTTTGAGCGGCAACACCGGTAACAGTACGGGCGCACACCTGCATTATGGCATCAAGCACAAGACCGGGGAAAAGAGTTACGTCTGGCTCAACCCGCAATCCTTCTTCACCGAAGAGGAATACATCAACATCGGGTGTTCGGATTAAGCATGACCGTCCGCATTGGAAATGTGACTTTCTCGGATTGGGTCAGCCTGCCATTTCAGAACGGTTGGACGGACACATTTATCTTCCGCATTGACGCCCGCGCATGTGTCCCGCCATTCTGCTATGAGGAACCCTTGGGGCGGATGGCGTCACACGCCAACAGAAAACGTCCAGGCGCATCATTATGGGTGCAGGTGGATGCGCCTGGCGAGTGGTTCATGCTGGAGGTCAGGCGTTCGCTGAAGGGGCTGGCATTGCCTTATGCTGTGACGATGGCAGACAAGATTCCGGACTGGTTGGATTTTTCTCGCCCGCCGCGCTTGTTTCATTCACCGCTTCCCCACCCCCCGGTTGTGGAGGAAAAACAAGCTCCCCTCCCTTTGGAGGAATTGCGTTGTTTGCAGGCGTTGGGCAGGATGGAAAAAGGGGATGAGGAGGAGATTGCATCGCTGGTAGGTTTGCCCGTTGACGTGACAAAAAACTTGCTTGCTCATCTTGAGGAGAAGGAACTGGTTGTGTACAAAACCAGCCCGAAAATACGTCGCGGCAAAGCCAGACCCGCTCAAATGGATCTGTTTCCGCTTTGGCATCTCCGCTCCAAGGGACTATCCCTGGCATTGCGGAGTTGGGGGATTCCGAAAGGGATAGAGTTTACCTCTCGAAAAGAAGAGAATCTCCAGCAGATCGGATATGAACACCGGCGGATCTCCCGCGTTTGGTCTACATGGTTGAATTCCGCGTGGCCCCAGGCAGAGATTTGGACGGGTTGGAGCGAAGTCCGTATCCCCGAACTCTCCGTGATCCCGGACGGGCTGGCGTGGGGGAGAATTCAGGGATATGAAACTTTGTTCTGGATGGAAGTCGGTGATGATCACAAGGATCGGAACGAAATCACAGAGATTACGACGAAGAGGCTGGCTCAGGCATGGAGGTTATGTGAACGAACCGGGGTGCGGTTGGTGTATGCGCAGTTGAGCACGAACTGGGTGCACGAGGCCGCGCACTGGGCGTGCGTGGATTTACCGAATGAGGTGGCAGTGGTGATGGGAAGTTCACGAAGGTTTGGGGAATTGCCAGTGATAGAGTGGGGTAAAGTGATTCCTAACTGATTATTGCTTTCCTGCAAAAACATTTCTACGGATTTCCCCAAGATGAGAATTACCAATCATCAATTTCCCCAAGGGGTTTGTGTACCCATAATAGACTCAAAACAGCCTCATATGATGGCATATGAATTGACCATTCCCGAATCACATCGGTTTTATCAAAGGCATCCCTGTTATCACGGAACCATTCAAGGGCTCTTACTTCGCGCCACTCACCCTTTATGTCCATGCCATTGAATAATCTTCTCGCATCGGTGTTGCTCCCCACCGGGTTTTTCACATCAGGAAAAACTCCAAGTTCAGCGAATCCTTCGGACGGCTGAAAATATTGGATATTACCGCGAACAGAATATACAACAGCCACCGGCTCAGGTGTAAATCGCGTAAATCTAAATGAGGTCGCGGTCAGGGATGTATCAAGCCGCATTGCCCATTCAGAAATAATGTCGAAGGAGGGTTCGTTCTCCACGAATGGCTTTTCCACAAATCTGGCTGGAAGCAAAAAGGCCGAGGCAAACTGATTTGCTTCCTGCTCAGTATCAACACCTGTGTCGTTAGGCATGTCCTGAATATCCCCTTTTGTGCAGTTTATCAGCAAGCCTGTGCCTCGATGCATCTCAAGATGACCAAGTTCGTGTGCAATGGAAAAACGTCGGCGATGATGGCTGATTAATGGCGAGGATGACACAGTAATGATCGGTCTGCCAGGCCCCACCAATAGGCACGCCTCAGCTCCTTCCAACGGATGCTCTCGGAGAATAGCACCACGGGCGTAGACAATTTCCTTCAACAGTAGAAGATCATCCACCCTAGAAATGTCAAGCCTGTCTAGGACCAGGTTTGCAATTGTTTCAGCAGAGCTCATCCTAACCTTGACTCAAATCAAAATCAACTCCACTAGCGCGAGCTTTATACTCAAGTTCCTGGAGGATGACTGTTAGATCGGAGTCGGTTAGTTCTTCCAGGTTCCGGAAAGCCAAGGAGGGTTGTTTTCCGCCGATAGCAAGGGCGGCCGACAATTTTTGGATCGCATTTGTTAATTGACCGCGACTCCATTCCTTCCGGGTGGGTACTTCATCAATTTTGGTTACGGCTTCATCAATCTCATTGGAAGAAACAAAGCGCCAGTTGGTGGCTATTAAGTTGTGTACAAACTCCCTGCCTTGAGCCTTCAGAGCTTCAGGATCATATCCGGATTCCACCAAGAATTCCCGGATTTCCTCGTCGGTTTCTGGTTCCGGTATTTCATTAAACAAGCGGTCGAATTCGTTCGCGATATCCAGATCAGATCTCTTGGATTTATTCTCGTCCATTTTCGGCCTCTATTCTTATTTTGGATGCCCTTCGCCGCAACGCGCGCAGACGTTGGTTTATATTTTTGATTGGCCTGCCTAGATACTTGGACAAATCCTGTGGTTTAGCAGAACATTTACCGTCGCTTATAGCATAAACAATCTCTTCAAGTTCAGGTTTTCCACTGCACGCCTCCAACAACGAATCGATTTTCAATCTGGCGGAAGCCATCAGTTCATCTTCCGTCTCAACCGCAATCATTGCTTCTTCAGGAGAGGCGTCCTGAGGCCTGACACGTGACTCACGGCCCGCCTTGTACTCGATTTGGTCAACTGCCGGATCGTTACTGAGACTATCTAGACGCACGTCGCGTTTGTTGGCAGCCGATTCCGCTAAATGGCTGATATCGCTCTTAATCACCCATTTCAACCAATCGAGCAAGTCTCCCCTTTCAGGGTCCCAATTCCGCTTCCCAGTGAGGGTCTTCGTAATCACATCTTGTACGATGGTTTCCGCAGTTTGTCCTTTGGGAAGAACGCCGGAACTCCAGTTCTTCCC
Organism: Candidatus Denitrolinea symbiosum; assembly: GCA_017312345.1. Classification (NCBI taxonomy): domain Bacteria; kingdom Bacillati; phylum Chloroflexota; class Anaerolineae; order Anaerolineales; family Anaerolineaceae; genus Candidatus Denitrolinea; species Candidatus Denitrolinea symbiosum. The sequence goes on along the minus strand of BLAA01000001.1, from coordinate 1,064,894 downwards.
TTGAATAACCCACTCCGCAAACGCCACAAGTTTAGGGTAGGTTTCTTCCCACGGAAAATCATTTAGAAGTTGTCTTTTTTTCTCGTCCAAAATAACCTCCCTGTTGAAGATTTAGGTATGCCCTGGCATTGGATTCTTATTCCTTCTTTATGATTGGATAGATCAATTTTACGACAAATCACACAAATCAACGCGACCGTGTGATCCAATCAGTTAATACCGCCATCCGCCAGTTTTTGGTCAAAATGGCAAAAATTTGTAGCACGCCGGTATTAACAGGCATGAAAGCCGCTTCTCTAATTGGGCGGCAGAGGAGAATTCGGCAATGGCTTGTCAACATTGCGAATTCTTCCATTCCAACTTAGGAGAAATATCATGACAAAGAAAATCACTATTCATATCAACCAAAAACCGTACCACTTCGAGAAGTCCGAACTTACTCCACAGGATTTCAGAGACGCGGTGGGGGCTCCAAGCGACTATGAGGTATGGCTGGTCAACAAATCGCCGGACCCGGAGGGTCAGCTGCCAGTTGACGATATTCAGATTACTGCGCCTGTCCAAATTGAAAACGGTCAACGTTACCGCGTTGTGCCGCCTGGGACCTTCGGCTGATATGTTGACCGACATCCTGCTTCAAGAAATCGCGGGGCTGAGTGAGGCCGGCTACAAAGTGGAATTGATCGAGGGAGATGGATTTGCAAACATCATATTGGATGATTATCCACTGCCCCCAACATACAACAAACACACCACCAAATTGCTGTTACGGATACCCATATCATATCCAAACGGCAATCCAGACATGTTCTGGACAGCGCCAGACTTGTTGTGTGCAGATGGACGGACTCCTGCTAAAGCGGATTCCCTTGAAAATCACGTCGGTCAACAGTGGCGGAGATTTTCTTGGCACCCTCAAGGCTGGAATCCTGGAACTGGAAACTTGTGTATGTATTTGGAGTTTGTAAATTACGGTCTTGCAAAAGCCGGGAAAAGTGACGGATGAGAAAATACAGGTTGAAAATCTCGCGTGAAGATTTCGATAAACTGCGCCATTTAGTTTTGGCTGATCTGCCCGATGAGGCGGGAGCTTTTGCATTGGCAGGAATCGCTGAATATGGCGATCAAACAGATATTCTCGTAAGACGACCAATTTCAGTTCCCAAACACATGATGTTGGTTCAAAACGAATATCGCCTTGAAGTTGCGTCTCAAGCAATAAATGGCTTGATTGCCTTGTGTGAGGCGAACCAGTTAGGGGCAGTAATATGTCATAGCCATCCAAGTGGGCTAAGATATTCACATTCGGATGATTATGGGGAGGAAAGGATTGCGGATACCCTTCGCCCATTCATCCCAGCAAGAGCGCCCATAGCAAGCCTGCTTTTTATTCCCGACGATGTTACAGGCAGGATATGGCTTGCAAATGATTCTCGGTCTATCAACCTGGACGAGATTATTGTGATAGGACACCACATTCAAAAATTTGAATTGCGAAAGGTTCCAAGCAGTTCAGCCAAACTGGATTTGTATGACCGTCAAGTAAGGGCATTTGGGAAAGATGGACAAACGGCTATCTCACGTGCCAAGGTAGGCATCATTGGGTTAGGAGGAACAGGTTCGCCCATTGCCGAACAATTGGTGCGACTTGGGGTTTTGGATCTTGTACTGATTGATCCTGATAAATTTTCCCCGACAAACCTTTCTCGTGTCTATGGCATGTATTATGGGTCAGTAAGGAAATCTAGATTCTTTTCCGAGTATAAGGTTAACCTGGTGGCTTCGAATCTAAGAAGAATAAATCCGAATGCGCAGATTCGTGCAATCACTCAAAATGTTGTGTTGAGTAAAACTGCTTCGCTACTACTGGATCGAGATGTTCTCTTTCTCTGCACAGATGAACATTGGGGTCGTTCTATTGTCAACCAGATTGCCTATCAGTATATGATTCCGACCATCAATCTTGGTGTCCGAATCACCTCTGATGCTGGTGTGATTTCTCACGCGATAGGCACAAAGGATATTCTTCGACCGGATAAGCCCTGTCTGTGGTGCAAGCAATTCCTCCGATCCGAGAGAATTGCAGCAGAGAGCATGCCGATTGAAGAGCGACGAAACCTGCTTGAACAAGGATATGTCGAGGATATTGATTCCAAGACGCCGGCAGTAATAAGTTTTACATCAAGCGTAGCAAGTTCTGCCGTATCCTTGTTTGTTCATCTACTCACAAATTTTATGGGCGACGCTGGAGAAATCAGCCGAATAAATTATGATTTCCTCACTGGTTTGTCCAACAGAGGAATAACAAATATTGATAAGAAGTGCATTTGTCAGAAGGTGAAGGGATTTGGTGATCTAGCCCCATTGCCTACATTGACCACGCTGGCAAAATAGGACAGAGGAGATAATTGCGTAGATTGAGGAAGAATTCAAGGTTATAAAACTTCGTTCTGTCTGGAAGTAGGAGACGACCACAAGGATAGACATGAAATCACAGAGGTCACAACAAAGAGGTTGGATCAGACGCGGAGATTATGTGAACGTACCGGGGTGCGATTGGTGTACATCCAGTTAAGCACGAACTGGGTGCATGAGGCCACGCGCTGGGCGTGCGCGGATTTATCGAATGAAGTGGCAGTGGTGATGGGGAAGTGGCGGTCATTCGGAGAATTACCCGTAATAGAGTGGGAAGCAGTGAGTCAGAAATAGAGATAATGCCATAAGTTTGCTTTACTTTCGCAATCGACCAGAGAGTGAAGTTTCGAAATCCAGAATGGTCAAGGTCCGCACCTGTCTCTTGGCTACATGGCCACACCATTCCGTTGAGAAAAAAAACAAGCGGCGCGATGCCATACTGAGTTTTCCTTGAGTAAGTTGTAGGGTGGTGGGAGGGCAAAGGTTGAACTATAATTACGGCTAGGATTATGGCTTATCGCTGTGATCGCATTCGAGTTCGGCTTTGTCGAACATGAATGTTCCCTTATGGGCAGGTGTTTCTTGCAGGCTATAATGTCCGCAAGCACACCAATCAAGGAGAATGGAATGTGTCTCTTTACTTTCTGTTCTCTTGCTACGGTCCCTACGGGCCGTAGTAAAGTTCTGACTTTGCGGTCTCTGTGCCGCAGACGGGAATGGAGAGCACTTGTATCCCCGTCTACATGAAAAGAGTGCTCTCGCCTTTAATTGGGGCAACCACAATGGGGTATGTCAAGAGTATTGTGTAACTGGGAACATCAGATGGGCATCCGCCCTTCAAATCGGATGACCAACTGGTTGAGGATCAGCGCCCAGTTACGAATGGGGCTGGTCCATTTCTTGACGATCTCCCGGTGAACCAGGAACAGCAACTTGCGAGCCGCCTGCGGGGAGGGAAACGCACCTTTGGATTTGGTGACCTTGCGCAGCTGGCGGTGGTAGCCTTCCACCGCGTTGGTGGTGTAGATCAACCGACGGATCTCCGCCGGATAGGCGAAATAGGTGGCGAGATCTTCCCAGTTGGTCTGCCACGAACGAATGGCGATGGCATATTTATCGCCCCATTTTTCGTGGAGCTGGCGCAACTGGGCTTCGGCGGCTTCTCGGGTGGCAGCCTGGTAGACCGAGCGCAGGTCGGCCATGAACTTCTTGCGATCAGACCAGGTCACATACTTCAGGCTGTTTCGGATTTGGTGGATAATGCAGCGCTGGATCTCGGTTCTGGGAAAGACGGCCAGAACAGCGTCCTTGAAGCCAGTCAGTCCATCCATGCAGGCGATGAAGATGTCCTGCACACCGCGCGCTTGCAGGTCAGTTACGACACTGAGCCAAAAATTAGAGCTTTCGCTGCCTTCGCCGATCCAGTGCCCCAAAACGTCTCGCTGACCTTCCAGGTCCACGCCCAGGACCGTATACACGGCCGTATTCACGACCTTGCCGTCCAGACGCAGCTTGATGTGGATCGCATCCAGGTAAATCACGGCATAGATGCTTGCCAGCGGCCGGTTCTGCCAGGCTTCCACCAGATCCCAGACCTTGTCCGTGATGGCACTCAGAGTGGTGGGAGAAACCTCCACGCCATAGAGCTCCTGGAGCGTTTCCTGGATATCCCGCACCGACATGCCTTTCGCGTACATGGCTATGATCTTCTTTTCCAGTTCACTCGTGTTTGCCTCATGCTTCTTCACGATCTTCGGTTCGTACTCCCCATTCCGATCCCGTGGCACCTGGATCGTGGTTTCTCCGGCAGAGGTGCGCACCTTCTTCGGGTAACGACCGTTCCGGCTGTTCCCACTGTTCCTCCCCTTCGCTTCGTACGGTTCATATCCCAGTTCTTCACTCAGTTCCGCCTCCAGCATCGTCTCGATCGTGTCGGCAAACAATCGGGCAAAGATCCCCTCTTTCCCGAAAAAGTCATCCATCGATTTTGCCTTCGCCAGCTCCTTCTGCACCTCCTCGGCGCTCGGCATGATCTCCTGGATCCCCGCCCCTTTCTTCTTTTCCTTAGCCATTGTGCTCTCCTAACTTCTAAATTGCGCTCTTCTCACTTACACAGTCTATCTTACACCCTCCCACAATGAATAACCCTATTGACGAAAAACTAATAGCCTCATTTACCCCTGAAAGAATAATCTCAGCCTACTTTGACTATAAGTTAGCTAAATGGGATCGATTTAGTGGATTCGATGAGCCTGAAATTAACATTCCAATGGGCGCAGACGGCATTAAGTTCCAGACATTCGAAAAACAACTAAAGCGAAATGCAAAAAACATTTCGTATCGAGTCCAGAACGACAAGTATATCTTCTACCCATTTCGAGAAGTTGAAAAATTAAAAGAACCTGCAAGCCTAGGGAAACCTGCCAAGTTTCGCACATTAAGCATAGCTTCTATACGGGATGTGCTAGTTCAAACGATTCTTTATCAAGATGTTTTATACGAACCAATCGAATCTATTTTTCGTAGTTTAGACCAAATATCGGTGGTGTCTTACGCCTACAGAAAGGGAAAGTCTGCACCTTTAGCTGCAAAAGCCATATTTTCATACTTACGGGCTGGATATTGGTATGTCTTTGATGCGGATTTGAGCAAATACTTCGATAGCATTCCGCATGATAGGCTTCTTAACCGATTGACTAAAGAAATCGGCGGGAAAAAATCAAGGGCATTCCGCCTTGTTAGAAGGTTTATCCACACCGATTTGGTACCATACAAAACATATCAATATGCAAAAGCGAGAGGGAAATTGATGCGGCAAAAGATATTCCACTGGAAAAAACCCAAAAGGTTCAAACGCGACAAGGGGATTCCGCAGGGTGGTGTTCTATCAGGAATGTTGGCAAATTTATACTTGCATGATTTTGACACATGGGTTGTTACAACGTTAGGCAAGAAAATTGATCTTAAGTATGTAAGGTATGCTGATGACTTTATTATCCTTGCGCGATCAGCCAAAGATCTAGAAGTTATCGGAAAACGGGTAGAAAATCAAATCGGAAAGTTGGGACTAGAGATCAACAAAGAAAAAACCAGCAGTTATGATGTGAGAAAAAATGGATTAGATTTTGTAGGATTCCATTTCGACGGAGTATCCATCAGGGTAAGAAGCAAAAACATTGACCGCTATAAAAAGCGAATTAGAGAAGCCATAGAATCACCTCCACAATACGTCATAGATGCTAATAAACCAAAAACAACTTTGAGATGGCTGGTCAAACGGATCAATTTCAAGGTTCAAGGGCACTCTGGGCTTGAGACATGTCCAGTATGCGGTCATTACAGAATCGGACCACCTCGTAGCTGGATAACCTTTTTCAAGACGGTTACGGATGTAAAACAAATTCATGAGCTTGACAAGTGGACACGTCAGGTGATTTATGATTACATGCATAAAGCACATAAAATCAGAATCAGTCGGTCGGCGCTTCGTAAAGCAAGATTTAAAAGCCTAGTCAATCAAAAATATCGGGTTGAGAATCCAAGATTAAGACCCTGCTTATGTGATATTGACCGGGGCGGCTTATGGCCATATCTAGAAGACCTTTTTCAGGGGAGGCAATTTAAGACACTGGCTTTCTCGAAAGAATTCCTAGTAAGCAAAGTAGATCACAATGGGATAAGGCTTCATATCAATAAAAAGGAATACGAAATTCCAAAGGACATTTTTTTGCAAGCATGGGCTGAGTTAAGAAAGAACGGTAACTTGAGCCGAGCTAATTTGGAACGTTCGGGAATACAATGCACAAGTCAGATGGTTTCGTTATTAAGCCAATTGCCTGCTATTCAAATGCAGCTGTGGCCAATACGGTTACACTTTTCCGATACAAGGCCATCTAGTTTTTTGATTCGTGATTGAATCTCCAAAAAGACGAGAGGTGGAAAAAAGGTCCCGGAGGCGATGTCAGCCTAAGTCAAATGTAATACATCCCAGCGATTAATGCGTGGGAAACAGGCATCGTGCGACGATACCTGGCAATTTTGTGCATAAAACAGTGCAATTGCAGCAGGCCCATAAGAGCGAAAAAATATAGTCGCAAAATTGTTGTATACTTTGCCCTGTTCGAACAACCACCTTGGTTGCTGAAAGATGAAATGAGTATGCAGGTAGGACAATGGCGAAACTATATCCGGAACGATTGCCCGAACATGTACTCAGTGACCCCAGACGGGAAGCCGAGAGAAAAGTGTTTGAGTCCCTCTCAAGATTGGGACCGTCTTTTTATGTTTTCTACAACGTCGCCTGGCAAGTACGAGATCCGAGGAGCGGAGCACGTGATGGTGAGGCTGACTTTATTATTGCTCATCCAGAGTTGGGGCTGATGATCTTGGAGGTCAAAGGCGGGCAGGTTCGCTATGATGCAAATCAGAAACAATGGTTCAGTAAAGACCGCCAAGGGATCGAACACGAAATCAAAGACCCAATCGAGCAGGCGCGAAACAGCAAGGGAGCATTGTTATCCAAGTTCAAAGAATTGCCAGGATGGGAGCAGCGTTTCCTGACCATTGCTTATTTGGCAGTCTTTCCTGATGTTGTAACGGAACAAACTAATTTGCGACCAGACCTCCCGCTCCAGTTGGCACTGGATTCCCGAGATCTGCTTAACATTGAAACTAAAATCAAAGAGGGATTCGAGTGGTACCTTGGGGAGGAACGAACGCGCGGTGCCTTGGGAATGGATCGTTTGCGACTGTTGGAAGGCTTTTTGGGGCAATCGTTTTCCTTGCGTACACCACTCGGCGTGGAATTGGCGAACGAGGAGCAGCGCCTGATCGAACTGACGGCGGATCAGATGAAAGTACTTCAGTTCATTCAAAGCCATCGCAGGGTGTTCATCGAGGGTTGTGCAGGCTCAGGCAAAACGATGCTGGCATTGGAAAAGGCGCGGCAACTCGCGGGTCAGGGATTTGACACACTTTTGCTCTGTTTCAACGCGCCTCTGGCGGAATATCTCCATCAACGTGTGACTGATGAGATAAGCGTTTTCCACTTTCATGGTTTGTGCAAGCATTTGGCGAAGGAAGCAGGGATCGGCTATCGCGCTCATCGAAGTGAAGAGGAATACTTCAACGAAGTATTACCCCAAATGCTTCTAGATGCCATTGACGAATTGGGACCTCAGTTTGACGCCATTATCGTAGACGAAGGACAGGATTTCCGTGATGAATGGTGGGAGATTTTGTTCTTTCTATTGCGCGACCAACATCAAGGGATCTTCTATGTCTTTTACGACAGTAATCAGAACATCTATCACCGTCCTGCTAGCCTAACACAAATGATAAGTGTTGAGCCTTTTACCTTGTGGGAAAATTGCCGCAACACGCGTGCGATTCACAACGTAGTCAAGGGATTTCATCACAACCCAACAGTACTTACCTGCCGAGGACCCGAAGGAAGAGAGCCTGAAATCTTTTACTTCTCAACCCCCCATGAGCAGGGAGAACGGGTTAAGAAAACCCTGCATCATCTGGTGAACGATGAGAAAGTTGAACCGTCGAACATTGTCTTGCTCACCACCCGCTCGCCAGAGAAAACATCCTTCGTTCCAGGAAAGAAATTTGGGAACTTCGTCCTAATGGAATGGGGCGATCTCAATTTGCGCAAGAATGATATTCGCGTGAGTAGCGCCCATCGCTTCAAAGGTTTGGAAAGCCGAGTCGTCATCTTGACTGGACTGGAAGACAATGACCCATCGTGGCTAAATCCATTGTTATACGTTGCCTGCTCGCGCGCCCGAGCACATTTGATTGTTGTTGCACATGAACGTACCCACGCTCAACTTGAGAATATTTTTCGATCATCAACGAGGCAACCATGAAATATGCTGACCTGATTCAGTTTGAGCCTATCGAGACTGTAGTCCAACTTCGCCAGGCAGAGAAGCGAGTGGAAGCCGAACGCTTGGTGCGGACGTATGTGATATCTGATCGCATGGCAGATGTGATTCTCCATCGCGTCCTGCCCACCCTGAGTCTGGAGCGAGGCGAAGAGTCGGGCGGCTTGTTCGTGGTGGGCAACTACGGCACAGGCAAATCGCATTTGATGTCATTGCTCTCTTCTGTTGCCGAACACGCTGACCTGGCTGAGGCAGTGACCCATCCAGCGGTTGCCAAAGGGGTAAAACAAGCCGTCGCAGGGCAGTTCCGTGTGGTGCGGCAGGAATTTGGAAGCACCAATATGACATTACGGGATGTGGTATTGGGTTATTTGCAGGAAGGACTCAAGAAATTGGGTGTGAGTGTTCACTTCCCATCTATGGATGAAGCCCCCAATGCCAAAGATTTGTTGATTGATGCAATGACGGCTTTTCAGAAGAAATATCCTGGTCAGGGACTGTTGGTCGTCATTGATGAACTGCTGGAATACCTGCTGGGTCGGAAAGAACGAGAACTCATCATGGATCTGGCATTCCTGCGCGAGATCGGGGAAACCTGCGCCGTGTCGGATCTACGCTTCGTGGCTGGGATTCAAGAGTCGCTTTTCGACAACCCGCGTTTTCAGTTCGCTGCCGATTCGATCCGCCGCGTGCGCGACCGCTATCAGCAGGTTCGTATCGTTCGCGAGGATGTGGCTTTTGTCGTTTCGCGGCGATTGCTCGCCAAGAACGCTTCCCAACGTGAACGAATCCGCACTTATCTGGAAAAGTTCTCATCACTCTATGAACTGATGGCGGAACGGATGGATGAGTTCATCGAACTCTTCCCAGTCCACCCCGCGTATTTGGAAATGTTCGAGCGTGTGACAGTCATTGAGAAGCGCCAGGCGCTCAAAGCCATCAGTCAAGAGATGCGCCGAATTCTCAATGACGACGTGCCTCAGGACCAAGTCGGACTGCTTTCCTTCGATGCTTTTTGGCGTTTGATTCAGGAGGACCCTTCCTATCGAAGCACGCCTGAAATCCGCGAGGTGATGGACAAAAGCCAGGTGTTGGAAGAACGAATCAAGAACGCGATGTCGCCGATTTATCGGGATGCGGCATTACGTGTTGTTCACGCACTTTCCCTGCACCGCCTGACGACGGGCGATCTCCGCGCTCCAATTGGATTGACGCCCAAGGAACTGCGGGATCGTTTGTGTTTGTATTTGCCGATTCCCGAAGCAGATGCAGCGTTTCTTCTGACAAGTGTCGAAAGCGTCTTGCAGGAAATCTCGCGCGCGGTAAGTGGTCAGTTTATTTCCCACAACCGAGAGAACGACCAATACTATCTCGATCTCGACAAGGATGTGGATTTCGACGCGTTGATCGAACAGCGGGCGGCGGTCCTCGAGGAAGAGGTGCTAGATCGCTATTACTTCGACGCCTTGAGGCGAATTTTGGAATTGAGCGAAAGCACATACCGCCCTGGGTTCCGTATCTGGCAGACTGAGATTCCCTGGTCTGGGCATGGGATGACGCGCGATGGTTATGTCTTTTTGGGCGCGCGGGATGAACGTTCTCACACCCAACCCGAACGGGATTTCTATATTCACTTTCTCAGCCTGTTCAAGCAAAACGGCAAGAAAGATGCGCCGAAGGATGATGAGGTCTTTTTTCTGTTGCATGCGCCCGATGACCTCTTTCACCAGAATCTGCGGTTGTACGCAGGAGCGCGCGAGATGGCGGCAATCTCTTCTGGAAGCAACAAGACTCAATATGAACGCAAAGCCGACCAGTTCCTGAGCACGATTACGCGCTGGCTGCGCGAGAATTTCGCTCACGCCTTCGATGTTCGATATGGCAAATCGAGTCACAACGTTGCAGAGAGTTGGGGGGAGTATCGTCTGGCAAGAGCCGAATCCAGTCTGCGCGACCAGGTCTATCAATTGACCTCAGCGATTTTGAATAATTACTTTCAAAAGAAGTATCGCGACTATCCATCGTTCGGTCGCATTCAATTGACCCAACTCTCCCTGCCACAGGCGTGTCAGGCAGCGTTGCGCGCGCTGGCAGGCGGACCGCTCAACCAACAGGCGCAGAGTATTCTCGAAGGGTTGGAGTTGATTCGCATTGGGGAGGGTCAGCCCGCATACACTGGCGCGGAATCGAAATATGCCTCAGCCATCTTATCCAGGCTGGAGGCGCTCGGCGCAGGGCGCGTCTTGAATCGAAAGGAATTGATCGGCGTGGATCCGCGTCGCGAACGCGAATTGACCTTCAATCTCGAACCCGAATTGTTGATGGTGGTTCTTGCCGCGCTTCTTCGCCAGGGCGAAATCACCCTGACATGGATGGGGCGCACTTTCACCTCCGACGACCTGGATGAGGTGGCGCGGATCGAGGTGAACGACCTCACGCATTTTTCCACTATCGCCCGTCCCAAGCCTGTGCCAGAACAATCGCTCAAAGCCTTGTTCGAGGGACTGGGATTGCCCGTGGAATGGGTGAGTGATTCGTCGCAACATGAACGCGCCGCGCAGGATGTAAGTCGTTTGGCAGAGAGCGAACTGCCGCGCCTGGCAATGGCGCTCGACAACCTGCGCGAGGGATTGCGGTATTTGGGCGAAATGATTTTGTCGGCTGAAGAGAGCCAACAATGGCGGAAGGAACTGGAAGGCTACCGTGATCTGCTTCAAGCGTTGGAGCGTCTGAACACGCCTGGACGTTTGCGGCAGTTTGGGTTGAGCGTCTCGGAGGTGCGCGCCAAACTCAAGGGACGCGAGACCCTGCAAAGACTGAGTCAGATGCGGGAATTGCTCCAGGCGTTACAGCCTCATCTGAATTACGTCACCCGCGCGGAGTTACGACTGCCCGCGAGTCATCCCTGGCAGGCGGAAGCGAACCGCCTCAGGCAAGAACAAATCCGCTGGCTCCGCGATCCCAAAACGCGTTCCGACCCTTCGCTTTATTCCCGCTTAAACGGCGGATTGAGCAACCTGCGCTCCGCCTACATGGACGCCTACCTGCAACTTCACCAGAGCGCGCGGTTGGATCGAGCAGGCGATGAGCGCAAACGTTCTCTCACGCAGGACCCACGCTGGAGGCAATTGCTGGCGTTGCAGGAGGTTTCGATTTTGCCAGAGAGTGAATTTCGCCGACTGCAACAGACTTTCAACGATTCGTTACGCGCCTGTCCCGTCTTGACTAAAGACGACTTGCGCGAGCATACCGAATGTCCACATTGCGGCTTCGACCCGCGCGCGGAAGGCGGGAGGAAGTCTGTGCATGAGACATTGGATACCGTTCTTCAGGAACTGGATCGCCTGCACACATCCTGGGTGACGCGCCTGCGCGAGGAACTGCAAAAGCCCGAGGTCAGCGAGGATGTCGCTTTGCTTAAATCACCTTATCGGGAACAAATCCAATCGTTCATTCGCGATGGGAAGTTGCCCGTCAGCGTTTCCCAGATTTTCGTTCAATCAGTGAACGATGCTCTGCAGGGATTGGAGAAAGTCGTGCTGAATGGCACTGAGTTCCTGCTGGCGCTCACACAGGCTGGGATGCCCTGCACCGTGGAAGAACTGTACCAACGCCTGGATACGCTTTTGCAGAAACAACTGGGCGACAAGAAGCGCGACAAGATTCGGATTGAATTGGATTGGTAGGTAATCATGTCATTGCGATCTTCGAGAAGCAATCGTTATGCCCAAGAGGGGATTGCTTCGCTCCACTCGCAATGACATCTGAAATGATGATGAGTTGAATTTAATCGGAGACCTCATGCCTCAACTGGATCTGCTTACCGAAAAGACCGTTCCTCAACGCAACGAAGAAGAACGCCGAGTCTGGTTGGAAAAACTGCGCCTGCGTTTACAGGATCCTGAATTTCGGAAGACACCAGGTTTCCCGAAAGCCAGCGACGAAGCGATTCTGGCGCTCTCCGACCCGCCCTATTACACTGCCTGCCCGAATCCCTTTCTGGCTGAAATCATCGAGAAATGGGAACGGGAACGTCCCCCTCTCCCTTCGGGAGAGGGGTTAGGGGTGAGGGCATATCACCGCGATCCCTTCGCCTCGGATGTGTCTGAAGGCAAGAACGACCCGATCTACAATGCGCACTCTTACCATACCAAGGTCCCGCACAAAGCGATCATGCGTTACATTCTGCATTACACCGACCCTGGCGACGTGGTGCTGGACGGCTTTTGCGGCACGGGCATGACAGGCGTCGCGGCGCAATTATGCGGCGACAAGAAAACCGTGGAAAGCCTTGGTTACCGCGTGGATGAAGAAGGCGTGATCTGGGATGGAGATAAGCCCATCTCGCGGTTGGGGGCGCGCAAAGCGGTGTTGATTGATCTCTCTCCCGCCGCGACCTTCATTGCCTATAACTACAACACACCTGTAGATGCACGCGCCTTCGAACGCGAAGCCAAACGCATTCTGGCAGAGGTGGAAAAGGAATGCGGCTGGATGTATGAAACGTGGCATGCTTCCCCCTCTCCCTCTGGGAGAGGGGACAGGGGTGAGGGAGAGCGTGTCAAAGGCAAAATCAATTACACTGTTTGGTCAGATGTTTTCCTCTGCCCATCCTGCGGGACGGAGATGATCTTCTGGAACGTGGCAGTGGATCACAAAAAAGGGAGTGTGCGCGAGGATTGGGACTGCCCCTCCTGCCGTACCCGCCTGAGCAAAAGCCCGCGCAAGGAGAGCCGCACCCAGCGCGCCGAGCGCGCCTTCGAGACCAAATATGACCGCGCCCTGGGGCAGACCGTGCGCATGGCAAAGCAAGTGCCCGTGCTGATCAATTATTCAGTAGGCAAAAAACGCCACGAAAAACGCCCTGATGAACATGACCTGGCGCTCATCGAGAAGATCGAGAACAGCGATATTCCTTATCCTTTTCCTACTACACCCATGATGTTCAAAGGCGACAATTGGGGAGATACGTGGCGTGCGGGAGTTCATGCTGGCATTACACACGCCCACCACTTCTACACCCGCTGCAATCTATGGGCGCTGGCGACATTATGGAGCAAGATCAGTAAAGAGGATGATTTTCGTACCAAGCAAGCACTGAAACTGGTATTTACAGCGATCATTCCTTATGCTTCTAAATTGCGCCGCTTCAGAGCCGATAAGAAAGGTGGAGGACCTTTATCGGGGACTCTGTATGTTGCAAGCATCATAACTCCACCAAACGTATTCCTTTCTTTCCAACGAAACGTTCAGTTTATTTCTCAAGCATTAATTGAATTGCAAAATAATAGATTGGATGCCTTGATTGGTGCGAATTCTTCAGAAAGCGCAAATCTGAATAGCAATTTTGTTGATTATGTTTTCGTTGATCCACCATTCGGTGGCAATTTGATGTATTCCGAACTCAACTTCCTATGGGAAGCCTGGCTGGGCGTATTTACGAACAACGAACCCGAAGCGGTAGTGAACAAAACTCAGCGCAAGGGTTTGCCTGAATATCAGGCATTGATGGAGTCTTGTTTTCGTGAGTTTTACCGCGTTCTCAAACCCAATCGCTGGATGACGGTTGAGTTTCATAACTCACAGAATGCCGTTTGGAACAGCATTCTCGAAGCCTTGTTACGGGCGGGCTTTATGATTGCGGATGTTCGCACGCTGGATAAAAAGCAAGGCACATTCAAACAAGTCACAACCACCAGCGCGGTCAAGCAAGACCTGATCATCTCTGCTTACAAGCCCGCGGCGGAATTCGAGCAAAAATTTATTGCTGAAAACGGCAGTGTACGCGGGGCATGGGAATTCATTAGCCAGCATTTGGAGCACGTCGCTCCGCCAACGCTCAAAGGAGACCATCTCATCGAGTTCATCGAAGAGCGCGCACCTTACCTCCTCTATGACCGCATGGTGGCGTATCACATCCAGCGCGGGTTGTCCGTGCCGCTTTCCGCGCCTGAGTTTTATCAAGGCTTGAAAGAACGTTTCGCCGAACGCGATGGCATGTTCTTCACCTTCCCGCAGGCAGCAAAGTATGACCGTCTGCGCTTGCAGGCGGAACGCGTCGAGCAGTTGCCACTATTCATCACCGACGAGAAGAGCGCAATCCAGTGGCTGCGCCGTCAACTCGATTCTGAGCAGGGCGATGGTCCGCAGACCTATTCGGAGTTGGCGAACAAATTCAAAAAGGAACTGCACCAGGTTTCATACGAGTCCATGCCTGAACTGCGCGACATCTTGGAAGAAAATTTCCTGAAAGACGATACGGATCGCTGGTATTTGCCCGATCCTGGCAAAGAGAGCGACATGCAGGCATTGCGCGAGAAGGGTCTCCTGCGCGAGTTTGCCCTATATCTCAAAGGCAAGGGGCGGCTAAAAACTTTTCGTCTTGAGGCGATCCGCGCAGGATTCAGCCGCGCCTGGAAAGAACGCGAGTATGTCACCATCGTCCAGGTCGCGGAGCGTCTCCCTGCGCGCGTCTTCGAGGATGATCCGCAATTGATGATGTATGCCGATAACGCCCGTCTGCGCGCCGACGCGTTGCCGAAACAGGAGAAATTGTTTTAGGGAAAACCAGTTCCAAAGGTTTTCCAGAAACCTTTAGGGTCTCTCCAGGAGCAAGATTCATGCACCTTCAAGATTGGGAAAACCGCTTTCGCCCATATCTCTCTCAAATTGAATTGCTGGCGGAGATTCCGCTCAACCAGGCGGAATATGCAGAGTTGGAAAAGGCTCTGGAAGATTTTATCAATAGGCACGGTATCGCCGAAGCCACACGTCGTTTACAACAAAACTATCCGGCCGTATTTGTGACCTATCTGGCTTTCAAAGCCGCACTCAATGATGAGCGTGCTTTCTGGCAAAAGGTCGCTGAATCAGTTGGGCTCGATAGCGAAAGCCATTTACATAACCATCACTGGGGAGAATCTTTCCTTGAGATTGTGGAAAGTCATGGCTTCCGTACATTTCAGGGCATATCGGGGTTGAAGTATGTTACGCCGATCCGTTTGCATGGTGGAATTCCTGTCTTTTCTCTGCCCGATTTCTTCAAACACATCCTGCTTCCCAGCGTTCAAAACCCGCGTTTTTCGGGGTTGGACGATTCATCCGCGCTTACGAGTCTGCTAGATCGTTCCACTGTGGAATTATTCGTAGACGACATCGTGCAACATTTCTTCCAACATGGAGGGGAGCCTGCGCTGCGCTTCTTCAATAAGTGCCGCCAAATGGCGCGCCAGGCAATTCAAGGCGAACCCCTGCCTTCAGCAGAACAACTGGGCTTGCGTCCCTACGTTCTGCAAGCGTTCGAGAATTATCTGCAAAATCCCCCTGAACCATCCCAACGCAGGCGTTTGCCGCGTCTCTTCTTCCAGCCGTATGAACCCGCATTTCGACTCTTGCTCCCTTCTCAGCCTGTTTCGTTGGAAGAGGCGGGCAATCCGCATTTCTGGCATATCCGCTGTCTGAAAGGCGGGATTGAAATATTGGTAGAGGAGAAGAATGTCCGCACGAAGCGCAGTGGGCAGGAATGGCAAACCGAGGAAACGGAATCCTTGCTTACCGAACCCGCAGAACATGTACAGATCAGTCTGATTTGCCAGAAACAAGAGGACAAGGTCATCCTGAAACACTCCCTGCGATTACTTCCAGCGGAGGGATCAACGCCCCTGCTGGCATTTCGCCTGGAAGATGGATCGCCTCGTTCCGCGACCCCCAGCCTGCCTGCCCAAACGATCTGGCTCTTCTACCCCTCAGATGTTGCGCTCCATTTCGAAAGCGACGCGCGGCAAGTGCAGGAGTTACATCCCTTTGCTTCACCCTGGGATGCCTGGCAGGCGCAGGCGTGGGACATGACGAATGTGAGACTGATTCGTCTGCTCCGCGGCGGGGAGGATGTTTGTCCGCCAATTCCCGTCAGCGCAGTCTATGAACCGACATTGGAAGGTCAGGCGGTTCATCCTCAAAGCCTGCCTGTGGAGGAGAAAACGCTCTTCCTCGGAGCGCCGTGGTTGCGTTTGCCGCTGCGCAATGTGCAGCATCCCGAAGCCGACTTAAAGGATTGGAATCTCACACTCGAATCGCATTATGCGGCACAGCCAGGCGGCAAATGGGAGGGAACGGCAAAGGAGTTGCCATATCAGATAAAAATCGAAGAGGGCTGTGCGCTGCTTGATCTGCGTCGTTGGTTGGGTGAAAGACCGATCGGTACATATCATCTTCTGGCGCTCGGACCAGCACGGACGGAGATCGTGTTGCCTTTCCGTACTTGGCATGACATCCAAATAACAGGATTGCGGTCGTATTACTTGCCAGGTCCACAAGGTGCAGAAGAGGTTCTCTTTCATGTCCATATCCCTAAAGAATGTGGATTGACGGCTTTGCAGGACGATATCAGTGTACAGCGGGCCTCCAACGGCTGGCAGGTTCGAGTAGAGAGAAATGCAGATCATGCACAATTAGGGCTGGAATATCCGTTACAACCTGAGGCGGTGCGCGTCCCATTAAACTTGGCAATCCCGCGTCTGCGTTGGTCATTGCAATTGGATACTGCTTCCGCACTCGAATGGCAAAGCAATCCACTGCGCCTTCCGCTGGCTCAATTGCTCCAAAGTCATGCACCGCGCTTACGTGTGGAATTGCCGCTGATGGAGGAAAAAGCCCCGTTGATTGCCTTGCATCTGAAAGTACCTGGGCAATCCGAGCCGCTCCACTCTACCGAAAGCCAGGAAATCGAACGCGCCAGACATTACCTGGAGTTTCGCCTGGATAGTTTTTCCGATACCTTGCGCGCGCACGGCGAACAATCGGTCTTTGATTTTGTGCTTGAACTACTCGATGCTTCGCGTGAATTATTGACTACGCTTCCTATTTTGCGTTTGACCCAGGAACTGGATGTACGCGTCTGTCATTTTGAATGGGTGGATGGCGGCAACTGGCGGATACACTGGTACGAACCGCGTCCCTTGCGTCACCGCCGCCTGCGCCTGTGGTCACTTTGGCAGCCCTGGGCTGATCCCGTGGAAATTCGCCTGCCTGATGATGCATTTTCGAGCGATTACATGCCAGCCGCTGGCTGGTGGAGAGTAGATCTGCCTGACGAAATCAGTTTGCCGCCTGCCTCGTATAAAGTCCAATTCCTCGCCGCGGCGCCCGATGATGCTCCGCCTCTGCCGAAAGATCCGCCCGAAAACACCATTTCTGTGGACCTGGTCAACCCCAAAGAGAGGCTAGCGCAAATCGAACAGGAATTGCATCTTCGCCCAACGCGCGCGTTTGTCCTTCATGCTGAGAAGGCTTGCATTTTCGATACGCAAAACCATATTCAGGAACGAGATGAAGAGATCAAGTGGTGCGTCAGCCATTGGAACGAAGGCAGCCTGCTTCATCTGCTTGGATTTCAACGCTGGCTTGCCTCGCGCGATCCGAATACGCGCCGCGCCTTCCTGATGCACATGTTCCGCGTCGAGAGTTTGGAGAAACTGCAAACACATCAGGGAGATTTCATCCAGGAATATCTCGCGTTGATTCAAGAGGCGAAGACCATCAAGCCTGAGAGCGCATGGCTGGTTCTGAAGATGGCAAAAGCCCCAAATATTATTTATAAGGCATTACAGACTCTGATTCAGAGCCAGGATACTCAAGCTGTGGAATACATTTGGCAGGAAATTCAGGCGGGGCATTTATCAGAAACGGACGCGGCGCAGGCTTTATCGGCGCAGCCATCCTTTGCAGTGCAGGAAGTGCTGAATCGAGAAGACACTCCGTTACGATCTCGTCTTCTGCTGGAATTAAGCCGAAAGCATCCTCTTCCGAACGATATTGTCTGGGTCGGATATTGGGTACATTCAGATGCAGGATGGGGAAAGATTATTGAAATACAGCGCGCTGGTCGCCAGGAGGTATTCTTCCCAAGTAAAGAAAGACCGCGCCTTCTCGTCGCCCTTTGGGACAGCCGAACAAAAATCGAGATTGATCTCTCCTCAAAATATGTTCTTATGAGAGATAGGAAGAGCGCTTATCTTTGTGGATGTAAACAGTTCATTGCGCCTCGCGGTCAAGAATATTGGGAAGCCTGGGAAAATCACGGACAGACATGCGCCCGCGCCAGTGACATGTTTCCTATTCAATTCCCCTATCAAATGATTAGGGAAGTAAAATATTCCGCGTCCTCCCCTCATAACGTTTATGCCCCATTGAAAGGATCGTAAGTTCATGTCGCTCCATCCGATATATACCACCCGACATCTTCGAGAAACCTATATCCGTTATCTGAAGACCATCAAGCCGTTTCAGGACGAGCGTTTGCGTCAAGAGTTCACCCGCGCACTGGAAGAAGAAAACCTGCTGCTCAAGGGACCGTACATCGAAATCACACCGCCGTTTGCAACAGGCAAAAGCCTGCGCGAGTTAGTGGGGGAAGGTGTATTATCCCCGCTTTTTGAGCAATTGTGTCATAAGGATGGCTTACAGTGGGAGCGTCCGCTCTATAAACATCAGGAAGCCGCCATCCGCAAGATGGTCAACGACCAACGCAACGTCATCGTGACCACTGGTACGGGCAGTGGCAAGACCGAATCTTTTCTCATTCCAATCCTGAACCACCTGTTGCGCGAGGCGGAAGCCGGGACACTCTCTCAGCCGGGTGTGCGCGCTTTGATTCTCTACCCCATGAATGCGCTGGCAAACGACCAGATGGAGCGCTTGCGTGCGGTCCTTGCCCAATATGATGGCATCACATTTGGGCGCTATATTGGTGAAACCAGAGAGCAAGACAAAGAGGCGCTCAAAGAATACGAAAAAATCCATCATCGTCAACCGCTGAAGAACGAACTGATCAGCCGGCAACAGATGCAGAAAGAGCCACCGCGTCTTCTACTTACCAACTATGCCATGCTGGAATATCTCCTGCTTCGCCCTGATGATTCGCCGCTCTTCGATGGCGAAACTGGAAAACACTGGCATTTCATTGCGCTGGACGAAGCCCATGTGTACGATGGCGCGCAAGCCACTGAAATTGCCATGCTCCTGCGCCGGCTGCAGGATCGCGTCACTTTTGGCGGGCAGAAGCGTCTCCAAGCCATTTTGACAAGCGCAACCCTGGGTGAAGATACGCCTGAGAGTTCAGAGCAAACTGTAAAGTTCGCCAGGGATCTCTTCGCCCTGGACTTTGAATGGAAGGAAAATGATCCTGCACAACAGGACATTATCCGCGGCGAGCGGCTGCCAGAAAGCGCCTTGGGAGAATCGTGGGGTAAACCTTCCCCTCAGAGTTATCACCTTCTGGCAAGCATCGCCGAAGACTGGCGCAATAGCGGGTCATTCCAGCAACCAGACGCTGCAACTCTGCCGGGTGTTCCCAACAATGTTTTGGAACAGGCGATCAAGGCAACAGAGACTAACTCGGAACACGCTGCACCACTCTTTATATTCCATATTCTGCGCGGTGATGAGAATCTGCGAACTCTGCGCGCATTTCTGCGTGAGGAACCAGCACTATTGCAAGAAGCCGCTCAAAGAGTCTTTGAAATGTTGCCGCCCGTTGAGGCTCAAGAGACACTCGCTGAATTTGTCTCTGCCGCGATCCTTGCCCGTGAGACACCGGAACATGCGACGCTCTTACCGGCGCGCTACCATGTCTTCCTGCGTGCTTTGGAAGGCGCCTTCGTCTGTCTGAATACCCATGCACCAGAGCACCAGGGAGATAATGCAAAACCGTTGTTCTTCCTCAAACGCCATAAAGTCTGTCCTCATTGTGGTAGCCGCGTTTTCGAATTAGCCAACTGCACCCGTTGCGGCGCAGCCTATTTGATAGGCAATCAGACCGGCGGTAACGAATTGGATACCGAGGGGCTTGCATTTGAAATCGAACCGTGGCGCGACTATCTCACGCAAAACAGTGTGTTGTATCCCAATGAAATCGAAGCCAGGAATCTAAAATATTTTTCGTTGGATGATTCGCTGGCAAAGGCGGACGAAGATGCCTTGATAGAAGGAGGTGCCGAAGCGGACGAAAAACCGGATGGCGAGAATCTCCATGCGATGGAACTATGTATACGCTGCGGAGCCTTGTATGAACGTGGCGTAGTTGGCAATCGTTGTTCTTGTGGAGTTCCATTCCTTCCTGTCTCTGAAGTCGAAATGGGCAGGCGGACGACACTGCGCCGCTGCACGTCTTGTTCTACTTATACCCGGAGTGGGGTGATTTACCGCTTCCTTACGGGGCAGGATGCTCCCGTCAGCGTGCTGGCTGGCAGGCTTTATGAAGATGTTCCATCGGCGCGCAAGGAGAATGAGCGTCAATTTCCCGGTGAAGGGCGCAAGATGCTCATCTTTACGGATAACCGCCAGCAAGCCGCGTTCTTTGCCTCGTATTTGGAGCGCGCTCAACAGCGAAGCCTGCATCGCCGGTTGATCGTGGAGATGCTCAAACAAGCCACCCAGTTGCAAGAACCATTACGCTTATCGGGCGCACTCTCCCGTCTATTACCTGTAGCAAACCGTTACCGAATTTTCGATGAACGGGACGGGCTGGACAAAAAACGCAAACAGATTGCCGTCTGGCTAATGCAGGAATTCAGTGGCCTGGATAAACGCCTGAGCCTGGAAGGCGTGGGATTGATGATCTTCCGACCGGTAAGTAAAGAAAACTGGCGACCACCACAGGAACTTCTCGAAACACCCTGGAGTTTTCAGGAAGATGAGGTATTTGATTTACTGAGTGTCCTGTTGAATACTCTCCGCCGCCAAGGAGCAGTCTCTTATCTATTGAGCGAAGAGGGGATTGACTTGCTCAGCTCCTGCCGCGATGATTTCCTCCCCCGCGCACGTCCGTTTTATGTCCGCGAAAACGATGCCGAGAGTTCCTACAAATATGGCATCTATTCCTGGTTGCCTGCCTCACACAACAATAGCCGCCTGGATTTTGTGATGCGGCTGTTAAAGCGTAGGAATCCTGACCTGGATGATGATTCCAAAGCACGTGATATGGCGCTCGACTTGTTGAAGCGCCTTTGGTCTCATTTGACCGGCGTAAATAGCCCGGTTTCAGACTGGTGGCTGAAATCTGAGACCCTCCCTAACAACAAAGGAATAGCGTATCTCATGGCGCATGATGTCTGGGAAATCATTCCAACGCTCGGTGAGGATGTTTCCGGCTGGTATATCTGCATCCGTTGTCGCAATCTGTCGGCAATCAATGTGGGTGGCGTATGTCCTACGTACGGGTGTCGAGGAAGGCTCGAACCGCTGGAAAATCACCGCGCCTGGATCGAAGATAATATATATCGGTATCAATACCAGCATTCTCCGATTATGCCGTTGAATGCGCAGGAACATACTGCTCAATGGAAGCCGGAAAAAGCAGCGGAGGTCCAAAAGGATTTTGTTGTTGGCAAATTGAACGTTTTGAGTTGTTCAACCACCTTTGAGTTGGGCGTGGATGTAGGCGACTTGAACGCGATTGTTCTGCGTAACATGCCTCCATCAACGGCGAATTACATCCAACGCGCCGGGCGTGCGGGACGCCGCACGGATAGCGTCGCACTTGTCGTTACATTCGCCCAACGCCGCCCGCATGACTTGACCTTCTATGACCAGCCAGAACGCATGATCTCAGGGAAAATCCGCCCGCCGATCGTCTCCCTGAAAAACGACAAGATCATCCGCCGCCATTTACACTCTGTTGTGTTTGCCGAATTCTTCCGTTGGGCAAAGGAAAGGGTAAGGTATCAGTACACAGGAGATTTCTTTGCTCCTCCCGATCCGTCACTTTCTGGACCGGAACTGCTGCGCCAATTCCTGCTAGGTCGGCCCCTAGAACTTGAATCGGCTCTCTTCCGAATCGTTCCCAATGAACAGTTATTGAGGCAAACCTTGAAACTGGAGAACTGGGGTTGGGTCGAGGAGCTGATAGACAGTGAAGATGCCATCCTGGATAAGACCGCACAGATCATTCAGGAAGAATTGCGCGAATTTGAGCGGCTTGAACAAGAAGCCTCACAAGCGCGCGATCACATTAAGGCACATCAGTATCAAGAAATTCAGACCCAAATTCGCAAGCGGCATCTAATTGGCTATCTGGGAACCCACAATGTCCTACCCAAATATGGTTTCCCCACCGATGTCGTTCGTTTGCAAACGGACCATCTGAACATTCCAGAGGCAAGAGACATCGAATTGGACCGCGACCTGAAGGTGGCAATTTCGGAATTTGCCCCCGGCGGTCAGGTTGTTGCCGCAAAACAGATCTGGTACAGCCGCGCCATTCGCAAAATGCCGAACAGACTTTGGACGCCGTATGCGTATGCCATCTGCAATGAATGCAAACGCATGACTGTCGTGCCGGGAGATGACCGAACGCCGATGCATTGCGGCTCCTGTCAACAGCCAATCAACGCGAGCCGACAAAAGGGCGTATTCATTGTTCCCGAACATGGTTTTCTTGTCGACTCAAAGACTGACAAACCCGGCGAACAGCCGCCGGAACATATATATGCCAGCCGTGTTTACTTTTCGCATTACAGCCTTAACCCCAACGATCTGTCCAGAAAGATCAGTCTTGACTTGGCTCCGGATCCTGCCTTTTCATTTGGTGTGCAAGTTCTGAAAGGTTATTCGCGTTATGCATGGTTGGCTCTGGTCAACAACGGCTATGGGCAGGGCTTCAATGTTTGCACTACTTGTGGTTATGCTGATGTGATTGAACCAACTCGGGTAAAGCGCAAAGGTCACGACAATCCATTAACCCATCAACCTTGTCCTGGTAGCCTTAAGCCGTATCATCTTGGTCATCGCTTCATGACAGATGTATTGGAATTGCGATTAAGCATTTCCATGCCCCGAGAGGAACAGGTGTATTCATTCCTATACGCCATTCTCAATGGCGCTAGCGATGCCCTCGACATTCCACGCGAAGATGTGGGCGGTTTGGTGTATTACACAGATGGATATCCCTCCTTCATCCTCTTCGATGATACGCCAGGTGGCTCTGGATATGTTCAGCATATTCACGAGCATTTGCTCGATGTGTTCGAATCTGCTTACAGGCGTGTCTCTGAATGCAGTGGTTGCAGCCCGGAGACAAGCTGCTACAGTTGCCTGCGCAGTTATGACAATCAGCCATTTCATGATAAACTGGAACGCCGACTGGCCTGGGATATTTTGGGTCATGTGCTAAATAAACCATTGTCGCAAGGATAATTGCATGGCGATATTCGATCGTTTTGTTCGATACCAATGGGCTGAGCACGCACTGGAGTTGGCGATAAAAAAGGAGGAGCCTCGAACTCTACAAGGATGGCTCGTTGGACAGGGATTGGGCAAAGAATCCGCCAGACGGACTAGTAATCTACTCACCCATCTCTGGTTCGATATAGGTTCATCCAAGAGCTCAATCCGAACCGATGCCCTTGAGATATTCCCGATAATTGAACCTACTGAGCAATTAGCGTTGCATTGGGGTATGGCAATTGCACAATTTCCGGTTTTTCGTGAGACGGCCCAAGTGATCGGACGGTTAGGGCACTTGCAAGAGGAATTCAATAAAACAGAGGTTATTAGCCGAGTTTTGGAAAAACACAGCAATCAAACAACCGTGCGCCGCGCTGTCGAACGTGTTGTACAAACATTGACTGATTGGTCTGTGATCAAGTTCCGATCGAAATCAAGGTATTGTATCCATAAAAGTCATTCAATCATATCTCCTGCACTAGCTGAATGGCTATTTCGGGCGATCATGATAGGCGAACCGGAGAAATATTGGCTTGTCTCCGATCTTTTAGGGGCATCTGAGATATTTCCTTTTGATCTAGCAGGACACGGAATTTTGCTATATCGTAGTTCACATATGCATATTGTGCGAGATTCCGCAGGAGCAGAAATTGTTGGAGTGCAGGTTAATTAAAAGATCATTTTCACACGTTACAGAAAAAGCAGTTTTAGATCGAAGACGAATAAGATAAGAGTGAGACTTAATGAAGGTGTTTGGTATTCTTGCACATGATCCAAATCTAATAATGGGAAAATGAGAAATGCAAATCGCGATTTACTAGAGCGGCCCAACTAAGTTTTAAACAAAAAAGCCCCTGATTTTCACACTATCAGGGGCTTGCTATTTAGATGAACCGGTATCGCCTCAAATACTCTTGTAATCTCTCGTGCGAAATTATCCTGCCGCTTGGATTTTCCATCCAGTTACCATCCTTCAGCGGAACGTACACCAGCGGCTTGCGCTGCGGCAACAGCAAGCCGCATTGGAACGCCTCGCGCATTTCGAACATGCGCCTGCGTTCCTCCTGCCGACGGCGATATTGCTCTCGCTTGCTCAATGGCTTGGCAGGGATTTCACCAGAGAAGAGCGGCACTTGCCGTCCACCTGTGCCGACGCTTTGGTATGCCGTTCCAGAACTCCGTTTCATTCTGACACGAAAACTCTTTCCGCGCGCTGTGGCAACTCCCGCGCATTTGGGTCCCATTCCCCTGGCGATGCTGGCAGGAGACTTCAAGACCCGACCACACTTTTTACATCTTGGTTTTCCTTCCATCGCGATCCTCCTGAACAGAATATACCAGCCCAGGCATCCAACCGGGGCTGGTGTCGTTTCCCCGCATTCTTCATAACCAATTTCGGCTGTAGAATGCGGGACTTTAGAACAGCGAGATTTGATTTTGCGCCGCCTGCCTGGATCGTCCGCGGCTGGTAGACTGTACTGCAACACTTCGTTGCGACATCCAATCTGCCCAAGATACGACTTTGGGCGCTTCTGGCACCGGCAACGGCGCGCTCGGGGCTGTCGGGCATCCCATCGGTGAATTGGAGACAACCACCTCATCGGCAAATAGGGATTGCAGGTCGGGCAAATCTGCCGACTCCAGCGCTTCGCGCGCCAGTTTCATCAGGATGTCGCCGTCTTCTTCGGGTACTATTGCGCCGCCAACCTCATCCCCGTACAACAGCTGTGCGGCTTTCATCTTCTGTCCCATCAACGCCAGGGCACGCGCCTCCATCGCGTCATTGTAGACCGAGAAGATTGCCTTGACGGGTTTGGTCTGACCCAATCTCCATACCCTGCGCACGGCTTGCCACAGGGTATACAACGAGTATTCGATCTCACCGAATACTACAGAAGAGAAGGCGATCAGATCAAGCCCTGTCTCGACCAGGCGCGGGTTGACCACCAGCGCATCCAGCCCAACGACCCGCTTGGCGATCCATTCTTCACGCTTGCGGGGGTTTACGCCGCTGTGCAACACCTCGGCGCGCACGCCTCCATCCCGCAAGATTTTCAAGATGCGGTCCTGAATGTCGCGCGTTCCGGTCTGGCGGAGATAGATCAGCACCTTGCGTCCCTGCTTGCGTTCGGAGCGGCAGAAATCCACGAGCCATTCTTCCTTTGGCATGGTCGCGCCATCAACGACGGCAGGAAGCGCCATCAGTTGCCGCTTGCGGACGAACTCGCCCTTACGATCCAACTCGTCAATCTCCACCACTTCATCACGGAAGGCAGAATTCGGACGAGCGAGAGTCCATTGCAGCCAGGTCGAGAGATAGCGGCGGTTATTGAGCGCCAGGTCGCGCAGTTTCTTCTCCATCGAACGATACTGTCTGCCCTGCTCGTCCATCATATTCAGAGTGACGACCTCCTCCGCGTAGTGAGGCAGAGCCAGTCCCAAATCCTTCAGCGACAGGAAGACCGTCGTATCGAGCAGACGGTTCACGATGGCGGGCGAGATGCCCGGCTGCTCCTTCGCCTGGTTTTGATAGCGGCGATTACCGGTAAAACCATCCTCGTCGCCATCTTCTTCAGTGCGTTTGCTTTTGCGAGTTGTCTCCAGCACGCCATACAAGCGCGCCCAGCGTTTCTCGTCGTTGAAGGCAAAGTCTCTCCGCACGCCGGCATTCAGGCGATGCAACAGCCAGAAAATGGAGGTCGAGCGCCCACCGAAGAACGTGCCGGTCAGAGTCAGTGCATATTTGGTCGCACCGACAAGTTGGTGAAATGCGATACCCCGATCCGAGGCTTTTGCAGAAAACTGGTGGCATTCATCCGCGATGAGCAACTTGAATTCACCTTTGGCATGTTTGGTGATGTAATCTGCGATCGCCCACCGCCGCCCAACGAACTGGAACAACGGCGTGCCGCAACTTCGTTTTCCCCAGACCGGGCTGCCATGTTCGTCGCGAACCAGCCGCCTGTGCTCATCCAGTTCATAGCCGGTGATTTCAGCCTGGCAGAATCGACGTTTATCGCCAAGTTCTTCAATGGTGGTTGCGGTAGTCACAAACCCGCCGGGTAGATCAATCTGGATCGGAAAGCCGCACGCAGGGCAGGACAAGGCTTCAAATACGCGACCATCCTCCTCATCCACAAACCTCTTGCGGATTACCGCGTGTTCCCAGCCCGCGCCATATTTTGCAGAGGTGTGGGCGATGACCGCAACAGGCTTTTGCCCCAATTTTCCTTCCTTATACATTTGCAGGAATCTGCGCACGTCATTCACATCGCCGGGGTCATCCGCATTCCGTCCGATGCGACTTAGCTCCATTGCCTTTGCGCCGGGAATGGTCTCCTCGATCTCGCGAATCCATTTGGGGACGAGATGCGGCGGGCAGAGGATAATGGCTGGGTAGGCACCCAGCAATTCCAAAACTGCCGCGCCCACGACAGTTTTCCCAACGCCCATCTCGCCTTGCACATTCCCAACGCCATGCTTTTTGATCGCCCTTGCAATTCCAGCAGCGATGTGACGTTGTGTCGGAAGCAGACCTGGCTTTTCCTGTCCGGGCAGCGGTTTACGCTTCATGCCCAATGTGTCTAGTATGGCAATCTCTTCCGGTTTGGGATCGAAGTTATACAGCGGGCGATACGTGGAGAGGATGTGCGCTCCGATCTGGTCGCCGTACTTGTGCATTAAGTTCGAGAGCGGCTCGACCTTGTCTATGATCTCGATCCCGCTCTGTCGCAGGATGGCAACCGTCGAGACAAAGCGATCTCGAAAGACCTCCGATGTTGTCTTACCCTTCTTGTCCATCGTCTCTTCAATCTTTTCCGTAACCTTCACCACGCGGCCCTTGACCAGCATGGGCTTGCCATCATCGTCATTCAGGCGCAGAGTACCCATCATGCCGGACGCCATCAGCATGGCGATATGTCCCTTTTTCAAAGGCATAACCGGCTGTTTGAATTCCCCCAATCCGCGCGAGGGGTTGAGCAGATCGAGCCATTCCTTCGAGGAATGAACGCCGCGTTTCTGCGTGGCATCCACGACCTCCTCCGGCTGCCAGTCCAGACGGGAGAAGCGGACCGGCTGACCGCTGGCGCTTTTGTCGGACGAAAGCAGGAGTGTGTACAACGGCTCGTCCACTTCTACCAACATCGGCGGCTCGATCTCCGCCCATGCCTGCACCTGTTGAACCTCCTCATTGGACGGCATCTTGAACTTCAACCGCTTCACCGCCATCACGATGACCTGATTGAATTCGGTTTCAGGGTAGCGATGAACGGTGATGTTTTCGTAATACCCAGCCAGATGGGAAGCCACATCCAGATCGCGCAGGAGCGGGTGCGGCACGATGTAGATCAACGCGCCACCGCGCATCAATTTGGGTGTGGTGGATTTCAGGAACTCGAGTTCCAGGCGTTTCTGGTCACCCAAGCGGTCATGGCTGTATGGTGGGTTGAGAAACAGCAGGGTGATGGACTCGTTGGTCAGGTGACAGGATTGCCAGGGCGCGTTGAACAGGTGGTCCATCTTTTCCGAGGCAAGCGCGGCGCGGGAGGGCGATAATTCCGCGCCCCAACTCTGGCAGTTCAAAGCTTTCGCCAGGATGGATGCTGCCGTGCCTTCGCCTGCGCAGGGATCGAGCAATCTGCCAGACTCGGCGGGTTTGAAATACGTTGTGAGCAATTCGGCAACGCGGGTGGATGTGGGATACCAACCCATTTTCTCTATAGCGGGAGGACGCATACCAATCTCCTTCTTGAAATGAAAATCCCCCACGCCGATTGGCATGGGGGATCGAGTTGAATTTTGGTTATTACTTCACACGGCAGAACAACCGCCCGGCGATGTTCACAAAACCCAGCGGCTCGCCTTTCCCCAAATGGACGAACTCCGCCATGCCGCGCGACCAGTCGGACTCGGAGTGGCGAAACTGGATGAGCAGGAGGCGATGCGTCTGGCGCAACTCTGTCCACAACTGCCAGACGTCCCCGCGTCTCTCGCAGACAACAAACTCGTAATGCTGCAAGGCAGCCTCCGCCATCGCCTGCTTCTTTGTTTTCACCGGCAATTTCACATCAATGAACGTCAGCAGGTATTGCCAGTCGGCTTTGCGCAACTGCGCCAGCCAGTAGGCGGCGTTGTCCTCCGAGACCTGCCAAAAACGCGGGTCGAAGATTTGTTGAGGTGAAACGGTTTGGAACATGACATCCTCCTACACTTTCAGGGCTTCCTGCGCGAGCAGGTTCTGCACCAGTTCCTGCCAGGGTTTGGTCAAATCAATTCTTACTCCGCCGCGGCAATCCCCACCGGTTTCCAGACGCTGGATGTATTCCGCCTCCAGCGCATGTTCCCACAGGGCCTTAGCCCACGTGTCCGGTATGGGAAATGCCAGGGCCTCCTGCAAGCGTTTCAACGCCAGCGACTGCAAATCCGACTCAACGTCTGTTCCTTGTTCAAAGACCAGGGCATAGACCGCATCGTCCTTTGCCTCCCACTTGCCGGGCAGAGCCTTGCGGCAGATGATGCCTGTGTGCAGGACATTGAATTCCGCCAATGGCTGGGTCACCATCTTCACCTCGCCATCTGCCAACACAGACGCGCCGCGCAGGGAACACCCGCCGCGTCCGCGGATCAGCGAAGCCCACAGACTCTCCACGCTGGTCTTGTGGGCGGCGATCCCAACGTAAACGAGCGTGCGCTGGTAGGGACGATCCGCCAGGAGGGCGAAACCGGTCACGTCGGCGCGCGTGTGCGCGTTGCTCAGAACGGGAATCCGTCCGTCAGGATACAGATGGCGCACGGGAGAGGCCTCATCCACCGGCTCGATCCTCCACACATACACGCCCGCATTGACGCGCACCAGTTCGCGGTTGATCTCCCTCAGCAGTTCATGCGCGTTCAGGCTGACGTCAATGCTGGTGAAGGTGATCTCGATCTCCTCCACCTGGATTTTCACCGTGCGGGCGTTCATGTCTACCACCGCGCCGGCGGGCATCCATTCCTTGATGTTTTTCAACGCAGGCGGGAGATCAGCGCCGGGTTCCGGGGTGAACCACAACGCGCCATGAAAAGGCATATCGGCCGCAGGTTCGAACGTCCCATAGGGCGCGCGGTGCGTTTGCCTACCAAGATATTCCACATCCGGCATGTCGTTCAAGACCGGAAGCCAGAATTGCTCGTAGGGGGCGACCAGGATTTTGCCGTTTCGCGCGGCGTTCTCCTGCGCCTGTCTCAATTCCTCGATCCGTTCCTTGATATAGTCGTCTTCGTAGGGTTGGGTCCAGTGATACATACTTCACTCCTTTGAATGTATGGTCAGGATGTGGGTGCGTTGTCCTGGCTTTACCGCGTGCATGGCTTCTCCTTTTCCTCGATCTGCGCGCCCTCCTCCGCCCGAATCACTTCCAGCCACGGCTCGACTTTGTCGGATTGCCGCGGCTCGCAGCCGATCAGGATCGGCGCACCGGGTTTTTCATCCGCCATGGATTTGGCAAGCGCGATGGCTTTCGGCAGGTTGCCCTCGATACGGTCCGGAAAGAGTCCAACCTGGTGGGCGACCGGGTTCCCCTGCCGCCAGACTTTGAAGACACCGATCACTTCGGTGTATTGATCAACAGGCAGTCGTTTCCAGTTCAGGTGATACTCCTGCAATTCAACCTCGAGGGTCGTCCATGTGATGCCCAGTTCGGAGTCGAGATCCTCGAAGATGTTCTGCAACAATTCCAGGGCGTCCGCCCTGGTGATCGGTTTTCCGGCATTCATGGCGCATTCCAGCACGTCGTCCACCTGCCAGACGTGGGCGATCTTGTCCTCCCAGAATTGATGGAGGACGCGAAGCGCATCGTTGTTGTCCACGCGGAGATCTTTTGTGATGGCATCCGCCATTTCTTCGATCATGTAGTCGTACATGGATTTCTCCTTTAGAGATGTAAATGGGAATGGGTGAGACAATCGTCGCCGTTGAGCGAATAGCGGATGGCATACGCCTTGCGGATATATGCCCGCGCGCCACGCTCGAAGCGGAAGAGCGGTTCGTTTTCGTAGAGGTATTTCACGGCAGTGCGGCGGAAGATCGTCCAGCCGAGGGCGTGCGGCGCGCCGGGGTAACTGCGCTCGATTTGCACCTGCGTTCCATCTCCCTTGCTCAACATCTCGATGGCCTGCTCGAACGTGAGATGAATGGATGTTCCCCGGATCAAGGCTATGAACGGCAGGATGACCAGATCGGGTTTGGATGCGTTCATTTCAGAACATCCTCCCCCGCCTCGAATCTCCGCTTCAACTCATCCTTTTGCCTCGCCAGCAGCCGGGCGACATCCGGGCGCACCCTCGTTTCGTCCCAGCCTGAGCGTCGCGCCGTTTCCAATTCCGCAATGAATTCCCGGATGTCTCTCTTGTGTTGGTGTTCGCTCCAGTTCTCGGGATCGAAGGCAGGCGCGGTTGTGGCTTCCACCCGGCTGAACTCGTGCCAGGGATGGTCGTCCTCATACAGGGCGTCGAAGAACCATTCCTCGATGTTCACCTGCTGAGCGATGAAGTATTCGCCCTCCTTCAGAAAGGCGCGGATTTGCTTCTCGATTTCCTCGACAGGCATGAGGTCGTGGTTGGTGAAAACCGCCTCGCCGTGCTGTTTGTAGTTGCTGGCATCGCGGTACAGGTAGCGAAAGCGGATGTTGGGTTCAGTCGCGTTCGTCATGGTGCACCTGTCCTTTCACCGCCCAACCCTGCGCCTTGATATTCCGCGCCCACAGCGCCAGGAAGGATGAGACTTCCTTGTGGAAGCGAGCGTCCACATAGGTCTTGCCATCGCGCTCGATGAATTTCCCACGGCGATATCCGAGAGCCTGGGTGATCGCAGTCGGTGTCCAGGATGGGTAATGCAGTTCTACATCTGGGTCAGCAATTAAGTCGCCGTTCTGTTCGTAATAGTGCGCGACGCTGATCAGTTCGCCGTGCCGCTCGATCACCAGGGGTTGGTATGGGGGCATGTCGAAGCGGACGTGAAAATCTTCCCGGGTCTGAAAGGCGTCCAGCAGATGGTGGGACTTCAACAGATGTTCAATGGTTTCTTGAAAGAGTGTGGTCATGGTTGGTTCTCCAAAAAGCTCGGAGGGCGACATCGGCGCCCTCCGAGCGGATTTTGATCTATTCGCTCCAGCCGCTGATACTGTCTTCGAACGCTGCTTCGAGCCAGCCGTCATCGCCGAGGCGGGAGGCGTTTTCATACTGTTCCACCAGCGGACCTTCGTCGGGTTCGGTATCCGCCTCCTGGTATTCGTAATCCGGACGCAGAGGCACGTCGGCGGGGAACTCGCCGGCTCGCCAAATCTCCAGCGTGCGCGCGACCTCATAACCGGGCTTGCAAAATTCCTGCGGATCCAATTCGGGCGAGACGATCACCACGTATTCATCTGCATCAGAGATGTAATGGGCGAGGATGTAGGGTCCGATTTGAGAAAGCGCCGCCTGCTCATACTCGAACGGTAGCAGAGGCGCTCCAGCCTCGGCGAACAGCCAGGTCACTTTTTCCTTGAGCCACTCGATGTCCGCGTCGCGGTTGAAGATCGTGCGGCGGTGATCGTTTAACGAGAGGTTCATGGACTGGGTGTATTCGTCCGGCTTCTGGTCTGCAAGCGCGTACGCCGTTGTTTCAATTTCGAGAGCCACGATTTTGTCATCCTCCCATTTCCAGTGCACGCTGCCCACGTATTCGCAGGGCTTGGAAAATGCACCGGAGTTCATCGTAATTCCGTTCCACCCCTGGGGATGATCCAATGGCGTGCACCAAACTTGAAAGCCACCGTTCCCAGCCTCGAAGATCGCGGCGGGATGCGGATTGGTGGCAATATCCAGTTTGCGCGCCAGGTCGAGCACGGGCTTCATGCGCTGGTGCTCAGTGTAATAATGGGACATGGAAATGCTCCTTTTGGATTTTTGTGGTTGAAGATTGAAATCATCCGCCGCGCGGGCCGCTGTATTCGTCCTGCTCGTGGAACTGTTCCTCGCCGCCGGACCAGCGGGCGTGACCGCAGAACCCGATCCCGCCCTCATAGTATTTCAGGTCGAACTCGTGGTCCGGAAACATGCCTGCCAGTTTTTCGATGACGGGTACGGGCGGGCTCCAGGCGGTGTCGAATTCCAGGAATGCCCGGATGGGCGGATCGTCCGGCAGTGGCGCGCCGCATTGCGCGCAGGTCAGGATTGTCATGCCTTCGATCTTGTGACTCGTTTTGCAGTGCGAGCAGGCGACGGTCTTGTGGAACGAATCCCGCGACGTGTCTTCGCGGGTTGTGAGATGGACGCGCGTTGCGTTCCATTTCGTCATCCAATTCTCACAGCACCACTCATAACCGCCGGAGTTGTAGCCGTCCTTAATCCAGGGCGCGCCGGGTTCTACGCCATATTCGGCGGCCAGGGATTCCAGTTTTTGCTTGCGGTGCGGATCATCCTTTGCGATTGCGGAGAGTCTTTCGCGGTAGACCTGCGCGCGCTGATCCATATCCTTGAATATCTTTGGGTAGGGAATGATCCGGTTGAAATCCAGGACGCGGGCATCCTCATCTGCATGTGATTCGGAGCGAATGGCTTCCAAGACTTTGCGTACATCGGGACCGGTGATGGTCAGTTCGTTCTCGCACCAGTTGGGCATGAGATTGCTCCTTGTGTTTGAAAAAATTCCTGCCGGGATTGAAACGGCAGGTTGAGTTGTGGGGAATATTCGGCTTGATCCTGCGCGTCGCACTCCAGCGCAATCGCCAGTTCCTCGTCGGTCATGCTTTCCTCGACGATTGCCTGTTCCATGCGCGGGTCTGCGCGCGCCAGGCGTTCGGCATCGTCTGCCGTGCGGATGTGCGGGTTGTTCCGTCCATAGCGGGCAAAGTAACTCGCCCCGACCTTGCTCTTGAACGGACCGATCACTGCCGTATACAGATGACCATGCGACTCTTTGGTTGGGATTGTAGAGGAGCGGAACAGGACGAGATCGTCCGGTCCGCGCCTGCCAAGATAGAAAGCCATGTTGCCTCCTAGAAATCTTGCGGCAAGCCGATCAGTACAAGCTGGTTTTGCTCTTCGACCCGCAATCGCAGGCTGGCCTCCGTCAACTTTCCGCCGCGCGAGTCTTCTCGCAGAAAGTCGAAGGTGAATGTGATGGATTGGCGTTGGTCCAGCGAGAGATAATGATGCGCGAGCCACAGGGCATCGTAGAGGCGCTGGTCGTACTCCGCTTCGTCCTCCGTTTGCAGGGGCGCAAGGGCATCGCTCAAGGACACGCTCACTTCAACTGGAAGTGTGAAACCCGTCCCTCTCGCAATATCGCTCACATCCACCCAGCTTGTGTTTCTGGCGACTGGCTTGGGCTGGAAAAGCGGTTTGGGAGTGAAGTCGAGCATCAGTTGCATCGGCATGGATCCTCCTACGTGAAGCCCATCCCGCGTTCCTTGAGGCTGACCCACCTGCCTTGGCCGATCACGAGGTGGTCGAGCACTTCGATGTCCAGCAACTTGCCCGCCTGCACGATGGCGCGCGTCACAGCGACATCATCGGGCGAAGGAGTCGGATCCCCCGATGGGTGATTGTGTACCACCACCAGGGCGGATGCCATTCGCCCCACGGCTGCCTGAAAGATTTCGCCCACGCGCACCTGTGAGGAATTCACCGACCCTTGATAGACCTCCACGATTTCCAGCACGCGATTGCGCCGGTCCAGAAGCAATGTGCGCAGGTGCTCCTTTTCCAGAAGGCTCATGTCGTGTTGAACGAGCGCGGCGGCGTCTGCGGGAGAATTGATCGTGGGGCGTTCTTCATTGGGAAGGTTGAGCCGCAAGCCCAGATTGAGCGCGGCTTTGATCCGAACCGCGGTCGCCTGGCTGATGCCCTTGACCTTCGCCAGTTCCATCGGGTGCGCCTGATACAAACGGCGGATGTCTCCCTCGAAACGCGCCAGCAGAGCCTGCGCGATCTCGATCTGCCTTTGCCCGCCAATCACCGCCGCCATGAGTTCCGTGAGATTGCAGGCGGTTGCGTTTTGCGCGACGCGATAGGCGGGCTGCTCGCGCAGGGGTATGGTCTTCAGTTTGGGCTGTTCGTAATGGGTGGGTGTGTGAAGGAGTAACTGGTTGTTGGTGGTAATCATGAGTCTCCTGGGAAACGAAGACGGCGTGACATCATCGACGCCACGCCGTCTCGAAACGATTTGTTTTCGGTGGTTATGCCATTGCCATTTCAGGCAGGCGGATCGCGATGGCTTCATCCTCCGGGAAGGGATCCTTGTTCCCCTCCACCATCATTGGCATGATGACCGCCGTGAAACTGCCCGCCTCGGTCAGGATGGGTTTCTGCCCGCCGCTGATCCGGATGGCTAGTTCGCCCTTGCAGGCTTCCGCCGCGCGTTTCAGAAAAACGGCGGACAGCCAGATACTGGTGTCTTCACCGCTGGCTGTACCTTCCAGGATGTTGCGCGCCTGTCCGGTCTCGGTTTCCGCAGAGGCGATCTTCGCCGCGCCGTTCACGGCCTTGATGAACGTGCTTTGCGTGCCCATCGCGTTCACCATGCGGATGGACTGCATCAGGCTGTTCTGTTGCACCTGAAGGTGAGCGATTGTATTGTTTCTCGCCTCTTCGATCAGGGTCGTGATCTGCGCGGAGGGAAAGTTCTCCGCGGAGGTGACGGTCGCCAGAGTCAGGTCTTTGGAACTCTCTGCATTCGTGATCTGGAAGATGTAGCGATTGGGTCCTGAAGTTCCCAGGCGAATCTTGTCGCGGTCATCCACCAGCGTGGACAGCACGCGGGCAAAACTCAGGGGCAGGGAAACCGAGGTGGGTTCTGCTGGTCCCTCGATGCTTTCGCGCACGTAACCGGCGGAGTATCCATCGGCTGTCTGTGCGATCACGGATTCCTGATCCAACATCAGATGCAGTACCTGTAAGACTGCACGCGCATCATCCGTGGAGGCAAAGGCCAGGACGCGTGCAAGACTCCGGAACGTGACGCCCGAGAGCGTGGCAATGGTTTGAATACTTTCCTCGCCGATGACGGGAAGCGGCTCGTCCACGATGCGCAGGGTGGTTTTTGTGGAGGCGCCTTGCAGGATGAGCGAGTTCTGTTCCACGGACAGGCAGATTTCGCCCGCGAGGGTCTCCACCACGGCTTTCAAGGTCATGGCATCCACGCTCACAGACAGATCTTCGTTGCAGTCCACGTTCACCGCGGCGCGCGCGGCGGTCTCGCCGTTGAAACAGGACAGGCGCATGACGCCGTTGGTGTTGGCGTCCAGCCGCACGAGCGAAAAGGCAGCCATCAGGGAACTCTTGAGGCTGGCGCGCGTCACAGCGTTCAGCGCGGCGTGCAAGGTATCTTGTTGAATGGTGATCATTATGTTGTCTCCTGGGTTTGAAACGGGAGTCCGGATGGACTCCCGTTTGCGTGATTGGTGTCTAGAATGGAATTTCGTCTTCGGACGGACCTTGCACATCGCTGGATTCGGAGCCTGATTCGGAACCGCTGTTCTTGTTATCCAGGAAGTGAATTTCAAGAATCTTCAGTTCATAATCGGCTTGCACTGTGCCGTCCTGACGCGTCCATAACCTCGGGCGACCTGTGTTTTTATCCGGTGTGAGCCTGCCCTCGATCAGCACTTTGCTGCCCTTACGCAAGTACTGGTTGCAGACCTCCGCCTGCTTCCCCCAGGCCGCGCAGCGAAACCAGGTGGTGGTCTTGATGACTTCACCCTTGTCGTTGGTGTACTGGTCGTTGTTGGCAACATTGAAGGACGTCACGGGCGTGCCGGAGGGCGTATAGCGCATTTCCGGGTCGGTTCCAAGATGACCGACGAATGTGGTTTTGTTGTATTGCTTGGACATTGTTTTCTCCTTGTTGAATTTGGTTTAGCGGCAGATGTCGCGCAGGCGTTTGTCCACATCGTACTGGCCGGAGGCGATGTAGCGGATCATGGCGATCACGAACCAGACCGCCCAGCCCAGGAAGAGGGCTGCGATCAGAAGGACGATAAGAGTGAACGTTGACATGATTGGTTCTCCTTGGGGAAATGAAATCGGGGAGCGATTTGCGATCGCTCCCCGATACAGGGAATGGGATGGATTAGATGGCGGACGGCCACCATCCGCTCAGGATGGCTTCGTCCGGGTCGAGCCGGTCGGGCGGTTTGATTGTGCGCACCTTCGCGCCGCCGCCTCGGATGGACGCCGATACAGTGTGCGCCCATTCGACGCCCGCCTTGTCGGGGTCGCGCAACAACACGTATTCGTATTCGCTGTGTTCGCTGAACCACCGGTGCATTTTTGCAGACGGACTGGCGCCGTTGGTGTACACCGCGACCGTGTCGGCATCGCGTCCGAGTTGGTGCAGTTTCTGCGCCGTGATGAGCATGTCGAACAGCCCTTCCAGCACAACCAGCGTGCGCGTGGAGGGAACGATGCGCCAGCTGCCAAGCGGCTGGATGCGGTTGCCCCAGGTCTTGTGATTCTTCTCCGGCTGGAAGGTGCGCGCGCCTTTGGGCAGTTGCTCTTCAGGGATGTAACGAACGTTCATCACTGTGGGGCGTGTCGGCGGATCGGCGTACACCACGCCGCCCGCCCACAACCAGGTCCCGTCACGGCGCACCATCATGGACTGTTTTGCGGCTTCGATGATTCCCCGATGGACTAGTGGAACGGGAATACCATAGCCAAGTCCATACACCAGCGCTGTGTACGGAAGCACGCCGCGTTGGGAGAGATAAGCCCATGCGGGTGAACGCTGGACATACGAACGCGCTTCCGACATGGCTTCATCCAGCATTTGCACCTGTGTCGGCGGCTTGGGAGGGCGTGTCGGCTGTATTGCCGATACAGGCGGTTTCCAGGCCTGCCCGAGTTTGATTCGCAAGGCATTCAGCGAACCGCCCGTGGCGCCACAGCGCAGGCACTTCCAGTATCCCTTTACCAGATGGACGCCAAAGTTGGGATGACCGCCTTGCCCTTCACGGCTTGCATCGTTATGGAAGGGGCACCAGAAGATGGCCCAGTCGCGGTGGCGTTCCACTCGAACCGCCTGACCCAGGATTTCTTCGGCGGCGGATAAGATATCTTCCATGTCCTTTCCTTCGACCTCCTCTTGATTGGAGTTTTCGTATGTGCACTATCCTCCCAGGCAATGGGCGAGGGCAGCCATGACGGCCGATAACCAGTGATGAGGCTGGCTCGCGGCGATGGCGACCAGGATGAGTAATAGTGCGAGGGTTCTCATGATCTGTCTCCTTGTTTGAAATGATTAAATCTTTCCAACCGGAGAGCATGATCACGCATCCTCGCGGACCGGCGTGTCGGGTTCGCTTCATCGGATTTCGACGCTTGCCCAGTCGGGCGCAGTCGTGTACACCGCCGCGTCCTCGCGCAGCAGTGTAACGGTGGCGGAATACAGGTAGTCGCCCTGCTGTCGTCCGGAAGGGGCGGCGACGTTGAGCAACCGGCCGTCCACGAGCACTTTGCGCTGCGCGGCGTTCAGGCGAAAGGGCGCGGAAATCTTGACAGTCTTGCTGGTTGTGGTATTATCGGAACACATGTTCTATGTCCTTTGAGATCGTTCGGTTGCAGCCGGGCGATCTCACTTTTTATCGGGCCTTTCACCCCGATGAGTCCTCGCTGGGAAACGAAAACGGGCGCCGCCTGGAAAAATCCAGGACAGCGCCCGTTTTTGCTTGCTTGATGGGGATATTCAGTTGTCGTGTTGGTGAGGTGAACCTCCTTTGAAGAGAAGGAACGGTTTATTCCGCGCGTTTATCGCCGATACAGTCCGCCAAACTCGAACTGTGTCGGGAATCGTCACGAGCATTTTGAGTAGAGGTCAAACTACTTGTTGTTGAAGCACTCATGTTCCTGCTTCCCATCGGTTTATGATTTGTTCTGGCGATTCAGGCAGTTGGATCCAGCATGCTCGTTACTTGTTGACTTTGGTGGAGAGATGAAGTTGTTTTGGTTCTTGAATTCGTGAATATGGTTTCCTTTCGTGTGCAGGTAGCTGGGGTTGTGAGACAGCGGTAGAAGCCCGGCGTTTGCCAGGCTTCTTGGGGAGAGGGGATGGATTGTGGGAAGTAGGAACAGTGCGGATTATATGGATGTGCGGGAATCTGTCAAAGCACGTAGGCGGCAGAATCGATTTTCTGGCGCGTTTTCACGCCCCTCTTACCTACGGGTGGATCTACAGTATGTCGTGAACCCTTCCAGAGGATGTAGCGTTATTTCCTGACCTATTCGCTTGATCATTTTGATTTAGCGCGAATTACACTCAGACGGCAGGCAAAATTCAGGTGGGGCAAACAGGGAATAGTTTCCATTCTTGTACCGGAATTTCTTCATGAGGCTGTTTGATTATGTGGGTTGTCCGCCTATGGATTTCATGCCTAAATCCATCAGCGCAAGACTGCCAACTCCCCTCTCGATACTGTAGCGACACGCGCCGCATACGCTGCGAAGCGGTTTCGTATTATTCGCCGTGCAGGTGAGACGTGGTTTTGTAACCACTTGTACCTCCTCTAAAAAACTCGAAAGGAATATTGATCGAAAGGATGAGCAACATGAAAATTCTTGTCTGGCTATTCGCGCCCCTGCTTTTATTACTCGGATTGAATTACCAGCAACTGTATTCTGCGTGGACGATCTGGAGTGAAACGAGGCGGCTCACGGACCTGTCGGCAAATGCCTCGCTGGAATTCCAAAACCCGGAACCGATCGAGGACGAATTTGCAGAAGGGTTGTCTCCGCGCTTTTGGGAGTTCTCCATCATCAACGGCGGTGGGCAGGTTTCGCAAGATCGCGCCTGGCATTCCGCTTCCATGACATTCGATCATAGACTCACTATCCAGCACTTTCCCGATCCGGATTTCCAAGAGGAAAACTCCAATCCGATGCAGAAACCGGCCGCGGGGCAATACAACAATGTCACCCTCATCGGCGGAAGAGGCTTTCGCCCGACGCCTTCGAGCGATGTGGTGTTGAAGTTCTCCTCCAAAGTCAGTGAGAATTTCTACGGAACTGCCGGCGTGATCTTCCAGCCGCATGGGACGCTCCAGGAAGACGGGATGTTCGCAAAGCCATTCGACATGTTCGGTTTTGCGGTCGCCGGGCAGGAGTCGTCCATCCAGGGCGTCAATGGCACGCTGTGTTATCTCGCTCTGAATTGGATGCCCGTGGAAGTCGCTTCTCTCGACGTGGACGCGCACGCCTTGCATGAATACGAGATTCGCTTGCGCTGGATCAGCCCGACGGAGTGGATGGGTATCGTGAAGGTTGATGGAAACATCAATTGCCAGATGTCCATGCCCGCGTTTGGACCGGTGGAAGTCCACGTGTGGAGCGACAACTCATGGGTCGTTCACAAAACCCGCCGCTGGTTGGAGATTGGTCCAACGATGGAGTTGAAATACCAGAATGAAGGGGAGAAACAGTTTTTCATCAAAAA
This sequence comes from Candidatus Denitrolinea symbiosum, assembly GCA_017312345.1. NCBI lineage: Bacteria > Bacillati > Chloroflexota > Anaerolineae > Anaerolineales > Anaerolineaceae > Candidatus Denitrolinea > Candidatus Denitrolinea symbiosum. Next base: position 1,024,913 of record BLAA01000001.1, on the reverse strand, counting down.
TATCCAGATCATCGCTGAAGAAAGATAAGACAGCCGATACACCAAACGACAAAGACGCCACACCCACCGACACGCTTTTGTATCATGCGCCGCATGAGCGAGACGTACCAATCCAAACGGGAACGCTGGCAGCGGATGCTGGAGTCATTGCCTGAGGGTCTCCGCGGACACGTTTCCCTGCGCAACGTCGAAGCCGTTTCAGCCTTGACGCCGCAGGCGCAGGAGCGGCTGGAGGAGGCAATCCAAGCCGGACTCAAACGCATCCCGCGCGCATTGGAGCAATTGCGAACCAACCCAAACACTTCTGTTGCTGATCTACTAATCCCGCCAACTCAATTTGTCGCAGAACCTCCACAGCCAGAACCAGAATTTCCGGGACATATCCAAAAGCAATTGGCAGATTTGATCCAGGCATGTTTTCCAGACATGCCGCGCATTTCGGCGGAGGCTCTTGCAAATTCCGATGTGATGGATGTGGCTCGTAACGTTGCTCAAGCGCATGACCGATTGTTCAAGTCCAATCATGTACGAACCGATTTTGTGATGATGGTCCTGCACAGTCTCATGCGCCAAACGCTGGAACGTCTCGAAGAAGTGATCGAAGCAACCCCTGCCCTGCGGCATAATTTCAACCAGAGCCAACTGCCCTGGAAATCCAATGATAGGAGAAACACTAATGCTTAAACGAATCGCCTCGACCGGCCTCAACGTGGTCGTGCTCGGTGTGTCGGTCGCCGTCTTTCTGGTGGCATTCATCGCCCTGAATGCGCTGGGCGCGGCGCAAAGACCGCCCACGATTTCGGTTTTATCCGCCACGCGCGATCTCAACATCGGCGATGTCATCACTCCAAACGATCTCGCCGTCAAGACAGTCTTTCAGGATGACAGCGCTACCCTGTATATCCCTGGTGAGGAGGTCACAGCAGTCGTCGGCGGCGTGGCGGCGCAACCCATTTTCAGCGGTCAACCCATTTTTCGGTCTGCCATTCTCGCGCAGGCTGCGGAGGGGACGCGCCTTTCCGCCGTGCTCGCGCAGTATCCCGGATACAGTCTCTTCCCTCTGCCATTGGACGCAATGAACCTTATCGCGCCCGACGCAGAGGCGTTCCTGCCAGGCGATCTGATCGGCGTGACGGTCGTGATCACCAGCCGACCGCAACAGATGACGACTCCAACCGCCATGCCTGAGATCATCCTTCAACCCGGCTATGGAATCGAGCCAACCGCGACGCCTGCCCTGCAGGAGGTCGAACAGGCAGAAGCATTGAGCCGCGCCCTGCCGCCGCTGGCGAAGGATTTGTTCCCGATGGGCGTGCGCGTGATCGCCGTTCAGGGGTTGCCGCCTCAAACCGACTCGACCGATTCAAGCAATTCCGATTCTGCCTTCGCGACCTTCGACCAGCCGCAAATGCTGATCCTGCTCATCCCGAATGAAAGCCGCGAAGTATTGTCGCTCGCCTTGCAACAGGGAGATCGCCTGGTTGTCTCATTGATGGCGCGCGGGGATGAAACTCCGACTGCCGGTTTCACCTACTGGGACTTCGAGGACCTGTTCAAGTCGGATCGGGAAGAAGTGTTGGGAGGAGGACGGTAATGCAGGTCCTATTACTTGGCGCGGGAACCGTGACCTCGCGCCTGAACATGCAACTTGCAGAGCAGGGTCATTCGGTCATTGCGCAGATCGCTGCCTTTACGCCGCAGCACATTGATTTATTTGACTTTCGTGCTTTGATCGTGGTTTCGCCTGAATCATCCGTCTCGCCCGAGAGTCTGGTCAAGGCGGCGGAACGTGGCAAGTTGATCTTCGTCATCGCCGGTGTGGGCGATGGCATGTCGTCCTGGGCAAATGGTGTGGGCGTGCCGGCCTTGGCGTACCCGCCCTCGGATGTGGACATCAATAAACTGTATGAAGAATTGCGTCGTGCCGATGCCGGAAATCTGGCGGCGGACGATCAATATCGCCGTGCGGTGCTGGGCAGCGATATGTCGGCTCGCATTCAATCCGGGATGGCGGTACGAAAGATTGCCATCACTTCCCCGAAAGGTGGTACGGGTAAGACGACAGTGGCAGTTAATCTTGCTGTGGCGCTGGCTTTGTCGGGCATCACCACATATCTTGTGGACGCAGACGGCAATGCCGGCGCATTGCAATATCACATGCGGATGGAGCGCGTCAACACGACCATGATCGGTTTGCTCCGGCGCGAGATCGCGAAAGCCAATAAAGGCGTGATGAGCAATGTGGCTTCGGGAGCGGCCTATCTCAATGCCTTTACTCCGTTAGAAAATTTACCGACCCTGCGTGTCTTGCCGGGTCTCATCACTGATGATCTCGGCGATGAAGTCCTGCAACAGGAAGCGAAGGTTGCGGAAGTAATACAAGGTTTGTATGAAGCGGGGGTTGCGGCGGGAGGTGTGGTCATCATGGATGTGGGAATCAATCCTGCCCACGTGGTCCACCGCGCCGCGCTAAAAGCCGCTGAAGGTATTGCGATCGTCATCAAACCTGAAATTCCCGATCTGGCAGAAACCCGCCGCTGGATCGCAAGGATGATCAACTCCCTGGCAAGCGTAGTCGGCAAGGGCAGCGCGCATGAGTTCGTGGGGAGTCGCGTGAAGCTTTGCTACAACCAGGTGGTGGGCGACGGCTTCAAGGCGGCGCACAAGATGTTGCAACAAGCCTTGAGTGAAGACAAGATCGAACTGGCGCTCATCCCCAACGGCATCCTACCCATCGTGGATCCGCGTCTTGCGGCGCAGGCGGTGAACTCGGACCGCCGCGATGATATCCTGATCTGGAGATACAAGAAAGAAAAACTGGAAGAACTCGGTCCCTTCGCAGATTCGCTTCTGGGTTTTGCCGCGCATTTTGTCCCTGCCGTGCGGGAAGGCGCGTCGCGCGTTGGACTGTTGCCGAATCCCAATAAAAAACGCGGCTGGTTCGGAAAGGGATAGAAGACGATGTTCGATATTGCTGGCAAGACACTTAAACCTGTGACCGAAGCGCGCTCCGCGGATGAAATGGAACGCTGGTGGAATATTCTCGCGGAAGAGGGGCGTGCAAAGAAAGCCATTGAGTCCCTGCAACGCAGTATGACTTCGACCGAAATCGAAGCCCTGGCGCGCCAGGTCTTTGAAGAAGTGAGCGCGCGGGCGGTTGATGCGGGTGTGACATTACCGCCAGAATACATCCTGCGTTTGATCGGCGATCTCTCCGGCATGGGTCCCCTGCTCGAACTCATCGCCCGATCCGACATCGAAGACATCGCCATCAACCTGGGGCACATCTACGTGTACACTACATCAAACGGCTGGGAACACGTCGGCTCAGCTCCTGATGGGATTGGCGATGCTTTGCGCGTCATGATTGACCGCGCCGGCCAGCGCGCGCCGACGCCCGATTATCCGATTGCCGACGCCATGTTGCAGGTCATGGTTCCGCTCGCAGATGGAACGGTACGGAGAAAAGGCGTGCGCATCAATTACATCATGCCGCCGGCTTCGCCCTACGGAGATACGATCACCCTCCGTATCTCGAATTACCGCACGGAATCCGATCTCACGCAGGGGAGTTTGGCTACGCTTTGTCAGAACAGACTCCCCCCTGTTCCGCGCCCCAAATTCGATCTGAAAGACTTCCCGCGTGGGGACGGCATTCTCACGCCTGAAGCCGCCAACTACCTGTTGAGCGTGATGGTGCATGGGGGCACGCTGGTCATCGCTGGCACAACGGGTTCGGGCAAGACATTTGTCGGTCAAAGGATTTTGCAGGAGATGCTGGATTACTACCCGCGCGGGGCGATCCGTTTGTTCATTGTGGAGGACAGCAATGAGATCATTCTGAACGGCTGGAACGGCGATGGCAGGAGTGATACAGGGAATATCGTTTACACGGTAACCCGCCCTGAGATTCGCGGCGGTCCGCCGCCGGTGACCATGTATGACCTGATCCGTTCAGCTCTACGATCACGCCCGCACGGAGTCGTGATTGGCGAAGCGCGTGGAGCAGAAGCCTGGGAACTCATTCGCGCGGCAGCAACCGGACATGGTCATTCTGCCTTCACGATCCATGCTACCAGCGCCGAGCATGTCTGGCCGCGTTTCCTGCAAGTGGTGCAGGCACATCCCGACGCGGCGCGCATGTCCGATGTGCAGATCGCCCAATCCTTTGCGGAAGCGGTGACCGCGGCAGTGTATATCGAGCGCAATCCGCAGCATGGGCAGATCGTGCGCGAGATCGTGGAGGTATCTCCCATTGTGGAACGCACGGCGGGACGCCCCTCCTTTTCTCCGTTATTCCGTTATGAACAGGGCAAAGGCTTGATCCCAACCGGCAATCGTCCCATGCGCCCCGGCTTTCGCGCAACAGACTTGAACATTCCCGAAGCCATTTTCAAGGGAGGGATGTAATGGCGGAGCAGGTCGTTGGCTCGACGCGCACCTTTGTACTGGCGATGGGCTTTACACAGGTCGGCAATCATGCCGCGCTGATTGGCGAAGATGATACGCGCCGCCTGTTCGCAGAGTTGTATGCCGACCCGGATCGCCCCGACGTGCGACCGCAGGAGGCGTATCAGGCGATTCTGTCTTCTATGCAGCCGGGTTGGACACTGCGGCTTTTGCAATTATTCTGGCCCGATCCGGAACCAAGGCTGCGGTTTCAGGGAGAGGTGCAAAAATGGAGCGCGTCAAACACGGAAGGGATGGGCATTTTGCATCAAGGCCTGTTACTTGCTATACAGGAGTATCCATTACCGTTTGTACGCCGCACGATGTTGGAGTTTGTCTTACACGGCGATGAGGGAATCGCCTGGTGGGAGGGGCTGAGTGGATTATGTACTGGCTTTGGGCTACGGGTGAATTATCTTCGCCAAAACGAAATTGAAATCTTAACACACTGGATACTTAATCCTTGCCTGGAATATAGTTAAAAAGCTACCATAACCCGGATCTTTTTTTCGAAAGTATCAGCCTAGCAGCTCACCAAAATGTAGATGACCTCGTGCACCTAATTGGTTTATTAACTTCGATGCTGCTCTTCTTGCAGAATCGTCAGGGCTTGCTAATGCTGTTTGAAGAACTATTTTTGCATCGTCACGATAGACGTGAATTCCCCAACCCTTTTCATCCCCCTCTATCAATGCTCCAAGAATTGATACAGCTTTAAGCGGAAATTCCTGGGCAAGGCTGGAAAGTCGTTTCACAACTAAGTGCCCAGCTTCCACCTTGCCAAACAATTTCAAGACTTCAGCAAGGTGTTCAAACGCCCATTCGCTGTCGAACGCTCCAGAAGCAAACCACCAACCAAAAGCCTTGACCTCATCTGAGAAAGTTTCTTTTGCTTCGCTCTCCTTTGCCTGTTTCAGCCTTTCTTGAAACAGCAATTTGAACCTGTCAACGATTTCGCTGGGTAATTCGTCCGTAGTATTGTAAAGAATCCTTCCAATGAAATCAAATGCATGACCCCGCAACTCCTTCCAGGCCTTTTTCCAGAAGCTTCGGAGCTCGGGCGATTCTATGTTTATTATTCCTCGCCAGTAATACACCATTAAATGTTCGGCTAGTTTCTCATTTGCATTACCTGCCCATGATGCCAGGACGTTAATGCGGTCTAATCTATCAATAGCAGTCTGATAAACATCCTGGAGCATCTTCCAGTAATTGTCAGTGGGCCGATTGAACTGAACAAAAGCGTCCCAAGCGGCCCTCCAATATTTATGTAAACTTTTGTCGAGAACAAAAACGATATCCTTGATTGAGTCCGCCCAATCCTGGCTCAAATACATCAATGCCCCAAATCTCCAGCCGTAAACAGATCGGATCGCCAGTGCAGGTTCCTGGGCAATATCCAGATGCTTTTGGAGTAGGTCAATTGCTCTCTGAAGACAACGTGAGGCGTCTTCCTCTCGGGGATCTTGGAGAGTTAGGTGATGATTACACCATACTGCAAAGGCAATCAACGCATGAAATGCGGCGCCTCTAGTTGTATTTAGTGAAAGCGTTGCAGGATCCATGTTTGAACCGCCATACTGCTCTTCGTAGGAAGGGGAAGGTTCTGGATCCGCCGTCAAGCCCTCCAGAATTCCCCAGATTCTATCTCTATGCTTGAACGGAAGAATTTCTTTATCCAACTTCTCTAAGCATGCCTCTAGGAGGTAAGCGATCTCTTTTCGCGTCCAACCCCAATTTGGATCACGATCGCCGAGATCCTCCGAACTGCGCCCTAGGATTTCCCTAGGCTGTTTCATTACCCACTCAAATAGGTCAAGAACAGGGACCCAGTCAAAAGGTTGTGACCCACGGAAGGCTTCCCGTAGTCCCGAAATCAAGCCTCGAACATAAGTTGCGTCCAAGCCAACAAATTCTTCGATCTTATTTACATATTTGCCCGGATTTTTAGATACTGCTTCTACTAGCATCCGGCTAATACCCCCTGGTGATTCCATCGAAAAGCCCTCTGGTTGGTTCCATTCTTTGAGGAATTTCGACAATTCTTCGATCGGCATGTTTTCGATCTCTTCTGCACTGAGCGGACTTCGCGGCCCCCATTGAACACCGGATGACCACGATAGTAAATCAGGATGCTCGGGTTCCGAGTGCTTATTCATAAGTACTCCCCAAGTCTGCTTCCAGGGTTCAGGCAATACATCCTTAAGAACAGTCAACCGACGTAATTGCCAATACTCTTTTTGAGTCGTGAGGTCTTCTTCAGATGGTGGTTGACCTTTTTCTCTCGTTTCCCGTTCGGCATAATATGTAAGATATGGCCCGCGCCCAATCCAGCCAAGGATCTCATTTCGCTGCCCATCTTCCAGATCCCCGAAATAGCTTTGAGCCAGGTGAATGTATTCGTGATATACGTTATGATCATTAAACAATTCATAGTCAGTTAGCTTGGAGACCACCAATGCCATATCGGTTTTACCGAATTTATCGATCAAGTAGAGGGAAATCCTCTTAAAGACTATCCATTTCAATCCATCAAATTCATCCACAATTTCTCTCAATAATTCGGGTTGATTTTCAATAAGGTAAACCGCTGTATCTCGCACAGCTGACACCAAAAGATCCTTTATGTCATCATGGTCAGCATTTTGCACATGAGGTTCAATTGCAGGTCTCCAGATCTGCGAGTAATCAATGAATTCAGGGACCTGTTGATAAGTTCGTAACTCAAGCACCTGAAGTAAGACCTTACAAAGCAGGCTAAGAGCATCTCGAGGTGCAGCCTGTCTCAATTCATGAAACGCTCCCCTTAAGAATTCTTCAAAATCCCAAATCTCTATTTGCGGCCTTGGCTCGGGCAACCATGAGGGAGGTGCCCCGTCCTTCATGATTTCATCTGGTAATCGCCCTGGAACAATTTTTAGCAATACCTCGGTTACCTTAAGTGCTGCCGCGATATCCTTGCCGCGTATAAGGTATCCAATATAGTCTGCAACTCTCCTTGGGAGCAGTAAATAAGGTTTGTTGATCCATTCTTCCACAAAGGGTGCCAGCTTTGCGCCAAGATTGGGTGGCATAGCCATCGTCATATCTATAAGATCTATCTGTACCTGAGTATTGTTGGTGTTGGCAAAGCCTAGTGCGACTTCCATGACAAGTTCTGGCGCAAGAGGTGCGACCCTCATCAAATATCGCGATTCTGGCCACCGAGGAAACTGAATATGATTACCTTCTTCTATTGGTTCTGGCGCTTGTATCAAGAACCCTTTATCCTTCAGCGGTTTAATCCAGTCTGGGGATTGGATATGGTCAAAAAAATACTCATAGCTAGCCCCACGCTGCTTAATTTTTTCTACGATCTGCTCGATATACTTCGGATCAATCATTTCCCTCGGCCCGTCTTATGAGATTTTCGATATCCTTAATGTCTTCGAATGTCCTAGGTCGGAGTCGTGTAACTAAATATATCTCCAATCTGTTTACTTGCGATTGAAATTCCTCCATGTTGACGTGTTTCTCATGATGAGCAACGGCAGCAAAATAGGAATACAGCGCTTGCCATTCTTGCCAATGTTCCTGTTCAATGTGCGAAGGTAAATTTACAGGTGCTGGATCAAGCTTTCGCAGGGCACGCGTCACCACTTGTTTTCTACGGGGCCTAATTGAATCATACCAATCAAAAAATGTAGGGATTAGAGAAAGGAATTTGAGTAATGGAGGATCAATCTCACCATCCCAGGAATCTGAGCGCCGGCACTTGGAATTACGTTGTGCCCTATCCCATTGTTCCCTAAGCGAGAACAACTCGCTATCCAATTTTTCCTGGAAGGATTTTGTATCAAGACCTAATCGCTTTGGAAGCCTCGAAAGCAATTCTCGAAAATTATGAGCAGCAAGAGCAAGCCGATCCGGATTCTTGGAATCGCCCAAGACAAATATTGCGCCCAAATAGATTCGCGCCATTGGGTTATCAAATTCTCCCAATACCTCATAGAGCAGTTGCTGTTGCGAAGAAAGCGCAAAGGGTTCCTCTGACACAGGAGGCAAAATATGGTCGTGGCTTACGTAGTTTGAATTGGCCATAGGTCCATGCAGTATCACTGATTATACAGTCTGGGATGCTGGATTGTTAGATAGTTCGCGTCCAAGAAATCCCCTTAGCGGAGCAGTGCGGGGTGTTTTTTTCGGCTAAATTCAAGGTTTTCGCGCTCGACAACTACGGCACTGGCGGATTTCTTGGCAGAGCAGTACGGCTCGTTTTTTTCGGCTAATTTCAAGGTTTTGCACTCGTAAAGTACGCCCCTGGATTATTTCTTGGACACGAACTAGATAGGGAAGTTCCTCAAACCCCCAAGTGAACAGTACCTACGAATACTCAATGGAATTAGCGACACGGACGAAAGACCCGTCCGTATCTTTTTGTATCATGCCGCTCATGCCTGAACCCCAAGACCAGTTTGCCGCCTCCATCGCCTCCGAAGCCGTGGAAATCCTGGAAGACCACCTGCTCTTTCCGGGCGGGTATCTGCTTCCCTTGTCTGCGCGCGGCGCTGGCGTGCCTGGCATGACAGACCGCCCCTGGTCGCGCCTCACAGCCGATGTCTTCTATCCCAACCTGCCGGTGATCTACTCACTGGCTCTGCGCCGCGAACCGCCGGATGTCCTGCGCGGTTCCCTGCGTGCGCGCCGGACTCTCTTCGAAGGTTTCATGATGGCGCTGGCGGAAAAGACCGGTCGCCGCCCTTCGATGGCGGAACGTTCCGCCGATCATGCGATGGACGCCGCCGAATCGGAATTGACCTTTGGCAAGCCAGCTTTCCAAATTGCCTTGATGTCGGCGCTCTTTGTAGAGCGCAATCGCTTCGAGGAAGCTGAGGCTGCACGCAGAGTCATCGAATCGATTTTACGGGCGCGGGGACTTACCGCTCAGCGGCTCTTCTATATCGCCGAGCGCGCCCTGCATCATTTTCAGCCCGGAGGAAAACTGTTCCCTGGGCTGGACGAACCGACTCTTTTCCTCGAAGAAACACTTCCATTATTACCTGCACCTTCAAGGCAAGTATTGCCTGTTGAAGATTCAGTCTGGATCGGAACACATGCGCGCGATGGGCGGGATGTGCATTTCTCGTTCACGAAAGGCTTGGACCCTGCCGTCCCGCCTCCGCCTCATGCGACCACGTTGATCCTCGGTGAACCCGGCGCGGGCAAGACCAGTCTATTGCGCTGGATCATGCTGCAGCGGTTATTGCAGGGACGCACCGTTATCTCCATTGATCCGGAGGGAGAGAACAACAAACTGTGTGAAGCGGTCGGCGGCAAGGTCGTGCCGGCTGGCATTCCGGAAGATAAAGAAACATGCCTCATTCACCCGTTACAGGGTGAAAACCCGGCTGAACTTTTACTTGCTGTTCGTTTCCTAATCGCCGCCCTTGCCGGTGAGTCGGTCTTATCGCCTGGCGTTCAGGCTGCTTTACATGAAGCCGTAAAGCGCAGATGGGAACGCAGACCCGGCGCAATGTCCATTGCGGAATTCGTGGAGACACTGGGAACGATCAATGCGCCCGAAGCGGCGATGCCTCTGGCATTGTTGCGACCCTTCATGCGCGGCGGGTTGTTCGAGGGCTTCTTCGACAGACCTAAATCCCTCCTTTCACCTCACTTTCCAACCGGCCAATGGTGGAACTTCGATCTCTCTTCCCTGCGAGAAGAAAACCGCGCCATCGTGCATTCCGTGCTGGCATGGTTTCTGTATCACGCGGTCACGGTCGGCAAACAGCCGCCTGTCCTGAGCACAGTCGAAGGGATGGACATCTTCATTGACGAAGGCTGGCGTCTGTTGCGAAGTGGTCCGTTTACAGACTTATTGGACGAGCTCGGAAGACGGGCGCGCAAGCGCGGCGTAGGCGTAACACTGATCACTCACTTACCTGCCGACCTGATGAAGAATCCCACATCATTGAGTCTGGCGTCCACCGCCTTCATTGGCCGGCTCGGTCCGGACGAAGCCTTTGCCTTCTATCGCTCTCTGGGCGTTCCCGAAAGTGAAGCCCGCAGGAACGCAGAGACTACATCACGCTTGCCGCCGCGTGTGTTTCTCGCGGCTCCCTCTGCAGGACGCGGGGCGCTGTTCCCCGTACTGGTAGCCATTCCCCCAACGTGGATTCAATTCTGGAAGCAGTTGGGGGCAACAGGAGTCACGCGATGATCTACCCAAAGAACGGGTATGTATGTATCAAGTGCGGTTATGAGTTTGCCTCTAACCCTGACAACTGTCCCCTGTGTAATGGTCAATGGCAGGCTTGGGAATTGCTGTTTGCCCCTCATGCCCTGGATGATCTGCGCGCGCAGGTGATGAGCTGGATCGGGCAGTTACCGTTTCCATCCGTGGTCGAATGGCTCGCCTCGCCGAAAGGATTGCGCGTTCGCCTGTTCTTGCCTCCGAATGTCGTAGAGGGTGTCGTGCAGTCCTGGGCGGCCATGACCGGACAGCATTCCCGCTGGCGAAGGTTGGAAACGGTGAACATCCAGGAAAGCGGATACGTTTTGCATTCCTCCAACCGCCTGCCATCGCTCATTGCCTCCGCAAAGGACAGCGACCCCCTGCTTGCCATTGGCAGCCGCTTGATCAGCGCGGCGCAGGGTGGAGAGGAAGTGAGCTTGAGATTGTGGCTGCTGGGGAATGAAGATCAACTGCAGGAACAACTGCGAAGTCTTTCCGCCTATTCGTATGGAACGGAAGGCGGGGTGGAAAACAATACCCCGAATGCATGGGGACTGCAACTGGATTTCCTGCGCGCCGGGTTGTTTCTTGGCATGTTGATGTCAGGCATCAGCGGGGGCATCCTGTTCGCCGGCTGGTTCAACCCGTTGCCGGTTCTCTTGTTCGTGATCGCGGGTGTCGCGATCAGCCTCGCCTCCGCTTGGGGGATTCGCAATTGGCTGGATTGGCGCTCGATCCCCAAGGAGGTGTTGGAAAAGCGCGTTCAGGAGCCTTTGCTCAAAGCCGCGATGACGCTATCTTGCCGGATGGATTTGCCGCTCCTGGCAGGGAGACAGTCCTGGAAGCCGCTTGCCAACGAATGGCCCGAAATCCGCAAATATGGCTTTCCGCTGCCAGTCGGTGAACTGGCAGGTCTGATCGCTCCGCTTCAACTCGGTGAAGGTTCGGGGCTCCTGGATCGCGCTGTCTGGCAGGAGGTACCGGCCCCGCCTCCCTCCCAACCATTACTGGAAGCGGAATTCAAAATCGGGTGGAGCGTTGCCACAGGGGAGCGAATCGGTGTAGACCCGGATGGGCATGGACTCGCGACTGGCGGCAGCCGTTCGGGTAAATCCTCCTTTGTCTTTGCGATGTTGGAGCAATTGCTTGCCCGCGGGGATGACGCGCCCGGTATCTTCCTCACCGACCCGCACGTTTCACTGGCGGATGCCTTTCTGGATGCGATTGCCCAATTGCCTGATGAGCCGCGACAGAAGGCGATCCAGAGGCTGAGGATCATTACTCCCGACCAGCCGCAGGTCATTCCGTTGAATCTTCTCGCCGTCCCTGACTTTACCTGGTCCGGCAACGCCATTGTACAAATCGGTCGTCGCATCTGGGATGACTATTGGGGACCGCGCATGCAGGCGGCTTTGCTTGGATTATTCCGCCTGGCGCATGCCTGGAATCAGAAACATCCCGAAGACGGTCTCGGACTCCTGCACGTGGTTTTCATGGCTTTCAACAAGGAGTGGCGGCACAAGGCGATGGCGCTGTTGCCGCCCGGCGAACGCATGGGTGCGCTGGCGTTGGATGCCCTGCTCGGTCAAACCGGGGAGGTGGATAAGTGGAGTCAGGGCTGGGTGACGGAAGTGATCAGCCCGGTGCTCTCGAAGGTGATGGCGCTGGAACTCTCGCCCTGGTTATTTGCCGCCATGCACCAGGACCGCTTTGTGGATATGAGCCGCTGGGTGGAGGAAAAGGCTTGGGTTGTTCTACGCCTGCCATCGGGCGAGATGGGACGCGAAGGGTCGCGACTCACCGCCAGTGTCTTGTACAACGTCTTCGATGCGGCGTATCGCCGCGCCACGATGGATAAGTCCATTCCCTTTTACTTTATCGTGGATGAAGCGCAGGAGATCGGTTCGGGGATGAGGCTGGAGTCCATGCTGGCGGAGGGCGCCAAGTTCGGCGCGCGCATGTTCGTGCTCGCTCAATCGCTGTCATTGATGCGCAAGGTGGAGGGCATGGAGCCGGTCGTGCAGGCTTTGCTCGCCAACACCTCCACGCAGATGTTCTTCTCGCCCGACCCGGAAGACGCCGACCTGATCCGCGCAACATTGAGTTCGACGGTGCGCTATGGGAACATGACGCTTGACCTGCCCTCTTTGCAGTGCTGGCTCCGCGCCCGCATCGCCGGCCGCTGGCAGCCGCCCACGCTGACCCAGATCAAGCCCCTGCCGCGCGCCGATGGCGCCCGAGTCAAATCGCTGATTGAAGAAGTCATGGCCGCCCACCGTGCGGATTACCTGCCTGCCGACGGCTGGCAGGAAAAAGCCTCCAGGGTCCTGCAGGGCATGCTCCCCGCGGCCTTGTCCCATCTGCTGGAAGAGTTTCTGGCGGTCAGGTTGGAGAAGGAAAAAGCAAAGGTCACCCAACCTGCGGCGCAGGAGGATGAACGGAGGCTGGGTTTCTGATGGACACGATCATTCTCCGTTTCGTGTTGGTATTTTGCGGCGGCCCGCTTGCCTGTGCAGTTGTAGCCTTCGGAGTCGTTTACCTCGCTTGGGTCATGTCTCGCCCACACAATGGATGGGACCGATGAATGCTTTGAATATTCTGATCGAGCAGATGGCAGCGGATATATCCAGCCAAGCCCTGCGTCTGGACAACGTTCGCCTGAGACTGTTTCTGGAATGGTTGAACGCTCATAGTAGCAAAGTGAAGGCAGCTAACGAGCCTGAGGCGCAGTCGCTGCAACCATTTCAAATGGATATTGCCTTCATTCGAGAGGGGAAGATGGAGGAGGAACTCACAGCAGGTCTGAGGACGTGGTTTGAGTCTCTGCCCATGAAAGGAATGCTTGGGGAATACCATCTCATCCTGGACGAAATCGCCTGGTGGCGCGATCTCGATTCCCGCCGGCTGACCATGATCCTGAGGTCGGAGGCTGGGAAGTGAGATGTTCAAATTCGCCGCTGGAGTTGTCGTTGGTTTGTTTGCAGGTTACTTGCTGGGGCTCGTAGTTCCGGTCAAGTTCTTCCTGATCGCATGTCTGGTGCTGATGACACTGGCGGCTTTGCTGTTCTTCTTGTTTCATCTCGGTATTCGGGATTTCCAGGAATATTGATCCTGCGGGAGTTTGATATGCGATATGTGCGAATTGGTTTGATTACATTGTTTCTTCCAGTCCTCTTGCTATGGACGACAGTTTCTACAGGCGCGGCTCCACTGGCTGCCATTGCCTTGCAGGAAGGTCGCACCTACGACCAGGCGCATAATACTGGCTACATCGATTGGAGTGGTCCTGCTCAGTACGTGTACATCACCCATCGGGATGGTTCTTCCCTACCACCGGAGGAAGGTGGAACGTATTGCGGTTCAAGTTGTTCCGAGTGGGTCACCCGGTTGGGCAATGGCGGTGTGGCAAGCGGTTCCTTTGACCGAAACGTCTCTTACTTTGAGGTCATGGTGGGATTTACCCCGGACCCAGGGACGGGAAGCGCCACGCTTCGCGCTTGTTCTGCGGTCAAAACCTGGTATTTACAGACCGGCTCAGGGCTGCCAGGCTTCGTCAGTATGGACCTCACTGTACCTTCGGGTTGTCGAACGTGGTCCTTGACCGCCTCTGGCGGGTACGTAGATTTTCGTTCCATTGATGTGGAATATATCGGTCCGCCTTCCACAGCTACACCTACACCTTCGCGAACGCCCACATTTACACCGACTGTGACACGCACCCCAACTGCGACCGCTACAGCCACCTTCACTCCTACCATTACGAACACACCGACTTCGACCTTTACTCCGACTCTCACGCCAACGAACACAGCCACGGCGACGTTCACCTTTACGCCCACACCGACGTTTACACCGACCTTCACGCCGACCAATACACCCTCACCGACTCCAACGCCCTTGCCTCCCACAATCACCGGGCAGGTGATCTGTGATCTGTGGGGCGATGCCGGCTGGTGCAGAGGCAACGAGATTCTGGAATTGACCGCCAGTGATCCACAGGGATTTGACCTTCATATCAGTGGTGACTTAAATGGCGTTCCCTTCACGTGCGGAAGTTCTTGTAACGTCCCGTTGCCTGAAGGAATTGGAACGGCGAACTTCACTGCGCTTTCCACGAGCGGCAGGTCGGCTAGCGGATCGTCCACGTGGCAGCGGGATGGCACGCCGCCTGTTCTCAATCTGGGTCTTCCGACGGTGGACGGTAGAAATGGATGGTATATCTCAGAGGTGGATGTGTCGGCAACTGCAACGGATGAAGTTTCCGGGCTTTCTTTACTATCAGGAAGCACGGATGAAGGCGTAACCTGGGTTGCATTCCCGATCCACTTCACGGACGGAGTTCATCCAGTATTAGCCTATGCGCGTGATGTGGCTGGAAATGAATTAACTCTATCCGAAGTGATCCGCGTGGATACGGTTCCTCCTGTTTCGCAAATTAAATCTCACTTGAATGGAGAGGTAGTGCAAGGAGACGTGCTGTTGGGAGGAACGCTTCAAGATATAACGTCCGGTGCCATTGGCGGTGAATTATCTCTGGATGGTGGAACTACATGGCAAACAGTTTCAATGGGCGGCAGCGATGCCTGGTCTTTTGTCTGGCAATCCAATGAAGAGCCTAACGGGCAATATACGTTGCTAATGCGCGGGTGGGATCAGGCCAGTAATGTCGGCGATCCAGTTTCTATCGCACTGGTCGTTGATAATGGTCCGCCCAGTGTTTCCATTACTGAGCGTTGGTGGATATGGGAATCTGGCAAACTGAAAGTATCCCCCAATCACTTCCCGATTTCCAGCGTGAAGGTGACGATCCGCGACCCGCAAAATCGCTGGCCGGCGCTGGTGTTGAACTTTGATCCGGGGAAAGTCCCAGACTCCATATCCTGGGACAGGCGGTTCGCAGACGGGACACTGGCTCCATCAGAAGAGTATCCTGTCGAGGCGGTGGCTTGTGATATTCACGATCTGTGCGGCAGGGATACAGGCGTGATCGTGATCCCATTTGCAGCGACCTCGACCATTACAGTGACGCCCTCGCAAACACCAACACTCACCATAACACCGCGTGTCACACTTATACCCACGCAGAAGCCTGCCACCCCTACGATGGTGTTGGTAACGCCATTGCCGGAAACTCCCTCTGCGCCGGCTCAGCCGAGGAAGTCAATCCCATTCTGGCAGTTGCTTGGCTTGCTGGGCTTGTTCCTTGCGATTTCGTCTGCCAGTGTGGTGGATCCCCGTCCTGCGGCACTGGACCGGTTGAAGGAGAGTATCCGACTCATATCCAAACAAAACGATATTGACTCATCCAGAGATGATGAACAAATCCAACCGAAAGGAATGTAAAAAATGGAAATAATTCTTGCTCTTGTAGTAGCCGTTGCCGTGATCTTCTTCGGTGCGTTGATCAGCGCCGGAAATGAACGTCAGAGAAAGGCAATTGATGGTTTGCGTGATCAGGTGGTTATGTGGGCTACGCAGGACTTGCGGATCAAGCGTGAAAAACTAGCACGTGATGTGCGCGTGGATGATCCGCTTGGTTGGCTTAATAGGGTAGCAACAAAGGTCTGCGGCTATGATATGGATTTGCAAGTGGTGGAGGCGTTCGACACACCACAGGCGTTAATCTGTGGATCGGCTGAGGGCAACAGCAAGATAATCCTGAGTCCCCATTCGCCTAATGATATCCGCCTGATTCGTCGTGATAAACGTAGCCGGCTATCTCAATATGCAGAACGAAATCCGTTGTTCTCCCTGCCCCGAAATACAACTTGTCATGAGCTCTCTGTTTTGAGCTGCGGTATCCTGTTTGACTTGGAACTTCCCCTAGCTTGGAAGGGTCTGACAGGTCAAGTATTGGGACAATCGGATTGCCTATGGATGTACAGGATTTTATAATCGGCATACAGACTTCTGCATCGAAGACACAACTGAATATGCCACCTTACTCTGACCCCAAGAATGCCGAGGGTCGGTTAGTGTTTGGACCATTTGAAAATGCCCTTGATAGACGCATGCCCTTCTTGGTACACTAACCCGAGCAACCAATTAATTTTGCCAATGTGAAGACAGATATCAATGGGACCCAAATATGGTTTCCTTGTGAGAGTATATAAGGCGACATTGCTATGTGCAGCAGAATTCGACACCGCCAGCATACCCGCCCAATCGATGCCTTATACTAAACCAACAAAGGTTCTGAATGACCCTGTATCCTCAAAAAGATCTACCCGCCGGGGTACATATCTGGCATACGGGTATAAGTTCCAATTGCGAACGTAGGCGGCACGCAGGCGGCGGAAGTGTATCTCTGCCGCTTTTATCTCGCCTCATGTTATTTCATGCAAGTTGAACCGTAAAAAGAGGGTCAAATAACTGAGCAACGGGGAAAATTCTCACAAACCATTCTTTATCATCATCTATCCTTAGGCTTTGACCTTCAGCTCAGTGCCTTTTCTGGGTGGCAATCCAATTCTTCCAACTGAAAGGGCTCCCACTATATTTCACACAACGTTGCCTACGCTCGTTCCATTGCTTATTTAGCATGGTGGGGAGTGAAAGCCAGGAGATAAAACGTCCCTCGGTTCAGGCGCTGTGCCCGGTTTTTTGTCCGTTTTTTTGTGCCGGTTTTACAGACCTGCGCAAGAACATTTTCTCGTATAACTTCGTTGGCTCATCTGTAAAAGATGTGCAAATCCTGATTGCGTAGTGGACGTTCTCTAACGTCCGCACAGGATTACACATGAGCCAAAAATCAACTCAGTTGAAGGAATAACCATGAAATTAGGAAGCCTATTCTTCATCGCATTAACCCTCACTTTGATCCTCGGCGCCTGTCCGCCGCTGGCGACGTCAACTCCGCCAACTCCACCGCCTCCGCCGGTATTCGGGGAGTACCAGCCGGTTCAGGTGGATCAGGTCGAAGTCGAAGTCGGAGTCGGTTCGCCGATCCCCGTGCATGTGATCGTACGTGGGAACCTGCCCGATCTCTGCTCGCAGGTTGAGTACACTGAAATCAAACAAGACGGCTCAAACTTCATCATCAAACTTTCCGCAACCCCCGACCTGGGCAGTCCCATGGTGGATGGCTGCATCAATGACCCGCTGCCATTCAGGATGAGCATCCCATTGAATGTGATCGGTTTGCCCGCAGGCGATTATAGTGTGGAAGCCAACGGCTCACGCGCCGACTTTAGCCTGGAGACCGGTTCTTCAGCCTCCTCCCCGCCGAGAGATAACTCCGCCCTCCATAAGGAAGACATCCAAGTGGCAAGCGTGGACATCGAGGTTGGGGAAGGCTCTCCAGTCCCGGTCCATGCCATAGTTGGTTTCAACCTGCCCAACTCCTGCGCGCAACTCGGCGAGATCCGCCTGCTCCGTGGCGGTGGAGCCACGTTCCTTGTGCGCCTGGATTCGTACGTTATGGAAGGTGAGGATTGTCTGACGGACAGCATCCCCTCCCGCGTGGCGATTCCGCTCAACCTTCTAAACCTGTCCGAACGATCGTACGAGGTAAACGCCAACGGTTTCATTGCAGCCTTTGAACTCCCCGCGCCATGATCGATTCCGGGTGATGCAAGCAAACTCGCGTGATTATTCTCATATCATTGAATGAATTCAGTAAAAGGAGCCTGCCATGAACGTATTGATAGTTGGAGCGACCGGCGTTTTGGGAAGAATTGTGATTCCGCGTTTATTGGAACGCGGACATCATGTTCGCGCAATTGTCCGGCGGAGTCAAAGCGTCAGATTGCTGGAACAGGCTGGGGTCGAGGTAAGAAGCGGGGATATCTTCGACCGCAGCAGCCTGGAAGCCGCTGCAGATGGGTGTGATGCCGCATTCCATCTCGCCACAGCGATTCCCAAAGATGGGAGCCAGGATTGGAGTCTGAATGACCGTGTCCGCCGCGAGGGGACGCGTAATCTCCTCGATGCCGTGTTGAAGAACGGCGTGAGGCGGTATATCCAACAGAGCATCACGCTGCTCTATGGCGATTACGGACAGCAGATTGTGGATGAATCCGCTCCCGTGCAGGTATCGCCAATCAGTGAATCGGCGGCAGACATGGAAGGGATGGTGCGTTCTTCCGGCATTGAATGGAGCATCCTGCGCGGAGGCATCTTTTATGGAGCAGGTACCGGCCGGGAGGATGGCTGGCGGCAGTCCGCGCGGGAGGGCAATTTAACAATACCGGGAGATGGAAGTGACTTGATTTCGCTAGTTCATGTCGTTGATATGGCTCGCGCTGCCGTCGCCGCGCTCGAACACGCGCCCGCCGGGAGCATCTACAACATCGTGGACGATGAACAGGTGAGTTACAAACGCCTATTCAATCACATCGCCGCGCAATTGGGCGCAGACCCGCCACAGTCTGGTGGACCCAAATTCCTGCCTTCGCTGGGATGCAGTAACGCCAAGGCTCGGCTGGAATTGGGTTGGAGCCCGGCTTATCCGAATTTCTTTTCAGGTTTGGCAAATGTGGAACTTCGATAATTCGATGGCGGCATCAAATTGGGTGTATTCCCCATTGTCACCAAAAATTTGATTACTCGCTAATAGGGAGAACCCATGCTTGAGCAAATCCTACTGATCATTGGCGCGGCGATAATCGGAATCCTGGGAACGCTCCATTTGCAGCGCTTGATATTTACGAACAGTTTCTCGTCTCACGACAGCCGGGTGATGGATGCAATGAAGGGCGACTCCCCAGTGCTTACGGAGGAGACATCCATGTGGAACGCATGGATCGGATTCAACGCCAGCCATAGTCTCGGCGCGATGATCTTTTCCGCTTCTCATATCCTGCTTGCCTCAAGGCACATGGACGTGATCCGCGACACAAAAGTTTTCAGCCTGCTGGCAGTAGTGATGGGCGCGGGTTATCTGTATCTTGCAAAGAAATACTGGTTTCGACTCCCTTTCACAGGAATCCTGATCGCAACCTTATGTTTCCTGGTTTCAGCGATATTGATATACGTCTGAAATCCGGGCAGTCGCCTGCTCAACAGACATGGCGCGTCCATCTGCCCAGGATGCCGCGAGAGTCGAATCATCCAGGGATCGCCTGAGACTCTCGAGACTGCGATCATATTCGATGCGATTCGCGGGCCAGAGGGAGGCGCCTGTTCTCTCGCGCAAGGCTTCAGCCACCCCAAACAGACAAGCCCCGTCTTCCACGCTGCCTTGCATTGTCAGCACAGAGGCAATTCCGGCTAGACACTCTGCAACGCCCGCCTGGTTTCCCATCCCGATGTGAATGGCAAGTCCCTCCCTGAACAATTCCATCGCTTTGGCATTCTCGCCCTGATGTAGTGCCACGTACCCCAGATTGTGGAGCACGCTTGGGATCCCGTCCCTGTCGCCTGTCTCGCGATGCATGAGTAGACTCTCCTCATAGTATTGTTTTGCTTTGTTGTAATCGTTCTGACAGCGTGCGACATCCCCCAGTCTATTCAGTGCCAGCGAGGCGCCTTCCACCTGTCCGAGTTCACGAAAGAACTCCAGACTTTTCTGGAGACGCGACAGCGCGGTTGGGAAATCCTGGCGCAAATATGCCAGAAGCCCCAGATCGCTCAATGCGGCATGAGCCTCGATCTGGTTATGGTGCTCGTGAAAAATGACCTGGCACTCCTCCAGATACATTTGAGCCGGTTCAAGGTCATCCTGATTTGTGGCAATATGTCCTAGGGCGCGCAGTGTGTCGGCAACATCGAGTGGTCTGTCCAGTTTGCGGAATTCAACCAGTGCCTGTTGGCAGTAAGAGCGCGCCGTGTCAAAATCCTTCTGTTTCCAAAACACCAGTCCCAGAGAATTGATGGCGCGGGCAAAGTCGTACGGATCGCCGATCCGCCGTGTCAGCGTGAGGTTTTCTTCCGCCAGTTGGCGCGCGGCCTGTGTGTCAGCCTGTTCGACAGCAAGAAGTACGGCAGCATCCAGCGCCTCGACGCGCTCACGGGTGACCGGCAACCTCGCCGACTGGGTCAAAGCACGCTGAAGCCATTTGCGGCCTTCACTCCATTTGCCCCCCCTTCGCCAAAACAGGTAAAGTGCGCCTGCCAGTTTGAGAGCCGCCTGCATGGTTTGTTCCACGGCAGGGGATATGTTATCCGTGGAGCCTTCATGTCTCAATGACCATTCAAGCGCCGCTCGAAAGTTATCCTGTTCATGCTCCAAACGGTTCAACCAACCCAGTTGTTCGGAGCCGCGCAATTCTGATTTGGATTCCTCGGCAAGTGACAAAAAGAAGGCGAGATGCCGGTCGCAGACATCGTCCAATTGACCGGATCGAATGAGATGGTCACGGGCATATTGCCGAATCAGCTCGTGCTGGTCGAACCTGCCGGTAGAGTCACGCCGGATCAGGGATTTTGCAGCCAGAGAGGAAAGCAGGGAGAGGGATGCCCCTGACACCTGCTCTGCCGCTGAACGCGTAAACCCGCCGCGAAATACGGAAAGATGCATGATCGTCGAGCGTTCTTCTTCAGAGAGCAGATTCCACGAATGGTCGAATACCGCGCGGATGGAGCGGTGGCGTTCCGGCACATCGCGCGCGGTTGTAGTGAGAAAATCCACGCTCCGTTCGATCTCGCGGGCGATTTCCCTCACCGACATCACCCGCACCCAGGTCGCGGCGAGTTCCAGTCCAAGCGGCAATCCATCAACAAGCTGGCAGATGCGTTTTAGCGGAGGCAAATCATCTGCCGCGAGAGAAAAGTCCAGATTCGTCTGCCTGGCCCGCCGGGCAAATAATGCCACGGCGCTGTTCGACTCAGGGTTGTCCGTTTCGATTGTTGCAGGGACAGGCAGCCCAGCCACCTCGAAGATCCATTCCGCGCGCAGATTGAGTCGCTCACGAGAGGTAACAAGCAGTTTGACGTTTGGCGCACGTTCGAGAAGGTCATCCAGCCACTCGATACCCTCCAACAGATGTTCCAGGTTATCAAGGACCAGCAAAATCTGTTTATCCCCCAGGAAATTCAGCAACTGCTCCCTGAGATCCGTTGCGCCGGAAAAATTGAGTCCCAGAGAATCGGCGATCGCGGGCACGATAAACGCGGGGGAACTTGTGCCAGCCAGTGAGGCCGCACAGGCGCCGTGACGAAAGGTGTCCCGCAGCTGATGCGCCGCTTCCAGCGCCAGGCATGTTTTGCCAACGCCTCCGGGTCCTGTCAAAGTCAATAGGCGGCTCTGGGGTTCTCGAAGACGCTGCTTCACCAGGTTTAGTTCATGTTCGCGGCCAATGATGGGAGTTAGCGGGAGCGGCACACTGTATGGACGAAATTCGGAATCGGAAATGGGGGCAGATTCCGAAATAGATGTCAATGCGAGCGAGTCAAGGCTGTCCACCGCCTTTTCGGCCCGGGCGATTTTCAAAAACAACCCCCGCTGATTCTCTGGAATATTCAAATGCGTTGCGAGCAGTTCAGCCAATTGACGCGAAGGGCGGCGCGTATCGCGCTCAATCTTTTGCAAAGCCGAGAGGGAGCATCCAATGCGGTCCGCCAATTGTTGCTGAGTCAGGTCAAGCGCTTTGCGGCGGCGCCTGAGCCAGGCGCCAAATGAAATTAGGCTGTCCATGCTCGATTTGTTCCCAATGGCATACCAATAATCCAACAATCTGGATAATTGTAATCGTTTTGTCCTCCTTTTTGTGCGGGTTTGCGACACCTACAACACCGGTTTTCGATTTTTAATCTGTCCATCGTTCGTTCCCCTGTTGGTCACAAATCTCTTTTACCTTGAGGAGGCAGTATGTTTGAAACTCAAATCAATCCCTATATGTTCACAGATGAGGAAGGACCGGCGTTCTGGAGTGTAGGGGTTCTCGCCCGGTTGAAAGCGACCGGCGCCCAAACCGAAGAAAGGTTTGACCTTGTTGAGGAGTGGTGCCCGCCTGGGTACGCCACCCCTTTGCACGTCCATCACGCCGAACACGAGGCCTTCTACGTCCTCGAGGGAGAACTCACCATATTTTGCGGCAATGAAAGAATCCATGCCAGGTCGGGCACCTATGTCTTCGGGCCCCGCGACATCCCCCATGGCTTCAGGGTCGTTGGAACAGAGTCAGCCCGCATCCTTATCCTGGCTACTCCTTCGGGTTTCGCCCAATTTCTGGTCGAGGCGGGTGAGCCGGCCAAAGATCTGACCTCCGTGCCCGATACACCGCTGGATCTGGAACGCATTGCCGCAGTGGGCGCTCAGTATCACATCGAAATCCTAGGTCCGCTCCCCGATTAAGCCGCAGGCTCGATCATATTGTTATTGAAGGTTTCAACGAGAGCAAGACACGCAACGAATACGAAGGCAGGTAGAGAATGGATTTAGTCATTGACCGTGTAGGAAAAAAATATTCGGGCAGCGTTTGGGGACTGAAAGAT
Source organism: Candidatus Denitrolinea symbiosum (assembly GCA_017312345.1). NCBI lineage: Bacteria > Bacillati > Chloroflexota > Anaerolineae > Anaerolineales > Anaerolineaceae > Candidatus Denitrolinea > Candidatus Denitrolinea symbiosum. Next base: position 1,001,872 of record BLAA01000001.1, on the reverse strand, counting down.
TTCAGCCTGCGGCTCGGACCGGGCATTCTGGGTTTGCTTGGACCCAACGGCGCAGGAAAATCAACCCTGATGAACATCCTCGCAACCATCATGCAGCCAACGGAAGGCAGGGTGCTTTGGAATGGGATCGACATCCTCCGCCGACCGGACGAACTCAGAAAAGTGCTGGGCTACCTGCCTCAATCATTCGGAGTGTATCCCAACCTGAGCGCGCAGGAATTCCTGGGGTATCTCGCCGCCCTCAAAGGACTCGACGCGCGTACTGCCCGGCGGAGGATTGAGGAGTTGCTGCAACTGGTCAACTTGACCGAAGCGCGCAAACGCCCTCTTGGTGGTTATTCAGGAGGCATGAAACAGCGGATTGGGATCGCCCAGGCGTTGCTCAACGATCCGCAATTGTTGATCGTGGATGAGCCAACAGTCGGCTTGGACCCCGAAGAGCGCGTCCGTTTTCGAAATCTCATCGCAGATCTGGCTGGGGAACGGATCGTGATCCTGTCTACGCACATTGTCTCAGATGTCGAAGCCACAGCTACGCAAATCGTCCTGGTCAATCACGGACGCCTGCTGATGAACACGCTGCCCGAGACTCTCCTGAGCAGTGTTGAGAATCGCGTTTGGGAGTGGACCATCCCCAGCCAGGAATTGATGCAAGCCAGACAGAAATATCTGGTCAGCGGCACACTGCGCCGGGCAGATGGGATCCAACTGCGCGTGATTGCAGACGACGCGCCGGATCGTTCCGCGCGTCGTGCTGCGCCCACGTTCGAGGATGCCTACCTCAAGATCATCTCTGCAAACGGACACTCCCCTTTTCCAGTAAAGGCGCAAACATGAATACACTGTCAGTGATCTATCACATGCTGCGCGCGGATTTTCTCGAGCGCGCCCGTCGAACCGGTTTCCTGATCATTCTTGGGCTGTCCATGCTGGCTGGGTATATCTACATTCCGCCGGTCGACTCCACGACTCTCGCGCTCGCACTCGGACCCTGGCGCGGCATCAACAACTCAGCCTGGATCGGAATCGTATTTGGAATTCTGACCGTCATCCTCTTTCCATTATTTGGTTACTTCCTGGTGAAGAACACCATCGAACGCGACCGATTGAGCCGCGTGGGTCAGATCGTTGCGACGACTCCGATCAGCAAGCCCGCCTATATCTTAGGCAAATGGCTGAGCAACCTGGCAACCCTCACAACGATGCTGGTCGTGTTCAATCTCATGGCGCTGGTCATGCAACTGGCACGCGCCGAAGTCCTGCAAATAGATTTTTGGGACCTCTTCGCCCCGATCTGGTTGATGGGGTTTCCGGTGCTTGCATTAACTGCCGCTGTTGCCATTTGGTTCGAGAGCGCACCGCCGCTAAGCGGGAGTTTTGGGAACGTGATCTATTTCATCGCATGGCTGCTTTTCATGGACTACGTCGGTCTGCCCGGAATGTTCAGGTATAACATTGGTACAATTCAACAGCATGCCGACGTACTGGGGCTTTCTTATCCGCTGGCAGCGCTCCAGGAAATTGGGCGACAGGTCAGCCCATCCTTCCACGGTCATTTCAACTTCGGCGGCGCGGAATATGGCGGGGTACCGCAAGTGATCGTTTGGTCTGGCTTGGAATGGTCACTGCCATACATCGGGGGGCGCATGTTCTGGTTGATATTCGCCATCGGGTTGGCAGCGACAGCCTCCATACCCTTTGATCGCTTCGATCCGGCTCGGGATTCTGGTACCAACCCAGGGTCCGGAGTGAAGCGCTTCTGGCGCTCGGTCCTGCCGGGTCGTCGCATCCCGAATCCTGCTCCTGAACCCAGTTTTGCCGCTCCCTCCAAAGTAAATCTTTCGCCCATCACAGATCGTGTCTCGCGCTCCCGGTTCGGCGCGATCCTTCTGGCTGAATTCAAGTTAATGCTGAAGGGCAGACGCTGGTGGTGGTATGCCATCGCGATTGCAATCTCATTGCTGGGATTGATCGGTCCTCCTGGAGGCAGGCGTGTCGTGCCCGTCCTGGCGATGCTCTGGCCCGTCCTGGCATGGTCCTCACTGGGAACCCGCGAGACCTACCACGAAACATATAAATTGATCTATTCGAGCGCCCATCCATTGCAGAGGCAAGTTCCAGCCGCCTGGCTGTCTGGTGTATTGCTTGGAATCCTGGCATTGGTGGGACCCGGCATGCGCATGTTGATCAACGATCAGACGGAACACTTTTCGGTATTCCTTGTCGCGGTTTTGTTTATCCCCTCACTGGCGTTTGCCCTGGGCACCTGGAGCGGCTCGCCGCGACTGTTCGAAGTGATCTACCTATCTTGGTGGTTCATGGGCGCGAACGGCGTCACTGCCTTTGACTTTATGCAAGTTCATCAAAAAGTTCCGAATCCGCAGATCAGTGCTATTTACGCGGGACTCACCGCGGTGTTATTCATCATTGGATTAGCAGGCCGCGGGAGGAGAATCAGGTGACATCTTCTGATCTTCCATTTCCAACGGAGGTCTGTGTGAAAACATCCTTAAAGATAAACTCCATGGGCTGGCGCACGACCGCGTCAGTATAGACGTGCTTGAGGACAGCATGCTTCTTTCCAACGCCTGAGCTTGTTTCTGGTTCAATACGCCTCCACGCCGCCTTGACTCTTGCTGCCAACACGCATGGGCTGAACTTCTTGGTCACGTGACCATCCGATCCGCAATGTAAGCGTGGAAGCAGGTCAATCCCAGCACATTATGGTTACTAAGCATGGCGAGACTTCCGAGTTCTTTCTGGAACCAGGCGATTTCAGCGACACCAGCACCTTGATCTTGCACAACTTTGAACTGTCTAAAGGCTGGTTTATTTTAGGATGACCAAGCCTACAACAACTACACAAATAACCCTATATCCCAATGAGATCTGACCAATGAGGTACAAATCATGTATATGGGTATAAGTTTCGTTTAAGAACGTAGGTGGCGGAAACACACCATTTCCCAGCATTTGCCGACTAAAATTTAGTTAACAAGCAGGTCAAAAATCGAAAGCGGCAGAGAACATCTCTGCCGCTTTCGATTCATTTACTTCACCAGCCTTTGTCTGAAGATGAGCATTGTTTGCAACAGTAGGAATGATGGGCAACAGATCGCTTATCCCGAAACATGCATACTCCTTGTACGCCACCTATTGCTTTCCAAACCAAATCGCGATGTGGCAAAATATTGGTTACGGGGTAATCGCCACCAGCGTTCCATAGCCAGGAGTATAGATACGATTAGCATCGTGCAATGGACGCGCCCAGCGACACAGCCATTCGGCTTCTTCAATACGCATGTTCACGCAGCCGCGGTTCATGAGTGTGCCAAAATTATCATGCCAGCCCCGTAAGCGTTGAGGCGCTTATTTTGAGAAAATCACGGCGGGACATGCGAGACATGGCTGATCTCGCTCAGGGCAAATAATCCAGCGGGTTGAGGAAAACGCCGTTGTACAGAATGCGGAAGTCGAGGTGATCGCCGGTGGAGTTCCCGGTGCTGCCCGCCTCGGCGATTTGCTGTCCCTGAACAACGGTTTGTCCAACCGATACCAGGTTTGCCTCATTGTGCCCGTAGGTGGTTTTATATCCGTTTCCATGATCGAGGATGATAAAGTAGCCATAACCGGTGTCATCCCAGCCGGAGAAGACCACCGTACCGCTGTCGGAGGCGAAGATGGGCTGACGGAAATCGGTCGCCAGATCGAGGCCGGGATGACCGCTCCAATATTCCTGCGTAAGGACGTATCCATTGACGGGCCAACTGAAATAACCGCTTCCCAAATTGGGGACATTCCCAGAATAACCGCCTCGGACTCCGCTTTGGGCGGCAATCGGCACCTGCGCCTCCGACCAGGCGATGGGGCTGATTCCGTTGGGAACGATGACCTGCTGCCCAGGCGTCAATTGTGGAGGCAGGGTCAAATCAAAGTCGTTACCAAAGTATTCATAAATTTCCTGCACAGTGGCTTCATGCTGGCTCGCAATTTTTTCAAGGGTATCCCCCTCTTCGGCAACATGCAGAACACCGTCCACCGGAAGAATTATCAGTACGTCGCCGGTTTTCAGACTGCCTGCCGCCGCGTTCAGTTTGGGATTCCCCCACAGGATCGTTTCCGGTTTGAGATCGAACTTCTGCGCAATGGACCAGGGCGAATCACCCCTTTTCACTACATATTCCGTTACTTCGTAACCGGCTCCATCCGTCCGGTTGGTTTTTAATTGCAGGAAGCGCGGGATGCCACCCTCTAGTGATACGGTGGAAGGATTTGTATCGAGTGGCGGCAGTGCGGGCGGGACAGTTGATTCCGGCGGAAGAGTCGGCGCGGCAACGGTTGAAGCGGGCTTTACCGAAACCACAAAGATGGCAGCCGCCACAGACGCAAGACTGCCAACCAGCAAAAGTATATTGAATATCCGTTTCATTTTTTGTCTGCCTGATGATATTTCCCCGGACATGAAAGTACTAGCGCCATTCTGCTAGTGCAACAAATAAGCAAAATGGCGCATGGCGGCGCTGGATTCACGAACTGTGCGATTTGGCAAGTATTATGAAACGACCGTGATGAACTTTTGCGGGTTACTCATGAATTCGTCCCGGCAGCCTTTCGCGCAAAACGAGTACGCTTTCCCCTTCCATTCCACGCTGACTGCCTTCTCCCGTTCCACCGACATGCCGCAGACTGGATCAATTGCCATGGTTACGGTTTCTTTGAACTCGCCATCCTCCAGCCACAGCACGCGGTCGGCGATGTCTTTGATGCGCTGGTCGTGCGAGACGATGACCACACTGCGACCTTGTTCCTTGGCGATTCGTCTGAGCAGGCGCATGATCTCGTGACCAATTTTTGAATCGAGATTCGCGGTCGGCTCGTCGGCAAGGATCAGGCTGGGGTCGTTGACCAGGGCGCGGGCGATGGCGACGCGCTGCTTTTCGCCGCCGGATAATTTTTCGGGGAGGAAATGCAGTCGTTCGCCGAGTCCCAATTCGGTCAGGAGCGAAGCGGCTTTTCGTCTCGCCTCACCCGATTTGACTCCCGCGAGTTCCGCCACAATGGCAACATTCTCCAATGCGGTCAACGCCGAGAGCAGGTTGAAATCCTGAAAGATGAAACCGAATTGTTTGAGGCGAATATCCGGCAGGCGGTTTTCTGCCAGCGCGCTGATGGTCGTGCCGTTCAACTGAATCGCGCCTTCGGTCGGTTTGAGCAGCGCGCCGAGCATTGAGAGCAGCGTGGTCTTGCCTGAACCGGAAGGACCCATGATGAGAACGATCTCGCCCGGGCGGACCGCGAGGGAGACGTCGCGCACGGCGGTGACTTCGGTAGAACCGGAACCATACCGCTTGGTCACGTGAGCAATCTGCAAAGTTTCGACCTGGGAGGATGTTGTCATTTTTACCTGCCTCGAAAGACCATCGCCGGGTCCAATCCGGCGATCTGGCGGATGGGGATCATCGCGGAGAGTCCGGCTGTCACCAGCGAAACCGCCGCCACTTTGAGCAGAGAGAAGCGGCTGATCTCCAGCGCGAGGTTCGATCCAAACAAGGGGATTACCAAAGTCAATAACAGCGTGATGCTCAAGCCGAAGAGAAAACCGAGGGTCACACTCAATAACGCCTGCGCCAGCACGGTACGATAGAGGTCGGTGTTGCGCGCGCCGAGGGCTTTCAACATGCCATACTCGCGGCGGCGCGAAAGCGTGGACGTGTACACGGTGAGCGCCATGACCGCCAAGCCGATCAGAAAGCCGATCAGGTTCATGATGGTGATCACATCGGTGCTCATATCCTTGACCACCTTGCGTTCCTGCGCGGCGAAATCACCCACCGTCTGAACGGTGACGTCCCTGATCCGCGCTTCGATCCGCGCGGCAACAACTTGCGGGGATTCGCCTTTCTCCACGTTCACCAGCAGGTAGCTGAACGTATCGTAACTGCCGCGCAGCGCTTCGAAATCCTTCATCGAGATGAACGCCACCGAATTGACCAAGCTTGCCGTGCCTTCGGAGAGACCAACGATCTCAAATTCTTCGCCGAGGATCTCGACCTCATCTCCCAATGCGATGCCGGACTTCTCCGCCACGCTTCGATCCATGATCGCTTCACCTTCGACGGGCAGGCTGCGTCCGGATGAAACCATCCACGGACCGCCGATGCTGGCGTCTTCCGTCAAGCCGATGATGTACGCCAGGTTGCGCTCGTCGCCCGCCACGATGTTGTTCGTCAAGTAGTGGATGGGGGTAACAGATTCAACCCCCGGCACGATTTTAACTTTCCTGGCGACGGAATCCGGCAGCGAAGAGAATGCCATGTGCATGTTGAACACATCCTCCTGCGAGACCCAGATGTCCGCGCCGCTCTTATCAATGTAGGCGGTGACCTGCCGCTCGACGCCCGTGAAGATGGCATCCAGCGCAAGGATCAACAGCAGGGCGAGCGCCACCCCTCCCACCGAGATCACGAGGCGCGCCTTGTTCTGAAACAGGTTGCGGAACGCAAGGCGGGTCATTTGCGGAAGACCTCCGCAGGTGCAAGGTTGGCTACCACGCGCGTCGGAAAGACAGAGGCGAGGAGCGCCATGCCCAAACCGGCAAGCAGCGCCTGCGCGCCATCTACAGGATCGAAAATAATCAGAAATTGAGGCTTGGCGGACATGATCCACTGCGCCGCACCGTTTGCCAGCAGGACGCCAAGCAGCGATCCCACAATGGAAGCGAACAATGCTTGCGCGACGACAATTCGATACAGGAAACGGTTTTGCGCACCGATGGCTTTGATGACGCCGTACTCGCGCTGGCGCTCGACGGTCGCGGTGTAGATGATCAGCCCGACGATCATCGTGCCGACCAAAAAGGCAATGCCAACCATCAACCGCAGCGGGGCGGAGAAGACCTTCGCAAACAGTTTAAGGTCATTGGCTGCCATTTCCTGCTTGGTGAGCGCATTGACGCCCGAGAAATCGTTCAGGCGTTGGAGGATTCGGTTTGTATCTGCACCTTCTTCTGTGGTCAGCAAAAGAAAACTCGTCGCGCCGGGCGCCATCAGCAAATTCTCCGCGTCGCGCTTGCGGACAAAGAAGAAACTGGTCATCCAGGAAGTGGTGCCGTTCGACAAGCCGACGATGGTGAAATCGGTTCCCATCACTTCGGCTTGATCGCCGAGATTCAAATCATGGCGCTGCGCCAGCACGCGGTCGAAAACAATCTCCTTTTTCGAGCGCGGCTCGCGTCCCGCAATCAGTTCCCAGGGTCCGCCGCCCTGATTTGGTTCATACCCGATCATGTAGGCGGGCTGCTTTTTGCCGTGCAGGTCGAGGATGATGAACTGGGAGAGGACGGGAACCGCCTCCTCCACGCCGCGAATTGCTTCTGCCTTTTGGAGGATTCCTTCCGGCAGGAGGGAGGTCGCCCCCAGCAGGTTGACCACGTCCTCCTGCGCCACGACGATCGAGCCGGGCGAACGGTCAATGTAAGAGGTGATCTGGCGATTCATCCCTGCCAGGAAACCTTTGAGGATGAGAATCAGCATAACTGCCAATGCCACGCCTCCAACGCTCAACGCCAGGCGGGTCTTGTCTTGAAAGAGATTGCGCCGCGCAAGGGACATGATTCAATCCTCTTGAAGCCTGCTGATGGATTTCCGCCAGCGCCAGCCGATGAAAGCCAGGGTCAACCCTCCAGCCAGACTGAGAACGGAGATCGTCAGAGTGGCATCGAACCAGAATTCCACCGGGAAGAGGCGGATCAGCGTATCGGAGTAGGAAAACAGCCACGAGCCAGGCTCGAAGAAGAGCAGGTGAAAATTATCGAACCAGACCTGCCAGGCAAAGAGCGCCAGCAGAGCGATGGATAAGATCAATCCAGAGGTCAGAAGTCCCCCGGATTGGATCGCGGCGGCAAGCGCCGCCCGGTCCCTGCCGCGCCACAGGAGGATACCCAGCAAAAGAAGCAGAATCAACGAAATCCGCCAAACGCGGAATACCAATTGGAAGACCGCCTGTACGTCCGCCATGTGCGATACTTCACGCGAGGTGTACACCGGCACACCGTACAGGGTCTGCTTTGCAAGTTCATCCCCGGGAAGGTGAGCGCGCACATAATGAATGTTCGTGGAGGCAAGGACGAAACGCTGCCGCAGGTTGTAACCATAGGGGTCGGGCGGGAAGGTATCCTTGCCGTATTCGAACGACAGATAGGAATCGGTGGCTAACAGATTCACCGCGCCGCCGATCACCAGGATGGGGATGAGCAGCGTGATGAGCCATTTCAGAATTTTGATCAATTGACCTGGCATCATGCCTCGCACAATGATGGGAGATGTTCTTTTTTAGAGTTGATGTTTATTCAATTGTATGAAGTCTGTGTGGAAAAACGAAGCGCGGATTTGCCCGTTCTGGAATAGGTGGTTTTGCTTATCAGGGATAGGCGCGCATCAACCATTCCACCGGGTTGACCTGTACGCCTCCCACCCACACTTCCCAGTGCAGGTGCGGACCGGTTGTGCGCCCTGTCGCCCCACCCAGCCCGATCAGTTGTCCGGGTTGAACCATGTCGCCGGGCTGGGCAAGGATCTCGGACAGGTGATCGTAAGCCGTATAAACGCCCCAGCCGTGATCAATCACCACCACCCCGCCGCGCACGATGAGCATGTCCGTGTAAACCACCCTGCCGGGCGCAGCCGCGTAGAGTTCCGTCCCGACCCTGCCGCAGAAATCCAGCCCACTGTGGAAGGAATCATAAGGTCCGCCGTTATACGAGCGGCGGTTGCCGAAAAACGAAGTCCAACAACTTGTGAAGTCCGGCGGGACGGGGCTGGCAAACAAGCCGTCCCACATTTTCTGAGGCGTGACCGGCTGCCCCAGTGAAGCCCACAATTCGCTTTCGGGTTCCGTCACGGCAGGGTCAACGGTTGCGGGATTCACATCCAGGCTTGGATCATACGGGAAGTTTGCATCCCGAATGAGTACGTTTTGCGAAAAGGCGAATCGTTCTCCATCGGGTAGTTCACCTTCCAGGGTCAGTGGATAGAGACCGGGCGGGGTCATGGCATGGATTCCCTGCAAGGCAACGTAGCCGTAATCCTGCGGGAAGAAATTGAGATTCCATTTGGACAGCGACCCGCGCAGGGTCAAGCCCGGAGGCGCATAGACTTTGACGACGGTCGTCCCGCCCTGAACCATCTCCAGCGGCTCCACCTCGACCTTTGTAATTGCTTCCGGCAAACCGGTTGGTGCGCCGATTGGATCGCCTGGCAACCCCGCCCATGTGCCAGGCAGATTGTTCCCCAAAACCAGCGACCAGGCACCTGCATTGCGCAGCACAGCCAATTCCAGCAGCGATTGACCCGGCGACAAGTTGGCGCGTCCTGCAATGGAGGAGCTCTGATTGTCCGTTACCGGAATAATCAGGGTTGCGCCGGCATATAACTCCGCCGGGCTGAGGAGGCGGTTCAAGCGGGCGAACGTCGTTTCCGAAACGCCATATTGACGACTCAAACTGCGAAGAGTTTCGCCGTAAGCGACCGTGGTTGTATCCAATTGTCCGCTTACACCCTGCAGTCCCGGGATGATCAGACGAGCGCCGATCGCCACCTGTCCCGCATCGCTGATTTGATTGGCTTCCTGCAAATCTTCAAGGGTCACCCCAAAACGCGCCGCGATGCCCCAGAGCGAATCGCCTTCCTGGACGATGTAGTATGGTTTATCTTCCCCTTCATCCTGGGCGCCTACAGGCGAATAGAGGGTCAGGAGAAGAAAGAGGATCAACGATCGAAAAAGCAATCGCGGGAATCGCATTTCGGTGTGTTGCATGGATTTTGCCAGACAGGGATTATCAGCAAATCATTATAGCGCCGGACCCATTATCCAAAATCCGCCAATTGACGCATCCCGATATAGGCAATTTGATTTTTGTGTGAACTCCACTGCCCCGAATTTGACCAATACGCTAAATTGCCTACCGACCCCATGCGCCTTTTAGCGCTTGTGAGAAGGCGCGCGCGATTTGATAATCAGCGGGGATGAAACGGATTCTTCCCTTATTCCTGATTGGGCTGGGTATCCTGCTGGTTTTGGGACCCGCAGGCTGGCTGTATTTCGATGGTTTGATCAGCCGCCCGGCAGCCGTTTCATTGCCGGACGAGATCGCCGGTCTGCAAATCACCGTCCGCAGAACCGGCGCTCAAGCCGCGGCGGAGTTCGAGCAGCTGCACGGAAAACAATTCCCCCTGACGTCCGGCGCAATCGGCATCTATGGCGACAATCAAATCACCGTGTGGGCGGCAGGCGCGCCGTTGAATTTCATGGCTTCGCAGATGGTGGACGCCATGCGTGAGAAGATCGCAAAGGGAAATTCCCCGTTTACCCCCGTGAGCGAATTTAATGATAGCAACCGAATCGTGTATGTTCTGGAAGGCATGGGGCAAAGGCATTATTACTTCCAATCCCAAAATCTGGTCATCTGGCTGGCGGCTGACCCAGCCGTTGCCGATACCGCCATTCAACAAACCCTGGAGGCATTCCCATGAAAAAATCGCATCTTTGGATCATGATCCTATGCTGTCTGATTCCGATCGTCGCGCTGGGGGCGGTATTTTTGTTCAACATACCGTTGAGCAGCGTCCTGCTCTACGGCTTGATATTGCTCTGCCCGCTCTCCCACCTGCTGATGATGAAATATATGGGACATGAGCATTCTTCCGCGGATCAACACTCCCAACACCAACATCATTCCGCCCCGGCAGCGGCGCCCACACAAGAGAAGCCATCATGACCCAGGCGCCAATGAATGAACAGGGAGCGCAACCGCCTCCGACTCCTGGGCGCAAAAAATTCGGAGTTACCATCACCTTTACCATCATCCTGACCTTCCTGGCTTTGATGGCATGGGGGTTGAAAAGGGCGCAGGCGGGTCCTTTGGACAAGGGGTTGGCGCCCGATTTCACCATCACCGGCTTCGATGGCAAAACCGTCACATTGAGCGAACTGCGTGGACAGGTGGTCATCATCAACTTCTGGGCTTCGTGGTGCCCCCCCTGCCGCGAAGAGGCGGCATACCTGGAAGAAACATGGCGCAAGTACGAGGGCAAGGGTGTGATCTTCATCGGCGTGGATTGGGTGGATACGGAAAAAGAAGCGTTCGCTTACATTGACGAATTCGACATCACCTACATCAACGGTCCCGATATCGGCACGCGCATTGCCCAGGCATATAACATTCAGGGCGTGCCGGAGACGTTCTTCGTCGCCAAGAATGGAGAACTGCGCGGCGTCCACATCGGTCCGATGAAATACCCGCAACTCGACGAAAAGATTGACGAATTACTGGCAGAACAATATCCGTAAAATCCACTGTCATTGCGAGGAGGGTGTATTTCCCGACGAAGCAATCTCCTGCATCGGGTTGGGGATTGCTTTGGGAAGAGCACCCTCGCAATGACAAATACAAAAGTGATCTTACAAAAACTGGAGTCCTTCATGATCGAAGACATCGGCTTGATTACCCTGACCATTGCGTTCACCTTCAGCCTCTACGCCACTTTCGTCTCCGCTTATGGCGGCTGGCGCGGATATGAAGCATGGGTTGAAAGTGCGCGCAACGCGGTGTTGCTTGTCTTCCCTCTACTCACAATTTCGGTCGTCATAGTGGTGTATGCCCTCTACACGCTCGATTTCTCACTGGCTTATGTGTACGATGTTTCCAGCCAGGCAATGTCACCCTTCCTACGCGTCACCGCCCTGTGGGGTGGACAGCAAGGCTCGGTGCTTTTCTGGGCGTGGATGATGGCTGGTTTCGTCGCGGTCGTCCTGGTGCGGAAGTGGGAGCGCGACCGCGAGATGATGCCTTATTTCATCGCAACCGCCATGCTCACCACGACCTTCTTTGTGGGCGTGGTGTTGTTCATCACCAATCCGTTCATGCGCCTCTGGCACATCGAAGGCGCGGATGAACTGACAAAAGCCCTCTTCCAGCCAGCCAACTCGATGCCCTACTTTCCCGAAGATGGCGGCGGCTTGAATCCGCTCCTGCGTCACTTCGGCATGATCGGTCACCCGCCGACCACGTATCTGGGTTTCACAGGATTCGTCATCCCCTTTTCGTTTGCCATCGCGGCGTTGATCACGGGTCATTCGCGCGGCGATGAATGGATCCGCACCACGCGCCGCTGGACGCTGGTGGCGTGGATCTTCCTCTCCATCGGTTTGATCCTTGGCGGGCGCTGGGCTTATGACGTGCTGGGCTGGGGCGGCTTCTGGGGCTGGGACCCGGTCGAGAACGCCATGCTCATGCCCTGGCTCACAGGCACAGCCTTCCTTCACTCGGTGATGATGACCGAAAAGCGCGGCATGATGAAAAAGTGGAACATGATCCTGATCATCCTGACCTATTCGCTTTCACTGTTTGGCACGTTCATCACACGCACAGGAGTCATCAGTTCCGTCCATGCCTTCTCAAAATCCGCATTGGGTCCCGCCTTCTTTGCTTTCATCGGTCTTACATTCCTCGGCTCGGTGACCCTGCTCTACCTGCGCTGGGACACGCTGAAATCCGAGCATACGCTGGAGAGTTTCATCTCGCGCGAATCAGCCTTCGTTCTCCAGAACATGCTTTTCCTTGCGATCACCTTCGCCGTGTTCTGGGGCACCGTCTTCCCGCTGATCAGCGAACTGGTCACAGGCACCAAGATCACCGTCGGACCGCCGTATTTCCAAAAAGCCACCGGTCCGCTTTTCTTCGTACTGGTCTTGTTGATGGGCGTCGCCCCGCTCTTTGCCTGGCGCAAACAAGCCATGCGCGCGCTCGGAAAAGCCATCTGGATTCCGTTTGCGGGATCGCTGGGAATCACCGCCCTGTGGGGATACGTCCATCGGATGCACCCCGCCTCGATTCTTGGACTTTGGTTGGTCACGTTGACCCTGAGCCTGATCCTGGCTGAATTTTGGAAAGGCGTCCAGGCGCGCTGCGCGGCACGCGGAGAGAATCCCCTCACCGCGCTGTTCAATCTCATTGGGCGCAATCACCGCCGCTACGGAGGCTACATCATTCACATCGGCGTCGTGCTGATCGCGCTGGGATTCATCGGGGACGCGAACTTCAAGATGGAAACCCAAGGGACGGTTTCTTCGGGAGAATCGCTCACAGTCGGCGATTATCAATTGCGGTTCGAGCAATTGCGCGGCTACCACGGCTCGGACGGCCGCGAAATCGTCGAAGCGGTAACAACCCTCAGTCAGGGTGGTGAGGCGATACGCAATCTCAACCCGCGCCGCGACTATTTCGTCGTCCAGCAGCAGCCGGTCACAATACCAGGCGTCTATTCCACGCCGGGCAAGGATGTGTACGTCCTGCTGGTTGGCTGGGATGATACGGGGAAGTCTGCCACGTTCAGGATTTACGTCAACCCGCTCATCAACTGGGTTTGGATCGGCGGTGTGATGATGATCCTCGGGACGATCATCGCCGCGTGGAGCAACCCTGCTCAGCGTGAAGCCACGTATGTCATCCGCCCCGAAGTGTTGACCACGCAACCTGTCCCGCAGGAAGGCTGATATGCAAACCATGAGACGCAAACTGATGTCCGTGTTGTTGATCCTGGTGATGAGTCTGTACGCGGTCTCGACCGTTTCCGCGCAGGACGGCACAGGCTATCCCACCGACGACGATGTCAACCGCATTGCCAAGCAACTCTACTGTCCGGTCTGCCCCAACACCCCACTGGACGTGTGCGAGACCAAAGCCTGCGAAGACTGGCGCGCGCAGATTCGCGATCAGCTATCGTGGGGTTGGACGGATCAGCAGGTCATTGATTATTTTGTTGCCCAGTATGGTGAACGTGTGTTGGCTGAACCGCAGCGCAAAGGGTTTACCTCACTGGTGTGGTTCCTGCCGTTGATCGCCATCCTGGTGGGGGCAGGGATTGTGTACGAGATATTGAAAGGCTGGCGCGCACAACGGCTCGCGCCTCGGGCAACTGCGCCACCGCAGATCGCGCCGGAGGTGCTGGAAAAGATCGAACGTGAATTACGTGAAATGGATTGACCTGGAGTATAGGACATGGAACTTGGAGCAATTTTGATCGGTCTGGTAATTTTGATCCTCTCCCTGCTGTTCCTCATGGCGCCGTTCAAGCCGGGGAAGAGGAAAAAGGTAAAACCTGCGGCGGCGAATCCCGCTGCAGAACGAGCCGCCGCGCTTGCAGCATTGCGCGATCTCGATTTTGATTTCAAAACCGGCAAGGTGAGCGAGGAGGATTACCCATCTCTCCGCGTCCGGCTTCTGGCTGAGGCGGCTCGATATATCCAACAAGAGGAGGCAAACGAAGCGGACATCGAAGCCCGCATCCAGGCGCGCAAGCGGACGCAAGGCAAGTCGTCCACCGCGTATTGTCCGCACTGCGGCAAGCCAGTCATCGTCGGCGACCTCTTCTGCACCTCGTGCGGGAGCAGGCTGGAGGTCATGACCGCCGAAGCGAGTTAGTTTGGCAGGAAGATGTGAAAGGATGAAAAGACCCAAATTTACCCGCCCGGTTATCGCCTCACTGGCGATATTTTTCCTGGGCGCATTCGCCATCTATAACCTGCCCCCAGTTCAAGAACGGGTGGGCTGGAGGGTGGCTGAATTAATGGCGCGCGTCAAATACTCGATTTCGCCTCCCGAGGAGTCCATCTTTATCCCTCAGGAGGCGTCCATATTACCTGCGAAAACCGCCCCGCCAACATCGTCCGCACCTCCCGCTGGTAACAAAATAACGGTCACCCCTCCCGCCGCTCCTTCCGTGTTATCCACCCCCACCAAAACACCTACAAAAATACCCCAAAGCATCAACCTTGCCGGCTTCAGGCATGAGTATCAGACCTGGAACAATTGTGGACCCGCCACCCTGTCCATGGCGCTTTCCTATTGGGGATGGGAAGGCGACCAGCGCCCCATTGCCGCTTTCACCAAGCCCAACTCACGTGACAAGAACGTCATGCCTTACGAAATGACGGCTTACGTGGAAGAGGAGACCGATCTTGAAATTGTGTATCGCGTGGGCGGCGATGTGGATCTGCTCAAACGCTTCCTTGCTTCTAAGTTACCGGTCATCATCGAAAAAGGATTCGAGGGACCCGACTTCGATGGATGGATGGGTCATTACGTGCTTGTGACCGGCTACGACGATTCGGAACAGCGCTTCATCTTGCAGGATTCTTATTACGGTCCCGATCAAGTCATGGGATATGAGGACTTGGAATCCTACTGGCGGGCGTTTAATTTCACCTACCTTGTGGTTTTTCCCGATGAACGCCGGGCGGAGATCGAGTCCATTTTGGGAACTCACGTGGATGAAGAATACAACAACCATTACGCCGCTCAAAGAGCCTCCGACGATATTTTCACGCTTACAGGCCGGGATCAGTTCTTCGCGTGGTTCAACCGCGGCACCAACCTGGTGCGCTTACAGGATTATGCGGGCGCGGCGGAAGCCTACGATCAGGCATTTGCGCTTTACCCAACCATCCCGGAGAAAGAGCGACCCTGGCGGATGATGTGGTACCAGACCGGACCCTATTGGGCGTATTACTATACGGGCCGTTATCAGGACGTGATCAACCTGGCAACCACAACGCTGGAAGCGATGAGCGAGCCTGTCCTGGAGGAAAGTTATTACTGGCGCGCCCTGGCGCGCGAGGCTCTGGGCGATACCGAGGGAGCGATCAAAGACCTTCGATCTGCTTTGAAGGTTCATCCCGATTTCGAGCCGGCAGCAATGCAACTCGATCAAATGGGCGTCGAGCCATAGTGAACTTCAGAAACGCCAAGGATTGAAACGCGATGGAATCACGAAGCGGCAGGCAATATTGCCCGCCGCTCTTCTGGGTCAAGAAAGCCTTGCCAGCGCGGCTAGAAAATATCGCCGCGCCAGCGATACCACAACCAGCCCAGCGGGATCCCTGCAATTCCGCCGAGAAGCGCGGATAACCAATGATAGGGATGGGGATAAGTATCGAAGGCAAGCCTGGCAAACATGTAACCAAACAAAGCCATGCCCATCGCCCACAAGTAAACGACGGCGGGCCATTCCCTGCTTTTCCCTTTCTCATTCTTTGACATGGTTCTTGATACTCTGATTTTCCTCATATTTTCTCCTGATTGAGATCAACTGCATGAAAGTGATCTTCAATGAGTTGTTGAGTCAGGCGGCGCCTCGGCTATTCATATCACGGTCTGCATTAGAACTGTCGGAAAACAATGAATATGAGCAGTCCTGCCAACGCCAGCCAGCAGAACCAATACAACGCTTCCGCCCATCCCAGGCGAACGCTTTGGCTTTCCCGTTCCAGGTTATGTTTACGGGACATGCCCGCGGCATGGGAAAGGAGACCCAGCAGAAGGATCGGAATGGCGTAAGCCGCCAGGAAATTTGCCATGAGGAGCGCAATCCCAGCGCCCAATACGCCAGCGCCAACGGAGGACAAGAGTTCCGCTTTCTTGATTTGAGCCAGATGTTCGGTACCGATCATTTGTGTAACTCCTTGGTTATCGCAGGCTCAGATCGCCTGCTCCCACTTCACCAGATAGTTGTACGGGAAAGCGATCATCGCCGCGCTGTATGCACTGCAAACCGCGATCCACAATAAGCCCACCAGGAACCCGCTAAAAGTCAGGGGCCAGGTGAAACCGGGCAGGAAGGGAGCCAATGCCTGCAAGGTCCGAAATCCGAACCACAGGTCGGCGGCGATGCAAAGCAGATAACTCACTGTGAGCGCGATGAAAAATGTGATTGCCAGCGCTCGAAAACTAAGAGTCGCTTTCATTTCGGTCTCCTTTCAAAGATCAACCTTTGTTCTTCAATTGTTTTTTGACCCGCGAGATGACAATCGGCATCGAAACGATCAGGCTGAGCAAGCCCACCCAGACCGTGCCTCCAATGCGCGCCACGAGCGGGTAATTGCCCGCGAATGTGGTCGCTAAAAGAAAGAGCAATGCCGCGCCAATCGAAATTGGCAGATAAATCAACACGCTTTTCTGCGCGACTTCTTTTTCAACTTGTTCATGTTCCATGGGTTAAATCTCCTTGCCAGCGTATGCTGACAATTGTGCCGCCAGAAACTGTGCCACCTGCGCAACATCGAACGGCCAGACATAGGCAATCTCTACATTTGGATACTTCATCTGCGCCCTTTGGACGGTGTTTGGAATATCCACTTCGGAATGTTCCCCGCCGCGGGTCATCATGGGCGTGATCACGATCACTCTTTCAACTTCTTCTTTCACAGCCTGCTCAATTGCCTGATCGAGCGAAGGAGCGCAGAACTCATTGAATCCGAGGATCACTTCCAAGCCTGTGACCTTGCTGAGTTGCTCCGCTAACTCGAGCGAACCGGCATGGAAGGGATCATTGCCGGCTGTACGGGGCCAGGCGCGCATTTTCAATTCCAGTTCCTCGTGCCTTCGTTCAAGAGCTTCGCGCTCGGGTCCAGAGACATGTTCCAGACGGGAATGCAGTCCAAATAGCTCGCCTGCTTCCTTTACCGGGAAATCCTTTGGCGGAGCACCATGCATGGCAAGGACGATCACTGTTCCCATAGATTCTCCTTGTACCTAATCGTTTCCCACCGAAGCAGTTGCGTGACGCAATTGTTCACTGCCGCTGCCCAGCCGGGGTTTATGCTCGCCTCCCACCGACGGCTTGAAGCCCTTCAACAACAGGGTGTTCAAAGTGACCGACACCGAACTGACCGCCATGAGCAGCGCTGCCAGTTCCGGGCTGATGACCAGCGAAGCCAGCGGATAGAACAAGCCCGCGCCCAGCGGGATGCCCAACACGTTGTACACGAACGCCCAGAACAAATTCTGCTTGACCTTGCGCATGGTGGCTTTGGCGGTTTCGAGGGCGACAATCACATCGCGGATGTCGTCTTTGATCAGGATGATGTCTCCGGTCTCCTTGGCGACGTCCGTGCCGGAACCGATTGCCATGCCAACATCTGCCTGCGCCAGCGCGGGCGCATCATTCACACCATCGCCAATCATCGCTACTTTCCTGCCCTGCGCTTGCAGCTTCTTGATCTCTTCCGCTTTATCCTGCGGCAGGACTTCAGCCAGCACGCGGTCAATGCCAACCTTGCGGGCGATGGCTTCTGCTGTGCGGCGGTTGTCGCCAGTGATCATGGCGACTTCGAGTCCAAGTTTGTGCAGTCGCTTGACCGCCTCGACCGAATATTCCTTCAGCGTGTCTGCAACCGCGATCAAACCCGCCGCCCCTCCATTGACAGCCACAAACATGACCGTCTTGCCATCGGCTTCGAGCGCTTCCGCCTGTGACATCAACACGGAGAAGTCCACGCCGCGCTCTTTCATCAATTTGCGATTGCCCAGCAGGATTTCCATTCCCCCGGCTTTCGCCTCCACCCCGTGACCGGGAATGGAGTTGAACGAATCCGGTTCGACCACATCCAAGCCGCGCTCTTCCGCGCCGCGCACAATGGCTTCACCCAGCGGATGCTCGCTGTTTTTTTCGGCAGAAGCCGCGATGCGGAGCAACTGATCACTGACCACTGATAACTGATCACTGCTCACCACATCCGTCACCGAAGGCTCACCTTTTGTCAGCGTGCCGGTCTTGTCGAATACGATCGTTTGCAGTTTGCTGGTGTTCTCGATGGCTTCCGCGCCTTTGAAGAGCACGCCATGCTCCGCGCCTTTGCCCGTCCCTGCCATCATCGCCGAAGGTGTGGCTAAACCCACCGCACATGGACACGAAATCACCAGCACCGTGACGCTGAGCAGCAGCGAGAACCCAAACACACCGATCTCGCCCAGTTTATACGGCGAAAGGATGAAACTGGAATTCGGGTCGAAGAACATCTGGTAGCCAAAGAAGAACCAGAACAGGAACACCGCCACTGCCAGCATGTGAACGCCCAAAATGAAATGTCCCGCCACCCAGTCCGCCAGTTTTTGGATCGGCGCTTTGCTGGCTTGCGCGTCTTCCACCAGTTTGATGATCTGCGCCAGCGCGGTCTCTTTGCCCACGCGCGTGGCTTTGAACTTGAATGCGCCGGTCTTGTTGATCGTCCCGCCGATGACCGCGTCGCCCGCTTTCTTTTCGACGGGCAGGCTTTCACCGGTGAGCATGGATTCGTCCACGGCGGAATAACCCTCGATCACTTCGCCATCCACCGCAATGGACTCGCCGGGGCGGACAATTACCAACTCTCCAATCTCTACTTCATCTGCGGGGATTTCCTCCTCTCGCCCATTTTGCATCACGCGCGCGACCTTGGGCTGGAGTTTCATCAATTTGCGAATCGCCTCTGACGTTCTTCCGCGCGTCAACGCTTCGAGCCAGCGGCCCAGGATGATGAAGCCGGTCAGCAATGCCGCACTTTCAAAAAAGGTTGCTCCCTCGCCGCCGAAGCCAGCATTTGGAAACAAGGTGTTGATCACGGCGATCCCATACGCCGCGCCGATACCGGTCGCATACAGCAGGTTCATGTCAGTGACCCCGTGCTTGAGTCCGCGCCACGAGTTGGAGAAGAACTGCCGCCCCGGTCCAAAGACGACCGGCGTGGTCAGCAAGCCCAGCACCCACTTGTACGAGAGCCATTCAGGGATGAAAGCCTTAATAGGTCCAAGCATCTCATAGAACGTGCCGATCATGACAATCAAGCCGATGATTCCCGCGATGGTGAGGTTGCGCCCCTGGCGTTTGATCTCCTCCTCACGCACTTGGCGTTCGCGGTCGAGGGCGTCCGCGCCTTCACTGCGTTCCTGCGCTTCATAGCCAACTTCGCGCACGGCGCGCTTCATGGCAGAGGTAGAAACCACACCTGGGATATAGGTCACTTTCGCGGTGCCCAGCCCCAGGTTCACCACAGAGGCGGTTACTCCATCAAGTTCCTTGAGCGCGCCCTCCACATGATCCACACAAGAGGCGCAGGTCATGCCGCGCACGTCGAGAGTCAGTTCGGCGGTCGTGATGGCGTAGCCGACATCTTCAATGGCGCGCCGCATATCGTCCAGTTTGACGCGCTGCGGGTCATAGGAAAGATTGGCTTTGTTGGTCGCCAGGTTAACGGTCACGTTCGAGACGCCCGGCAATTCCTTGAGCGCGCCTTCCACATGCGAAACGCAGGAGGCACAGGTCATGCCCGCAATGGGCAATGTCAATTCAGAAAGTATTTCGGTCATGGGAAACCTCATTTTGGTGATGGAAGCGATGTACGAAATTCGTGTACAGGGATTGAAGCCGTTTCAACTCGACGACCCTCTCCTTGGACGAGGGGCTGTTCAAGATGATCGCCTCACTGGCTTGAACCTCGCTGGCAATCATCCTGTTCATCGCGGCGCGCAATGCACCTTGTACAGCATCGAGTTGGTGCAACATTTGCTCACTGGGCTTACCGCTCTCGGTCATTTCGACCACGGCGTTCAGGTGCCCTGCCGCACAGCGCAGCCGCCGGATGATTTCAGAGTGTGGATCGGGCGTCATATACCGTCTCGACGGGAGCGGGAATATTGGTGAGGCGAGGGATGAGGGCGCGTCGGATGGCTGTCTCCGTATGCTGGGTGGCGCCTCGTCCCGTTGATCCCGCGATCGAAATCCAAGTTTTGCCATCCTGACCATGGATCACCAACGTGGCAGGCTCGCGCTGCTTGCGATACACAAGCAGAACAACCATCTGGCAGGTGCAGTTCTCCGTTCCGTGATGCGGGCAGGGACATTCGGGGTGAGCCAGGCGGGCATCCTGCAAATCGAACGTTTGCACGACGCGGAAGCCGGCGCCTGCCAGCCTCTGCTTGACCCACACTTGTACCTGATCGCTGGTTTGATCGAGAACTAAAAACGGAATGAGAGCGCTCATTTGAATCCTGTTGAGGTTAGTATATTGGCGCAGAATGCCGGGGCATAGCGCCAAATCCCTCATTGAACGGTAGGCATTTTCGCTTATCGCGCGATGTGATTTGCGTTCTCACTGGAATGAAAAAGGGCTGACCAAAAAGGTCAGCCCTGCGGGAGAGGAAGAACGTTCGATTGTTATTTGTTTGCGCCGAGTTTGCTCACCAGCACGACGACGAGAAGGATCGGCAGAGCAAACAAAGCAAGCATGAAGAGAAATCCGAAGCCCATCATGAGATTTGACTCCTTTCGTGTTTTATCTTGATTTCAATATAAACTCCGCACGTAAAGGAGCGATAAAGGCGAGCGAAAGGTCTCGTGAAGATTGATAAAGGTTTTCAAACCGTTGCCAGGATCAAGAGTCCCATCACGACTACGCCTCCGCCGAGCGCCAGCCGCACCCATTCCTTGTGATGCAGGTTCCAGTGTGCAAGTCGATTCAAGGTTGGGCGGGCGGAAGCGGCGATGAGGATCACGACCAGCGGCAGGACGAAGATCACGTTATACAGGACGAGATAACCATATCCAAGCAGAGCCGAAGGCTGAAGCGCAAGCAGACTCAACACACCGAGATAGACCGCGCCGCTGCACGGGACCGTGCATAGACCGATCAGAAAGCCGCCCACGATCAAAGCCGGGACGGTGGCTTTTTTCGCCATCTCCCGTGCCATCATTCCGACCTGGGGCGGGGCTTGCAAACGCCAGCCCAGGTCGGGGAGGAAGAAGTCCTTGAGCATCCACAATCCAAACAGGATGGCAGCCAGCGCGCCGATCCTGGCAGGGAGATGCTGGCGCGTGAAGAAGTCCAGCGTCTTGAGCAGTCCGACGCCCAGCGCAAGATAAGTCAAAAAGATGGCGGCGATATAAATACCGCCCTGACCCAGCAAGCGCGCCCGAATGGCATTGACACTCTGCGCGCTCCCCTGCATGGTTGCGAGCATGGCTGTGATGAAGAGAAGCAGGACAGTGAACGCGCACGGATTGATGCCGTCCACCGCGGCGGCGGCGATGACTGTAGGCAGGGTGATTTTGGGCAGGTACATCTGCATGGCTTCGGCAGGCGCGTTGGGATGCCACCATCCCGTCAATGCAATTGCGCCCAAAGCCACTACAGCCAGCGTGGAAAGAATAACGATGCGGCGAAGCGGTGAAGTGACTGCCATATTATCCCTCGACGATGATCTGACCATTCATGGTCGGGTTGGCTTTCCCGCCGCAACAGATGTCGCAGTAGAACGTGTACGTGCCTGCTTTATCGGGCGTAAAGGTGGTGTAATTGGAACTCAAAGGCTGGGCAATGACGTTTACGCCCAGTTCATCCACCGCCCATTGATGCTTTCCGCCGCCATCGGTGTGATACTCGTTATCCAGACTGGTCAAACGAAGAGTGACAGGTTCGCCGACCTTGACGCGAATCTCGGTCTTGTCGAATCCGCTCATGGAGGCTTCCACGTCAATCACGTTTCCAGCCATCGGTTCGGGCGGCGGACGGAAGAAGGCTTCCTTGATGAAATAGCCTGCCAGCCCCAATACGCCGACGACGATCACAGCGAAGATCGTCGAGCGTATGCGCTGTTTTCTGAGACGCGCTTCTTTGCGAATTGCACGGGCAGATTTTTTCATATGTTCATCCTTTTTGAAAGAGTTCGGAATTCATGTGGCAATCAGTTGCGCCCGATATTCGTGGCGTCCATCGTTGCCCGCGCGGGCTACCGCTTCGACCAGACCCTGCGCGGTGATTTTCCTGCCGTCATAACTTACTTCTGCCATCGCCATATTGAGGTACACGTCCACGCCATAGACGCCTTCCAGCGAAAGCAGGCTGTTGCGGACGCGCGTGGCGCAGTTCGGGCAACCCATTCCCCAGATCGCCAGCAGGGCGCTGTCGGCTTTGCGCAATTCTTCGTTGCTTACTGCGTTTTTGTAGATCGGTTCGATGTAACAATTTTCGTCCATCTTTTTCTCCTTACATTGATTGTTTGTTTAGTTTGCGCGGTATGAGCGCCAGGAAAATCAGGCTGATGACCAATCCAAATATCGCCACGATCTGTGATTGCGTCAGCCCAAAGGCTATGATGCGATACGAACTGGTGAATGCCAGGAAGAAACGCTCAAGGCTGTACAGGGTCAAATAGACAAGGAACAGCCTCCCGTCGGGTCCGATGCGCTTACGTAGTCCCCAGAGAACGACGAAAATTCCAAGATTGATCACGAGTTCATAGACGGGCATGGGCGTATAGTACACGCCCAACTGCGGCACCATCACATTTGGATTGGTGTATGCAAAACCGAACGGACCGTCCGTCGGCTTGCCCATCGCATCGCCCGTGATCACACATGCGATGCGCCCGATCGCCTGTGCCAGCACCAAACCCGGAGCCGCGGCATCCAGCAATTTTGGAAAACGCCAGCCGCGCCGCCAGGCGACCAGAGCGCCAGTGATCAACCCGCCAATGAGCGCGCCCCAGATCGCCAGCCCGCCTTCCCAAATGTACAGGGCGCGGATGGGATCCGCCGCGTACTCATGCGACCAGTGATCAAGAACATGAAAAAGCCGCGCCCCAAGTAAACCGCCGACGATAATCCAAATGGCGGCATCGTATATGTCATCCTTCTTGAAACCTCTTCGTTCCGCCTCGCGGGCTGTCAGCCAGATGCCGATCCCGATGGCGATCAGGAGAATCAGGCTGTACCAGCGCACAGCAAAGTGACCAATATTGAAAATGATCGGATCAATGGAGATTGTGATCATTCGATTTGGAACCTCACGATTTGAATATTTTCCAGGTGCAGACGCCCCAGCAGACGACCATTACTGCGATGAACAAGACCACAGCCACGATCAGGCCGACCTTCAACCCAAAGAAAGGAATAACGAGCAGACCTATCAATGGAAGGGTACACAGCCAAATAAGGAATGCAAGCGCCATATCGTCAAAGTGGAGCGCAAATCTCTTCAACATGGATACTCCTTGGAATTTAAACTCTGCCTGATTCTATGACCTTGGACCAAGAAGCATGAAGCGCCGTTTATCGCATTCCAGGGTAGGCTTTTTTGCTTATTAAGCGGTCAGGCTCTGGAGTTGACCAGAGCCTGAGAAAGAGACTTTCATTTCAACAACCAGGACATTACTCGTCCTCTTCATGGATTGGATGATCGATCTCCCCTGACATGAACAGATCAGGATCCTGCTCAAAAACGCGCAGGCAGGCGCGGGTGCAGAAATAGATCCGCTCGCCGCGGTGCATGGCGCTGGGATAGTTCGTCGGGTCCTTCAGTTTGCCTCCGCAAACAGTTCTATATTCGGGCGATGGAGTGGCAGTAGTCTCAGGCACTATTGGTTTTCCCATTTTCGTGATTTTACCTACTCAACGATCAACTTGCCGCGTAACATACCCATCTGGCACTGGAACTCGAATTCGCCAGCCTTGTCGGCCATGAATTCAACGGGAACAGTCTCACCTTCGGGGAGTTTCGCGCTCTTGTTGAAGTCCGGGATCATCACCATCTCGGAGCAGGAGGCGGATTCTGCGCGGACAAAATTCAGCCGCACCGGCTTGCCCTTTTCCACCACGATCACATCCGGGGTGTATCCGCCCTTGACAAGCACCATCAGTTCCTGGTATCCGCTGCTGGATAAGGCAGCCTTTACGCCGGGCTTCTTCACCATCCAGAAGAACCAGACGATGAAGGCGATGGCTGCCAGTCCGCCAAGCGTGACGAAAATTTTATCGGGGGTCATAGTAAATCTCCAAAGGATGAAAGCTTGCATTGAGCGAAGTCGAAATGATGAAGGATGAGGGATGAAAGAATTTTCACTTCATTTTTCATCCTTCATCCTTCTAACTTTAGCTTGCCGGTTTCCATTTCTTGAGCCGGTTGGCGTTGCCGATGACCGTCACACTGCTGAACGACATCGCCAGCGCCGCGAGAAGCGGCGAGAGCAAAATTCCAAAGAACGGGTATAGCGCGCCCAGCGCAATGGGCAGACCTGCCGTGTTGTAGATGAACGCACCCACCAGGTTCTGATACACGTTCCGCATCGTGGCGCGGCTCAATTGAATGGCTGTCACGACGCCCATCAAACTGCCTTTGATCAGCGTTATATCCGAGGCTTCGATGGCTACGTCCGTACCGGTGCCAATCGCCATGCCGATGTCAGCCTGGGCAAGCGCGGGCGCGTCGTTGATACCATCGCCAACCATCGCCACCTTCTTGCCTTCGAGCTGCAGTTTCTGAACGTTGAAGGCTTTATCCTGCGGTAGGACCTCCGCCATCACGCGATCCACACCCACCTGACGCGCAATGGCATTGGCAGTGCGCTCGTTATCGCCGGTGATCATCACCACTTCCTGCCCCATCTTCTTCAGCGCGGCAATGGCGGTCTTTGAATCTTCCTTGACCGTGTCAGCCACGGCAATGATGCCCGCGGCTTTGTTGTCGAGCGCCACATACATTGGTGTTTTGCCATCGTCAGCCAGTGCTTTCGATTTCTCTTCCAGATCGCCAAGTGCGATCCCTTCGCGGTTCATCAGTTTGAGATTGCCGATCAGCACGCGCCGCCCCTCGACGGTGGCGGAGACGCCGTGACCAGGAATGGCATCGAACGTTTCGACATTGCTTAACTTGATGCCGCGCGCCTGTGCGCCCTCGACAATCGCCAGCGCCAGCGGATGCTCGGACGATCTCTCCACGGAGGCTGCCAGACGCAGAACATCCGCCTCATTCTGACCTAAAGCCAGCACTACGTCTGTGAGCGACGGCTTGCCGACGGTGATGGTCCCGGTCTTGTCGAGGATGATGGCGTTCAATTTTTCGGCAGCTTGCAGCGCGTCGCCGGAGCGGATGAGGATGCCGTTCTGCGCCCCCAGACCGATGCCGGTCGTCAGGCTCATGGGCGTTGCCATGCCAAGCGCGCACGGGCAGGCGATGATGAGCGTTGTCACCGCCACGATAAGAGCATAGGTCAGTGCCGGGCTGGGACCAAAGTCATACCAGATCACGAAGCCGATGGTCGCCAGGATCATGACTGAGGGTGTGAAGTACGCCGACACCTGATCCACGATGCGCTGGATCGGAACCTTGCTGCCCTGCGCGTCCTGCACAAGACGGATGATGTTCGAGAGCGCCGTATCCTTGCCCACTTTCGTGGCGCGGAACTTGAACGAGCCGGTCTTGTTGATTGTCGCGCCGATGACCTCATCGCCCACTTTCTTCGAGACAGGAAGCGATTCACCCGTGATCATGGATTCGTCAACAGCCGATTGTCCTTCGATCACATCACCATCCACCGGAATCTTCTCGCCGGGGCGCACGACCACAATATCGTTGACCAATACTTCTTCAACCGGAATATCCACCTCCTGTCCATCGCGCACGACGCGCGCAGTTTTGGCTTGCAAACCGATGAGTTTCTTGATGGCTTCCGACGTGCGTCCTTTGGCTTTGAGTTCCATCGCCAGACCGAGCACGACCAGGGCTGTGACCACCACGGTCACATCGTAGTACACCTCGGTGAAGCCTCCTTCGGGGAAGATCTGCGGGAACAGCAACGCAACTGTGGAGTACAGCCAGGCGACGCCGGTGCCCAGCGCAATGAGGGTGTGCATGTTTGCCGAGCGGTGTTTGAGGGCATCCCAGGCGCCCGTGAAGAACTGATTGCCGGAATAGATCAGCACCGCCAGACTGGCAACGCCCATCGCATACCACAAGTAAATAAGCTGCGGGCTTTCACGCGGAAACCAGTCGCGCAACACCGGAAACAGCCACGGAAAAGACAGGATCATGGTGGGAGCCCCGACTGCCGCTCCAAACCACCACTTGCGCATGAGCGAGCGGTATTCCCGTTCGGTGGCTTCCGCCTCCTTGTCCATTTCGGGTTCGGAGGCTTCCGCGGCGCGCGTGGCTTTGTAGGGACCCGCGTTTTCAACCGCTTTCGTGAGTTGACCCAAGTCGCCGATAATGGGCGAATACTCGACCTTCACTTCGTTGGTCGCGGCGTTCATGGTCGCATCCAGCACGCCGGGCACAGCCTTGACCGCATCTTCGATCCTCGCCACACACTCGGCGCAGTACAAACCGCTGACCTTCAGGCGCAGGGTCTGACCGCTCACATTGAAGCCCGCGCCGCGCACCGCATCCAATAGATCTGCCACACTGACCCACGACGGATCGTATTCCACAAAAACGCGGCTCTCCTTCGCGTTGGCAGTCACCTTGCTCACACCGGATAATGCGCGAAGCGCGCCTTCCAGCGCGGGTCCGCCATATTTTTGGAGTCCGCCTACGGGGAGGGCGATGCGAAGCGGTCCGCTTGTATCCGCCGCGATGCCCGTTGTCGCTGACGGAACCACCGAGGCGTAGCGATGCGGATCCGCGTCGAAGTTTTCGACGCAGGATTGGGAGCAAAAGTAGAATGTCTGTCCCATGTGTTCGCGTTTGGCAAACGCATTCTGGGAGTCGATTTCCATTCCACAAACTGGATCTCGGACAGTCATAGTTCACCTACCTTGTCACTCTGAGGGAGCGGTTCCCGCGACCGAAGAGTCTCAGATATGGCGCAGTTGAGATGCTTCGCTCTGCTCAGCATGACATTTTGAGATGACTTGTAGTGTATGCCGCTTTGACAACGCGTGCGAGCGGTTTCCTGCCTGATTCGATATAAGCAAAATGGCTTATCGTCGGATAAGCCATTTTCTTCACTTGCCCCTCGCCCAAGGGGAAAGGGAATCCACTAATGGTGGTGGGCGTGTTCGTCGGGCTTGGCAAGGTATTTCTCAGGGTCCTTGTCGAAGGATTTCTTGCAGCCAAGTGAGCAGAAGTAATAGGTCTGTCCTTTATACTCGGAGGTACCTGCGGCAGTGGCGGGGTCAATATCCATGCCGCAAACGGGATCGCGGACTGTGCCAGTCATTGTTTTTTCTCCTTTCTTTCAATTGATTATCATTCTGTTTGGACGTATTCGTTGAGAGCAAAATTACCCGAATCGCTGCGGGCATTTTTGCTTATTCAATTTCAATTCGCACAACTGCCGCCCTGACCGGGAGCCTGTGGCAGGAGACCGCTGGCTTGCAATTGCTGGTGAACGGCGGCGAATCCTGATCCGGAAGAGAATCTGACGCCAGTGACCAGACGCGCATCGGCATCTTCAAAGTCCATGTCTTGGGTTGACTTTAGATAGAGCGCAGTTTCAAGGTTTTGCTGCGGGAACCAGAACGCGTTGACGTATTTCGCGGCTTCGAACATATCATCCGTACTCGCGCCTTGTGAAGCCATCAACTCCAGCAGACCAAGCATCGCCATGCCGTGATTGCAGTCGGGAAAAAGAGTGGGGTTGTTGCAGCAGGGACGATACACCGCTGCCGCCACTTCCTCCACACGTTTTTGTTGTTCGGCAGTCAATGGGATCAAGTCCACGCTTGCATAGAGTTCAGTGATGGGTTTCGCGGCAAGCGTCCATCCACCTGTGGAGGCGAAGCGCTCGATTTGTCCGCCGCTGTTTTGTACAATGGGACCCTCTGTCAGTATCGGGTTCTTGTTGACCAGCCCAACTGCCCAAAAATAGTTGAGCAGGAAGTGGGCGTTTTCAGCGTTAATGACAATTGGCTCATCGCTGCCCTGCGTGAGCGCCTTAATTTGTGCCTCAGAAAGTGGAGTGCTTGAGTTTTCGTAGATCGCGGCAAATGCATCGTAGTCAATCACGCCACTCTCGAGCAGTTGTGGACCAATGTCCCCGTAGGAGACGGGCAGGGTGTACCCGTCCTTTGGGTTGACCTGCTCATAGAGCATAATCAATTCCTCTTGCTGTGTCGATTCCGCCGTCTCATCCTGTCCCCATTTCAGGTAACCGCTACCCACGCCGAATAGAAAAGCAACAGTGACGACGACGAAAAACGCCCCGACCTGCCTGATTCGTCTTTTTGCTGAAAGAATTTTATCCATTGGTTCGCGAGTCTTTTCCATATCTCACCTTATTTTTCCAATTCGTAACCGGCTTGTTCCCATTCCACCATCCCGCCGACAAGGTTCCAGATATTGGTATACCCAAGTGAAACAAGTTCTTCGGCGGCGATCTCGCTCATGCGCCCACTGCGGCAGTACAGGACGACTTTCGCGTTCTTATCTGCGGGCAGTTGCGAGAGATTCTCAGCCGCCCCGATCTGGTCATAGGGAATGGACAAATCTGTAATGGCAATGTCCCCTGCAAACGGGATATGAACATTGACAAGGACGAAGTCCTTGTCCTTCAACATGGTGTTCAATTCATCGGGAGAGATGTTTCGATACGAACCCTTCCCGTTGTTTACCGTTTCACCTGTCACTTGACTGGATTGACAGCCTGCCAGAAGGAGGGCGGACAATAATACAAAAATCAGACTTCTCATTCGTTATGCCTTTTGTATCGTGTGTCCACTCAGGTAACCGAGGTATGCGGGTACGAGCGGGAGTACGCAGGGTGATAAGAAGGATAACAAGCCCGCGAGGATGGCAGTGAAATAAGTCGGTGCGGCGGCGAAGAGGGTGAACTTCTCGATATAGAGTCCGTTTTTGAACGCCCAGATGGCGATCAGGCTCATTGTGTTTGTGAGAAGTAGAATGCCAATCGTGATGATAAACACCCCGCTGGCAATTTTGAAGTACTTTTGATATGGCCGCATGCGTTTGACCCAGCCCGAGGCGCGCTCGAGCCCCACCGCCATCGCAAGGAAAGGAATGCCCAGCCCAAGGGAATACCCGGATGCCAGCCACATTGCCTGCCCAACCGTTTGCTGGCTGAGACCCATCGTCAGGATCGCGCCCAGCGTGGCGCCGATGCACGGACTCCAGCCTGCGGCGAAGAAAATGCCCATCAGCGCCGAGCCGCCAAAAGTCCCGCGCTGACCCGAGTATTGGGTGCGCGTGTCTGCATAGAACCAGGGGATATGGATCACTTCCAGCGTCGCCAATCCAAATGCGATCACGACCACGCCCCCGATTTGTGCGATGACGCGTTTATACGTTCCGAACAATTGACCGAGTGCGGTCACCGATCCGCCCCAGCCGATGACGAAAACCAGCGAGAATCCAAACACAAATAACAAGGCGTGCAAAAAGATTTTCAGTCTTTCACTTTGATTTGGGAACAATGATGTTGTTTCAGTTGCCATACCTTCTCCTAACAAGAGGCCTGACATGTCTCCACGAATACTTGATGATTAAGGCCCGTGTCCCTGGATGTGTTTTGGTTGATGATGGCACGGATACGACACTTCGACAGGCTCAGTGCATCGCATGTCAGGTCTTGCTGTTTCGATAATAAGCAAAATCCCGCACCTGTATAAGCGCAGGATGACGGGACTCGGAATAGGCAAAATGGCTTATGACGTTTATCCCGTCACAACCTGCCTCTTGCAGTTTCGGATTCGACGGATCCGGTGCGACGGCTCAGGACAAGCCTGAGTCTGGTCCCCTTTCCCAAAGCGGATTCAATCTCGAGCCGTGCTCCGATCAAGTCCGCGCGTTCGCGGATGCCAAGCAAGCCAAAATGTCCACTTGGCGCAAAATCGGTGGGGCTCATTGGCATATCGAACCCTTTGCCATTGTCACTCACTTCCAGTTTGGTTTCCTTCTCTTTGAACGAAATGAGCAGTTCCGCGCGCTGCGCCTGTGAATGGCGTACCACATTACTTAATGCTTCCTGCGCAATGCGATACAACGCCAGTTCCACTTCACGCGAGAGGCGCTGTTCATCGCCCAATTTCCTGAAACCAATATACACCGGATGATTCTGGCTGGTCTCGCGCGCCAGCATTTCGAGCGCGGTGACAAGACCCAAATCCTCAAGATAAATTGGGCGAAGGGCGCGCGTCAAACGCCGAAGGTTTTCGATGGTTTGCTCGGCAAGCGTTTCGAGTTCTCTGAGAGCCTGATGGCCGTTCTCGGTCTTGACCGACTTGTGCGCGAGCTGGACGCGCTGCTTGAGGGCGATGACCGCCTGAATGGTATCGTCATGCAGTTCACGCGCCAGGCGTAGGCGTTCCTCCTCCTGGGCGGAGGTGATCGCGCCAATGTAATCGTGCAGTCCCTCCTGGGCGGCTTGCACCTTGCGCGCCATCTCCTTCAATTCGATTTGCAGGTGACGCACTTCCGAAATCCCGCCCACCGATGTTTTGATGGCGTCGAAGTCGCCCCACGCCAGCGCCGCAGACTTTGCTTCCAGTTGTTGCAGGGGCTGGACGATCTGCTTTGCCCCAAACCACAATGCAACCAGCGCAAGGATGAAGGCAGGCACAAGCACCAATGGCGCCATCTGGGTAATTTGCAGCGAAGGGCTGATCACTGCCTGCCAGGCTTCCTCTGTGATGAGCGCCCAGCCTGTCGAGGGAATGGGGCTGTAGGCGATTACATGCTCGCCGTCATCCACCTGGACGTAACGCGTCCCGCTTTCGCCGTGTAAAGCCTCTGCCACACCTGGGTGATCGGCAGACAGGCTTTGGGCTTCAGGTGCGCCGCTGAAAAAGAGAACACGGCGTGATGAATCCACGAGATAAATCATGACTTCACTGTCGGCAGGATAGGACGCCGACAGGGTTTGCGCGGCAAGCGCTTCAGGCGAGAACGCTCCAGCCGCGATCGCGTCGAGAGATGGCGAGTAAATCGAGATGATGACGAAGGTGTGATTCGAGTTTGGATCCATGAATGGGTTGGAGAAGACAGGATCGAGGCTTGTGCTGAGCGCAGTCGAAGCATCCAGTGGAGAGGCGATGCGGAGGTTTCTAGGATTTTGCGCGACCCAATCCCAAAGTCCGTCATGACTCGTATTTGCTATCAAACGTCCATCCAGATCCAGGAATGCCACTCCCCCGTCGAAATCCGACGTCAGATCGGTTGACGCAGTGAGGATCTTACCAATCGTCAAGTCCCTGGTTGCACCAGCGTATGCCACCATGCTGGAAATCGCTGCCAGGCGATGATGCAATTCAGATTCGAGCGCGGCTGCGGCGGATTGAACCGCGCGTTCATCGCGTTCGCCGACGAGGTCCCGCATATCCCTTTGATGAAGAGTTACACTGCCAAACGCGATAATCAACAGAAGGATCGTAAGCGGTAGTACGGTAACAGCGAATAATTGGGCAAGACCGCGCCAGCCTGGAAGGAACCTCTTCATCATCTGTTTATTCGTCTGAAATCTGTGCGGCATCTTGTGAAATCCAGCCGAGTGAGACGGCGCGCATCACCGCCTCGGTGCGGCTGGAGGCATGCATCTTGTCAAAGATGTGCGCTAGGTGTCCCTGGACGGTGCGGTCGCTGATGCCCAATTGAACGCCGATGGATTTGTTGGTGTATCCTTTGGCGGCCAGACGCAGTACGTCCAGTTCACGATCCGTGAGCGGCTCGGGAGCCACCGTTTCAGGGCGCTTGAACAGATTCGACATCAATTTGCGCGTGACCACAGGATCGAGCGCGGACTTGCCCTCGTTCACATCACGTACCGATTGAACGAGTTCGTCGGCTTGGGTGGTTTTGAGTACAAATCCGTTTGCGCCCGCCTGCAGGACAGCCATTACGTAGGGATCGTCATTATATGCGGTGAGGATCAATACACCCACTTCGGGTAAATGAGCGCGCACCCAGCGCGTGACCTCGATGCCGCTGGCTTTGGGCATTTGGATGTCCAACACAGCAACATCGGGCGTGTGTTTCTGGATGAGTGTCTGCGCCTCCTCCCCGTCCGCCGCCTCGGCAATGACCTGAAGGTCGCCCGCGCTTTCGAGCAGTTGGCGGATCCCCGCGCGAACGATGTGATGGTCGTCAGCCAACAGAACGCGAATTTTTGTCTTTGATTTGTTCAAGGACTTTTTCATAATTGAACTTTTCCAATTCCTGATTCAAGGCCTGAGTCTGGAAAATGTACGGGAAAGCAAGCCAGACGATGCCGAGACCAGCCAGAAGTCCGGTGATGAGGCGCATCCACGAATTGAACGAGCCAAGCGCATCACCCGCGTAGAACGTCGCGGGGAATGCGTTGTTTGTCAGCAGGGCGAGCCATTGATTGGTATCCCGAAATCCCAGCCCGATTCCTGCAAGGTCACTGGTGGCGTGCGTGCCGCCATCTATCACGAGAGGCAGTAGAAGCAGGACGAATCCCCACCACGATACTGGCTTGATTTTTCTGCGGAATGGATACCACGCAACAGCAATCAACCAAATACTGGTGTAAAACGAGATCATGCGATCAGACCAGGCGATCCTCCAGCCCATGGTCTCATTTCCTATGAACTGGCGAAGGATCAACGGATTGATGGTATCCTGCCAGGCGGCTTGAATTTCTTTCAGGGAATACATCACCGTTTCACCGAACAGAAAGTACGAACGTTCCGGTAATTGATGACAGAAAAACGAATAGATGAAGTATATGGCTTTCCCAGCGCCGGTCCAGCCGAGCTGCATGAACACGGGCGCGAGAAAGGGAGTGAATACCCACAAGCCGTAGACGACCAAAAAAGCCTCGAACCAATGACGTGTAATCCACTGGCTGAACGAAATCAACTTCGTTGTCTGAGTCTTTGCAATGCTGGAGCTCATTTGATCCTTCGGGAAAGAGGGTCTTCGGAAGTCTTCTTAAGACTTCCAAAGACATGGGCGTTACTGGACCGGGAACTCGATATCTTCCTTGTAATCCAATCCATCCTTGCGGAGGTAAACAGTCAATTTCCAGTTGCCGCTCATGCTGAAGTTGGCATTGATGGCATACCTGCCGCTCCCCTGTTCGGTGGCGACGCCGCTCATCCCCATCCCGGTCATATCGGTATGGTCAACAGAGACGTCCACCGTCGCGCCTTCAATGGGATTGCCGCTTGCGTCAGTGATCGTGAAAATCACTTCCATGTCGCCCATCATGGCGGGGTTGGGATTGGTTTCGACTTCGATGTTGACTAGCTTTGCCGGAGTCGTGGCAGCGGGTGTCGCTGCGCTCCCACAAGCCGCCAACAGGACGGACATCATAACGAGCATACTGGTAAAGATCAACTTGTAACGCATTCTGTACTATCTCCTTTGGCAAATAAATTATTCAACGACATTGATCATCAACATCAAGCCGCCCGGCTCGACGTTGTCGTTGGTTGTGTGGTGCAGGATGTGACAGTGCAATACCCATTGACCGGTTTCTGTTGCTGTGAATTCGATGTCGTATCGCTCGCCTGGCGCAACGCTGACCGTATCCTTGATCAATCGCGCTCCCTCCGGCACAGGATGTCCATCGGTTGCCACAATCTCAAACGGGAATCCGTGCAGATGCATGGGGTGAATGAACTGTCCGATCCCGACGAACCGCAATCGTACGCGCTCGCCCTTCTTCACTGTGATCGTCTCTGTGGCAGGGAAAGATTTGCCGTTGATGGTGAAGTAATTCGGTTCCATACCGCCCATGGGCATGGCGGCAAAGGTTTGTCCATCAATCATTCGCCATTCCGAGATCATCAGAGTCTCATCCACCGCAGGCGGATTGGTTTCGGGCGTCTTCGGGTCAATGATGAATGGGGCATACAGACCCGCACTCACCTGCACATCTCCCTCGAAGTGCGAGTGATACATGAATGTCCCTGCGGGCTTGGCAACGAACTCATACGTGAAGGTCTCGCCTGGCAGGATCGGATCCTGTGTGACGCCCGGCACGCCATCCATCGCGTTGGGGACTTCGACCCCGTGCCAGTGGATCGTGGTCGGGTCGGGCAGTTCATTCTTCACAATGACCCGAACCTGATCACCTTCGGTGATGCGGATCATGGGTCCCGGCACGGTCCCGTTATAGGTATAGGCGGTCACGTTCACACCATCCATGATGGGCCATTGCACGGCTTTCGTGGTGATCTCGAAAATCTTGACGCCGTTTTCCTCGCGAAACTCCAGTGGCTGTCCGCCTGTCGTTTCCGTGGCAGGCTGGACGTTCGGAGCGCTGATCGGTTCCATCATGTGCGCGGCTTCGGGGTTGTCCATCATCATACTGCCCGGTGTGGGAGTCATCATCGGGTTGCCGCCTATCGGCGTATCTCCTCCCGACATTTCACTGGGGTTGGGTCCGGCGGCAGGTGCGCAAGCAGCCAGTACAAGCGCCAGAATAATCGAGCCAGGAAACAATATTTTCTTCATCATTTTCCTCTTCTGAGTTGGATTAAGGTCTGGGCAACTATAAGAACCTCCTTCCATTCATGCCAGCGCAATATTACGCGTGTACTTATAGGCAATTTGGCTTATTCACGACTCGATCTAAAGAAATCCAAAAACGATGATGAATTGCACAGGCAATAATGCCTATGAATTTGCTGGCGATTTGGCGCAAGACACGCAAAAACATAAAGATTATCATGCATGGATAAGGAGACGAATTATGAAGCGCTATCTCATTCCGTTTGTCGCTTTTCTGCTTGGCTCCACGCTGATCGCGGGCATCTATTTCGGCATCCTCACCTGGGCGCAAGGCTGGGAGTACGCCGCCAGCCAGTTCTCGCTCAACCGCTGGTATGTCGTGCCAATCTGGGTCGCTTTTGGCATCCAAGCCGCGCTCTATTCCATTCTGCGCTTCCGCCTGTTTATCCCTGCTACATCCACAGGTCATGCGGGCGCAGTGATGGGAACCAGCGGTGGCACCTCCGTAACGGCGATGGTGGCTTGCTGTTTGCATCACGTTACCGATGTGCTTCCCATCCTCGGCGTGAGCGCCGCTGCCACTTTCCTCACGCGATATCAGCGTCCATTCATGCTGATCGGTCTCGGCATGGAAATTATTGGAATCATCGTTATGCTCGTTGTGCTTTATCGTGAACGCCGGAAACTACAACCCGTTCAAAAATTCCAGCCTGTTTTGGAGACAAATTGAGACGCCTTATCCTGCCTCTTCTTTTGACTCTGACCCTCATCCTCGCCGCGTGCGCTCCTGCGCAAGACGCTTCGCTTCAAACCGATCCCAAGCCTGCCTCTGTTTCGACAGAGCCTGCCCAGGCTGACGCAGGGCCCCTGACCCGCATTGACCAGCAGGGCGCGATCGTCGTGGCAGTTACGCCGCTGAACCTCGATAATCCTTCCACTCAACTGGAATTTGAGGTGGTTATGGATACTCACTCGGTTGACCTGAGTATGGATCTGGCGGTTCTCGCCACCCTCACAACCGATACCGGCATCACCGTCCAGGCGACCTTATGGGACGCGCCGCGCGGCGGTCACCACGTGGCAGGCAAACTCATATTTCCCTCAATGAAGGATGGAACTTCTGTACTGGAGGGCGCGGGCAAACTCACGCTCACGATAACGGACGTGGATGTTCCGACTCGTACATTCGAATGGGAATTGCAATAAAAACAGGAGACAATATGTCTGCTTCAGGCAGGAATCAACTCTCACGTCGTGATTTTATCAAAGCAACGGTTATCAGCATTGGCGGCTTGATCGGCGCAGTCATTGGGATGCCGTCCGTGGCATACCTGCTGTCACCCTCCCTGCGCGCTGAAGAAGACTCCGCTTCGATTGACCTGGGTCCGCTCGAAAAATATCCGATCGGAGTGCCGACCCGTTTTGAATTTACCCGCACAAAAGTCAACGGCTGGGAACGAACGACAACCAATTACGGCATGTATGTTGTCAGAAGAAGCGAAAGCGAAGTACGGGTCTTTTCGGATATTTGCACCCATCTGGGCTGCCGTGTGACCTGGCATCCCGATCAAGAACATTACGTCAGTCCCTGCCACGATGGGCACTTTGATATTGAAGGGAGTGTCATTAGCGGTCCCCCGCCGCGCCCATTGGATGAATTCGTCACAGAGATCGAAGACGGCAATTTGCTCATTCATTTGCCAGCCCTCAAACGAACTTCATAAATGACAGGCAGCAAACCTTCTTTCTCGCGCCGCGATTTTCTCAAACTGGCGGCGCTCGGCGCAGGTACGTTGGCATTTCGTCCAATTTCAAGGCTGGCTTTACCCGAATTTCCCGAGGCTGATAAATTGGGTCGCATCACCGTTGGCAAGATGGATGTCTATGCGCGCCCCGATACAGGCAGCCAGATCGTCGGCGCTTTGTATGAAGACAACGTATTCCCCTGGATTCGTGAGGCGGTTGGCTCGATGCCCGGACGCATCAATCAGCGCTTTGTGGAAACACCTTATGGATTCGTCTGGGGTGGATTTGTCCAACCAGTATTGAATCAACCCAACGTTCCGGTCACAAACCTGCCGCAGACGAGTCTCGGTTCAGGAATGTGGGTCGAAGTGACCATCCCCTACGTGGACTTGATCCTCGACAACCCGCCTTCGCGCGCGCCGTGGCTGCAATATCGTGAATCCATTGGATTGCCCGCGCGGTTTTTCTACAGCCAGATCGTCTGGGCGGATCAGATCCGCACGGATGAGTCGGGACAGGTTTGGTATCGGCTCAATGAGAAGTATGGCTCCGGAGATATTTTCTGGGGTCCGGCTGAAGCGTTTCGTCCCCTGACAGCGGAAGAGGTTTCTCCCCTCACCCCCGAAGCGCAGGATAAAAAAATCGTCGTGCGAATTTGGGATCAAACCCTTTCCTGTTTTGAGGGAGAAAAAGAAGTTTACTTCGCAAAAATTTCGAGCGGCGCGCTGTATGACGCCTGGGGTAATCGCGTGGACGCATGGGCAACACCGATCGGCGAATCTCCCATCTGGCGTAAAGCCATATCCTTACCATTGAGCGGGGGCAGCGCGTCTGCCGGATGGAGCTTGCCGGCTGTTGGCTGGGTCAGCCTGTTTGTAGGAACCGGAGTCGCGATTCACTCCACATTTTGGCACAATAACTATGGCGAGCCATCTTCGCGCGGTTGTGTCAACGCCAGCCCGGAGGATGCAAAATGGATCTTTCGTTGGAGCCTGCCCCAGGTCCCGTATGATCCGGGGGATGTCACCGTCGAGTGGCCGGGCGGAACGATCGTCAGCGTGGAAGATAAATCTTTATGAGCCTGAGAGTTATATGAAGGCTACATCCAAGAACGGAGAACATGAATTGGGCTGCAGGCCTGATATGAACTCGCTATTCTTTTTATTTGAATGGCTTCAACTCTGAAGGATTAGATTTTGTTGCACTATCCAAGCCCCCTATTTGCGCGAGTTGTAGGTTCTCCCAACTTTGAAGTGTTTGGTTTTCGTATTGCATCTTTTCGATGATTTCCGAACCAATTACAAGGTGAAACGCGACGGTTTTTTGGACATAACGTGCTGATGATCGGCCCAACCAGCCGCGGCATAGACCTTGCAAAATTGCTGGCCATCATTGCCTGCTGAATGCAGACAGGAATAATTAAATGACGGAATCCGATCAAGATCGTGTATCGGGTTTTCACCTCAACGAAACCATCTTCTCCGTATCCAGCCCTCCTTGTCCGAATTGGGCAAGTTCATGGGAGGAAGAAAACTGGCACAAGATCGGGGTCGTCGTGCGGGATGCTCGGGTCAAGCGAGTGACTCATTTGCACGGCAATCAAGCGCTTCATATTCTGGAGCAGTCGCGACAGTCCAAATCATGGAAGAAGAAAGGATTATTGGTGGGAAAGGTTGCATACCGCTTTACGAATCCTTCAAACAGGAAATCGAAAAGCAGAATTGCAGATCAACCCGAGTCGGAGCCATCGCAAGAAGATGGCTGGTGTTTGACAAATACGATTGAGTTGGCCCCATTCAAGCTCAACAATTCATATCCTTTTTGGAACAATACGAGTCCGATCTGAAAAAAGTCGTGATCGTGGAAGCGGCCGAAAGAAGGAAGTTATTGGGACAAGTCTATTCACTGATTCTGAGTTGGAGAAAAGAACGAAAGAAGTGCGATGCTTCCGTCAAGCCGAGCGCGGTCCAGGAAACAAACTCGGCACCAACCAGTGCAGTTACCATTCCTCACGGCAAATATCTCACGATAGCCCAAGTAGCCGAAATTTGTGGCGTGAAGGAGAAGACCGTCTCTGTATGGCTTAAAAAGGACTGTTGAAAGGACTCGATCTCCCAGGTTTGGGGCAAATCGTTGAAGAGAAAGACTTCGAGCAGTGTCTCGCGACAAACCGAAATCGCTCTTGATCGTGTTTGTGAAGACAGATATCAATGGGACCCAAATATGGTTTCCTTGTGTGAGTATATAAGACAACATTGCTAGGCGCAGCAGAATTCGACACTGCCGGCATACCAGCCCAATTGCTGCCTTATACTCAACCAACAAAGGTTCTGAATGATCCTATATTCTCAAAAAAATCTGACCAACGGGGTACAAATCTGGTATATGGGTATAAGTACCCGTATGCAATAACTCCCAACATAAATTTTTCTTCAAAATTTTCAGTAACCACTTATTTGCATGGGCTATAATCCGCTGTAAACTCGCTTTTAATCTACTACAAAGGTTGTCCATGCCTAACCATCTTGTCTCAGAAAATTCCCCTTACCTTCTTCAACATGCAAACAACCCCGTGGATTGGTATCCCTGGGGCGAAGAGGCATTAAGCAAGGCTAAATTTGAAAACAAGCCGATCTTTCTCAGCATTGGATACGCAGCTTGCCATTGGTGCCATGTAATGGAGCACGAATCGTTCGAAGATCCTGAGACTGCAGCGGTCATGAACGAGTATTTTGTGAACATAAAAGTAGACAGGGAAGAACGCCCTGAAATTGACTCCATCTACATGCAAGCAACAGTCGCGATGACTGGCTCTGGTGGCTGGCCAATGTCTGTCTTCTTAACTCCTGACCTTCGTCCGTTTTACGCCGGCACATACTTCCCACCTGTTCGGCGCTTTAACATGCCTTCCTTCAAGGAAGTGTTGTCAAACATTGCCAAAGTATGGCGTGAAAATGCTCAGGAAGTAGATCGGGTTGGGAATCAGGTACTTGGACATATCCGTCCGCCCATACACAAGCCCGAGAACAGGAATGAAATAACCACAGAAGCTCTTGAAGCAGCTATAAAGAACCTGCTTGATTCCTACGATTGGGAGTATGGAGGTTGGGGTTCGGCGCCAAAGTTTCCGCAACCCATGACCATCGAATTTCTTTTACGCCGAGCAACCACGGATACAACTCAACGTGAACAGATCATAAAGGCTGTCACCCATGTCCTTAATGCCATGTCTCGGGGAGGCATGTATGATGTTGTCGGAGGCGGTTTTTCCCGTTATAGTGTCGATAATTTTTGGAAAACGCCTCACTTTGAAAAAATGACATATGATAATGCCCAATTAGCCCTGGCATATCTACACGGATATTTGGTTACTGGCAACGCCGACTATCGCAGAATTTGCGAGGAGACGTTGGATTTTGTCATGCGCGAATTGACTCATTCAGAAGGTGGATTTTTTAGCAGTCTGGATGCAGACTCGGAAGGTGAAGAGGGAAAATTCTATGTCTGGACACAAGACGAACTCGAGGGAGTGCTCGGTTCGGAATTCGAATTTTTCAAAGCCGCATATGGCATTACCCCATCTGGGAACTGGGAAAGTAAAACCATCCTGCAACGTGCTCTGGATGATTCCACACTCTCAGCCCGCTTCAAAATGGAGCAAGAAGAACTTTGGCAGAAATTATCCAAATGTCACGCAAGACTTTTAGAAGCAAGAAGTTCACGCATTCGCCCCACTACCGATGACAAAGTGCTGGTGATGTGGAACTCCCTGATGCTCAAAGCCTTCGCAGAAGCAGGACGTTATCTGAATAGGCAGGATTATCTTCAAGTTGCCATTCGTAACGCACGCTTTCTGCTGGATAATCTTTATGCAAATAATCGGTTGCACCGATCCTGGCGCGAGGGACAGGCAAAGCATAACGCCTACTTGGAAGATTATGCTGGTCTGATTTTGGCGCTGTTGGCGTTGTACCAATCCGATCCGAATAAGGAATGGTATCTTTCGGCATTGAAACTTGCCGATGAAATGGTTGAACACTTTGCTGACCCCAATGGAGGTTTTTTCGATACCCGCGACGATCATGAAACCCTCCTTGTACGACCGAAGGATACTCAAGACAATGCTACTCCATCCGGGAATGCGCTTGCCGCTACCGCTCTGCTTGAGTTGGCAGCGTATGGAGATCGGACGGAATGGCGGGATATTGCCGAGGAAATGCTTTCCTCAGTATATGGAGCCATGCTTCGTTATCCAACTGCCTTTGCACAGTGGTTGTGCGCTGCTGATTTTGCTGTCGGTCCGACACGTGAAGTGGCAATTATTGGTGATTCACAGCATGCCGAAACCAGGGAATTATTGAACACTTTATGGAAAGCATACCGACCCCGACAGGTAACCGCGATTTCGCCTTACCCACCGGAGCCGGATGCACCAGCCTTGCTGAAGGACAGACCATTATTTAATGGTCTGCCGACAGCGTATGTTTGCCAAGGATTTGTTTGTTTACAGCCAGTCAATTCGCCAATTGAGATGGAGTCCCAACTGGCGGGCAACTCAAATCCTTAGTGAGCCATCAGACCATAACTACCGACTGATAACCGTGCTGAAAACACAACTCCGTTTGTACGATTGGGTACACCATTACGAAAAAATGCTCTACGACAACGCCCAACTCGCGCTCGCCTACCTGCACGGCTTTCTGGTGACGGGACAGGAAAACTACCGCCGCGTCTGCGAAGAGACGCTCGACTTCATCCTGCGGGAGATGACCCATCCCGAGGGCGGATTCTTCAGCAGCCTCGACGCCGACTCGGAGGGCGAAGAGGGCAGGTTCTACGTCTGGACACAGAAACAACTCGAGGCCGCGCTCGGCGCGGACTTCGAATTTTTTAAGGCCGCCTATGGGATCGTCCCGCAGGGAAACTGGGAAGGGAAGACGGTCCTCCAGCGCGCGCTGGACGACGCCTCCCTCGCCGCCCGCTTCCACGCGGACCTCGAAACGGTCCGCGCCAAACTGACCGATTGCCACGAGCGGCTTTTGTCCGTCCGCAGCACGCGCGTCCGCCCTCACACCGACGACAAGATCATCACCATGTGGAACGCCCTCGCGTTGACGGCTTTCGCCGAAGCCGGGCGCCATCTGGAGCGAAAAGACTATCTCGACGCGGCCATCCGCAACGCGCGCTTCATTCTGAAAAACCTGATGACCGAAAGCCGTCTGCAACGCTCCTGGCGCGACGGACAGGCGAACCACGCGGCCTACCTCGAAGATTACGCCGCATTGACGCTGTCCCTGCTGGCTTTGTACCAGTCCGATCCCAACCCCGAATGGTATGTTGCCGCGCTGAAACTGGCCGATGAAATGGCCGCGCATTTCTCCGACCCGGCAGGCGGATTCTTCGACACCCGCGACGACCACGAAACGCTCCTCGTCCGCCCGAAAGAAACGCAGGACAACGCCACCCCCTCCGGGAACGCCCTCGCCGTCTCAGCCCTGCTGACGCTGTCCGCGTACGGCGACCGCGTGGAATGGCGCGATCTCGCGGAGACGGCGCTCGCCTCGATGCACGCGTTCATGCTGCGCTACCCGACCGCCTTCGCGCAATGGCTGTGCGCTGCCGATTTCGCCGCGGGCCCGGTTCACGAAGTCGCCATCCTCGGCGACAAAGACCATCCCGACACAAACGCGCTCCTGAAGGCGCTGTGGAAATCCTACCGCCCGCGGCAGGTGGCTGCCGTCTCGGCCTATCCGCCTTCACCAAACAGACCCGCGCTTCTAAATGATCGTCCCCTACTCAATGGCAAATCCACCGCCTACGTCTGCCAGGGATTCGTCTGCCGGCAGCCGGTCAACCTGCCCGGGGAAATGGAGACCCAGCTGGCAGGCGGCTAGCGCGTGAGACGCGTTCCTGTCCGCGCTCCCTACCGAACGGTCGGTTGATTCAATTCGCGATATAATACACAAAACGCCGCCGGAGCCGCCTCGTGGATTTCTCCCTCTCCCCTGAACACGAAATGACCCGAAAGATGGCGCGCGACTTCGCCCAGAAAGAGATCGCGCCCGTCGTCAAGGAATACGACCGCCGACAGGAACCCATCCCCTTCGCGCTCGAACGCATGGGCCGCCTCGGGCTCCTCGGCGTCTCGATCCCGGTCCGCTACGGCGGCGCAGGCATGGACTTCATCTCCCTCGGCCTGGTCTGCGAAGAACTCGAAGCGGTGGACACCTCCCTGCGCGTGGCGATGTCGGTCCACACCGGGCTTTGCTCGCTCACCCTCCTCCAATGGGGGACGGAGGAACAGAAACGGGAATTCCTCGTCCCGCTCGCGAAAGGAATCAAGATCGGCTGCGGCGCGTTCACCGAACCTGGAATGGGATCGGACGTCGCGGCGGTGACCGCGTCCGCGAAGCGAAGCGGCGATCATTACATCCTCAACGGCGAGAAGATGTGGATCTCCCTCGCCTCCAAAGCGGACCTGGCGCTGGTCGCCGTCAAAACGAATCCCGCCTCCCCCAAACCTTCGGAGGGACTCTCCGCCTTCATCGTTGACCTGCGCTCGGACGGCGTCAAGACCGGCGACATCAAGGGCAAACTCGGCGTGCGCGCCGGCGCGACGGGCTGGATCTCCTTCACCGACGTGAAAGTCCCCGCTGCGAACCGCATCGGCG
The DNA here is from genome assembly GCA_017312345.1 of Candidatus Denitrolinea symbiosum. Classification (NCBI taxonomy): domain Bacteria; kingdom Bacillati; phylum Chloroflexota; class Anaerolineae; order Anaerolineales; family Anaerolineaceae; genus Candidatus Denitrolinea; species Candidatus Denitrolinea symbiosum. The sequence continues at coordinate 958,439 of BLAA01000001.1, read as the reverse complement.
AGGAGGGCGAAGGCTTCAAAGTCACCATGTCCGCCTTCGATCACGGACGCTACACCGTCGCCTCGGGCGCGACGGGCCTCATCCGCGCCTGTCTCGAGGCCAGCGTCTCGTACGCGAAGACGCGCAAGACGTTCGGCAAGCCGATCGCCGAACGTCAACTCATCCAGGAAAAGATCGCGAAAATGTCGCAGGATTACCAGATCGCCCGCCTGCTGTACCTGCAAGCGGGCTGGCTGAAGAACCTCGGAAAACGCTGCACGCGCGAGACCTCCTACGCCAAGAAATTCGCCACCGAGGCCTCCTTCAGCGCGGCGGCGGAGGCGGTCCAGATCCACGGGGCGTACGGCTTCAGCGACGAATACGACGTGGAGCGCTACCTCCGCAACTCGAAGGGCGCGGTCATCTACGAAGGCTCCAGCGAAGTGCAGACGCTCATCCAGGCTGGGTACGCGCTCGGGACGCGCGTCGACAAGCCGCTGCGCTGCGAGCCGCCCGCGTACGACGAAAAGGAATGGCAGGAATAGATCATGGACATCACGCCTCTTCACACCAAAGTGGAGAAAATCGTCCAGTTGATCGCGGGGACGGTCATGCTGGAAGACCCGAAGGGATTCCCGCGCGCGGAGTCCAATCTCTATTTCGTTCAACCGAACGGAAAGACCGCGTGGCAAGCCGAAAAGCCAACCCCCGACACGCTCTACTCCCGCGTCCGCCTGAACGACGACGGCCTGACTTTGTCCACCTACACCCTCGACGGTCACTCCTGCGAGTTGGATTTGCAGACAGGAAAGATTTTGAGCCAGACAATGATGCAATAGTTTCAAGTTTCAGGTTCCAAGTTTCAAGTTCAAGGTTCTGTCTCGAAATAAAATTGTAGTCATGCGAAAACCAAGAAATACTCCAACCGAAGCAACCAATATTGAATGGCATGTGGATGATCCGCGAATCAGAAAGTGGATAGTTCAATGCGCGATCTGCCAATCTACAGGCTATTTACCCAGTGTCTCAAAAAAGTTTTTTGGGCGCAAACATCTTGTGACCTTTTTCAAATCTCTAGATGTAAATGAAGCAGGCATCTGTAATTTTTGCCAGCAAGCATTAGAAAAGATAAACGCAAACCTTCCAGATGAATTGAGTTCAGAAGAACAAACCTATTTCAAAGCAGCGAGAAAATCTCATAGAAAACTTGTGGAAGACACTTGGTAATTGCAAATCCTCAATCTAAAATCGTAAATCCCAAACCCTCACGGAGGTCGCATTGAAAATCATCGCCTGCATCAAACAAGTCCCAGACTCGGAAGCGAAAGTGAAAGTGACCGAGAACGGGCAAGTCACATGGGGGGACGCGCCGCTGGTCATCAACCCGTTCGACGAGTACGCGGTCGAAGGCGCGCTCCAGCAAAAGGAAGCCAACGGCGGGACGGTGACCGCGCTGTGCATCGGTCCCGAATCCGCCAGGGAGGCGCTCAAGCACGCGCTCGCCATGGGCGCGGACGAAGCCGTCCTCGTCTCGGACCCCGCGCTCAACGATATTGACAGCGTCGGGGCGGCGCGCGTCCTCGCCGCGGCCATCGTCAAGATCGGCGGCGCGGACATGGTCATGTTCGGGCGGCAGACGCTCGACAACGGCGCGGGCGTCACCCCGCCGCAGACGGCGCGCGTCCTCGGGTGGCCCATGCTCGGTTGGGTCGGCCAGATCAAGGTCGACGCGGGAAGCGTGACGGTGGAACGCGTCCTCGAGGAGGGGCGTCAGACCGTCAAGGCAAATCTGCCCGCGGTGTTGAGCATCGTCCAAAGCATCGGCGAGCCGCGCTACCCGTCGTTCATGGGCATCCGCAAAGCGTCGAAGGCGGAGATCCCCGTCTGGTCGCTGGGCGACCTCGGGATGAGCGCGCCCGCCGCGGCCGTGAAACGAATCGAGATTTCGAATCCGCCCGTGCGCGAAACCGTCTGCGAGATCATCACGGGCGAAACTCCCGAAGCCATCGCCGACGCGCTGGCCGAAAAAATTCTGGCGGAGAAAATCCTATGAAAACCTGGGTTTACATTGACCATTTCAAAGGCGAAGTCCAGGCGGCTTCGTGGGAGGCGCTCGGCCTCGGAAAAACTTTCGGCGCAGTGACGGCGGTTGTGCTGGGCGCGGGCGTGGACGCGGCCGCGCAGGCCGCGTTCGAATACGGCGCGGACGAAGTCATCGTTGTGGATGACGCGTCCCTCGCGGACTATCGCGCCGAACCGTTCGCGTCCACCCTTTCGGCGCTCGCGTCTTCCTCGACCCCCGACCTGATCCTGTTTCCGACGACGGCGCGCACCCGCGAACTTTCCGCCATGTGCGCCGTGGACCTGAACAGCGGCGTGTTGACCGACGTCTCCGCGCTCAGCGTGGACGGCGACAAAGTGACCGTGACGCGTCCGATCTACGAGGGCAAGGTGTTGGAGAAAGCCGTCTGCGAGGCCAGGCCGCAATTGATCACCCTGCGCGGCCGCGCCTTCCCCAAGCCCGCGCGGGAGTCGGGACGCGCTGGCGCTTTGACCAAAGCCGAAGCCAAAGCGGACGCGAAGTCCACGGTGGAGGGATACTCGGCCACCGAGGCCGCGGTCAACATCGGCGACGCGGCGGTCATCGTATCGGGCGGACGCGGCGTGAGCAACAATCCCGCGCTCGGCCTGGACGAAAAAGCCACCGCGCAGAAAGGTTTCGAGTTGATCGGTGAATTGGCGTCCCTGCTCGGCGGCGCGGTCGGCGCCTCGCGCGCCGCGGTGGACGGCGGCTACATCACCTACGCCCACCAGGTCGGCCAGACGGGGAAGGTCGTCGCCCCCGATCTGTACATCGCCTGCGGAATCTCTGGCGCCATCCAGCACCTGGTTGGAATGAGGAACGCCAAACTGATCGTCGCCATCAACAAGGACGCCGAAGCCCCCATCTTCACGCAGGCGCGCTATGGCGTGGTGGGCGATCTGTTTGTGTTTGTCCCCGCGTTGACGGCGGCGTTGAGGAAGAGGTTGGGGAAGTAGGGGAGGTAGACAGGTACACACGTACACAGGTAAACAAGACCTCCGACTTGGTTGATTCGGAGGTCTTGTTTATAATTCGCTCAAACGCCCAAAGACACAAAGCCTAAATCAAAAGTCGAGGATTAGCCATGAAGACAACGCCTGACAACGACAAACTACTGACTCTCATTGAGAATGCGCGAAAAGGTTTGATTGTCTTGCCGCGGTTTCAACGAAATTTCGTTTGGGATCGAGATGACATTTCTGACCTCCTAATTTCAATACTTCAAGGGCATTTCATTGGCTCATTTTTAATTCTTGAGGTCGATAAGGAAAATGTACCTTTTGACTATCGTCCTTTAGAAGGTATAAGCGTGTCTGCCGATCGGCGGCCTGAAAAGATGATTCTTGATGGTCAACAAAGACTTACATCGCTTCATTATGTTTTCGCCGCGCCTGACATTCCTCTAAAATCCACCAAATACCCATACCGCTTTTTTATGGATTTGAACAATATTGCAAGTGGAGATTGGGAGAACGCGTTCCGTAGCGAACGCACAATAAATTGTGCTGACATGCTTGATCGTTCAAGGCAATTTGAAACTCGTATTATTCCAATGACAGAATTTGAAAAATGGGAGGAATGGCTGAATGAATACGAGCGCTGGCTTGTGGAAAAAGACCAAAACTACTATCTAAACACCTACTTCAAAGAGCAGCGACCGCTTTGGTCTTCTGCCGCAAACCAGGTGCGAAATTTCCTAGTTCCAACTTTAACCATACCTAAAATAGCCCCTAATAATCAGAATGAACTTGCTGAGATCTGTGCAATATTTGAAAAAATCAATAGCATGGGAGTTAAACTATCTGTTTATGATTTACTCACTGCAAGGCTTTATAAAGACAAGATAGATCTCCATCGACTTTGGTCAGAAGCCATTGATGAGTATCATTTGTTGGATCAACATTCCGAAGGCAAATCGGATGATTTCGGGGTTTTTATATTGCGAACAATCGCCCTCTTTCGCGGTATGGACATGAAAAGCAAGACGCTCATCAATTTATCGCCTCATAATTTTGAAAATGATTGGCGAAAGGCAGCAAAATATATTGAAAAAGCATTAGAGCGAATGACGCTTGTTGGACAAGATGGCTTTGGAGCATTCAACCGAAAATGGATTCCTTACATAACAATGGTCTCACCCCTTGCGGGAATGTTGGCGGCAATAGATGATCGCAAATTCGATCACAAAGCTTACAAAATAATGAGACGGTGGTATTGGTCCTCAGTATTTCGAGAACGATATGCATCATCAGTCGAAAGCAACATATATCGAGATTACCAAGAGTTCTTAAGATGCGTGAGTGATAAAGCATTTGAAATGGATGCGTTACGAGAGGCAAGGGTCAATATTATTGACAATCAAGCCTACTCATTAAGAGATGTAAGCCGTATTAACTCTGTTTATCGAGGTGTGATGTGTTTAATTGCATTGCGTGGGGCAAAGGATTTTTCAGCAGACGACTCGATTCAGTTCCACACTCTTGAAGATCATCACATTTTCCCTGTAGCATACCTAAAGAAGCAAAAGGATTCGACAGGTAAAAAAATCTCGGAGGATAAAATTAATTGTGTAATAAATAGAACTCTGATTGCCGATGAGACAAACAGGCGAATCAGTAAATCCAACCCATCAAAATATGTTCGCGATCTCATTCCATTAGATCGCGTGCCTGAAATTCTCTCAAGTCATTTCATTGATGAAACCGCAAATGATGCAATGAGGAAAGATGAATTTGATGGTTTTGTCGTAAGAAGGGAACGCGCACTATTAGATGAAATACGCAAAAGAGTTCAGAGCAATTAAATCATTCTGAAAAGCGCTAACAGATATGCCTTCCCAAGGGGCAGATTCTCTCTTCCAGCCAGGGGTCAATCCACGGGACGGATTTGAGGGAGGCGTATAAACCGATTTATACTCGCCGCCATGCCTCGCCCCATTCGCATCCGCATCAACTATGATAAATGCCAATCCTGTCCCGCGTATGAAGCGGTCAAGTCTTGCAAGACGCGCGCGATCGTGCAACCTGATCCAGACGAGTCGCCGTATTTGGATATCGAGCGCTGCCGCGACTGTAGCCTGTGCGTGGATTTTTGTTCGTTCGCGGCGATTGAGTTGATCAACATCGTAGCGTCAGACATGGGGGAAAATTATTCCCCAAATCCTGCGGGTGGAATTCCAAGCGCCTGAATCAGCCGCGCCCAATAATTGACTTGCGCGGCTGTGCTGACAAGGATCACAAACTCGCGCTCGGTAAAAGCGGCTTTGACTCGCTCCACAATTTCGGGGTGGAATTTCAACGGCGTGGACGAGACGAGGCGCGCGTACGCAATCGCCAGTTTCTCGCGCTCGCTGAACGTGGCTGCCGGCTCCGCGTCGCCGCGCAGGGACGCGGCCTCCTCGTCCGTGATGCCGTGCTGGCGATGCTCGTGCGAGTTCATGTCAATGCAAAAGGGACAGGCCGCGGCGATGGAGGCTGTCATGCGGATCAACTTCAACATGCGCCGATCCATCGCTCCGTCTGCGTGCGCGACCAGCGCTTCCATCACGCCTGAGCCGAGGGCGGCTTTGGGATACCAGGCCAGGATGCGCGCGGGGAGCATTACTTTACCCGTGACGCGTTCGGAAAACCAGATTCCGATTTTGAGGAGAAGCGGGATGTGTTTGGGCTGGGGAATGAACGCCTGCATGGTTGGAAGCCTCCAGATAGTATGTTTTCGTCATCGACGACTCTGCAAAGCGCCGTCGTCCCCAGCGGCTGAAGCCGCCGCGGCATGGGAAACCTGAACGGGGGAAAACGCCCGGGCCGGCGCGGCCCGCGAAAGGTTAGGAAAGAAGCGGAGTTTACCATCCAGGGGGATGGTTTCTCTTGACAAATCCTGAAACATGCGTAAAATAACATCCACTCACCATCCACGTGGATGGTGATTAAAGGAGAAAACATGGCTGAGACCGAGAAAATTACCATCAATATGAACGCGGTGGAGTTGGGCAAGATTGACCTGCTGGTGGAGCAGGGACATTACTCGAACCGCACTGATTTTATCCGTTCGGCGATCCGCTCGCAATTGGAGAAGCACGCGGCGGAGGTGCAGCAGTCGGTGGCGCGGCATTCGTACGCGATCGGCGCGATGAGTTTTGACAAAGCCGATTTCGAGCGGCACAAGGCCAAAGGCGCGACCATGAAGATCAGCGTGGTGGGCTTGCTCCATATCTCATCCGATGTGCCGGCGGAACTCGCGGACGAGGTGATCGAGTCGGCGAGGGTTTATGGCATTTTTCAAGCCAGCGACGCGGTGAAGTCGGCGCTGGCGAAATCTGGAAAGTTGAAATAAGGGCGCGGGCGACGCGCCCGGAAAACCAGGCGCAGGTTTTAAGGAGGCGCGGGATTCGATGAACGCTGGCGGGGCGGGCCGTCCGAAAGCCAATGGCGCGCCGCCGTTCTGTTTTATCGCAAATACGCGCCCCGGCTCCGAACGAAAATCGCCGAGTTTCATAAATTCCGCGCTCAGGCCGGCCCGCCCCGCAAGCAACTTCAATTTTACAAAAATTGATATTGACATATACAAAAAATTGCTTATAATAAATCAAATTATTCAATCAAATCTTCAATATTATTGAGGAAAAATGAAAAATCCAGAACAATCGCCGCCCCAACATTGGGCTGTCCGCTTTTTCACCATCTTCACGGGCCAGACCATCTCCCTTTTCGGCTCTTCGCTGGTGCAATTTGCGCTGATCTGGTATTTGACGCAGAAGACGGGCTCCGCCACAGTGCTGGCGACCGCTTCTCTGTTCGCGATGCTGCCACAGATCCTGCTTGGACCGATCGCGGGGACATTCGTGGACCGCGGCAACCGACGCCTGATCATGATCGCGTCCGACTCGCTCATCGCGGTTTCCACGCTCGGACTGGCCTTTCTCTTCTGGACGGGGCGCGCGGAGATCTGGCACATTTACGCCATTTCGGTCATCCGCTCGCTGGGCGGCGCGTTCCACTATCCGGCCATGGCCGCCTCGACCACGCTGATGGTTCCCAAAGAACAGTTGGCGCGCGTCTCCGGCGCGAACCAGGCCGTGCAGGGACTCGTGAACATCCTCGCGCCTCCCGCGGCGGCTTTCCTCGTCGCGCTGATGGACACCGAAAACATTCTCCTGATCGACGTGTTCACCGCGCTGGCGGGCATTTTCCCCCTGCTGGTTTTCGCCGTCCCGCAACCGCCGCGCTCCGTTTCGCAAGAGGCCGCGCGGCCAAAAAGCTTTCTATCTGACCTGGGCGCGGGTTTTAAATACATGGTCTCCTGGCCCGGCCTGCTGATGCTGGGTCTTATGGCTACCCTGCTCAACTTTCTGCTCGCCCCCACCGGCGCGCTCATGCCCTTACTCGTGACCCAACATTTCGGCAAAGGCGCTCTCGAACTGGGCGGGATCGAGTCCGCGTTCGGCATTGGCATGATTGTCGGCGGCGTCGCGCTGGGCGTTTGGGGCGGCTTCAAGCGCAAGATCGTCACCTCGCTGATGGGCATCGTGACGTTCAGCCTCGCCATCATTGCGATCGCCGTCGCGCCGCCCGACATGTTCTGGATTCTCGTCGCGGCCCAGGCGGTGATCGGCCTCATGCTCCCGATGGCAAACGGTCCGCTCGGCGCGCTCTTCCAAACCGTGGTCGAGCCAGAGATGCAGGGACGCGTCATGTCGCTGTTGGGAAGCGTGGCGCAGGCCATGATGCCGCTCAGCCTGCTGGCGGCCGGGCCCATCGCCGACAGGCTTGGCCTGCAAGCCTGGTTTTGGATCGCGGGCATCGCCTGCGCCCTCATCAGCCTCGGCGGCTTCTTCATCCCTGCGATCTACAACATCGAAGAGAATCACCACAGCAAACAACCTCAGGCCGGGACGGTCCCCGCCGCCTGACCCTGCGCGGCGGCGCGGCGCCAGCGGCCGGTCCGCGCGATGGGAATCGGGCCGCGCAGGCGCCGAGGGTTATTGCGCCCGTCCTTGCAGGTAGACGATTAAGGAATCGAGCAGGGCCGAAGCCGCGCCGCCGCCGCTTTCGCGCGTAACGCCCATCTCGGCTTGCTTGGTGGCGCGCGCTTCGGGCGACATGCCGCTCCCCTGTCCCATTCCCTGCCCGCCGTTGCTGCCGAGCGTGATGTTGTTGGCGGCGGCCCAGGCTTGAAGGTCTGCCGAGGCGAGTCTCATGCCGCGTATGGCCGTCAATTGTTCGGCCGTAAAAGTAGATTCAATTTGCGCGAGCAGCGCGTCGACTTCGGCCTGCGCGCTGTTGCCGGTGCGCGTCATATTTTGGAGCGCCTGCCAGAGGGGAAGCATGATTCTTGCCTGTTCCGCGGTGATGGGAGCGGCGGTCTCGGCCAGTTTGAGCGAGCCAAGCGTCAGTTGCATACGAGCGTTGAGCGCGTTTTCATAATCGGTATCCAGGTTTGGGCTGACGTAGGCTCCGGGGTTGACGGCGGTCGTCGAAACCGAACCCGCTGTCCCTGAGCAGGACGCGAGGAGGAGGGAGAGGGTCAGGATGAGGAGGGAGGTGCGAGTCATGGGGGGAGTCCTTTCGGGGAAAAGTTACAAGTTATTCGCGTCGCAGCGCTTCGATCGGATCCAGTTTCGCGGCGCGTGTGGCGGGATAATATCCAAAGAAGATGCCGACGATGGCCGCCGCGCCGAAGGCCAGGGGGATGGAAAACGGGACGATCTCGGTGCGCATGTCTCCGAGCGAGCCGAAAAGGTACGCGCTGCCCACGCCGACGAAGACGCCGACCAGTCCGCCCGCCAGGCTGAGGATGACCGCCTCGATGAGAAATTGAGCCAGCACGGTGAAGGGGCGCGCCCCCAACGCCTGGCGCAAGCCGATTTCGCGCGTGCGTTCGGTGACGGAGACCAGCATAATGTTCATGATGCCGATGCCGCCCACCAGCAGCGAGACGCCCGCCACCCATGCCAGCAGGTCGCGGAAAGCGGCGGTGGCGGCTTCCTGCGTGGCGATGATGTCCTGCTGGGTCTGCACGGTAAAGTCGGGTTTGGCCGCGTCCACTTTGTGACGGTCCACGAGCAGGGCGGAGGTCTGCGCGATGACGCTGGGGATTTTTTCCTGGTTTTCGGCCTTGAGATAGATCGTGCGGACGGCGTCGGCGCGCAGCATGGCGGCGGGCATGTATTTTTGGAAGACCAGGTTGAGGGGCAGGTAGATACGCCCGTCGTAATCCACGTCGGAGACAATGCCTTTCGACTCCATCACGCCGATGACGGTAAGTTTGACCGCGCCGACGGTGACGGTCTGCCCGAGGGCGCTCTCCGTGCCGAACAGGTCGGCCGCGATGCCCGAACCCAGCACGACCAGCTTCGCTTTGCGGTCGTCTTCGTCGGCGGTAAAGTAACGCCCTTCGGCGACGGCATAATCGCGCACATGGGGGAAGTCGGAGGTGGTTCCGACCAGCGCGATGGCTTCGAGCGTGCGTCCGCCCGCGCGGACGTTTTGCGGCGGAGGCGTTTGTTCGGCTGAGATGCCGGTGATGCCTGTCACTTGTTTCTGGATAGCGTACGCGTCTTCCAGCAGCAGGGTGCGCGCGGCGCCGGGCACGCCCCGCATGGGCGAGACGATGATCAGGTCCGCGCCGAGGGCGTTAATCTGGTCGGCAATGGAGGCTTCCGCGCCCGCGCTGACCGCCAGCATGACGATGACCGAGGCCACCCCAATGATGACGCCCAAAGTGGTGAGGAACGAACGGGCTTTATTGAGCATCAAGCCTTCCCAGGCGGTGCGGAATATTTTTCCGAGTTTCATGAAATGCCTCTAATTCTGGTTTTCTGGAAATTCCCGTGCCGCATCGCTCGGGCGCGGATTTTTTAAATCCACGCGTCTCCGCGCTCAAAGGATTTGCGCCGCGGCGATTTGAGACTAATTCGGCGATCCTGAACAACGGTTTTTGCCGTCGCGCCCATCAGACAGGACCTTTCCATCTTTGAAGCAGATGACGCGCTGGGCGCGCTCGGCAATATCGGCGGCATGCGTGACCATGACGATGGTCGCGCCGCCCTGGTGAAGGGTTTCTAAAATATCCAGGATTTCCACGCTGGATTTCGAGTCGAGGTTGCCCGTCGGTTCGTCCGCCAAAATCAGCGGAGGGTCGTTTATCAGGGCGCGCGCGATCGCCACGCGTTGCTGCTGCCCCCCGGAGAGTTGGTTGGGACGGTGGTGCAGCCGGTTTTCCAGCCCGACCGAGGCGAGCGCGGCGATGGCGCGTTCCTCGGCCTGCGCGTCGCTCACGTCTTCTTCGGCATAGAGCAGGGGCAGCATCACATTGGACAGCGCGCTCAGGCGCGGCAGGAGGTTGAAGGACTGGAAGATGAAGCCGAGTTTCTGGTTGCGAACTTCCGCCAGTTCGTTCCTGCTCAGCCGGCTCACGTCGCGGCCATCGAGGATGTACGCGCCTTCGGTGGGACGGTCGAGGCAGCCGAGGATGTTCATCAGCGTGGATTTGCCCGAACCCGAAGGCCCCATGATAGCGACGAATTCGCCGCTCGCCACCTGCACGTCCACCCCTGCCAGCGCGTAGACCGCCGCCTCGCCCTCCCCGTATACTTTGGTCAGATCCGTAATTTCAATCAAAGGCTTGTCCATGATGACGCCTCGCCGCCGCTTACGGCTGCCGGGTTTCCACAGTCCCCGTGCTGACCACATCGCCGACCTCCAAACCCTCGAGGATCTCCGCGTTGGCATAATCGCGCAGGCCGACGGTAACGGGCGTCATCTGCAAGGAGCCGTCATCCTGGACGACGAAGACCGCGTACGAACCGGGAGTAAGTTCGCGCAGCGCCTGGACAGGGACGATGAGCGCGCCGCGCGCCTCCCCTGAGGTCACTTCCACCTCGACGCTCATACCCGCCAGGATGGCGACATCGGCGGTATCGGTCAGTTTCGCCCAGACGACGAGCGCGGGCGCGCCGTCCACGATCTGGAGGGCGGGTTCCACGCGCAGGATTTCGCCGGCCAGAGAGAGTTCAGGATACGCGTCAAAGACGAACGTCGCCCGCCGGCCGGCCGCGACCTTGTCCGCGTCAGTTTCATCGAGATAGAAACGCGCCAGCAAATTCTCTGTAGTGGCGACGCTCAAAACGGGAGCGGAGCCGACCGTCTGCCCCACCGACGCGGTCAGGCTGGTGATCGTCCCGTCAAAGGGAGCGACCAGGCGGGTAGATTCCATCGCGAGGCGCGTCCGTTCGATTTTGGCAACCTGCGATCCCAACGCGGCCAGGGGCCGGGTCAACGCGTCCGGTCCAGCCTGGACGATTTCCAGCGCGGCTTGCGCGTCCTGCAACGCGACCCGCGCGGCTTCCACGTTGGCGCGGGCAAGAATCACGTCGCCGTCGCTGGGCGGGATGGTTTCCGTCATGGTTTCCATCGTCTGCGTATCCTTCCAAGAATAGGTGAAGGTCGCGGGAACATATTCTTCGACGTAAAGATTCTGCGCGTATTTCAGGGAATTTTCGGCGCGCTTTAAGTCGGCCTCCGCTTCGGCAATGGCCTCTTTGGTCGCGGTCGACTCGGCTCTTAAAGCCTCCAACTCGGCCTGCGCTTCGGCCAGTTTTTCTTCGTAGTAATACGCCAGCGGACTAATCAGGTATTTCAGGTTTTCAACGGCTTTGTCCAATGAATTCTGCGTTTCGGCCACAACCCCCTGCGCCTGCAAAATACCGTTCGCGGTAAACAATGCCTGGAAATCCGCCTCGGCCTGGACGTTCCCTTCCAGCCGCGCCAGGATCTGCCCCGCCTTCACGGCGTCGCCCACCGAGCCGCCCAGCTCATCCACGACGCCGCCGGAACGGAATCCCAAGTCCACCTGCGCGGCGGGGACCACCGTCCCCGCGCCACTGGCGGTAATGACCAGGTCGCCCACGCGCGCCCTGGCCGTTTGCAGGGCAGGCTCGGCGGCGGTTGTCTCGGAGGCGGGCCAGACAAAATACGCTCCCACCCCGGCCAGCGCCGACACAATCGCAAAGATCGCCCAATTGCGAATCGAGCGCGCTTTGCGCGAGGATTGTTTTGTTTTTTCCACGGTTTGCTCCTGTTACAAATTCCTGATGTGTCCGCACACTATAGATGACTCTCGTAAAGCGGATGCAATGCGTTTACAAAGAAACGATAAAGAACCGAAGCGCCGGGTCGGAAGGCGTGCTGCAACGTCCCGCCGCGCGCCGACGGCGTAATGCGTTCTGCTCTTTGGGGTTGTGACGATACGGACGGTTCCGAGCGAAGCGTTGACCACCCAATCAAAACCGCCTCCGAATCCCTGCGGATTCGGAGGCGCCTACAAGAAACATATACTACGGGAAGCAGGATAGTTTTGCTCCGACCGTGATGCGGGTGACTGTCCAGACGCCATTGGCAAGCCGGCCTTGCGCGCTGACCGCCTGCCCCACCTTCAAGTCCGCGAAGGTGATCGGGACTGAAACGGCGGCCGCGCTGGTCTTGGAAAGATAACGGGTGGCTGCCGCGGTATTCAAGACCACTTCCTGGCCGCGATACGGCTGGACCACCCGGTTGCCTTTATATACCTTGACGGTGATCGTGCCAGCCGCGGAATCGATGGCCGTGATCTTGCCCACCAGCGCGAACGGCGCCTTCGGCCCCGCAGCCGCTTCCGAAGCGGCCATGACCGGCAGAACCGTCACGGCGATCATGAACAGAGCGAGAAACAAACTGATAGTCTTTTTCATGGGAAATCTCCTTTTCTATCCAATGTGACGCACCGAATGAGTTCCAGATATGGGCGCGTTTATCTTTGGGCGAAATTCGCAAGACCTTTACGCGTTCTTTATGTTCGAGGAATAGGATTATGAAAGGGTTACTGCCAGTAACGATTGGCCGCAAATCCCGTCATAAAGGATGAACTTGGAAACGCCCACCGAGACCGAACTCCTCCGTCTTGCCCGCCAGCTCGACTCGCGGGCGCTGGCGCAAATCTACGATCAATACAGCCCCGAACTGTATCGTTACGCCATGCGCCTGCTTAGAAATCCGTCCATCGCGGAAGACTGCGTCGCCGAGGCCTTCAGCCGCCTCTTGCGCGTCCTGGCAGCCGGCAAGGGGCCGCGCGACCACCTGCGGGCGTATCTCTACCGCATCGCGCACAACTGGATCACGGACCTGTACCGCCGCGAGCCGCCCGGCGAGGAACTGGATGAATCCATCTCCAGCGACGCCAGCCCCCCCCGAGGACGCGACCGACCAAAACATGCAGCGCGTCCGCATCCGGCAGGCCGGCGAAAAACTCACGCCAGACCAGCGCCAGGTGATCGTGCTGAAGTTCTGGCAGGATTGGGAAAACGAAGAGATCGCCCGCCTGCTTGGCAAACCGGTCGGCGCGGTCAAATCCATCCAACACCGCGCCCTGAGCGCTTTGCAAAAGCATTTACAGGAATGAGAATGGACAGAAAAAACATCGAGGAAACTCTGATCCCGCAAATACGGGACGCGAAAGACGCCTCTCCGCGCGACCCGCAAGCGGGCGCGCGCGGCCGGGCGCGATTCCTGGCGGAGGCCGCTCAACTGCGCGCGGCCGCGTTCCCACAAAGCGGGAAAGGTCGAAGCGGCTGGGCGTCTCCCTTCCGAATACGAAGGCCGGTCTTAAAAGCCGTGACTGCCGCCCTGATCGCGCTATGCCTCTTTGCCAGCGCGGCCACTGTTCTTGCCGCGCAAAACAGCCTGCCCAGCCAGCCGCTCTATGGAGTCAAGATCCAAATGGAAGACGCCGGCCTCCGGTTGACGGCCGATCCATCTGCCCGCCTCGCCCGCTCGATGCTCCTGGCCGCGCGCCGCGTTCAAGAGATATCGATTCTCGTCGAGCGAGACGAAACCGTCCCTGGAACGGTCAATCAACGCCTGCGCCTGCACATCGAGACCGCCCTGCGCCTGGCCGCCGCGCAAAGCGACGACAGAATGTACGCCAGCCTTCTGCGTATCCAATCCGAATTGGAGGCGCAGGAGCGGAAAATAATCGGCCTGCAAGGCCGCGCCCCCGAAAACGACCGTCCGGTCCTCGAGCAGACGCGCGCCATACTGCATCAACACTGGCAAAGCGCCGGGCAGGGTATCGAAGACCCGCCCGCGTTCCGCAACCTCTATCGCCGGCAAAATATCATCGCGCTGACCGCCACGCCCGCTCCTGCGACGACCGACCAGCCGCCGCAAACCAGCACGCTGCGCGCGCCCGATCACGGACCCGGCCCGAAGCCCAGGGTTACGCCAACGCCCAACCCCACTCATGGCCCCGGCCGCGGGCCCGGACCGAATCCGAGCGCCACCCCCAGAGGAGGAAGAAAAAGACCCTGACAAGAATCACCGCGGCCGGATGGCGTCTCGGGCGGGACCAGGCGCGAAGGCATGGTTCATCGGCAAGGGAAGTCCGTTAACGTTTCCCGCGGTAATGTCCTGGACTGGAAGACCGTCTCTCGTCAATCGTCAATCGTCATCGTCGCGCCCGCCGCCCTCGTCCTTGTTCCCAGCGGGATGACATTCCATGCAGTTTTGGAAATCGGGGATGCCCTCCTCCAAGTGTTTTGAACGCACTTCGGCTTCATCGTGTTCATGGCAGCCATAACAGGTGTAGGTTGTATAACCGCTGGGATGGCAGACCGCGCACGAGACTGTCCCGCCCTCGCCGTGATCCAGCGGGAAGGTATGTCGTCCATTGAACGACGCGGGCCTCCACGCTGTGGCGGTGTGGCAGGAAACGCAGTCCGTTCCAAACAACCCCGCATGGAAAGGAGGATCGGCGTGGCAGGCCGCGCAGTCCTGAGGCGCGGCCTGCAAGTCCGCGATCGTGCGCGCGTTCGCGTGGCAGTCGCGGCAGGAAACGTCCATGTGCCGGCCCGCGAGCGGAAAGGCGAAGCGGTTGTGATCGAAATCGTCCCCGTAAGTATCCACGCCATCATGGCACGACAGGCAGTCGCCGCCCCAGTCCGTCTCGTGCGCGGCGGTGAAGGCCGCGTCCATTTGACGGTGACAGTCGGAGCAGGCCGCGGTATGGAACGCGGCGACGCCGTCTGTGTGGCAATCGCGGCAGGCAAACGCCTCGCCCGTAACTTTGAGCCGGTGGCCGTTCAGCGAGTATCCCAAACTCTCATGCGGAAAATCCGCCATGTCTGCGACGGTGAGCGGCGCCTGCGCGCCGCGGTGGTCGGGGTGGCAGGGAAAACAGTTCATATTGGGATTCCTGCCCTTCATCGCCCCATGCAGCGACGCGACCTGGCGCATCTGCGCCGCCACATCCACATGACAGACGATGCAGCGGTCGGCCATGGTCTGGGTCTCCCAGGGCGCGACATGGCAGGCTTTGCAGTTTCCGCCCGTTTCCGCGTGGGAGGTAACGCCGCCGAGTCTCGCCCCAGGCTGCGCGTTGAGGGCGCCGGGGCTATACATAACCCCGCCCTGGGTGAATGCCGCGATCCCAATGACGAGCGCCGTGATGAGCGCGGCCATAATTCCGCTGAAGGTAAAACAACCGAGTCGCGAATTGCGCATTCTCCCTCCTTTTTATTTCAGAAACGTGGCGTAATACAGCGCCGCGCCGATGTGGACGAACGCGGCCACAAACAAGGCCATGCCGATCGGGATGTGGATCGTGTGCCACAGCGCCATCAGGCGCCGCGTCTGACGCAATGCCGCTTCCGAAAGCGTCCCTTCGATCTCGGTTCCCTCCAGCGTGCGCGGGACGCGCGTGTAGATGTAACGTCCCACAAACCCGCTGATCACGATGACGACGGTGAAGAGCGTGATCGCTCCGGCCAGCCCGTTGAATTTCCAGGAAGTATGCAGCAAGGCCATGAACGGTCCCACCAGGCCGGTAAAGATATGGAATTCCAGCCAGGAAGACATTCTGCCCCATTTGGCGCTGCGGCTTCGTTTACGCAGGCTGTAGAGCGTCTCGGTCATCAGCATCAGGATGAAGCCGAGGATTCCCAACGAATGACCAAACAGGTCCGCGGCAGGGGGGATTTCGCGCGTCAAAAAGACCGTCGCCCCATAGACGCCGCTAATTAAAACCGCAGCCAGGGCGGCCATCCACAGTTCTTTTCCTCGCAACATTTCATCTTTCTCTTTTCCTGGAAGTTGCGGCCACGCAGTGAAGTGGCCGGGCGTTCAAAATTACGCGGCCGCCGGCGTCTTCGACCATTCCTTCCAAAACTCCGCCACCACATCGGCAATCCTCGTGTCGCGCGCCAGCAGGCGGCTGCGAATAGGCGTGATGTCTGCCTCGTCCGCGATCATTTTTTGCAGCGGCATGGACAGGGTTTGGTCGCCCATCACCAGCGCGCCAAGCAGGGTTTTCCTGCCGATCATCAGGCGCAAATGATTCACGTCAAACCCCGATTGCGCCAGGATGGCGTCTGGCAGCGAGCGGAACGTTTCGCTGTCGCCGCGGGCGATTCCGACCAGATCCTCGTCGCGTCCGCCGCGCCCGATCGCGCCGATGATGGTGGTCGTCAACCCCGCGAGGCGCGTCACGTTGAACGGCACAGACTTGAGGTAGGCGGTCTTCTTCCCCGCCA
Organism: Candidatus Denitrolinea symbiosum; assembly: GCA_017312345.1. Classification (NCBI taxonomy): domain Bacteria; kingdom Bacillati; phylum Chloroflexota; class Anaerolineae; order Anaerolineales; family Anaerolineaceae; genus Candidatus Denitrolinea; species Candidatus Denitrolinea symbiosum. Next base: position 941,817 of record BLAA01000001.1, on the reverse strand, counting down.
TATTGAGGCCTGCCACGCGTCCCTGCTCACGGGCGGGATTCCAAAGGCTGTCGATGATGGAGCGGCCGGTCAGAGGATCATAGGCCTGGGCCGCATCGCCTGCCGCAAAAATATCGGGATCGTTGGTCTGCAGGCATTCGTTGACGAGAATGCCCTTATCCACCGCGAGGCCCGCGTCCCTTGCCAGTTCCACGCGTGGCTGGATGCCGATGGCGTACGCCAGCAGGTCGCAGCGAAGCGCGCGCCCGTCCAGCAGGCGGATTCCCTCCACGCGGCCGCGCCTGCCGAACGCTTCGAGCAACTCGGCGCGGCGGATCAGTTCCACCCCCTGCTCCCTGAGGCGTTCCTCCACGATCAACGATTCCTGCTCGTCCAGCACGCTGCTCCAGTAACGGTCGCCGCGCAGAAGGTAGGTTGTCTTCACTCTTTGCGAGAGCAATCCTTCTGCCAGTTCCAACGCGGTGATGCCGCCTCCCACCACGGCCGCGTGTTTGGCCCTGCGGCTGGCCTGAAGGATCTGGCGGGCGTCGCCCATGTGGTCCAGTTTAAGCACGCCTTCGAGATGCGCGCCGGGGACGGTCAAGGGAAGCGCCCGCGCGCCAACCGCGATCAACAGGCGATCATAAGAGATGCGGTTCTTCCCATCCACTTCGATTTGGCGTTCGCCGCGGAAAATCGCGGTGGCGCGCCCTTGCACATATCGGCTATGCAGCTTATGGAAGTCGCCTATGGTAAACGGGAACAATTGCTTTTCGGCCATCTCCCCCGTCAGGTAATAAGCCAGTCCTGGGCGCGAGTAGTAGCCGAACGGATCGTCGCTGAGCAGAAGGATTTCCGCGCCCGGCGCCGTGGAGCGGATCGCCTCCGCCGCGGCGATCCCGGCCACGCCCATGCCCAGGATGAGATAACGCGTCATTTAGCCGTCTCCCCAAACAGGTCCGTGCGTTCGAAGCGCAAAGCCCCGCGCGGACAACGCGCCACACATTCGCCGCACGTCAGGCAGCGGCTGTTTTGCACAGCCTCGCCGGTCCAGGCATGGCGGCGCACGTCAATGTTGATCGGGCAATTGTATGAACAGATCCCGCATTGCACGCAGCGCATCCGATCTGGCACAACCTGTCCGGCGCTGAGCGCCTTGCGACGCGCAGATTCATGGCGAAACAAACCCAACAACGACATGCTTCCTTTCAGGCTCATTCCTGGACTTCATCCGATGTACGGGAGACGAATCGGATTCCTCCGGAGCAACCCGGCAACGTGAGCCACGACCGATCAAGTCTCTTGAAGGATAAAAAGGCGGGGACTGTTTGGATTATATCCACTTCCTCTTTCGCAAACAGGGGCATTACACACTGACATTTGTCACGAATCGAGCAGGGAGCGGCGGCTAGCTGCCTGCGCGATCGTCCCTTCCCTGCCGGTCAACGTCCATGCCGGGCGCCAAATAAAACAGGGCTGCTTTCCGCAGCCCTGTCGTTCATGCTTTTTGAAAGGTTTATGAGACCAGCTTTACTTCTGCCGCCTGCAATCCTTTCGGACCTTCTTCGATGGAGAATTCCACCTTCTGGTCCGCGTCCAGCTTTTTGTAGCCGTCCATCTGCAACGCGGAGAAATGGACGAAGACATCCTCGCCATTCTCACGGCCAATGAAGCCATAACCTTTCGTGGCATTGAACCACTTGACGGTGCCGACATAACGCTCAGACATACTACTTTCTCCTACAGAAATGAAATTCGCCCGGACGTCCGTCTCGCTTGCACGGGCGATCTCGGGCATTGGCGTTATTTAATCACTACCGTTGGGAGGTGTCAAGGTCAATTGGCTGCCGTCACATGGCTGCAGCAAAGTCAGAGGATACTCAACGCGAATGCCGCGAAGCGCTCCTGGGAAATCCGCCGGTTCGCGATCGGCAAATTCGGCGCAGGGACTCCCGTCAGGCCAAGCGCATGCGCAAAGACCGCCGTCAGAAGACAGGCCAGGCCGTCCGCAGGGATCACAAATTGAGACATGGCAATCCGTCGAATGGCGAAAACGCTAACAAAGTTCGGCATTGTGGGAAAAAGGTTGTAAAATCAATTCATCTTCCATCAGGAAAAAATGCCATGGCTGAATTCGAATCCAAACCTGCCTATCGCATCACCGACCTGCACGAAGCGGACCGTCCGCGCGAGCGGCTGGCGTCGCTGGGACCGCAGGCGTTGAGCAACGCCGAACTGATCGCCATCCTGCTGCGCGTGGGAGTCAAGGGCGAGAACGCCGTCACGGTGGGACAGCGCCTGCTGAAAACGTTCGGCGGGCTGGGCGGACTGCACCGCGCGCCGTTCGCGGAGTTGAAAAAACAGCACGGACTGGGCGAAGCCAAAGCCTCCCAGATCAAGGCCGCCATCGAGTTGGGACGCCGCCTCACGCTGGAGTCGCCCGAGGAGCGGCCGACCATCAACAGTCCCGCGGACGCGGCCGCGCTGGTGGCGTACGAGATGTCCGCGCTGGAGCAGGAGCATCTGCGCGTCATCCTGCTCGACCGACGGAACCGCGTCCTCGAGACGGTGGAGGTGTACAAGGGATCGGTCAACTCGTCGCAGGTACGCGTGGGCGAGGTCTTCAAGGAGGCGGTCCGCAAGAACGCTTCGGCGCTGATCGTCATCCACAATCACCCCAGCGGCGACCCGACTCCCAGCCCGGACGACGTGGCCGTGACGCGCGCCATCATCCAGGCGGGGAAGATACTGGACGTGGAGGTGCTGGATCACATGGTCATCGGTCAGGGACGCTGGGCGTCGTTGAAGGAACGCGGCCTGGGATTCGCGTAGGAGTCGGACATGATCGGACATGGCAGCCGCGTTTTCAAATATCATTTTGCGCGGCGGATTCGGGGACGATAGAAATGCGAAACGACGACAATCTCATCCGCTTTGTGGATTTGTTCTGCGGCATCGGCGGATTCAGGATCGCCGCGGAGCAGGTCTTCTCGAAATACGGCCTGGCTTCCCGATGCGTTTTTTCGAGCGATATTGACCCCGGCGCGCGCGCGGCCTATCACGCCAACTTTGGCGAGTATCCTTCAGGCGACATCACGCAGGTCCACGAAAACGACATCCCCGACCACGACATTTTATTTGCGGGTTTTCCCTGCCAGCCCTTCAGCATCATAGGGAACGGCAGAGGCTTCGACGACACCCGCGGCACGTTGTTTTTCGACATCGCCAGGATTTTGGCGGCGAAAAAGCCGAGGGGATTTATCCTTGAGAACGTCAAGCGGTTGATCGGCCACAACAAAGGCGAGACGTTGAAGCAGATCCTGCACGTTCTGCGCGACGAGTTAGGATATACGGTCTATTACCAATCGCTGAACGCTTTGGATTACGGCTTGCCCCAAAAACGGGAGCGGGTGATCATCGTCGGGTTGGACCGGCCGGCCGCGTTTCAATTCCCGCCGAAGCAGGAGACGTTCACCCCGTTGAGCGAGATTCTCGAAAAAGACGTACCCGAAAAATATTACGCCTCCGATTACATCCGCGAAAAAAGATGGGCCGAACACACGCCGGACGTGAGTCCTTCCATCTGGCACGAGAACAAGGCCGGGCATATCTCCTCCTATCCGTTTTCGTGCGCGTTACGGGCAGGCGCGTCTTACAATTATTTGCTCGTTGACGGGGAACGCCGATTGACCCCGCGGGAAATGCTTCGCTTGCAGGGCTTTCCTGATTCGTTCAAGATCGTCGTGACGGAATGGCAGGCCCGCAGGCAGGCCGGGAACGCGGTCCCGGTGAACATCGTCCGGGCGGTCCTTGAATCGTTTTTGCCCGTCCTGCTGGACGGCAGCCTGGCGGCCGCGCCGCCAAAATCCATGCGCGCAAAATGACGGACACTTTTTCCAGAAAACAGCGTTCGGACGTGATGAGGGCGGTGAAATCGAAGGGCAACCGGTCAACGGAAATCAAGTTGATCGAGATTTTCAAGTCTCATCGCATCACCGGCTGGCGGCGGAATTCCACCCTCGCCGGGCGCCCGGACTTCGTCTTCCCTGAAAAACGGATAGCGGTTTTCGCGGACGGTTGTTTTTGGCATGGTCACAATTGCCGGAACGTCACCCCATCTGAACACGCGGAATATTGGCGGAAGAAGATCGCGCGGAACAAAGCCAGAGACAGGGCGGTTACGAAAGAACTGACCCAAAAGGGCTGGAAAGTGGTCAGGATTTGGGAGTGCGAGATCAGGAAGGGACGGACGCGGAAACTTAAGGCGGCAGGACTTATTTCGGGACGGGAGTCCGACTCGAAGGAAAACGCCTGACGCGTTACATGCTCCGCCTTACCTCGAACCCCTGAAATTCACCCGTCGCTTCGCCATATTCCGCCCTGGACTCGTCCACCCGCGACGCGCGCGGCCCCTGCTTCATCCACTCGACGAAGCGCTCCACGTCGGCGCGTCCGCCCTCCGCGACCGCTTCCACCGTATCGTAGCCGACGTTCCTCACCCAGCCCGCGACGCCCGCCTGCCGCGCGGAAAATTCCACGTAGGCGCGGAAGCCCACGCCCTGCACGCGTCCCTTCACCCACACATGCGCGCGGACGAGGTCATTTGCGGGCGGCATGTTTCCTCCGTTCGATCAGGCGGTTGAGCGCGCCCCACACGGGGACCAGCAGCGTCAGTCCCAGCACGAGGAGATAGGGAAAGAGATTCGCCGCCACCACGCGGCTTCGATTTTCGCCGAGAGTCGATTCGCGCCAGTTCACTTCCAACTGGCTGAGCGGCTGCTTGAGCGCGCGCCGCGCCCCTTCCTCGCAGCTCATCCCGTCGGCGTAGGCCGAGGCGAGGGCGAAGAGGCCCGGAGCGCCGAAATTGTCGAGCAGGAAGCGGACGAAGGATTTGGATTCCGCGTAGGCCAGGAAGGCGCGTCCCGTGTCGTGCGGGAAGGACGCGCACAGGTCGTCGAGAGACAGGAGCGAGTTCGAGGCCGCGGCCGCCGCCAGCGACGCGTCCATGTCGGGATTCGGGTAGAGTTCCGCGTTGGTGGCGATCCCCTCCTGCAGCCAGACGGGCAGGCGGCTGTAGTTCGTCCCGAGGCTTTGATACAACAGGACGTGCGCCAGTTCGTGCGGCATCTGCCGCTGCAACAAAATATTCTGCTCGAGGCCGGGCGGGACGGAGAGCATCGCCACGCCCAACTCGGGGCTGGCGTGCCCGGCCACCCAACTCTGCCCGCCCAGCGTCAGCGCGCTTTGCAGGTCGCTGGCCGAGGCGTAGACGTAAACATCAATCGCGTCGGCGGAGGCGGCGGGGATCAACTGGCGCGCGGAGTCGAGGCCGCGCCGCGCCGCGTCCAGCGCGGCCGCGCCGAAGGCCGCGTCGCCGTCGTACCAGTGGACGCGCAGCGCGCCCTCCTCCAGCGTCCGCCACTCGAAGCGGTTGTCGGCGTAGATGAAATCCTGCTGCGGGCTGGCGAAGCGCGTCCCGTCGGCGAGCGTCACGTCGAACCAGTAGACGATGCGGGCGAAGGGCGGCAGCAGGTTGAGCCGCGCGTCGTAGCGGTAATCCGCCGTCCCGTCGGGGTTGACCGTGAGCGGCTGGGTCTGCGCGAGTCCGTTTTCGGGACGGAACGTCACGCTCGCGGATTGGACGGCGGCGGAGGCCTGGATGCGCGCGAAGAAGCGGACTTCCTCCCCGAAGCGATAGTCCACCCGCGTTTCGGTCACCTCGCCTCCCGCCTGCGCCTCAACCGGCCGCGCCAACCCAAGCAGGATCAACGCTCCGAGTAACGCGCAGAGTAAGGCGGGTTTTCCTTTGTGTTCCTTCGTGTCCTTTGTGGTTAACATGGGTTTACCTCCCCAAATATACCAGCAAGGGCGTGAGCGTGAGAGGGCTGAGAATCGTGCCGATGAAGATGATGGCAGTGACGAGGGAGGCGTCCAGATTGTATTCGGTCGCCAGCACGGTGTTGGTGACCGCGGCCGGCGTGGCGGTTTGGACGAGGTTGCCCTGGCGCGCCGCGCCCGTCAGCCCGAACGGGATGGCGAGCAGGAGTCCGACCAGCGGGCCCGCCAGCAGGCGGAGGCTTGTGGCGAGGCCGAGGGCGCGCAGGCTGTGCGACCACTGGACGCGCGTCAGTTCCACGCCCAGCAGGACGAGCATCATTGGGATGGTCCCGTTGGCGGCGAGTTCCACGGCGCGTTCGAGCGGGACGGGCAGGGCGATGTGGAAGCGGTTGAGCAAAGCCGCCAGCAGGACGGCGTAGACCGTCGGCACTTTTAACATGCCGAGCGCGGCCTGTTTGAAGTCGAGGTGTCCCAGCGAGGCGATGAGGACTCCCGCCGTGTTGAACAGGATCGAAGTGACCACGTAGTAGATGGTGGCGTGGGCGAGGGCGTTCGCGCCGAAGGCAAAGGAGACGAGCGGCAGTCCGTAGTTGCCCGTGTTCGCCAGCGAAGCGGTCAATACGACGGCCATGGTGGTGGGACGGTCGAGGCGAAAGAGTTTGCTGAGGATGAACGCCAGCGCGGTCATCACCGTGAAGATCGCCAGGCAGAACCCGACCGTGAGCGCCATCTCGCCGAAGGGCAGGTTGTTGTGGATGAGCAGGTTGAAGACCAGGACCGGGCTGAAGAAATAGAAGATGACGCGTCCCAGGCTGCGCGCGTCGATGGAGACCGCCCGTCCAAGCAGGAACCCCGCCGCGCCGATGAGCAGGATGGGCAGCAGGTTGTTGGCGAATGTGACGAGGAGTTCGGAGAGGGGCATGTAGCAGGGATTCTATTTCGCGATTGGCAGCGTGAACGTGAAGACGCTTCCCTGTCCTTCGCCCGCCGACTCGGCCCAGATGCGTCCGCCTTGCGCTTCGACGAGGGCGCGGGCGATCGTCAGGCCGATTCCGCTCCCGACCCCGGCGCGGCGCAAACGGGATTTGTCCGCGCGGTAGAAGCGGTCGAAGATGTGGGGGAGGTGTTCGGTGGGAATCCCGATGCCCGTGTCCCGCACGGAAATGTGGACCTGGTCGTTAACCCTGCGGGCGGAGACGACGCACCGTCCGCCTTCGGGCGTGTATTGCAGGGCGTTCCCCGCCAGGTTGGTCAGCGCCTGCACGGCGCGGTCTTCGTCCGCGAGGACGGGCGGGAGGTCGCGGGCCAGGTCGAGTTCCAGCGAAACGCCGCGGGCCTGGAACTGAGGCAGGAGCCGCTTGTACACGGTCTGCGCGAGGGAGGCCGCGTCCGCCGCGCCGATCTCCAGTTTGTAGGCGTTGGCTTCCACACGGCTGAGTTCCTGCAGGTCGTCCACCAGCCGGTTGAGGCGGTCGGTCTCGGCGTGGATCTGCTGGTAGGTTTCGCGCGTGGCGGGCAGGACGCCGTCCATCAATCCCTCCATCGAACCTTTGATGACGGTGAGCGGCGTGCGGAGTTCGTGACTGACGTCGCCGATGAGTCGGCGCCGCATGGCTTCGACCTGTTCGAGTTTTTCGGTCATCTGGTTGAAGCGCGCCGCGAGTTGGGCGAGTTCGTCGCGGCCCTCCACTTTGACGCGCTCCTCGTAACTTCCCTCGGCGATCCGCTGCGTGGCGCGCGACATGGCGCCGAGGGTGGCGGTGACGTTGCGGCTGAAGAACCAGCCGAGGCCCGCGCCCACGGTCACGGCCGCCAGCGCGGCGTAGATCAGCGCTTCGTTGAAGCCGGCGCGGAAATCGCGATAGAGTTGCGGACCGCGTCCCGGCCCGCTGGTCATCATTCCCGCGCCGCCGCTCATCATCCCTCCCATGTGGCGGTTGAACGAGGCCCGCAGGCTGAACTGACTGGCGACCGCCAGCGCCAGCGCGCCCGCCAGGATCACGGCCAGGTAAGACATCAAAAGTTTCGCGCCCAGGCGGCTGCGGATATATTCCATCATAGTTCCTCGCTACAGCGGCTCATCGTCGAAGCGGTATCCCACGCCGCGCACGGTGGCGATCAGGTCGTCGTGTCCCAGTTTTTGGCGGATGTGGCCGAGATGCACGTCCACCACGCGCATTTCGCCGAAGTATTCGCCGCCCCAGACCTTTTCGAGCAGCTGCTCGCGCGAAAGCGCCCGGCCGCGGTTTTCCGCCAGGGCTTTAAGCAGGTTGAACTCGATGGCGGTCAACTCGACGGGACGGTCGTCCACGGCGACCGTGCGCGCCGCGGCGTCCATATGGAGATGGCGGAACGACAACACGTCCCGCTCGGACCCGACCGCTCCCCCGGCATTGAGACGTCTCAACGCCGCTTTGACGCGCGCCGCCAGTTCGCGCGGGCTGAACGGTTTGGTCACGTAATCGTCCGCGCCGACCGACAGCCCGACGATCTTGTCGGTCTCCTCGGTGCGCGCGGTCAGCAGGATGACGTACACGTCCGACTCCCGCCGCAGGCGCGACAGCAGTTCGATTCCGTCCATGCCGGGCAGCATCACATCGAGGATGACGAGGTCGGGCTTGAAGGCGCGCGCGGCTTTCAACCCCGACGGCCCGTCCGCGGCGACGTGGACCTCGTAGCCTTCGGGCTGGAGATACGCGCTGACCAGTTTGGTGATCGAGGGTTCGTCGTCAATGACGAGAATTTTTGTCATGTCGTAGTCCTGTTGCGCCTGGCTGTCCGCCGCGCGTCGCCCGGCTGCCGATGGGATTTTCCCGTTGCGGTTGGTTTACGTCCCCAATATATGAAGTCTCAGTGAAGAACGGATGAAGCGCGCATGAAGATCGGGTAAAGGCGCTGTCTCTGGCCGGGGTTTATTTCTTCTTCCCGGTCTTTTTGCTTTTTTTCGGCGCGGGCTTTGCCCCTTCTTCGTCTTCCTCCAACAGGAGCCAATCCTCTTCGGGGTCGACCGCGAGGAGATCGAAGAGCCCCAGGTCTTCGGTGAAGGCGAGGTTTGCCAGCGCGTCCTCGATGAAGTCAATCTCGTCGTCGTCATCGGTCTGGTCGAGGAGGTTTTCGAGGTAGACGCGCACGTCCTCGCCGCCGACCTGCGAAAGCGACCAGACGATGGCGGAGAAAATTTCGGGATCGGTCTCCTCCTCCAACATACGGAGGAGGGGGAGACGCGCCGCCGGGAGCGACAGTTCGCCCGCGGCCCGCGCCGCCTCGAGACGGACGTCGCGGTCTTCGCTCAGCAACATGCGGATGACCGGCTCCGCCCAGCGCTCGTCGCTGGAACGTCCCATGGCGATCAAGGCGCTGACGCGCCAGTCGCGAGATTCGCGGCGGAGGGCGGCCTCGATCAGCGCGGGGACTTCCTCGCGGGCCGAGAAGCCCAGCGATTCGAGGGCGCGGCGGCGGACTTCGACATTGTCATCGCGCGCGGCCGCCAGGAGCGACTCTTCGGCGCGGCGGAGCGCGGCCTCGGAGATCTGTTCCAACTCGCCCAGCGCCACGAAGAAACCGAGGCTGTGCGCGGCTTCCGCGCGGACCTCGGGACTGGGGTCGCCGGCGATGATCTTTTCGTACAGGGGAAGCAGTTTCTGGTCCCCGCATTCGGCCAGCAGGCGCGTCGCTCCCGCGCGGACGGGCGCGTCGAGGTCCGTCAACAGGGCGCGGGCGAGGTCGTCGAAAGAGACGAGGCTGTCTTCGACGAGGAGTTGGTCGAGGTCCTCGAGCAGGGTCCGCTTGCGGGTCAGGGAGACGCGGGGCCAGGCGTCCAGCAGAAGTTGGAGCGAGGCGGCGTCAATGTCCGAAAAGAACGGGAGGTATTTTTTCGGGAAGGGTTTGCCCGAGTCGAGCAGGGCGTCTATCACGGATTGGAAGTGGGTTTTGGTCATGGGGCAGGGAGGACGATCGGGTTGACGAAGTCCATCACGTTGATGTAGAGCATAAAGAGCAGCAGGACGATCATGCCCGTGGCGTGGACGGCGTTTTCGAATTGGTGCGGCACGCGGCGGCGCGTGATGAGTTCGGGGAGGACGAAGATGATGCGTCCGCCGTCGAGCGCGGGGAACGGGAAGAGGTTGAAGAGGCCGATGGAGATGGTGAGCGTGGCGATGAGGTAGAGCGTGCTGTAGGTGGGGCCTTGCGGCGCGGCGGGCGTTGAAGGCTCTGGCTCGCGGCTTTGGACGTCCGCGCTGACGGACAGGTTGAAAATGTCGTAGATGCCTTTCAAGCCGATGAAGCGTCCCTCTTCGGGGGCGAGGGTGCCGCGGATCAGTTTGGCGGGCAGCAACAGCAGGGCGCGCGCCTGGTCGCCGACGCTGACCGCGGCGTAGCGGAAGGTTTCGCCCCAGGTCGTCACGGGCTGGACGTATTCGCTCATGCGGATTCCCACCGCGCCCTGGCCCTGGGGCGGGTTGCTGCGCGGCGTGGCGGTGACGGTAATCGTCTCCGCGCCGCGCTGGAGGACGAACTGCACGGGCTGGTCGAGGTGCGCTTTGATGATGGCGCTGAGCGAGTCGAAGTCGGTCACGGGCTGACCCGCGGCCTGCGTCACCACATCCCCGGCCTGCATCCCCGCCGAGGCCGCGGGCGAACCGGGCGCGACCTCCGCCAGCATGACGCGGCTGAGGTCGTGATACCCGTCCACGCGGACGAGGAAGATGAAGATGAGGAGTCCCGCGATGAGATTCATGGTGGGACCCGCGAAGAGGACGGCGAGGCGTTTCCACGGCGAGGCGGCGGCGAGTCCGCCCTGAACGTTGGGGTCGTTCTCCCCTTTCGGGCGGACGAATCCGCCGAGGGGCAGCCAGTTGAGGGTGAACTCGGTCCCCTGCGAGACGCGCTGGAGGATCCCGTCGAAGCGGAGTTTGCCGTCCGGGGATTCCGTCGGCTCGGGATGGGAGGCGCGGAATTGACCGTCTTCGGAAGCGGCCAGCGCGATGGAGTCCAGGACGAGGCGGTCGCCGGCGCGGCGCGCGGTCACGTCCACGCCGCGTCCGAGGGCGGATTTTTCGTCGAAGGGCAGGTCGAAGTTGGCGGGGATGACGAGGGCGCGCGTCCCGACCGTGAGCGATCCTTTGGCGCGCCAGAAACGCCAGCCGCGCGGCGGCAAACCGACGCCGAACTCCTCCACCTCCACGCCCGACCAGCGCGAGACGATGAAGTGTCCAAATTCATGGATGAGGATCAACCCCGCGAAGGCGAGGAAGAAGATTAAACCAGCAAGTGCGGAAATGTTCATTTGTCTCCAAAAAATAAAGAACGCGCCCGAAGGCGCGCTCATTATATCCTGATTCAAATCGGGGGAATTAGGGGAGGATAAGACGCTCCCTCCCTAACCTCCCCCAAATCCAACAAGCACGGATTTTGGGAAGGGAGAAAATTCACGGCATGATAAAGTCCTGGTAATTCTCAGGCGTAATTATTTCAAACCGCGCGTTGGGGTATGCGCTCGTCCAATCTTTTGGAGGCGCGGACGATTTGGCGGTTGACCACTTGGCTTCATAGCCGAACAGTTTTCCCTCGCGTTCCTCGACCAGATCAATTTCCTGCTGGCTGTACGTCCGCCAGAAATACATATTGGCATAGATGGACCGATAGCTGCGATACTTAAGCCGTTCCACAAACGTGAAGTTTTCCCACAATTGACCAATGTCATTTCTGTGTTCCAACTCATTGAATTGCGCGATCAAGGCATTGCGGATGCCGATATCCAGAAAATAATATTTTGCCTTGTTGGTGACCTCGTTCCGTAGATTTCTGCTGAACCCTCCCAGCCGAATGATCACAAACGCTTTTTCCAGCAAATCGAGATAACGCTGGATGGTTTTGTAATCCACGCCAAGTTGAGTCCCGATTTCCGTGAGCGACACTTCGCTTCCGATTTGGAATGCCAGAAGTTTCAATAAGTCCATCAGCGTCTTTGCGCTTTTGACGCGGTCGAAGGCCAGGATATCTTTGACAAGATAGGAGTTGGCAATTTCAGTGATGATTTCGATCTTCGCCTGCTTGGCTTCCGCCTGCGCCACCTCGGGATACGCGCCGAATACGAGGTCGTCCTTCAGACGTTGTTTCAATTCGAAACGATTGTAAACGGAAGCCAGTTCGGACTGAGCCAGGGGAAACAGCGTCAGCGTTCGCTTTCGGCCGGTCAGCGGCTCGCCAATCTGCCCGGCCAACTCGAATGAGGAAGATCCTGTGACCACCACGCGCATTTGCGGAAGTTGGTCAACGATGATCTTGAGCCCCATCCCGATGTTCGGGATATTCTGCGCTTCATCAATTGCCAACAGATCATATCCTTCCACGTAGGAAAGGATCTGTTTAAAATCCTGCGAACGGAGGACTTCCTGTGTGCGGATGTTGTCGCCAGAATCCAATTTGTATTTGAATGAGGTTTGGTTCAGGAAAGATTGAAGCAGGGTGGTCTTGCCAACCCGGCGCGGACCATAAATGAGCAACACTTTGCCGGGCTGGAGATAATTTTCCAATGGTTCGTATGCGCGAGTGAACATGGCAAAACTATACCCCAACTCCTTGTTTTTGTCAAAAAACAAGGAGTTGAACTCCTTGTTTTCATGGAAATTCAAGGAGTTGACCTACTTAAACGCCTCCGCCAGTGCCTTCCACCAATCATCTTTTTCGCCGGGGACGAAGGGGGTGTAGAGCGTCAGCCTGTCGGCGAGGCCCGCGTAGCGCGACTTGAGGTCGGAGGCGAGGTTTTCGGCGGTGGTCATCAGGCAGAATTCGCCCAGCATCTCGTCGGTGATGAGCATGGGCATCTCGGCCCACTCGCCTTTCGCGGCGTGACCGGATAACTTCTCGGCGGTCTCGCCCCAGCCGTGCAGGTCCATCACGGGGCGATAGGAAGGAGTCGAGGCGTAGAAGGCGATCTGCATCCGCGCGAAGGCCTCCTCTTCGGGGGAGGCGGCGACGAACGCGGTGACGGAGACGGACACGTCGCCGCGCCCGCGTCCCGATTTGGCCGTCCCATCCTGGATGGCGGGCAGAATTACTTCCCGCAAATAGCGCGGACTGTGAAACGGGTGCGCGTGGAATCCCTCGCAGAGCTCGCCCGCGAGTTGGGCGAGGCGGGTGTTGACGCCCGCGATGTAGATGGGGATATTCGGGTTCTCGATCTTCCCGCCGTTGAAAAACGGCGACATCAAAGTGATCTTGTAATACTCGCCGCGGAAGTTGAGTTTCGTCCCGTTCTGCCAGCAATCCCAAAAGGCGCGGATGACCTGGATCTGCTCCCGCAGTTTCCCCGTCACCGATTCGGGCCAGGGCATCCCGAAGCGCCGCTCGACGTGCGCCTTGACCTGCGTGCCGAGGCCGAGGATGAAGCGTCCGCCCGACTGCGCGGCCAGGTCCCAGGCGGTGTAGGCGAGGTTGGCGGGCGAACGCGCGAACGAGACCGCGATGGCTGTCCCGAAATTGAGTCTGTCCGTGTGTTCGGCGATTAACGCGCAGGGCAGGAAGGGATCGTGCTGGGTCTCCTGCGTCCACAGCGCGTCGAAGCCGATTCCCTGCGCGGCTTCGGCGATGGCAGGGACCTCTTTTAGCGAGACGATGGGCAGCGCGGCGTCGAGTTTCATGGAAGCCTCGTTTCTCATATGGTACACGGATTTCACGGAATTTTTAATCCGTCCGTGCGAGTCCGTCAAATCCGCGTAATCCGTGTACAGAAAAGCATCAAATCTTAAGACGACGAATTTACTCGCTCAACAAATACGCCATCGCCCATTGCGCGGTGGCGATGATCGCGTCGGTGTGGGTGCGTTCGTAGTTGTGCGAAGCGTCCACGCCGGGGCCGATGAGCGCCACAGCCACGTCTCCGCCTGCGCGCCAAAACGCCTCGCCGTCCGAGCCGTAGTAAGGGTAGATGTCCGTCTTGTAGGCGATGCCGTTTTCATCGGCCAGCGCGCGCAGTTTGTTGCTCAATCCGTGATGGTACGGTCCGCCGCTGTCCTTAAGACAGATGGTGACGTGATACTCGTCCGAGGTCTGACCCGCGCCGACCGCGGCCATATCCACTGTGACCAGTTCGTGGACTTCGGGCGGGATTCCCGCCGAGGCGCCGTGTCCGACTTCTTCGTAGTTGCTGAACAGGAAATACGCGTCCTGCGCGGGACGTTGGGCGGACGCGGCCAGGGACGCGATCGCGGCCGTCAGCGCGGCGACGCAGGCCTTGTCGTCGAGGTGACGCGAGCGGACGAATCCCTCCGTCACTTCGACGCGGGGATCGAAGGCCACGAAATCGCCGACGCGGATGCCTAGTTCCTCGGTCTCCGCGGCGGAGGCGGTATGCGCGTCGAGGCGGATTTCCATGTTGTCGTCGTCGCGTTTCGTCTCGTTGACCGCCGCGCCGTGGACGTGACTCGAGGCGGTATCCAAAAGAATCGAGCCGCGCACTTTGCGTCCGTTCGACGCGAAGACCCAGCAGCCCTCGCCTTCGACGGTGTTCCACGCGAAGCCGCCGATCTTCGTCAACCGCAGGCGCCCGTTGGACTTGATCTCCTTTACCATCGCGCCGAGCGTGTCGGCGTGGGCGGTGAGGGCGCGCGGCGTGTCGGAGCGGAGGCCAGGCCAGAACGCGACGAGTCCGCCCTTGCGGGTGCGCGCCAGTTTCAGGTCCGGGAAGGAGGCGAGTTCTTTTTCGATCAGGTCAATGGCCGGGTCGGCCAGTCCCGTCGGGGAGGGCGTGTTCAACAGCCGGACGAGGAAGTCCAGCATTTGGGTGGTGTTGATTGGGAAGAGGTTTTTCATTTTTTAATCCGCATCAATGAGAATAACTTTCACGGGAACGGCGGGAAAATGGCGTTTCAAACGCTCAATGTCATAAACCAATTGTTCTCCATAAGAAACCCCCGAAGACATTTCCTTGTGTAAGCCATGACAGGGAACTATTTCAATGCCCACATCGGCTTTGTTTTCGTTGAAGAAGTATTGGAATTTTGCCATGTCGTAGAACATGAAAGCATATTTACCAAATTGAACTTCAACGAGAACTTTTTCTTTAACAAAATCAACCTGTTTGTATGCGCCTGCGATGGAAATAGCGGAATTTGGAACCGTTATTGTATATGTGTCGCGCAATTCTACGAATCCCCTTTCTTGAAAGGCCGCATGAAACTGCTCGTTCATGCTGATGGGAGAATATAACGCGCGCCCCTTTTTTGTTTTTTCTTTGCTCACTTTCGTTCGATGACCTTTAACGCGCGCAATAACGTCATAAATTTCACGTTCATAGCTCGGATAACGAACGTGTAAGATTTCAGAACCGCCAAGATGGGAATATTCATAGACGATTTTCATGATACATCAATCCTCTGATTGAGTCTTATACGTCGCCTTGCTTTCCAGTAAGCGCGGCTGTAGCGAATTCCTTTTTTTCAAGTCAACAACCTTCGGGGGGATATTTTTTGTCGGCTCAGTAGGATCAAATACAGGCCTGTCCATAGGACGAATTCGTAATTCGCCGTTTTCCGCTTTTTCTATCCTTTCACGAGCAATATTTACATACTCTGGCATGATTTCCGCTCCGATTGCTTTCCTGCCGTGAATCAACGCCGCTATGGCGGCGCTGCCAACGCCCATGAAAGGATCTAATACCCAGTCCCCCTCGTTGGTCATGGATAAAACCAAACGCTCTATAAGTTCGACCGGGAATTGACAAGGATGCAGCGTTTTCTCAACATGATTTGCTTTAACATTAGGTATATCCCAAATATCGCCAGGGTTTTTGCCGAGAGGATTTCCTGACAGTTCGCCTCTCCGCGGCCCTTTAAAATATTTCTTGTTGGGATATTTTTGCGGAACCCTTATCGCATCCAGGTTGAATGTGTAGGATTCTGATTTTGTAAACCATAATATGACTTCATATCTTCCAGAGAAACGCTTGGTGGCATGGAGGCCATGGGCGAAATGCCAGACTATTCTGTTTCGTAAATGCAAGCCGAGGGACGTAAAGATAGGATACAAAACTATATCGAGCGGAATAATTCCCTTGTTGCTGACATAATTACCGACCTGCCAGCAAATACTGCCTTCATCGTGCAGGACTCGCACGGATTCTCGGATAATTTCTTTCTGTTGATTTAAATAATCTTCTATATCAAGACGCGTTTCGTAAGGTTTTCCGAGGTTGTAGGGCGGCGAAGTAACGACCAACTTGGCAAAGCCGTTTGGAATGGTCTTCAACAAATCAAGGCAGTCGCCTTGATAGAGAACGCAAGCGGACTTCGGATCAAAAATAGGGGAAATTTTCATAAGTTCTATTATAAGATCAAATGTTCTCGAATTTGCAGATTGCGTCCCGCCACTCTTGCGGGATCGGGATGGATTTCTGCGCGTGGTAATCGTACGTCACCAGGACGACTTCGCCCGCGGCGAGGACTTCTTCGGTCTCCGCGTGGACGATGTTCTGTTCCATCGTCATGGACTTGTTGCCGAGTTTGATCGTCCGCACGCCCACTTTGACGGGCATGCCCCACTCGACGGGTTTTTTGTAGGCGATGTGGACGTCCGCGAGGATGACGCCGATGTCCATGAAGGATTGTCCCTGTTTGAACAGGTCCAGGCGCCTGAAGTATTGGACGCGTCCCTGCTCGAAAAAGGTGACGAACTTGGCGTTGTTGAGATGACCCTGCGGGTCGAGGTCGCCGTAGCGGACTTCGATGGGATGGTAGAAGCGGAATTGTAACATGCGGAGATTATAGCCCTTTTCCCCACAAACCCCAGCCCGCCTCGCGTCTCTCCTCGCGGCGGCGGTGTTGCTCGTGGATTTCGGCCACATGAGCGGCCTTCTCCTCGATAGCCGCCTCCAGCCAGAGACGTCCCTTCTCCGCGGTCGCGAGACTCCCCGCGCCGTACGCGCCGGTCCGGGTGTCGTCGTCCCAGGGCGGGTTGGCGATGAGACTGCCGCCCTCGATCCAGTCCATGTAGTAATCGGGCGTGGACACGAAGTCGGTCTCGTCCACCACGCGCTCCATGTGACAGAGGTCGGGGCACAGGTGGAGCATGTAGGAGGTCTCCAGTTCGCCCGCATGTCCCATCCCGCCGATGGGCGAGGCGCGGTATTTTTCGAGCGCGGCCGCGCCGATGCGCCCTGCGGTGTGGAGGAAGGCCGTGGCGCAGAAGATGCGCCGGTGACGCTCGCCCGCGTACTTGACGATATTGACGAGGAACGACATGTTGCCGCCGTGTCCGCTCATGAAGTAGAAACGGTCGAAGCCGCGCGCCGCGAGGACGTCCACGACGCCGAGCCAGAAATCCTCGAAGGCGCGTCCGCCCGCGTTGAGCGTCGCGGCGAAGGAGGCGCGGTGCGTGCTGACGCCGTAAGGCATGACGGGTAACGCGTACGCCTGCGCGGGGACGCGTCCCGCCGTCCCTTTGGCGATGGCTTCGATGATGACCGTGTCCACCGACAGCGCCAAATGAAATCCGTGCTGCTCGGTGTGGCCGATGGGGATGAGGATGACTTTGCCGCGTTCGGAATCAGAGATTAGAGAGTAGAGATTAGAGAGTAGTGCGTGTTGCGTATTGCGTACTTGGGATTCACCGAGGCCGAGGTCAATGCCTTGAGGGGTGAGGGCGTAGACGCGCGTGAACCCGTCATCGCGGAGACTGTCGAGCAGGTTGCGGACATACGCGGCGAGCAGCGCTTCGGGGACGGCCAGTCCGCTGCCGCGCCAGCCGAAGGGGATGGACGGGAGAATGCCGATGCGGCTGGGATGTCCCAATTGCGCGGCGAGTTGCTCAGAATCAAAGGACGAACCAAGCGGCAGGACGAGGGGAACATCACGCGGCAGGCCGGCGACTTCGGGCCAGGCGAGGGCGTCGTAGGGGAAGAAGGAGGTCATGGGAATCTCCGGGGGTTCGGAATCACAGGAGCATTCGAACGGGACGACTTCAATGATACCCCGAAGTCGCTCGCCGACGCGGCCCAACATTGGCTGGCCTGCGTAAAAACAAAAAAGCCCCAAGGGGCTTTTTTGTGGGCGAGACAGGACTCGAACCTGCGACCTTCGCGATGTCAACGCGATGCTCTAACCAGCTGAGCTACCCGCCCGAACAGACCGACATTATACCGACTCGGCGCGCTTTTGGCAATGCTTGGTATAATCGCTCCGCCATGCCCAGAAGGAAAACCCCCGAAGAATTGACCGAACAGGAACTGCGCCGCCTGTTGATCGAAAAGCGACGCGGCGCGCGGCGGGAACGCATCGAACACTTCCGCCGCACGGGACGCGTGGTGGCGGTCGCGGCGGACCTCGAGCCGGGCGCGGCCCCGGCGACTGAGTCGCGTCCCCAAGCCGCGGCCCCGCCCGAGGTCACGCGCGGGAGGCGGACGTTGGACCGCCTGCTCTTCGCGGTGGAAGTCCTCGCGGTCGTCGGGCTGGTCGGCGTCATCCTGAGCGGGATGGGAATCCTGCGCGACCTGAATCGGGAGGTGGCCGAGGCGCTCGCTCCCGCCGCCGTTGAGCCGACCCCGCTGGTGACGGCCGTGGTGCTTCCGTCGGGACACACCCCGCCCGACGCGCAGGGCAACTCCCGCCCGAACGACGCCGAGATTCCCGAACACCTGCGCCCGATGGTGCAGTCGCTGGGAAGCATCACCGTCCCCACGCCGGGACCGGAGCAGGCCATCCGCATTTCGATCCCCGCGCTGCGCGTGAACGCGCCGGTGGTGCAGGGCGACGGCTGGGAACAGTTGAAGAAGGGCGTGGGGCAGCACATCGGCTCGGCCAACCCCGGCCAGAGCGGGAATGTGGTGCTTTCGGCGCATAACGATGTGTACGGGTCGCTCTTTCGTTTTCTCGATAAACTCGTCCCAGGCGATCTGGTGATCATCTATACCCAGCAGCGCCAGTATGTTTACGTGGTGACCGGCGCGAGCATTGTGGAGCCGACGCAAGTGGAAGTGATGGCGCCTACGCCCGACTCGACCGCCACGTTGATTTCGTGTTATCCTTACATGGTCAACACGCAGCGCATCGTTGTCTTTGCGAAATTGCAGAATTGACGGCCGGCATCGGCAGGCCGAGACTACCAACGCTTCTTTCGCGAAGCGCCGACCCTGAAAAATAAATCCGCGACGCGCAGCCGCGTCGCTCAAGGAGCGCCCTATGGCAAAAAGCAAACGTTCGACCGTCCGCCGCGCCGCCGCGTCCACACAGACGCCAGCGGAGTTCAACCCCGATTACAGCGACGTGAAGCGCGACCTCAAACGCATCGGAACTCTGGCGGGATCGTTCTTCGTCATCCTCATCGTTCTGTCGTTCTTCCTGCGCTAATTCGCCGGTTACCGCGCTAACGCGCCCTTCCGACGCGCATCAGATAGACTGCTTCCATCCAGGTCATCGGTCCGCGTCGCGGCGTCTTCCGCGTCGGGATTCGCAGAATTCGGGATTCCGAGCCTTGGACGGCATCGTCTGGACGAGGACGCATCCCGCGCCGCGCGGTTGGCGGAGGCGCGCTTGCCGTCACTTCTTCCGCGCGGACAGTAAAAACACGGGGAAAGCCTTCTCCACGCCGTCTACGATTTTCTTGACTTCATACGCGGTCGAAACGTTGACGTTTCCGAATCCCGCCGCCTCGACCCATTTCTGCAATTCGGCGCGGTCGAATCCTTTGTGGACGTCAGTCGAGCCGTCGGTGTGAAAGGAGCCATCTTCCTTGTCCAGGTCGGCGACGACCAGGTATCCGTTCGGCTTGAGGACATCGTAAAACCTGCCCAGGATTCCCCTCGCGTCGTGGACGTGGTGCAGGACCATCAGCGAATAGACGATGTCGAATCTCTCGGCAGGCAGGAGATCGGTCGAAAGGTCGAGGCGGATGGGACGCATGTTAACCGCGCCTGAATTCGCAATTTTTTCGCCCAGCACATCCAACATGCCCTGCGACGTGTCCGCCAGCGTGATCGGACCAAGGTCGGGTTGCAGGGCGAAGCTGAGCAGCCCCGTCCCGCAGCCGTATTCGAGGGCGGACATTTCGGTCGAAAGCGGGATCGCGGCGCGGATGGCGTCTGCCACGGCGCGGGCGCGCGCCGCTTTTTGGGGATCCGAGTCCCAGTCTTTGGCGCGTTCGTCGAAGTGAGTCATTTTGTTCCGTTTTGAGAAGAATCTCTTACGAGCGGTGAGAAGAGCTTAAACACAAAGGACACGAAGGCAACGAAGGATGGTTGAGTGATGGTTGTGGCTCTTCGTTTTCGATCATCACGAGCGATGGTCAAAACGAGGTCGTCTTTTTGCGCCGCTCAACAAACCTTTGAGTCCCTTTGTGTCCTTCGTGTTTAAAGAATTATGCCCAATTCTCCAGCGTCTCTTTGACCTTGACCAGGAACCAGTCCGCGGACGCGCCGTCCAGGATGCGGTGGTCGAAGACGAAGGAGAGATAGATCATCGGGCGGATGGCGATCGCGTCGTCCCCTGTCCCGCCGACGGCGGGAACGACGACCGCGCGTTTCTGCATGGCGCCAATTCCCAGGATTCCGCATTGCGGCTGATTGATGATCGGCATGGCGAAGAGCGATCCGCTGATGCCGTGATTGGTGAGGGTGAACGTCCCGCCCTTGACCTCGTCGGGTTGGAGTTTGCGGGCGCGGGCGCGAGTCGCCAGGTCGTTGATCGTGCGCGCCATCCCCAGCAGCGAGAGCGAGTCCGCGCCTTTGATGACGGGGACGATGAGTCCCTCCTCGCCGAGCGAGGTCGCCATCCCGATGTTGATGCTTTTGTGGAGCAGCAGACCTTCGTCCGTCCACGAGGCGTTGACGGCGGGGAAGGCTTTCAGTCCCGCGACGATGGCGGTCATGAAGTAGGCCGTGAAGGTCAGGTTGACGCCGTCGCGCTCGAAGGCGGCTTTGTTGGCGGCGCGATGCCTGACGACGCGCGACATGTCCGCTTCCATCACGGTCAGCACGTGCGGCGAGACGGATTTGGACATGACCATGTGATCCGCGATCTGTTTGCGGATGAGGGTGTGCTTGATGAGCGTGTCGCCCTGCGCGGGGGTGACAACAGGCGTGGCGTGTTGCGCAGCGCTTGGGGTTGGCGGCCTACTCTCTACTCTCTTCTCTCTGGTCTCTACAAAATTCAACACGTCGTTTTTGGTGATGCGACCGTTAAGTCCCGTGCCTGCGACCTGGGACAGGTCAATCCCGCGTTCGGCCGCGATCTTGGCGACGACGGGGGAGATGAAGCCGAGGTCGTGCGACGGGGGACGGGAGACGGGAGACGGCGCGGCATCCGCTTTTGGCGCGGGCGCGGATGGCGCGGGCGCGCTGGTCACTGATGACTGATTACTGATCACTGATTCGCCTGCCGCGCCGATCAACGCCAGCAACTGTCCCACTTTCGCGGGCTGACCTTCCTGCATTTCGATCTTGAGAATCACGCCCGAAGCGGGCGCGGGGATTTCCGTGTCCACCTTGTCGGTGTTGACTTCGAGCAGCGGCTCCAACTCTTTGACGGAGTCGCCTTCTTTTTTAAGCCACTTTGTGATGGTGACTTCATCCACGCCTTCGCCGAGTCGGGGTACAAGCACTTTTGTCGCCATAATTTAGTTCTCCTTTTTTTAAACACGAAGGTCACGAAGTCAACGAAGGAGGGTTGAATGATGATTGTGGCTCTTTGTTTTCGATCATCACGAGCGATGGTCAAAACGAAGTCGTCTCTTTGCGCCACTCAACAAACCTTTGTGCTCCTTCGTGTCCTTTGTGTTTAAAGAATTTTCGGAAATTGATTTGGGTCTACTTCATTCATCATTTCGTAAACTGTATCAAAGATCGTCTCCGCATTCGGCTTTGACCAGTAATCGCCATCGCTGCCATACGCGGGACGGTGTTCGGTTCCAGACAGCGTCCGCGCGGGGGAATCGAGGTGGAAGTAGCCGCCTTGTTTTTCGATGACCTGTTGCAGCATGTACGCAGACGCGCCGCCTGGCACGTCCTCGTCCACGAACAAGATGCGGTTGGTCTTCTTGAGCGACTCGACGATCTTACCGTGAATATCGAACGGCAGAAGCGACTGCACGTCTATCACTTCGACCTCGATGCCGACTTCGCTCAACTTCTCCGCGGCGTCGAGGGCGATGCGGCAGCACGCGCCGTAGGTGACGAGGGTCAGGTCGCGGCCCGCGCGAATCGTTTCGGGGATTCCGAGCGGGACGGTCATCTCGCTCAGGTTATCGGGCAATTTTTCTTTGACGCGATAGCCGTTCAACACCTCGACGATGATGGCGGGTTCGCCAGATTTTAAGATGGTATTGTAAAAACCAGCGGCGCGGGTCATGTCACGCGGGACCAGCACGTGCATACCGCGCACCAGGTTGATGATGCCCGACATGAGCGAACCCGAATGCCAGATGCCTTCCAGCCGATGTCCGCGCGTGCGCACAATCACAGGCGCGGACTGTCCGCCCACGGTGCGCCAGTGCAGGGTCGCCAAATCGTCGGACATGACTTGCAGCGCGTAGAGCAGATAATCGAGATATTGGATCTCCGCGATCGGGCGCAGTCCGCGCATCGCCATGCCGATCGCCTGTCCCAAAATCGTCGCTTCGCGGATGCCCGTATCGGTCACGCGCAGCGCGCCGTATTTTTCCTGCATCCCTTTGAAGCCCTGGTTCACGTCGCCGAGTTTGCCCACGTCTTCGCCGAACGCGATCACGCGCGGGTCGCGTCCCAAAATGGAATCGAACGCGGCGTTCATCACCTCGAACCCGAACACGGTCGGCGACGAGTCGGAATAGGCGGGCTTGACCTCCTCGACTTTCAGCGCGGCGCCGCCCGTCAGGTGCGAGCCGTAGCGCTCGAAATTGACCGCGTCCTGCTCCTGCTTCCAGCGGACGAGGACTTGCTTGGAGGGATGCTCCTCGCCGCGCAGGATTCGCAGCGCTTCGTGCGCCGCGGCGTGGACGTCCCGCCTCGTCACCGACGGGAGGGCGGACAGCCGCTCCCGAACCTCGGCCAACTCTGACGCGTGACTCGACGCGGCCGCGATCTCGTCCAGCATGTCCATCACCTGGCCGCGCTCCTCGAGGATGGGATTGATGAACGCGTCCCACGCGGCTTTGCGGATTCCCTCCACGCGGTCGCGTTCGCCCGTTTCGGCCTCACCCAGCTCGAGGTCAGAAGCGACGCGCTGCTCGATCATCCACGCGCGCATTTTGTGGAGGCAGTCGAATTCCTGTTCCCAGGCGAGTCGTTCGGGAGTCTTGTAACGTTCGTGTGAACCGCTGGTGCTGTGTCCCTGCGGCTGGGTCAGTTCGGTGACGTGGACGATCTGCGGGATGTGGTATTTGCGGGCGACCTCGGCCGCCTTGCGGTAGGTTTCGACCAGCGCGGGGTAGTCCCAGCCGCGCACCTGGTGGAGGTCGTAGCCGCGCTCGCAGTCCTCCTCCATGCACGGTTCGCGCTCGAAACCTTTGAGGATGGCGAAGATGTTTTCCTTCACCATCTGGAATTGGTTGGGGACGGAGATGCCGTAGCCGTCGTCGTAGACGGTGATGACGGCGGGCGCCTGCAGCACGCCGATGGCGTTGACGCTCTCCCAGAACATGCCCTCCGCGCTGGAGGCGTTGCCAATGGTGACCCAGGCGATCTCGTCGCCATTGTGGGAAAAATTTCGTTGGGGCGGACCTGCGTTGTCCGCCCCTGCTGCGTTGTCTGCCCCTGCGAGATTCCGATAAACCACCGACGCGTACGCCAGCCCGACCGTGCGCGGCATTTGCGTGCCAGTCGGCGAGACATCGGCAGAGACATTGAACATCTCGGTTTGGACGCGCCACGATCCGTCGGGGTTGATGTAGCGCGAGCCGTAGTGACCGTTCATCGAGCGTCCGCCCGTGATGGGTTCGGCTTCGAGATCGGCGTGGGCGTAGAGTTGCGCGAACCATTGCTGGATGTTGATCACGCCGAGCATGAACATCCAGGTCTGGTCGCGGTAGTAGCCCGAGCGCCAGTCGCCTTTGCGGAAGGCGCGCGCGATGGCGATGTTCGCCAGTTCCTTGCCGTCGCCGAAGATGCCGAATTTCGCCTTGCCGCTCAGCACTTCGCGGCGGCCGATGAGGGAGGCTTGGCGGGAGGCGTATGCGAGGCGGTAGTCGTGGAGGATGTCTTCTTTTGGGAGGGGAAGATTAATAGAACCCTGCTTTTGGGGCATGGGGAGTCGCTCCTGAATTATGAGTTAGTTGGTGGGATTATAAGGGAGGAAGGATGAAGAGGGAATGATTGAGATACGGAAAGAAAAAAGCCGTCATTTGCGTGCGGACGGCTTTCGAGATTCTTTCCTAACCTTCGGAGTTATCTCTTTGAGAATCTTTTTGGGATTGTTGGCGTATTCACTGAGAAATTTCAACAAGTCTTCCTTGTTGGTAAATTTTCGATGAAGCAAGTTTCCAGTTTCAATTTCGAGGGTGATTTCGTAGTTTTTGATTTTGGAGGGATTCATAACGCACCTTCTATTTTCCAACTCCAACTCTGGATTTTCGGGGAGATCTGCTTGTCGCGTATTTCTTCCGCGACTCCATTAACTGTAATTGTTGGGATTGAGACGGCACATCTTTCCTGCGAACATTAAGTCGATATTTTTCGTCAATTCTTCCTGACGAAAGGCGATCCATTATCATTTTGTAATATTTTGAATCAATCTCGGCGGCGACAAAATTGCGGTCTAGACGCTGACAGACATCTATTTCAGAACCGCTACCGCCAAAATGAATTAGAACAGTATCGCCTGGCATAGTTGAAGCCTTGATTAGCATTTCGGCCATTTCCTGTGGGATCTGGCAGGCATGAAAAGTTTTTTCTTTGCTGACGTTTTTCACCAAATCAAAATAAAACCAATCATAAGGCATTCTTCCCAATGATCCATTTGCTAAGTTTTGCATGATACGCCTATCGGTTGGGTTTTGATAAGGAACAGCCACATTGTTCTTATAAAACCGATTGTTTTCGGTTTTTCTACAATGCAAAATGCTCCTATGTGCGGTTGTGAATCTTTTCGGGCTATGTCCAATGTTCGAGTTGTAAACCCAAGCATAGTCCAAGACTTCATGACAAACATCGTCAAGATACTTCACGCGAAGATGGGCATTTTGTTTAGAGTAGTTTATCAAGAACATGTTACCGTCGTCCCTCAGGACTCGTAAAGACTCCTTGCATAGTTCGATATACCAGTCAATGTACCTATCGAAACTTACGGAATAAGATTTATCGCCATATTTGACACCAACGTTGTAATCGGGATCGCTATAGATCATGTCAACACTCTGGTCAGGCAGTTGCCTGAGCAGATCCATAACATCCCCGAAATACACTTTGTTTAGATAATCTTTGGGTTCGGTATACATATTTTCTCTACTTTCAATGGTTTGCTATCTTTTTACAAGCACGTACTGCGCCTTTTTCAGTAGTCTTATCGATTCGATTCGGTTTTCATCGCTAAATGTGTAGTTGTATAACCGCAACACAGAACCATCTTGTTGCTTTTCTCTCAAAATATAACAGCATGTGGTTTGCTTGATCTCAACTTCATTCTCGTGCTTCAAAATGCTGTAGTATTTGAACGGGTGGAACAATTGGTAAACAGCAAAGTCCCCAGGAAATCCATTCTTGCCTTCCACAACAGTTACAACGCCTTGATGCTCTAAAGTCAGGTCGATTTCCATTTGCAGGTTTGTACTTACAATCTTTTGATTTCCAATTTTGTACTCAAAAGACGTTTTTGTTCTTCTGGCATTATAGACTTTAGGCGAAGCAACAATATCGTTGTACAAAAAGTCATGAAGAATTCTTTGGTTGCTTGCAACAGACAAGATATTTGACTCGCTTGTATCAAATTCATTCAAGAGACTCTGGCGATACTTCCAAATAAAGGTTTCAGTATCCTCAATTGGCTCAAACTGATGATAACCAAACCTGATGCCCTTGAAAAAACCATGATACCCATTGCCAAGATGTACCAGAAAATAATCTTTGGCTTTTACGTTGTCTGGCAACAATGCCGAATTATCGACTTTAGTTGCGTCAAATGGATTGCCGAAGGATAGTGCAAGGATTTTTCTGTAAAAGTGATCTGGCTTTCCTCGGAAGGAGAGTCCCAAAAACGGAGAAGGGGCTCTGGGAAGACAAAGTTCGGGTAAAATGAGCGCACCCCAACGGAAACGGGAACGGCGCTTCTCAAAAAGGCTGTTCTCGTTTTCATTTAGGAGGAGGGTTTTCGTCCATCGAAAGATAGACTCGACCCATCTGCCATTCCTCATCCTGTTCCATCAGGATGGCGCTCACCAAACGCAAACAGGCGGCTTCATTGGGAAAGATGCTCACCACGTTGGTGCGCCGTCCAATTTCGCGGTTCAAGCGTTCCTGGGTGTTGTTGGTGCGCAGTTTCCTGCGGTGCGCTTCGGGAAAGGCGAACACGGTCAGTCCTTCGGGCAGGTTGGTTTCCATCCAGTCCGCCAGGCGGGAAGCGCTTTGAGCATACTTTTGAACCGTTTGCTTCAAGTAGGCTTCGGCCGTCGGACGGTCGGGGGCATTGAACACTCTGCGAATGTCCGCGGCCACTTCTGTCAACATCTCGCGGCGAGGAACGTAGCTGGTTGCATTCTGTTGCAGATGGTATTGGCAGCGCTGCCAGAGAACGCCTCCAAACACCGCCCGCAACGCTTGCCGCAAACCAGCGTGAGCGTCGCTGGTAATCAGACGCACACCGCTCAGGCCGCGCTGGATCAGGCTTTGCAGGAAGGCGCGCCAGAAGATTTCGGCCTCACCCAGACCTATCCTCACGCCCAAAATCCTCCGTTTGCCGAGTGGATCCACTGCCTGGGCGATCAAAACGGCCGCATCTACCACCTGTCCATCCATCCGCACTTTCTCGTAGCGGGCATCCAAAAACAGGTAGCGGATTTCTCCCAACGGTCGATTCTGCCAGGCTTCCAGCAAGACATCCAACTCCGAGGTGGCCTTGCTCACCAGACTGCTCGATACCTGGCTGCCGCACAACTTCTCGACAATGGCATTCACTTTGCGGGTCGAGGTCCCTTGCACATACATCTCGGCTAACGCCATCGTCAGGGCGCGTTCACTACGCAACCCTTTTTCCAGCGCTTGTGGATAATAATCCCCAGTCCGCACTTGCGGAACGGCAAATTCAATCGCGCCCATGCGCGTCCGCACTGTTTTCGGCTTGAACCCGTTGGCTTGGTCGCGTCGCTGTTCCGAGCGTTCGTAAGGCGCCACTCCCAGGTATTGCTGTCGCTCCGCTTTCATCGCCGCATTGACGATGACGCGCATCAACTCGGGCAAGTAATCCAAGCCTTGCTCGCTGATCTGCTCCAAAACTTCGTTTGGTAAGGTACAATCATTTTGGTAGGTCATGGTCTCTATCCTTTCTGAAGTTGAGCTTTCCGAAAGAATATACCAGACCTACCTTTTTGGCAAATTTTACAGAAACAAGTTTACACTAACTGCCGAAGCCTAATTCGTCACAGATTGCCTTTACCAAATTGTTATCAAATACGTATTCACCTTTTTCCACGCACACTTCAAAAAGCCTGCTTATCACCTGTTGCTTTGTTCCCATGTGACATCTCCTGTGATGTTTTATCAATGTCGCAAATTAATATACCATTTCTTTGACGGATGATCAAGAGGTAGTATTTGACTCTGATTTTACCCTCTCTTTTCATAAATCTGCCACCTTGTGTAATGCTTGCGCGTTTTCCGTGGGGAGAATGCGCCCTCACCCCGCCCCTCTCCCGACGAACACGGGAGAGGGGGGAACGGGAAGACCATCCACGAATAATTCACGAATAAACGAATGCAGACGGCGCGGTTCGGGTATTCGTGTTCAATTCGTGGATGGTCTATTTAGCAAACCCGCGACCTGTCCGAGGGAGAGGTCGCGGGTTGGGTTCATGCCGATTGGCTTTTACACCGTTTCCAATTGCACCAAGTTCAATTTGTCTCTCGCCACCCGCGTGGACAGGTTGAGAATCTCAATGCCGACCACGCGATTATCCTTGTTGAAATCAAGGATCACACCTGGCTGGACTTCTTCCGAGTCAACGATCTCGGCTTCGTCGAGGCGCAAATAAAGGGCGTCACTTTCCTTGTCAATTTTTAGTCTCATTTTGTCCTCGTCAATCTACGGTCAAAGAACAGGGTCACAATTCGGTTGGGCTGAACGTTCGGGTTGACTACAACATGTAAAATGCGCCCGTCACGTTCCTGGATGACTTTGGTGTAGTGCATATTACCGTCATCGCCTATGTGTGTTTCATCAGGGTCGTTCAATGCGCGCCACACCCAGTCTTCTGGAATCTTTCGCTCGGCGAGCATATCTCTGGCATGGATGGTGAAGTCAAATGGGGGCATGAGCGATTATTGTTATTGTAGCACAGCAGGAGATGTTTTTGGCAGAGAGGACGAGGACGGAGACGAGTGCGGGAGAGGAGGGAACGGAGATGACCAGCGGATGCTTCGCAAAACGGACACCTGCACCGACCGCAGGTGCGGTGTTAGCGGATGAAGGAGTCGCGGATTGTGAATCATTTCATCCGTTTACGCCGCGTCTGGCGCAGTGTTCATGATCAATTTGTGGATGTAGTTTAGTACGCCTGCGACCTGTCCGAAGAAGAGGTCGCAGGTTGGTTTGTCTTGACGCATATACGCCAATGGCGTATACTCGTAATCAACCATGCAATTCATCGAAACCAGCATTTTCATCCGCCAAGTCACAGACTTGCTCACAGACGATGAGTACAGTCAATTGCAGGTTGCTTTATCCGCGCGCCCTGATATGGGCGACATCATCCAAAAAAGCGGAGGCTTGCGGAAAGTCCGCTGGTCGCTGGCTGGACGCGGCAAGCGCGGCGGTGTGGGAGCGATCTATTATTGGGTCGCGGCCAAAGATCAGATTTTGATGTTGTTCCTGTATCCGAAAAACGTCATGGATGATTTGACGCCGCAACAGCTCAGGGTATTGCGTCAGATTGTCGAGAAGGAGTTCAAATGAAAGACGAACTGTTCAACGAACTGGCAGCCAGCATCCGCGAAGGTGGAAAGATTCTGCGCGGCAAGGCGAAGCCCGCTCGGACATTTGTCATCGAAGCGCCAAACGTGAAGGAAATCCGCGCCAGTTACAAACTTTCGCAAAACGAATTCGCCGCGCTGATGGGGATAAGCGTGAATACGTTACGCAACTGGGAGCAGGGACGGCGCGCGCCTGAAGGCGCAGCGCGGGTGCTGTTACAGGTGGCCGCGAAACATCCCGATGTGATTTGGGAGGTAGTGAAGGTACAATCGCTTGCGGCGTAGATGACTGCGCCAAATTCAATTTACCCTTCGCCACGCGCGTGGACAGGTCCAGAATCTCAATGTCAACAAAACCACTTCTCGTCTAACGCGGGCCATTCGTCCGATTGGTCGGCGCGCTCCTCCCAATTCTCTTTCCCGCTCCACGATTCGATCTTCAATTCATAGACGGACGTCCGCTTCAACTCCATCTCCGTGATGGGACGGTACTCGCGTCCCGGCTCCATTTCGGGGAAATATTTTTTCAGCAGGCCGTACAGCGCGGCGCGCTGCTCCTCGTCTGCTTCCAAGACGCGTATAATTGGACTCGATGTCCTCCATTCCCATCCCCGCCCGGGCCGAGTCGCATCCGCGTCTGCGCGCGCTCAATGTCTTGCGCGACCTGCCCCAGGTGGCGGACCTGATCGAGTTATGCTTCCACAAAAGCATGGACGCGGACGGCGAGAGTTACCTCCGCGAGATGCGCCGCGCCGCCAGCGAACCTTCCTGGTTTCGCTCGGCAGAGAGCGCCTCGTCCGTGCCGCTGAACGGTTTCGTCTGGGAGGAGAACGGGAAGATCGTCGGCAACGCCAGCCTGATTTCCTATCGCCACGACCGAAAAAGAATCCACATGCTCGCCAACATTGCGGTGCATCCCGATTTTCGGCGCCGCGGCATCGCGCGCGCCGTCACCGAGCGGGCGATGGAACAGGCGCGCCAGCGCGGCGCCGACGAACTCTGGCTCAACGTCCGCGACGACAACCCCGACGCGCTCGACCTCTACGCCGACCTGGGATTCGTGGAACGCGGCCGACGCGTCGCCTGGCTTTCGACCGAAGAACCGCGTCCGCTCCCGCCATCGGACGGATTCGCCGTCCTGCCGCGCCGCCCCGACTTCTGGCCGCGTCAACGCGCCTGGCTGGCGCGCTCGTATCCCGACGAGCTGGCCTGGTACCGCGCCTGGGATTTCAAGCCGCTCGCGCCCGGCCTCTGGAACTGGCTTCACCTGCTGTTCGTGGACGTCAACCTGCGGCAGTGGGCCGCGACGCGGAACGGCTCGCTCGAGGCGGTCCTCGCCTGGATCTCCAACGGGACGCGCCGCGAACCGCTCTGGCTGGCCCTCGGCGCAGACTCGGCTCCCGAAGCCGCGACCCGCCTCCTCGTCCACGCGCGAAGCGAACTGCGCGGGCGGAGATTCGTCCTCGAGCATCCCGCCGGCCCGGCGGACGAATCCATCCGCGCCGCAGGTTTTATCCCGCAGCGGACGCTCGTCTGGATGCGCGCGGAGGGCGCGACGAAATAATCCCGCCTGCGTACATGAATCGAAAAGGAGCAGAAATGAATAAGTTCTTGATTCGCTGGATCGTAAACAGCCTCGCGGTCTGGGCCGCGGTGAGCGTCGTGCCGGGCGTTGCATGGACGAATGATTGGGTGTCGGTGATCGCCCTCGGTTTGATCCTGACGCTCGTCAACGCCATTGTACGCCCGCTGGCGAAGCTGGTGGGATGCCTGCCCATCATCGTCACGTTCGGTTTGTTCACGCTGGTGATTAACGCTTTCCTGTTCTGGTTGACCGGTTATATCGGGCAGGCCTTCGGCGTCGGTTTCACAGTGGGCGGTTTCTGGCCGGCGCTTTTGGGCGGTCTCGTCGTCAGCGCGGTGAGCATTGTGATGGGTTGGATCTTGCGCGATGATGTGAAGAGGAAGAGCAAGTAACCAGTGATCAGTAATCAGTGAGTAGTGATATGAAAAGAGGACGGTCTCGATGGAGCCGTCCTCTTTTTATTGGGAGGCTTGACCCGCTTATGCGTCGGGACTCGGCTGGCCGCTGGCCGCGTCGGCCAGGCCGGGCAGCCCGCCTGCGGAGGCGGCCATGCGCGCCGCACGGACGATGGCCTGCGCGACCGCTTCCGCCGCGTACGCGCCGACGGTGGACACATCCGCTTTTTTGCCGCCGGTGGCGAGGGCGAAGATCGTGTCGCCGTCCAGCATGGTGTGCGCGGGGCGGATGGTTCGGGCGAGTCCGTCGTGCGCCATCTGCGCGACCTTCGTCGCCTCGGCTTTGGTGAAGTCGGCGTTCGCGGCGACGACGCCGATCACCGTGTTGGCTTTGGCGGCGAACGACAGGATGGTCCTGCCGAAGACGGTCTTCATCATTTTCAACGTGTCGGCGAAATAGCCGGACTGCCCGAGGCGGATGGGGCCGAGCTCCGCGGAGCGGAGGCCCGCGATGATCTGGTTCGTCTCGGGGTCGATCACATCGCCGAAGGCGTTGACCGCCATCAGCGCGCCGACCACGACTCCGCCGCCGACTTCGAGGCTGGCCGAGCCGATTCCGCATTTCATGGCCTGCTTCGGCCCGAACATTTTGCCGACGGAGGCTCCCGTCCCCGCGCCGAAGTTGCCCTCGGGCGGCGCGTCGGACTTGGCCGCGGCGGCCGCGCGGTATCCCATCTCCGCGTCCGGCCGACGGTCCGCGCGACCGAGGCCGAGGTCAAAGAGGATCGCGGCCGGGACGATGGGGACTTTGGCCGGGCCGGCGTCGAATCCGACGCCTTGTTCGTCGAGATAGCGCATCACGCCGGAGGCCGCGTCCAGCCCGAAGGCCGATCCGCCGGCCAGCGTGATCGCGTGGACTTTTTCGACGAGGTTGACGGGGGCGAGCAGGTCGGTCTCGCGCGTGCCGGGCGCGCCGCCGCGCACGTCCACGCCCGCGACCGCGCCTTTGCGGCACAGGATGGCTGTGCAGCCGGTCAGCGCGTCGTCGTCTTGCGCGTGGCCGACTTCGACGCCGGGGACGTCGGTGATGGAGTTTTGCAGTTTCATTTACTTCAGGCCGCGGGCAAGTTGCAGGAATTCCTGCCACTCCTCCTCGAAGAAGTGAACGGTGACGTTGTTCAGTTCGATGTGGTAGGTGGTTTCGCCGTCAGGTTCTTCGGCTTTCCAGGCGAGGTAGTTATCGGTCTCGGCGATGGTGTCGGTTTTCGGTTCGTTCGGGGACATGTCAGGCTCCTTTCGATTTTCGCAGTTTGCGGCGGATGGCTCTCAGCCACACATTGATACGGTCGAAGAGGCCGCGTCGTTTGGAGGCGGCAGAGCGCGGCTTTCTTTCCGGCCAGGGGTCCTGGTCGAACATTTTGCGGACGGTGTACTGTCCGAACAGCTGCAGGGTGGCGAGCATGGGCGCGGCGACGACCACTCCCAGCACGCCCAGCAGACTGGCAGAGACGATGGCGGCCACCAGCACCGCGGCAGGGTGGACGCGCAGGGCGTCAGCCATGACGCGCGGCTGGACGAGATTGTCGAAGATCTGGTCAATGAACAGGGCGACGAGGAACACCATCAGGGTATAGTAGAGCGGTTCCATCCCGAACAGTTTGAAGGGTTGGAAGAATGTAACCAGCGCCAGCGCGGTCCAGTTGATGGCGGGACCGACGTATGGGACGAAGCGCGCCAGCCCCGCGGCCAGCGCCAGTCCGATGGCGTAGCGGACTCCGAGAACGCTCAACACGATGAAGTAGATCGAGAAGGTGAGGAAGAAGATGATGATCTGTCCGCGCAGGAAGGCGTTCCAGATCCGTCCCAGTTCCTGTCCGAGACGGCGCAGGTCTTCGGAATAGCCGGGGATGTCCACTTTGAGGATGCCCTCGCGCAGCCCGTCGCTTTCGGCCAGGACGAAGAAGGAGACGAGCAGGACGAACAGCGTCCAGCCGAGGAAATTGGCCGCGCCGCCGGCGACGGCGCTGAGGAGCGAACCCATGCGGCCAAAGATGGTCTGTCCCATTGTAAGCAGTTGGTCGCTGACCGAGCTCAGGTTGACGGCGCTGATATCCAGCCCGAATCTTGCGCCCCACGCGGCCACGTCTTCGATGATCGTCGGCAGTTTGTCGAGGCTGGATTGCACAAAGGCGATCAGGCTTTGCACCTGATTCATCAATCCCACGCCGCCGAGGGCGAGCAGGCTGAGCAGGACGACCAGGATGACCAGGAACACGATCCCCACCGCCGCCCGCCAGGAAATGCGCAGGGAATGACTAAGGACGCCCGCCACCGGATGAATGAGATAGGAAAATACAAACGCCAGCAGGAGCGGGCCAATGATGGTGTGAAAGCGCACCAATAGCGCCGCGACGATGGCGACGAAAGTGAAAGCCACCACCAGTTTCGTGGTCGAGTTCCACTGCGGGGAGGATGGAGGAGGGGTTTCTGCCATGGCTGATCGAAGTTTCAATTTCTTCCGGCGTGTTTTAAGAGAGGCGGTTTTGTCCGGGAAAGCGTTGTCGGCTGCCGCGTCACGCTCACCCAAAATACTGTAACGCGAGGCGGAGGCGTTCCTCCGCATCCTGCGGCGCGTCCTTTGAAACGGACTGGATGGCGGACTGCGCCTCGACGACGGAATATCCCAGCGCGGCGAGCGCGGCGAGGACTTCGCTGTCCACGTCGCTCATGGCCGCGACCCGCGCCAGCGCGTCGTCGGACTTGAGGCGGTCTTTGAGATAGAGCGCGATCTTCTGGGCGGTCTTCTTTCCCACGCCGGGGACGCGGCTCAACAGGTCGGGTTCCTCGCTGAAGACGGCGCGCTGAATGGCGTCCAGCGTGAGCGTGGACAGGACCGAGAGCGCGACCTTCGGCCCGACCCCGTCCACGCCGAGGAGGGTAACGAACAACTTGCGCTCTTCGGCGGATTCGAACCCGTACAACGACAAGTCATTTTCACGGACGCTGAGATGCGTGTGGACGAAAACCTTGTCGCCCACCGACAACCTGGCCGCGAGGCCTTTGGGGACGCTGACGCGCAGTCCCACGCCGCCGACGGCAATGACGAGGGAGTTGTCTTCTTTGTGCTGGAGTTCGCCGAGGAGGGAGGAGATCATGAGTCTATTTTAACCGCAAAGTCCGCCGATGGCGCGAAGACATTGGGACTCGTTTTTTCAAAGACAACCCGGCCTCCGGCTCAGACAAGGAAACTGGTAAAATGTCAAAATAAGCCGCAAATCCAGCAAAACCGAATTGGATGAAGCCCGATCGTTCGCGGCAAGAAAAACGGCGTTTTTCCACACGCCGCGTCCTCGGCCTTGAAAGTCCCAGCCCCTCCGCCAAACCGCCACTCCATGCGTCGACTCTCCTTCATCCTCCTCATCGCGTTCCTGCTCGCCGCCTGCGGAGGACGACAACCCGCCCCAACCGCGGTGCATGGACTCCCGTTCATCATCGTCACCCCGCGCGGACTGGCCTCTCCCACGCCCACGCCTTTCCAGCCCGCGCTCGCCACTCCCTTCCCCACCATCTCCGCGGAGACGTTCGCCACCCCGCTCCCGCCGCTGGTCATCTCGACGGAAGTCGCCGCGCTGCCCACGCCCGCTCCGGCGGTCCCATATCCCAGCGCGGCGCCTCCACCCGCCAATCTCGCGGACTATCCCGACGCGGTCACCTTCCTTCTCATCGGCTCGGACAAACGTCCGGGCGGCACGTTCCGCACCGACACTTTGGTCATCGCCATCCTGCGTCCAAAGGATGGACAGGTCTCGCTCATCTCCATCCCGCGCGACCTGTGGGTCTACATCCCCTCCTGGGAAATGCAGCGCGTCAACACCGCATATCAACACGGCGAGTTGAACGATTATGCCGGGGGCGGCGCTCAACTGCTGAAAGACACCATCGAATACAACCTCGGCCTGCATATTGACCATACCGCCATGGTCGAATTCGACGGCTTCCGCCGTATCGTGGACACCCTCGGCGGGATCGACGTCCCCGTGGCCTGCGCCTACACCGACTGGCGGCTCATCTCTCCCGAACTCGATCCCGAAAACGAAGACAACTGGTTTCTCTACACGGCCGGTCCCGGGCTGATGCACATGGACGGCGACCTGGCCCTCTGGTACGCGCGTTCACGCTCCAAGTCCAACGACTTCGACCGCGGCCGCCGCCAGCAGGAAGTCCTGCGCTCCATCTACGCCCGCGCGTTGACCGGCGACGCGCTGACGAAGATCCCGCAACTCTACGCCGACCTGAACTCGCTCGTCGCCACCGACCTCGGGCTGGCCGACCTGCTCAAACTGGCGGCGCTCGCGCCGGGACTCTCCAACGCCGACATCCGCAGTTACTACATCCGCCCGCCCATCGTCACTTCGTGGATCACGCCCGGCGGCGCCTACGTGCTGCTGCCCGACCAGGCCGCCTTGCAGGGACTCGTGACGCAGGCGCTCACCGCCTCGGCCGCGGCGGCTGTCAACGAGGCGATCACGGTCGAGATCCAGAACGGGACGCTCAACGACGGCTGGGACGCGCTCGCGGCCTCGCGTCTCAACTACGCGGGCTACGCCGCGCGGCTCGCTCCCGCCGACCGCCGCGACTACGCCGCCACCATCCTCGTGGACCTTTCCGCCGCGCAGGATTACAACCGAAGCGCGCTGCTGCTGAACGCGCTGGGGTTGATGCCCAACCGTCTCGTGTCCCTGCCCGACCCGAACAGCCCCGTCCAATACCGCCTCATCCTCGGCGCGGATTATCAGCCGTGCTTCCAGCCGGAGGCGCTCTCGCCGTAGCCGGCCGCCGGAACGCCGAATCTTTGCTTGACATTCCCCTACCCCTCAGGTACAATGCGCTTCGCCTAATTACCGGGCCTGTAGCGCAGTTGGGAGCGCGCCTCAATCGCACTGAGGAGGTCAGGGGTTCGAATCCCCTCAGGTCCACCTGTTCAGTGATTAGTAACCAGTTATCAGTAATCGGTCACTGAACGCTGTCCGCGAAAAACTGAACACTGGAAAGCCCGGGCCCATAGCGCAGTTGGGAGCGCGTCTCAATGGCATTGAGAAGGTCGGGGGTTCGAATCCCCCTGGGTCCACAATTTGGACGTTGGAAAACGCCCGCTCGAGCAGGAACCGAAGAGACGTTCTCCAACGCCGACAAAGGTCACGGCAGGAGTAGTAGGTCATCCCGTCAGCGAGAAGGGACAGCGAGGTGGAAGCCCTTCGGTGTGTCCACGGGAACACATCCCCTGAGGGTAAGACTGAACTCGCCCGCTTTCCCGCAAGGGAGACCGCGTTGGTGAAAAAAAGTAGTCAACGCCGGGTTGCCCGTTATCGCAGATCAAAGAGCGTCGGTTAGTCTGAAGCCAAACAGCTGGTTTGTTGAAGGCTGTAAGATGGAGACTACCAGACGAAGCCGGGTGGCACCGCGGAGCGACAAAGGTCCTTCGTCCCAGAGTGGATGAAGGAATTTTGTTTTTTTAGCAGGCAAGTCAAAACCGGGCGTTCCCGGCATGTGAAACCTGATTCGACGAGGTCAGAATGGCTGCAACAAAAAGGAAAACTGCAAACAAGAAGACGGCCGTCAAAAAGGCGGCGAAGAAGAAAGTCGTTGCGAAAAAGACGGTCGCGGTAAAAGAGACTTCCGCGAAATCGCCCGCCAAAAAATCGGCGGCGAAGAAACCCGCGCCGAAAGCGAAAACGACGGCGACCAAAGTCGCGGCGCGGAAACCCGTCAGCAAGACGAGAGCGGTGAAAACTGTCGTTAAAAAGAAGGCCACTCCCGCCAAAAAATCGGCGGCGAAGAAACCCGCGCCGAAAGCGAAAACGACAACGACCAAAGTCGCGGCGCGGAAACCCGTCGGCAAGGCGGGGACGGCGAAACCTGTCGTGAAGAAAAAAGCCGGGAAGGCCGCGCCCGCTGAAACGTCGAGGGCGAAGCGGACGAAGCGCGTGACGGCGATCGCGCCCGCGCCGCCGAAGGCGGTCATCCCGCACGTGGACGCGGTCCGGGCAGTCATCAAAAAATTGGAGTCGCCCAAGTCCGTCGTCCCCGTGAAAAAGGAAGAGATGCCCGTGGACGAGTCGCGCTATCGCCCGGATGCAATTGAAAAGAAGTGGCAGGAGAAATGGGAGGCGGATAAGTTGTATCGCTCGGCGGTTGACGAGAGCCGTCCCAAACATTACGCGTTGACGATGCTGCCGTATCCGAGCGGCGACCTGCACATTGGGCATTGGTACGCGATGACCCCGTCGGACGCGCGGGCGCGCTTTATGCGGATGAAGGGTTTCAATGTGTTGTTCCCGATGGGCTTCGACGCGTTCGGCCTGCCCGCCGAGAACGCCGCCATTAAAGACGGCATCCATCCGATGAAGCGGACTTACGCGAACATCGAGCGGATGCGCTTGCAGATGCGTTCGATGGGCGCGATGTTCGATTGGGAGCGCGAGGCGGCGACCTGCGATCCCGAATATTATCGCTGGACGCAGTGGTTCTTCATCAAGTTGTACAAGATGGGACTGGCGTATCGCAAAATGGCGGCGGTGGACTGGTGCCCGAATTGCAACACTACGCTGGCGCGCGAGCAGGTGTGGGGCGATGACCGTCACTGCGAACGCTGCGGCACGCCCGTCATTAAGAAGGATCTGGAGCAGTGGTTCTTCCGCACCACCCGGTACGCCGACGAACTGTTGAACTTCGACGGGATTGACTGGCCCGAGCGCGTGAAGACGCTGCAAACGAACTGGATCGGACGCAGCGAGGGCGCGGAAGTCCAGTTTCCAGCGATCGGCAATCAGTCGTCAGCGGCTGACGACAAGGTGACTGTGTTTACGACGCGGCCCGACACGCTGTGGGGCGCGACGTTCATGGTGTTTTCTCCCGAGCATCCGCTGGTGGACAAGGTGACTACCGACGCGCAACGCGCCGAAGTGGAAGCGTATAAGGCGCAGGCCGCGCGTCAATCGGACATCGAACGCGAAGCCGCGGACAAGGAGAAGACGGGCGTGTTCACCGGCGGGTACGCAATCAACCCGGTCAACGGCGAACGCATCCCGATCTGGATCGCGGATTATGTGTTGATGAGTTACGGCACGGGCGCGATCATGGCCGTCCCCGCGCACGACGAGCGCGATTTCGCGTTCGCTAAAAAATATGGCCTGCCGATTATCGAGGTGATTCGACCCGAAACCCAAAACGCAGGGGAGGACGGGAAGGAACTGGAAGAAGCCTACGACGGCGCGGGCGTGATGGTCAACTCCGGTCCGTTCAACGGGACGGAGGTCAACGACCAAAAGGGACGCCAAAACCCCGGCATCAGCGCGGTGATTGACTGGCTGGAGCAAAAAGGCATCGGCAAAGAATCGGTCAACTATCGTTACCGCGACTGGCTGATCTCGCGCCAGCGTTATTGGGGCGCGCCCATCCCGATGGTCTATTGCGAAACGCACGGATGGAATCCCGTCCCCGAAGACCAGCTGCCCGTCGAATTACCCGAGGATGTGGAATGGCGTCCGACCGGCGAAAGCCCGCTGAAACTGCATCCCACGTGGAAGAATACCGCCTGTCCCGTTTGCGGCGGTCCCGCCACGCGCGAGACCGACACAATGGACACCTTCATGTGCTCGTCGTGGTATCACCTGCGTTACCTGAGTCCGCATTACGACAAGGGGCCGTTCGACGAGAAGGAATACAACTACTGGATGCCCGTGGACACGTACACCGGCGGCATCGAACACGCCACCATGCACCTGCTGTACACGCGCTTCTTCCACAAAGCCATGCGCGACGGCGGCGTAACCGAGGGCAATGAACCAATGCTGCAACTGCGGAATCAGGGCATGGTGCTGGGCGAAGACAACGACAAGATGTCGAAGAGCAAGGGCAACGTCATCGCGCCCGACCTGCTGGTGCGGCGCTACGGCGCCGACACAGTGCGCGCCTACATCATGTTCTTCGCGCGCTGGGACTTGGGCGGACCGTGGGACTCGCAGGGCATCGAGGGAACTGCCCGCTGGATCCGCCGCGTGTGGACGCTGTTCACGGATCCGACTCCGCCGAAGGCGGGCGCGGCCTACGACGGGCGCGGCCTGCGCCGCCGCGTCCACCAGACCCTGCGCCGCGTGACGCACGACTTCGAGAATTTCGAGTTCAACACCGTCGTATCCTCGTTGATGGAACTGTTGAACGAGATGCACAAAGCGCGCGAGGCCGGCGCGGCCGGCTCTTCCGCATGGGACGAGGCGCGGGAGATCTACTTGAAGATGATGGCTCCCGTCGCGCCGTTCATCACAGAGGAACTATGGGCGCGCCTCGGCAAGCCGTACTCCATCCACCAGCAGAAATGGCCGCAGGTGGACGAGGCCGCCGCGCGGGAGGACGTGATCGAGATCCCCGTGCAGGTCAACGGCAAGGTGCGCGACCGGATCGTCGTCGCCGCGGACGCGGGCGAGGAGGAGGTCAAATCCGCCGCGCTGGCGAGCGACCACGTCCAGAAATTCCTGGAGGGACGCGAGCCGAAGAAAGTGATCGTCGTCAAAGGAAAGATGGTAAGCGTGGTGGCGTAGTCTGACCATAAAAGCCCCCGGGCGCCTGCTCGGGGGCTTGCGTTTAGGCGGATCATCCGGCGTTGAATTCCAGGAGACGCCAATGGTGTTTGGATGGATAATAGACCAGCCGGGCATAACCAGTATCGCCGAAGGCAAACGACAGGCCCTGCTGGTCGGGGGAGGGCGGCGTTCCGACGATCGTTTTCAGGGCAGAGTTGAGAACTCCTCCATGCGCGACTACCAAGTAATTGCCGGGGCCGTGGCGGACCATCTTTTCCACCGCCCTTGCCGCCCGGATATAGATTTCCCATTCGCTTTCACCTGTCCCACAAAATGGCTGGTAGGGATTGCGAAAAGCCGGTCTAGGATACTGTTCGGCTGCGGCCTCGCGAGACATACCCGCCAGAGGACCGTTGTCAATCTCCATCCAGTCGGGATCGGTCTCAATTGGAACATTTAATGCCGCGCCGATGATTGTCGCTGTTTCGTGGGCGCGTTGAAGGGGGCTGGACACGATTCTGTCAAAGCGAAAACTGCGCGTGAGAAACTCCCCGACACGGGCACGGACCTGGGAGCGTCCGACATCTGTGAGCGGGGAATCGTACCGGCCTTCGTGGACGCCTTCATCATCCGCGCGAGAACGTCCGTGCCTGAGAAAGGTGATGTGAATCTCGTCCGTCATTTTTTCTCCCGTTGAGGCTCGCAATCCGTCTTCGCGGAAGGGACGCGCCGTCAGCCCGCCGCGTGACTCTCGGACAGGCCGAATCTCGCCGCGACCTCGTCGAACGATTCCCTGTCCGAGAGCGCCAGCAGGGTGTCGCCTTCTTGCAGCGCGGTTCCTCCGCTTGGCAGCATGAA
The DNA here is from genome assembly GCA_017312345.1 of Candidatus Denitrolinea symbiosum. Classification (NCBI taxonomy): domain Bacteria; kingdom Bacillati; phylum Chloroflexota; class Anaerolineae; order Anaerolineales; family Anaerolineaceae; genus Candidatus Denitrolinea; species Candidatus Denitrolinea symbiosum. The sequence goes on along the minus strand of BLAA01000001.1, from coordinate 901,503 downwards.
GTCGTTTTCCCTGGCGATCAGGACCACCAGGAAGTGTTCGGGGAGTTCCAATTCGACGATGGCTTTCCCGGCCATGGTCGAATTGGGCGGTATCAGCAGTTCCTTGAGTTCGCTTTTAAATCCGCCTACGGGCGTGTATTCGATGGGATAGGTCCGCCTGCGCGTCATGGGCGCGTCGACTCCCAGCCATTTCGCGACAATGGGAATCGAAGTGCCTTGTAATAACACCGAGTTTAGAACCACGAAAAAGACCACGTTAAAGATCAAGTCGGCCTGCTGAAGTTTGGCGAGGAAGGGAAAGGTAGCCAGGATGATGGGAGCGGCGCCGCGCAGACCCACCCAGGAGATGAACGTCTTTTCCCGCCAGGTCAACGCGCTTGGGATCAGGCCGATAAAAACGCTGACGGGGCGGGCGATAAACATCAGGAACGCCGCGATGAGCATCCCAATACCGATGATAGGGACCAGGCGGGACGGGAAGACCAGCAGGCCGAGCGTCAGGAACATGGCGATTTGCATGATCCAGGCCAGCCCGTCCTGGAAGCGTAAAATACTCCGCTTGTGGATGAAATCGTGGTGACCCAGGACGATCCCGGCCAGGTAAACCGCCAGGAAGCCGCTGCCGCCGATCAAGTCGGTCAACCCAAAGGTAAGAAACACCAGCGCCAACATCAGGACGGAATAAAGGCCTTCGTAACCCAGTTTCAGGCGGTTGACCAGGAACAGGATCGCCCGCCCCATGACGTATCCCAACGCCGCTCCAACCAGCATTTGCTGGATGAAGAACCGGATCAGGCTCAGCGGCGACAAGTCGGGCTGCGTGATCAGCTGGATGAGGCCGATCGTGAGGAATATCGCCATCGGATCGTTGCTGCCCGACTCCAGTTCCAGCAGCGACTTGATCCTGCCTTTGAGACTGATGCCTTTGGAACGCAGCACCGAAAAGACCGCGGCCGCGTCCGTTGACGAGACGATCGAACCGAGCAGCAGTCCTTCAACCAGCGACAGGCCAAGCAGCGCGCCGGCAAAGAGTCCCACGATCAGCGCGGTGATAAAAACCCCCAGCGTGGAAAGGAGCAGGCCCTCCTTAAGCACGGGACGGATTTGATTCCATTCCGTGCTAAGCCCTCCGAAAAACAGGATCAAAATCAGGGCGATAACGCCGACGATCTGCGCCAGGGCGGGATCGTCGAAGTAGATGCCGCCCAGACCGTCGGAACCCGCCAGCATTCCCAGGATCAGGAACAACAAAAGCACAGGCACGCCGAACCGGTCGGCAATTTTGCTGACGAGCACACTGATCAGCAATATGACAGAAGCGCCGATAAGCACGTAATTATCCATAGTCTGTGGTCATGTCTCCTATCCGCTGCCCGGCGGCGGATCGTCCCATTGGCGGCTGCGCGCCATCCGCAGCGAAGCCGCTTCGCCGGGGACGCGCCAACGCCGGCGGTCAAATCCCCGGGATGAATTTAGAAATTGGACGTCCGCGGCCCATCCACAATGGCTCGGCATATTTTAACGTGAATCCGGGATGCGGTCTTTATGGTTCTTCCGTCGCTCGGCTGTACGCCTTGACGGCTTGCCGCTGCAAGCGAAGCAGTTCCCCGATTGATGAGAAGATTGCTTCGACGCTTTTGGCGTCTCGCAATGCCGGTGAAAAGCGTTGATTGCAACAAAGTATCCATGAACGGGGGTCCGCCCTGAATGATGAAAATTTGGAATTCCGAAGTTCTATTTCGGGAAGGCCGCAAGTAGAACTTGTGGAATCCTTTTTATTTTTAGTCGGAGTCCCAACGTCCCCGTTGACGCAAACAGAACGCCGCCCTTCCGAAGAGGGGCGGCGCCTGTTTGCGCTGTGGCGTCCTTGCTTACTTGAGGAGGGATGCCACAGCGCTGGGTTGCATACTACTATCCATGTTAGACATCACCTCCTCCTTTCTAAAGGATGGCTCCGCTTTTCATCCCCCAAACGATGATGTGAGTATCGCGCACTTCAATTCGGATGTCAATACTTAAACTACACAACCCTCACCGTTGATCCCCGCTCGGTTTTCTCCACCTCGATCCGCGTCGGGAAGGCGTCCTTCAACTCGTCCAGATGCGTGACGACCAAAATCTTCGCGAAGTCGCCGCGCACGGTGTTGATGGCCTCGACCAGTCTCTGCCGCCCCAGCGCGTCCTGCGAGCCGAATCCCTCGTCAATGACCAGGGTTTGCAGGCGCGCGCCCTTGCGTCTCGCCAGCACTTCGGACAGCGCGATGCGGATCGCGAAATCAATACGAAAAGCCTCGCCGCCCGAATACATCTCGTAATCGCGCAGGCCCGCGCCGTCGCTGATGAGGATGTCGAGCGTCTCTTTCAGGTCGTCGCGCTTCTTGTTTTTATACTCGGCCTGCGTCGCAAAGCGGATGGACATCGCCCCGTCGCTCAGGCGTTCAAGCAGGTTGTTGGCCTTCGCCTCGATCTGCGGGAGCGCCTGCTCGATCAGCAGCGCGGGGACGCCGTTCTTGCCGAAAGCGTGTTCCAGCGTCTTGAGACGCGCCGCCTGCCGCGTCGTCTCCTCGCGTTCCGCTTCGAGACTCTTCCGCCGCGTCCGCAGCGACCCCAGCACCTCCACCAGTTGACGCGCCGCGCCGACCTCCTGATTCTTGCGATTCTCGTCCTCCTGCAATTTGAGCAGCAACGTCTCCGCCTCGTCCAGGCTGACGGCGGGCTTCTTCGCCTCCGCCGCGAATCTCCCGCTGGCGAGGAGCGACTCTACTTCCTTCAACCGCGCCGCGCCGACCGCTTCCCACTGCTGGACGGCGGCCCGCGCCGCCTCGATCCGTTCCGTCCACTGCGCGATGGAACTGGACAGCGTCAGCCGTTCCCGTTCCGCGTTCGACAGTTTCGCGCTCCGCGACTCCGCTTCCGCGGCCGCCTTCGTCAACTCGTCCATGCGGGACTTGTTGGCGCGGAAACGGTCGCCCTTTTCCTTTCCATCCGCCTTCAACTGCTTCAGCGTGGACTGGCGGTGTTTCTCGCTCAACTCCTGTCCGCACAGCGGGCAGACCGCGCCCTCGGCGGATTCCAACTGGTCAATGCGCGCCTTGAGATCGTCCATCTCCAGTTTCCGCAGCTCGTTCTCCGCCTTCAACCGCGCCGACTCCTCTCGCGCCGCGTTGCGCGCCTCCTCGATTTTGCTTCGTTGCGCGAGTTTTTCTTCCGCCTCTGTCAATGTCTTCTTCGCGCTCTCCATCTGATCCGTCAGTCCACTGATCACTGAAAACTGATTACTGATTACTTTTTCCTGCTCTTTCAACCCCCGCAGTTCCTCCTCCAGCCGCGCCTTTTCCGCCGCCAATTCCTCGTTCAACTCCGAGGCGGCCTTGCGGATGCTCTCCAGCGCGGCCTCCTGCGTCTTGCGGGACGCGGCCAGCCGCTTCAGGTCGGCTTCGAGCGACTGCAATCTCTGCCTGCGCGGTTCCTCCTCCGCGAGTTCCGCGTCGATGTCCGCGATGCTTCGGTCAATCCCCGCCGTCTCGCGCTCGATCTCCTTGCGGCGTTCCGCGGCGCGTTCCTTGTACGTCTCCCAGATCTCCAGCCCCAGAATATTGGACAGCACAGCCTTGCGCTCGCTGGCTTTTTTCTGCGTGAACTCATCGGCTTTGCCCTGCAAAATAAACGACGCGTTGACGAAGGTCTCGTAGTCCAGCCGAAGCGTCTGCTCGATGCGGCTCTGCGTCTCGCGCGCGGACTTTTCCGTGAGCGGCCTCCACGCGCCCCCGCCTTCCTGCCCCCCGTCCCAGATCTGGAACTCCAGGACGGCCGTCTTCCCGCGCGGCGACGCGCGCTGCACGCGGTAGATATTCTCTTCGTAGGCGAAAGTCAGCGCGGCCTCGGCGGCCTTCGACTGCAAATTGACGAGCGCGTCCTTGTCGCCGCCGCGCGCCTTCCCAAACAGCGCCCACGTGATCGCGTCCAGCAGAGACGACTTGCCCGCGCCGTTCTGTCCCGAAATGCAGGCCAGGTCGAACGACTCGAAGTCCAGTTCCGCCGCGTCGCGGTACGAAAGAAAACCAGAGATGCGTAACTTGAGGGGAATCATCGCTCGAATTATACCCGCGCGCTTTTACAATAGGACTAGAACGACGCTTGCATTTGCCGACATGAAAACAAAAAGGACTCCGCAAGTTCTACTCGCGGCTTTCCCGAAGTAGAGCTTCGGGATTCCGATGAAAACCCTCAGACTTTGAGAAGACCATTTGCAACAGAGCAATCGCTATTTACCAACCATCCCATCCCATGTTATCATCACCCGCATGGACGATCCCATCGCTGTCCGCGCCCGCCGACGACTCACCCTCGTCTACGTCATCCTCGCCACCATCCCATGCTACTGCCTGGGGGCGCTGGCTATCGCGAGCGCGCCCGGCCCGCGCACCGCGACGCCCACCGCGACGAAAACCATGACATCGGCTCCCGTCGCCTCCTCAACTCCCACCGCCGAGCCAGACTTCAGCCCGACTCCATCCTACCTGACAGCCATCGCGCAGACCCTCACCGCCCTCCCCACCATCACGCCCTCCGAAACGCCCTTCGTCTTCATCACACCCACGCCATTCCTGCCCCCCACGCGCACGTGGACTCCCTCGCCCACGTTCACCAACACCTGGACTCCCCTGCCGACCGATACGCCGACCATCACGCCCTCGCCCACCGTTACCGACACTCCCACCGCGACGCCGACCGCGACCGCCACCAGCACGCCGACGCCGACACTCACAATTACAACCACGCCCCCCACGCCGTGACAGACATCCTCCCCTTCCTTAAATCCCTGCTCTCTACTGCCGGACTCTCCGGACACGAATCCCCCGCGGCGGAATTGATCCGCGCCCGCTGGAATTCCATCGCCGACGAGACGCATCTCAGCCGCCTCGGTTCGGTCCACGCCCTGCGGCGGGGGACCGCGCCCGAGCCGCGTCCACGCCTGCTGCTCTCCGCGCACATGGACGCCATCGGCATGATGACGGCGGGAATCGAAGACGGCTTCCTGCGCCTGACCAGCGTCGGCGGACTCGACACGCGCCTCCTCCCCGGCCAGCATGTGACCGTCCACGCGCGGCGGCCCCTGCAAGGGATCATCGTCGCGCGTCCGCCCGCGCTCATGTCCGACGAGGCGAGGAAGAACGCGCCCAGCTGGAACGACCTGCTCGTGGACCTCGGCCTCGCGCCGCGTCGGGTGAGTCAACTCGTCCGCGTGGGCGACCTCGTCTCGTTCGCGAACGAACCGCTGGATCTGGCCGAGGGCGTCGTCAGCGGACACTCGCTCGACAACCGCGCCTCCCTCGCCGCGCTGACCCTCGTCCTCGAGACGCTGCAGTCCGCCCGTCACGCGTGGGACGTGTGGTGCGCGGCCACCGTCCAGGAGGAGGTCTCGTTCGCGGGCGCGGCCACGTCCGCCTTCGGGCTTCGTCCCGACCTCGCCGTCGTCGTGGACGTGACCTTCGCGCAGTCCGCGGACGCGAAGGGCTGGGAATACTTCCCGCTCGGCGGCGGTCCCACGCTTGGGATCGGTACGCACGTCCACCCCTTCCTTTTGGAGCGGTTGAAGGAACTGGCTGGAAAATTGGACATCCCGTTTTCCATCGAACCGATGCCGCGTCACTCTGGCACCGAGACCGACGCCGTCCAACTCACCGCCGCGGGCATCCCCACCGCCATCGTCAGCATCCCCATCCGTTACATGCACACGCCCGTGGAAGTGGCCGCGCTGACCGACATCCAGCGCGCCGCGCGCCTGCTGGCGGAGTTTGCCGCGCGTCTCGACGAGGGCTTTTTGCAGACGGTGGTCTGGGATGATTGATCCCGCCAGCGAACCGCTGCCGCAACTGGGGGAAGTTTCGCCGCGTTGGTTTCTGCGTCTCATCTTCATCCTCGCTTCGCTTTTAACGTTCTGGCTCGCCGTCCATCTCGGACAGGGCGGCGTACTGTTCGTCTTCTGGCGCCGCACCCTGCTCGTCTTCGCCGTCGCGGGACTCGCGCTCGCGTTTCTCCTCATCGCCTATTTTCTTGACCGCGAATTTTTTTTCACCGCTGTTGAAAAAATTACTTCGCTTTTTTCTATCGCGAATGACGCGAATAACGCGAATTTCGCCGCCGAAAAAAAAGAAGAATTCGCGCCATTCGCCCATTCGCGTTGGAGGGGGGACGTTGCAAAGACATCCCCATACCTTCGGATTCTGTTTTCTACCATCATCCTTGCTCTCTTTATCTTCCTCCTCCTCAGCCCTCTCTCCAAAACCTTCCAGCCTCTCCCCGCGCGTTTCATTCTCGTCTTCCTCGCCAGCCTCCTCCTCACATTTTTCTTTTCTACAAAAAACACATCTTCGCATTTACTCTGCGCCTTTCTCTTCACATCTTTACTGCTCTCTATTCTCTACTCTCTGCTCTCTTCCATTTCAGCGCTTTCCCTCTCTCCTTTCTCACGCGGCTGGTCCGAGGGGACGCGTTTCTATCACGCCTCGCTGCTCCTCTCCCAACGCTATTACGGGCTCTCCCTCCCGCCCTTTTACCAGGACCTCAGCCGTTACGTCGTCGAAGCAATTCCCCTCCTCCTGCCGCGTCCCTCGCTTTTCCTTGAACGTCTCTGGGAAGCCGCGCTCTCCATCATCCTCCCCGCGTTGACCGCCGCGCTCGTCCTCCACCGCCTCGCGCCCGCGAAACAAAACCGCGCGCTGTGGCTGGCCATCTTCCTCTGGGGGACGCTCTATCTGCTGCAAGGCCCCGTCTATTTCTACCTCCTCCTCGCCGCGATCCCCGTCCTGGCTTTCTACAATCCCAAAAAACCGCTCCCCTCTTTCATCGCGCTCCTCGCGGCCTCGCTTTGGGCGGGCATCAGCCGCGTCAACTGGATTCCCATCCCCGCCATGCTCGCCATCGCGCTCTACCTGCTCGAAGTTCCCCTCCCGTCACCCGTCCGTCCCCCGTCCCCCGTCTCCCGTCTCCTCTACCTCGCGCCTCCCGCGCTCTACGCGCTCCTCGGCCTCGTCTCGGCTTACGCCGCGCGGCAGTGGTACTTCTCGATCTCAGACATCCCCTCCGCGATGTTCAACGCCGCGTTCTGGCAGGACCTGCTCTGGTACCGTCTCTTCCCCAGCGCGCTCCAACCGCTCGGCATCCTTCCCGCGGGACTTCTGATGACCGCGCCGCTCGCCCTCCTCGTCTGGGCCCGCCTCCGCCAAAACCGCTGGGACTGGATGCGCGTCGCGGGACTCGTCTCCATGCTGCTCGTCCTCCTCGTCGGCGGATTCATCGTCAGCGCGAAGATCGGCGGCGGAAGCAACCTCCACAACCTCGACGGCTACCTGACTCTCTCCCTCGTCGTCGGACTCTACCTCCTCGCCGACCGCTTCGCTCCCGACCGCGAACGGGACGCGCCGCCCCGCGCCTTTTCCCCGCTCGCGGTGACTCTCGCCGTCCTCGCGGCGGCGTTCTTCAGCGTCTCACAAGTCTACCCCGCGCTCCCCTCCCTCGACCGCCGCGCGGACTCGCTCGCGCGTCTCCAACAACTCGTGGACGAGGCCGCCGACCAGGGGCCAGTCCTCTTCATCACCCAGCGCCACCTGCTGACGTTCGGCTGCATCACGGGCGTCCCCCTCGTCCCCGAATATGACAACATCGCCCTGATGGAATTCGCCATGACCAATTACCGTCCGCTGATAGACCAGTTCCACGCGGACATCGCCGCGCACAAATACGCGCTCATCATCGCGCCGAATCCGCCAGGACAATTGAAAACCCAGGACGACGCCTTCGCCGAGGAGAACAACGCCTGGACCCGCCGCGTCAGCATCCCCATGCTCCGCTCTTACAAAGTCATCGCCAAATTTCCCGAAGGCGATTTTGTGGTTCTAATACCAGATGAGTAGAGAACAGAGAACAGTTCATAATGCGCCTCGTCTAACTGCCCATCTCGTAATCTCCAACCCCCAATCCCCAACCTCCAATCACTAATCACCAATCTCCAATCACTAATCACCAATCTCCAATCACCAATCTCCAATCTCCAATTACCAATCACCAATTACCCCCCCCCCAACCGCCATGCCCACTCCCTCCCTCAAACTCCTCGAACGTCTCTGCAATGCCATCGCCGTCTCTGGCGACGAAGGCGAAGTACGGAAAATTGTCCTCGAACAGGTGAAGCCGCATGCCGACGACGTCCGCGTGGACGCGCTGGGCAACGTCCTCGTGCGGACACGCGCCTCGAAGCGGAATCCGCTCAAGGTCCTGCTCGCCGCGCACATGGACGAAGTCGGCTTCATGATCGTCGCGGACGAAGGCGATGGGTTCTATCGCTTCGACAAAGTCGGCGGCGTGGACGTCGCGTACGCAGCGGGCAAGTCTGTCCTCATCGGAAAAAAACGCATCCCCGCCGTGATCGGGATGAAGCCCGTCCATCTCAGCGACGAGGGCCCCGACCGCAAAGTGACGCTCGATTCCCTGCGGCTCGACACGGGCGGAAAGGGAGGCGCGCAGGTGGGCGACCGCGTCGGTTTTTCCACGAAGTTCCGCCGCGCGGGGAATTCGCTTTTCGCCAAGGCGCTCGACGACCGACTCGGCGTCGCCGCGCTGATCGAACTCCTGAAGCGCGCGCCGACGAACATCGAACTCCTGCTGGCTTTCACCGTGCAGGAGGAAGTGGGGCTGCGCGGCGCGACGGTGGCCGCGCACGCGCTCGCTCCCGACATCGCCATCGCCGTGGATTCGACTCCCGCCCGCGACCTGCCCGCGCACGACGGCCGCGAGCACTCGCTCTACAACTCGAAACTCGATCACGGCCCCGCCATCTACATCGCCGACGCGGACACCCTCCCCGACCGGCGGCTGGTCGAACATTTCGCGGCCGCGGGCGAAGCGGAGGGAATCCCGTACCAGTTCCGTCAGCCGGGCGGCGGCGGCACGGACGCGGGCGCGATGCACCAGCAGCGCGAGGGCATCCCGTCGCTCTCGATCTCCGTGCCTGGACGCTACCATCACACGCCGACCAGCCTCGCGCGCCTGAGCGACTGGCACAATACAATCCGATTGCTCCACGCGGGGTTGAGTCGGATGACGCGTTCCCTGATACAATCCAAATGATGTCCAAAAATTCTGCGCCCGCCTTCCCCGATTTGACCCTGCTCGCGGATGTGTTCAAAAAATATTCGAGCGTCCAGGCGGCTTATCTCTTCGGTTCGGCAGCCGGTGGGAGAATGCACGCCGAAAGCGATCTCGACATCGCGCTGGCAGGATCGTCCGACTTACGCGCGCGTAAATTGGACATTCTCGCCGACCTGGCGCGGGTTGGTTTTACCAATATTGACCTGGTCATTCTCGACAGGGAAGACATTGTGTTGAGATTTGAAGCGGTGAGGCAAAATCGTCTCGTTTATCGCGCCGAGGGATTTGACGCGGGCAATTACTATTCCCTGGTCTTGCGCCAGTATTTCGATTTCCTTCCGTATTTGAAAATCCAACGCGAAGCGTACAAGCGGAGGATTCAAGATGGTCAAAACCGAAGTTATTCGTAAACGCCTCCAGAAATTGGACGAGTACCTGAAGATCCTGCGCGCCATGCGATCTTATTCGCTGGAGGAATTTCTAGGCGACCCCAAACTTTATGGGAGCGCGGAACGATTTCTCCATTTGGCAATCGAGGTCACGCTGGATATTGGCAATCACATTGTTGCCGACCTGGGGCTTGGGGAAGTCAATTGGTATAGCGATATCGTATACGCTCTCGAAGAGAAGAAATTTATCTCTGAAGATTTACGCGAGAAATGGATTCGCATGGTGGGTTTTCGCAACGTTCTCGTCCACGATTATCTCGAAGTTGATCGTAAAATTGTATTCGACGTTTTGCGAAATCACCTTCAAGATTTAGACGAGCTGAGGAAAGTGTTTTCCGAATTCCTGTGACATTTACTTTCGCAGACGTTGGGCAAACGCCTTCCCGACGATTAGCGGATCGTTCAGTTAAGACCATGCACAAACTCATCATCCTCTTTGACCGTCCTGTCGACGCGGCGGGGTTCGCCTCCGGCTGGCAGACCTTCCTCCGTCTCGCCGAGCAGATGCCCGGCCTGCGCCGCGAATCCGTCAGCCTCATCGAGGACGCGCTGTACGTCGGGAGCGGGCCGCGCCCGTACAAGATCCACGAGTTCTATTTCGACGACCGCGCCGCGCTGGACGCCGCGCTGGCCTCCGCAGCCGGTCAACAGGCGGGCGAGTGGCTGCATCAATTTGCAGACGGAAAATTTGTCCTGCTCATCGCCCCGCACCAGGAAGCCACAGAAAAGGAATTCAAGAAGACAGTTACGCAGAAGAAGAAAGCCCGCGCGCGATCTGCCTGACCAGCCCCGGGCCGCGATACGCCAGCCCGGTATAGACCTGCACCAGCGCCGCCCCCATCCCGAGGCGGCGTTTCGCGTCTTCGGGACCCATGACGCCGCCCGCGCTGACGACGGGAATCCGACCGTCCACGCGCTTCACGATCTGACTCAACATCGCCTCGCTGCGGCCCGTCAACGGGCGGCCGCTCAACCCGCCCGCCTCGTCCCGCTGCGCGGACAGAAGCCCCTCACGCGCCAGCGTGGTGTTCGTCGCGATGACGCCGTCCATGCGCGTTTGCAGGATCACGTCGAGGGCGTCGTCCAACTCGGATGGGGTCAGGTCCGGCGCGAGTTTGACGAGCAGCGGAAGTCGTTTTTTGCAGCTGGCCTCCTCGAACTGTCGCTGGGCGTGGAGTTGGGTCAGCAGTCCCTCCAGCGCGGCGCGTCCCTGCAACTGGCGGAGTCCCACCGTGTTGGGCGAACTGACGTTAACCGCGATATAGTCGGCGTGCGACGCAAATTCCTGGAGCAGGCTGAGATAATCCAGGACCGCCTCCTCGTTGGGCGTGGACTTGTTTTTGCCGATGTTGACGCCGAGGATCACGTCCGAGCGCCGCGGCTCAAGTTTGAGGGCGCGCTCGAACAGGCTGGTCCTTCGGGAGGGACTCAGTTGTTCGCGCACAAAAACCGAACCGCGGCTGGGGAACCCCATGCGGTTGATGACGGCTTCATCCTCCACGAGGCGAAAGAGCCGCGGCTTCGGATTTCCCTCCTGCGGCAGAGGCGTCACTGTGCCGATTTCCACGTGACCGAATCCCAGCGCGCCCAGCGCGCGGACGGCCAGCGCGTCCTTGTCGTAGCCCGCGGCCAGCCCGACAGGATTCTTGAAATCCAACCCGAAGGCGCGGACAGGTTTATTCGGCGCGCGATACATGACTTCCAACAGCCACAGCGCGGGCGGAACGGACTGCGCGGCGCGCAACGCGGAAAGCGTCAACCCGTGCGCGGTCTCCGCTTCGAGGCGAAAGAGCAGGGGGCGGACCAGGCGGCGGTAGGTCATGGCACGCTGAGCGTCCAAAAATTATAGGCGTCGTCAATATACGAATCGTAAACTTGCAGCGCGCCGGACGGGTAGAGCGACTGCAGCAGGTTGAGCGTTTCCAGGTCGTCGATCTTCACCATGAAAACTTTCGGGCCCGGCGTTTCGAGCGTCTTCGCCAACTCCTCGCGCGGCACGGCAATGTCCGGTCCCGGCACGCCCGCCCAGATCGGCGGCAGGCGCGTGTCCACCCAATAGGGATACGGCACGATCCAGACGTTCTCCGCCGGCACGCCCCGCTGCATGGCGCTCTTCATCACCGCGCCCATTTCGGAGGTGTTCCATGAACTTCTGATGTATTGATCGTTGTATTGGCGGAAGACGAGATTATAGTTTTGGAGACTCGACGCGACGAAGAGGACGCCCGCCAGCGCCCAGCCCGCCGCGGCCCGCTTCTTCTCCGACCCCCAGGCGGACATCAGGCCATCCAGCCCGATCCCCACGAGCAGGAAGACCGGCACGATGGCGCCCGCGGCGCGGTTCATGGACGGGTTCTCGACGGGGAAGGCCAGCGACAGAATGGACGGCATCTGCGTCAACGGGACGGAAACCAGGAGGACGAGGTCCTGCCACTGGCGCGAGCGGACGTAACGCGCCGTCAGCAGCGCGGCGCCCAGAAGGAACAGCGCGCCGCTCACCACGTCCAGCGCGGGGCGGTAGGGAATCGAGTGCACCCAGGCGTTGCCGTTATCCCAGTTGAATTGCTTCAGCGAGTTCCACAGGTTGCCGAGGAAAAGCTGCCAGGCCGGGCCGGGCAGGGGACGCTCCACCGAACCCAGGCGCGAGAGCGCGCGGAATCCGAATTTGTCGGGAAATTCGAGGGCGTAGCGCGCCAGCGGGATGAAGATGATGAACGAGATCAGCGCCAGCAGGACCAGCCAAAGCGCCGTCTGCTTGCGGACGGTCTTCTCGCGGACATGGAGCAGGTACAAGCCGACGAGGATGACCACCACGAACGGCATGATGCGGAAGGGCGTATAACCGTTCAAGCCGAGACCGAGCGCCAGCCCCGCGAGGATGAAGTCGTTGCGCTGCTGTCGCCGCAGACCGCGGATGAGATAGTAGAGCGTCGGCGCGACGAAGAGCGGATAGAACGAAATCCGCAAGGCGAAGCGCTCGATGACGTTGGGCCAATAAGCAATGCCCGCGAAGGCCACCGCCAGCAAGCCGATGCGCGGACTCCCCATCTCCTTGCCGAGCAGATAGAGATACGGGAGCATCGCCAGTCCGCCGATGACCGCCGCGACTTTGATATCGAGGAAAGAGACGCCGAAGAACGGCGTGAGCAGCGCGGACAAATAAATGTACAGCGGCTCGCGTCCCGTGTTGCGCTCGAAGAAGATGGAGTATTTGCCCCTGGTGATGTCCAGCACGTCTTCCAATTTTTCGGCGTGATCGCTCGTCATTTCAGGGACGACCGTGCTGAGGTGGTAGAAGCGGAAAAAGAGCGTGAGGACGAGCGCTCCCGCCGCGAGCGAGAACCAGAGAGCGGCGCGCCGGTCCCATTGGAAGCGTCCGAGCGAGGCGGCAAGCCGTCTCCAAAAGGACTGCGGCGCTTTCAGCCAGAAGGCGCGCAGGAACAGGATGAGCGTCACCGCGAGCAGGCCGAGATTGAGGAGCGTGAAGGTGTTGCTGGGCGTGTCGGTGATGAAGTTGCTCCCCATCATATGGAAGGCGGCTATGCCGTAGACGACCGCCAGGAGCAGCGCGAAGCCGCGAACCGTGAGCGGGTCGGTATGTTCTTCGGACGCGGGCAGGGGCGCGGGAGACAATTCCCCGCGGCGGAAGGCCCACAACGCCAGCGCCAGCGCGGCGAGGTACAGCGGGACGCCGACCAAGGCGCTGCGCATGGGCGGTTCAAAGAGACGCTGCGCGGTCAGGCCGAGGAGCAGGGCGAGCAGGGAGCGCCAGGGGAGCGCGAAATGTTGAAGGCTGAACGTCGCACGCTCAACGTCTGATGCGGACGCTCCTTCAACCGCCGGGGTTTCGATCAGGTTGGCGGTGTCGGCGTGTTGACTCCAGGCGCGCAGGAAGGCGGCGAAGGATTTCCAATCTTTGAAAATGGACTTGACGTAATCGAGGACGGTGGGTTCGTTCATGGACGGAGGACCGATGACGGGAGACGGAGGAAATGAAGATGGGGGATGGATGGCAGGGACTGCTCTCTACTTTACTTACTGCTCTCTATCTGCTGCTTTCTCGCAATGACAATGATACTCTCTCCCCAACGCATTGGGAGGAAGATGAATCCCGTGATGGCTTGGAATCCGCCGAGCGAGCCGAAGAACAATTTTTGCAGTTGCTTCGGAACGGCGGGCAGGTACGGCACGTCCCAGAATCCGTCCGCGAAGACGCGGCGCAGACTGAAGTTTGCCGCGCGAATTAAATTCAGCCATTCCTCGGGCGGTTTGAGGGAGATGTGCGTCGGGTCCTGGTAGCCGATCCACCTGTCGCCTTTCCACGGCTTCAGCAGGGAGGCGAGATTCGGCGTGGCGAGGATGAGCGTCCCGCCCGCTTCGGTGACGCGCCCGATCTCGGCGATGGCTTTTTCGGGATTCGGCAGATGCTCCACGATGTGCTTGATGATGACCACGTTGAACGCCCCGTCCGCGAAGGGAAGTTCCTGCGCGGAAGCCGTCATCAGCGCGGACGCGTCCACGACGGGCCGCGACTGTTTCACCGCCCAGTGATTCAAGTCCATGCCGAAGGTCTGGAACGAGTCTTCGAGCTGCGCCACGAGATGTCCCAGCCCGGAGCCGATCTCCAGCAGGCGCGCGCCGCGCCGTCCGTATCGCCGCGCCAGCGCGGCGTAGAATCGATTCGACCACCAATACTGGCTGTATTTCGCGAACGACACGTCCGCGTAGGTGTGGGTGGAAAAATATTTTTCGTCGAATGGCATGAGAGACGCCAGCGCGCTATGATTTTCGCGTCAACTTCGCGAACAACTTCTCGTACTCCGCCGCGATGGATTCGGGATCGTACATGGCCGCGAGTTCGGCCGCGTCGCAGCGATACGCGCCGCGATTCGCAAAGATTTTGAGCAGGGCCTCGGCCAGCGCGGGCGCGTCGCCGATGGGGACGACCTCGCCCATCTTGTGCATCTGCGCGGGGCGGCGCACGCCGGGCAGCGCCGAAGCAATACACGGCACGCCGTTCATCATCGCCTCCACCTGCACCAATCCAAACGCCTCGGTGGAATTCAACGACGGCACAACCAGCGCGTCGAGGTTGGGATAGTACGCCGCCATCTGGACGGGGTCCAGCACGCCCAGAAATTTCCAATGTCCGTTCGCTTCATACTTCTCGATCTGGGGACGGAGCCGCTCGTAGTACTCCGCCTCGCCGATGACGTTCAAATGCTGACCCGCGTACAGGACCTGCGCGTCGGGATATTTCTCCAGCACGGCGGGCAGCGCCTCGACCAGGATCTCGACTCCCTTCTCGGACGCGAAACGCGTCGCCATGCCGATCACGGGACGGCGGACGCGCGTCTCGTGGGTCCGCGCGAAGGCCTCCACCGCTCCCTCGGCTGGGGGCGGCAGCTTGATCGGTGGCAGGATCGGGGTCAGTTTGTTGCGGTAGCGCGAGAGATACGGCGAGTGGTCGGCGTAATCCTGCGTGTACGTCACGATGTGATTCGACAAAATCCCCGCCATGTAATTTTGAAAATGGACGACGACATTGACGATGCGGTTGAAGAGTCCGGGCGGGAGGGTCAGGTCGCAGTGATAGGTGAGGACGGCAGGTTTGCCGAAGAGACGGGCGCGGAAAGCCACGCCGGGCGCGTCGAACTGCGGGAGATGGAGATGGACGACGTCGTGGGTCGCGACCAGTTTGGTCACCACCCAGCCGAAGGTCGGCGAGATGGCGCCCTTGCTGATCCGCACCGCCACAGGAACGCGGATGATGCGGACGCCGTCCATCGTCTCCTCGCGCGGCAGAGACTTGTCGTATTGCGTGGTCATCACGGTCACTTCGTGGCCGCGCCTGGCGAAGGCGCGCGCCAGCCGCTCGGCGTAGATGGTCAGTCCCGAAGTGTGCGGACGGTAATAAGTGAGAACGGTCAGGATTTTCATAAGCGGGGGGATTATACCCTCACCGACGGGCATGACGCGTAGGGTATAATTTTCGCATGGAGAAATTGATCCACGACGCGCGGGAATTGTTCAACGTCCATCTCACGGGGAGGCAAGTATTGGCGCTCGCCGCCTACGAGAAGGAACTGGCGTTGTGGAATCAGAAATTCAACCTGACAGCCATTCGCGACGCGGAGGGAATCCGCGTCAAACATTTCCTGGACTCGTTCTCCTGCGTCCTCGCCTGGAAAGCCAACCCGCCCGCGCGTCTCGTCGACGTGGGGACGGGCGCGGGTTTCCCGGGCATTCCCCTCAAGATCCTTTACCCGTCCATGCAGGTGACGCTGGTCGAATCGGTGGGCAAGAAGGCCATGTTCTGCCAGCACGTCATCGAATTGCTGAAACTGGACGGCATCGAGGTGATCAACGCCCGCGCCGAAACGCTGGGACAGGACGCCGATCACCGCGAAAAATATGACTGGGCGGTGGCGCGCGCGGTGGCGAAACTGAACGTGCTGGGCGAATACCTCCTGCCGCTGGTCAAGGTCGGCGGGACGATGCTGGCGCAAAAAGGCGAAAGCGGACCCGCCGAGGCGCAGTCCGCGGAAGGCGCGGTCAAATTATTGGGCGGAAAATTACAGCAGGTGATTCCCCTCAACCTGCCGGGCGTGGCAGAGGACCGCTATCTCGTCGTCATCCGCAAAGTCCACGTCACGCCGCCGAAATATCCGCGCAAAGCGGGACATCCCGCGAAAGAGCCGTTGTAATTTCAATACAGAACTCCGTTTTCTCGCAGAAAACGGGGTTCTACTTTCATCAACATCCCTCTTCCACTATCTTGATCTCATCCGGCTTGTTCGGCACGATGCACAGGAACTCGAACGGCTCCTCGCCGATGTTCTCGTAATAATGGATCGCGCCTTCCGGGATGAAGAGCGCGTCGCCCGCGCGGACTTCGTGGTCTTCCCCGCCAATGCCGACGCGGGCCCGGCCGCGCAGCACATATTGCTCATGTTCCACCGCGTTGGTGTGACGCGGCATCCCGCCGCCGGGCAACATCGAAAATTTCCGCAGGGCAAAGTTGGGGCCTTCCTGCGCGGAGATCAACACCTGGATGGTGGTGTCTTTCCCCGCGGCGACGTCTTTTTTCTCGACATCTTCAGCATGTTTGACGGACATTTTTATCTCCTTGTAATAAAAATCGCCGATTCGCGCCTGGGACAAACGGACAATTTGTCCTATGCTTCCACTTTCCCGTTTTTCACATGCCAGACCTTCGCGCTCTCCACAAATTCGGGCGTGAACATGCGCAGGTCGGCGGCGGTGAGCAGGGACTGTTCGGCCTGGCCGAGATACTTCAACAAATCGGCGCGGCGCTGCAAGTCGAGTTCGGCCATCACCTCGTCGAGCAGGATGACGGGCCACTGTCCCGTGCGCGCCTGGATCCACGCGGCCTCGGCCAGTTTGAGCGAAAGCAGCGCGGTGCGGACCTGTCCGCGCGAGCCGTAGTCGCCGAGGTCAATCTGGTTGGCGAGGAAACGCATCTCGTCGCGGTGGGGACCGATCGTCGTCACGCCGCGCGAAATCTCCTCGGAGCGGAGTCCGCGCAAACGTTCAAGGAAGCCGCGTTCGACCTCCTTCAACGGGATGTTCGAACGGTCGGCCGGCGCGTCCAGTTTGAGGGCGATCTTCGGCAGCGGGTCGTAGGCGGGTTCGTAGGCGAGACGCAGCACTTCCGCGCCGCGCGTCAACTCGAGGTGGATGCGCGCCGCCTGCTTCTCCAATTCCTGGACGGCGGCGATGCGCCACTGGATGATCTGCGCGCCGAGCCGCGCCAGCGTCTCATCCCAGACTTCGAGCTGGTCCGCGTTTCCGCCGCGTTCGTTCAACGCTTTGAGCAGCGCGTTGCGCTGTTCGAGCGCCTTGCCGTAATCGGAGAGGACGCCCGCGTACGCGGGGACGGCCTGCGCCAGCGCGAGGTTGAGGTGACGGCGGCGCTCGTCCGGCCCGCCCTCGATGATCTGCGACATCTGCGGGACGAAGACCACCGCGCTGAACTTCCCCACCGCGTCGCTGGCCTGCTTCTTCACGCCGTCGAGGAGGATCTCCTTGCGGAGGCGTTGACCGTTGCCGACGCCGACGGGGTCGAGGATGAGGCGGATTTCGAGTTTGTGATTCCGCGAGCCGCGCGCGTATTCGCCGACGATGCGCGCCACCGCGGGCGAGTTGCGCGCTTCGAGGAAGTTGACCATCTGCCGGTCCGCGTTGGTTTGGAAGGAGGTCAGCGCGGCGAGGAAATAGACCGCCTCGAGGACGCTGGTCTTGCCCTGCGCGTTGTCGCCCACCAGCACGACCGACCGCCGCGGGACGTCCATGTCCAGGCGGGTGAAGTTGCGGAAGTTGGTGAGGGAGAGGCGTTTGAGATACACGGCGGTTGGAGATTGGAGATTGGTAATTGGAGATTGGAGGAGGGATGGAGGCGAGGGCTAGAGGAGCATCTCCAACTCGATCTCATCGCGCAGCGGAATTCCGTTCTCGCCGATCAGCGGAATTTCGGGCTTTAGTTTTCGCGTTTCGTCCATCGCGTTGACGCGCAAGGCGCACAGTTGGAATCCGCGCTTCTGGTAAAACCCCAGCGCCCGCAGGTTGTCGTTCGTGGTGGAAAGATGCACGCGGCGGCATTGATTGGCCCTGGCTTCCTCGATCACTTTTTCGATCAGCGCCGTCCCGATGCCTTCGTTCTCGCGCAGGCTGTCCATCGAGACGATTTCGCAGTCGGTGTCTGGAAACGTGTAGGTGACGAGGCCGATCCAGTCGTTGCCGTCCAGCGCGATGAAGCCGCTCACGTTTTCGGGATGGAAGACCGTCCCGTGCGCGACGCAAAACTCGTCGTCCCAACGTTCCTTCCAGAATTGGCGCAAGCGAGGCAGGTCTGCGGCGGTGAGGCGGTGAATGGCTGCCACTAGACCCAGTCCTCCTGCTCTTCCTCGGTTTGCGGAATCCAGACGCGCGTCGCGTGGTCGGTGAAAACGACTCCGTTGATGTGATCAATCTCATGTTGGAAGATGCGCGCCAGCCATCCCGAGGCCTTGACGCGCATCGGCTGTCCGCGCCGGTTCAGACCTTTGACGTGTATCGCCTCGTGACGCTCCACCTCGCCGACGAGATTCGGAATGGAGAGACAGCCTTCCACGCCCGTCACTTTCTCGCTCGAAGCCTTGACGATCTCCGGGTTGACCATCACCCAGACCTTTTTCCTGGCTTCGTCCTCCGCTTCTTCGGACTTTTCGTTCTCGTAATACTCCACCACGATGAGCCGCTCCGAGACGCCCACTTGCGGCGCGGCAAGGCCGACGCCGGGCGCATCGCGCATGGTCTCGATCATGTCGTCCACCAGGGTTTGGAATGTCTTATCGAAGGCAGTCACTGCCCGGGCTTTGCGGCGCAGGACCGGGTCCGGCAGGGTGACGATGGTTCGCAATGTCATAAGTACCTCTAGGAAATTTACCCACAGACAGTCTGTGATTTGATTCGGATTCCGATTTTACTCCGGTTGTTTCCGTTCTCTTTGTTCCTGTTGTTCGCGGCGGAATTCATCCGCGTTATTGTAGTACGTAGCCAACCACTCCGCCATACGTTCGCGTTCGGACGCGGCCAGGGCGGCGTTCTTGGCAGCCACGCGCGCCATGCGGCGGCGGTCAATATCCGATTGGACGGAGGGCGGATCGTAAACGTCTTGAAATTCCAGCTTCGATCCGCCTACGGTAATGTAGACCGTGCCATAGTTGAAAATATTTCCCAAAAAACCGACGCGTTCCGATTCGATGCTGAGAATATTTTCCAGCGAAGCGACGCGGCGTTCCTCCGTGCCGAAGGGCTTTTTGTCAATGTCTATGATCTGGTCCGGGGTCACGATAAAGATGTCGTTTTTCCAGTCCGCATATTGATAGGCCCACCATCCCCAAAAGGGGATTGAAACGACGGGGAGCGCCAGGATCAGAGAATCCACCGTCAACCCGCCCTGCAGGGAAATCAGCGTTTCCTCGGGGTGGACGACGAGGTAAATAATCCGGGCCAGCCACCCCGCAAACAGCGCAAACAGAATCAGCGAAGGAAGCCAGATCTGTCCGAAAAGCACGAAGCGGTGCTTGCGATAAGTGACGGTCTCGCCTTCCTCCAGCCGCAGTTTGAACAGGTTGGATAGAAGCAGGCGGATGACAGTCGGCCGCCGCATTCTTAAAGGCTTTGCCGACTCCGACTCGGGGGCCGGTTTCTCCGCTACAGGCAGGTCCAGCCGTTTGCGGATGGCGTCTCTGATGGCCTCCTTTTCCATGCTCAGAGAGCGCTCCTTCGTGCGCCTCCAATATTCCTCCACCACATGCGAGGCCTGGTGCGGATGAGACACGTGATTGAACGGGATCTTGCCCACAAATGTGCGGACGATCACATGACCGTAATCGAGAAGCCGGCCGACGGCGTCCGTCTCCACCCCCACCGAAAGGATGGTGCTGAGCGGCGCCTCCGTGCGGCTTTCAAAAATGCCCACCACCTTCTCCAACCACACCACGCGCTGGTTGGTCACCATGTAATAATCGTTTCCCCAGTCCACGATCAGCCAGGCCGCCCAGGCCGCGATCGCCAGGAAAACCAGAAAAGCGAACGCCAACACCCACACGACCTGCGCCAACATGCCCCAAAGCGTCATCGCAATTGGGACAGCGAGCGCCGCAATCGGAAGCGCAAGCGCGCGCCACAGCAAAATGGGATGCTTGCGCGCCAGAAAATACACCACCTCGTCCGCGCGCACCCATTTAAAATTCAACTTCCTCCACAGGCGATGAGTCTGGATCGCCACGCCGAAATTCAGTTTCAATCTCGGAACGCGTTTAAATAACTCGTCGAACTTCCGATAATGCAGGCTCAGCAAACTTCCGTTACTGGTCGCGGAAATCGAAGCGGCGCGGACGCCTCCCGTAAAATACTCCTCCTCCCCAAAAAAATCCTGCGGCACAAGATTCGCCAGCACGCGTTTATCCTTGCCGCGCCCCCTCGTCACCTCCACCGTGCCGCGATAGATGGCGTAAAACATATCGCCGCGCGTCCCCTCTTCGATCAGCGCCTTGCCCGCTTCAAAAGGCTCATCCGTCATGGCCTGCGCCAGATCGTTCAGGTCGTCGTCCGAAAGCCCATGAAACAGGTGGATCTTTTTCAGAAAAACGATTCGTTCAGGAATGCTGCTCACAGACCGATTCTAGCACGGTTTACGGGTCGCGCACGATCGCGCAGCCGAACGCGGGGACTTCCGCCACCGGCGGCAGGCGGCCCGCCAGCAGCGCCTCCACCGCCTCCGCCGCGAAAAAACGCGTCGCGGCGCGCCGACACAGCGAGACGTCGTCCACCGCGCCGCGATAGCGGACGACTCCCCCGCGGTCCATGACGAAGACCTCGGGCGTGACCTGCGCCCCGAACAGGTCTGCCGCCCGATGCCCCGCGTCTTTCAGGACCGTGAACGGGCCGCGGCTGCGGGAGGCGTTTTCCAACGCCGCGTCCGATTCGTTCGCGTTCGACGCGACCATCCACAGGAGCGCGCCCGCGCCCCACCGCGCGGACGCGGCGCGCAGGGACGCGTCCGTCCGCTCGACGTGGGGGCAGTCGCACGACCAGAAGTCCACCACGAGGATTTGGCCGCGGCAGTCGCCCAGGCGGTAGAGTCGCCCGTCGAGGCCGCGCAGTTCGAAGTCTGGCGCGAGGCGGTTGAGTTCCATGACGATCGATGAACAACCAGGTTTCTGGCAGCAGCCTGGTTTTTAAACTTGCTATTTTTTCTTCCGTTTTGGTTTGGACGCGTCCGGCGGCGCGGATTGTAAAGCGGGCAGGTACAAGCGGCCCATGTATTCCTTCACCATGCGGCGGGCGCTGAACTGCGGCGTGATGGTGGCGATGGCGTTTTTGGCGCGCGCGATCCACTCGCGCGAAAGACCGTCGGCGCCGCGCTCGTGATACATCGGGATGATCTCATTTTCGAGAATCTCATAGAGGCTCTCCGCGTCGGCCTCGTCCTGGACTTGCGCGTCGAGGTCGGCGTCCTCGCCGATGGCCCAGCCGTTTTGACCGTTGTAGGCCTCGCGCCACCAGCCGTCCAGCACGGAGAAATTAAGCGCTCCGTTGATGGCGGCCTTCATGCCCGAAGTGCCGCTGGCCTCCATGGGACGGCGCGGGGTGTTGAGCCAAACGTCCACGCCCTGAACGAGGTAGCGCGCCAGTTCCATGTCGTAATCTTCGAGGAAGACGAGCCGCCCGCCCGTCTCCGCTTTTTTGACGGTGCGGTAGATCTGTTGGATGAGTTGTTTGCCCGGTTCGTCGGCGGGATGCGCCTTGCCCGCAAAGATGATCTGGACGGGCATGTTGGGTTTGTTGATCAGTTCCAGCAAGCGCTCCACGTCGCTCATAATGAGTCCGGCGCGTTTGTAGGTGGCGAAGCGGCGCGCGAACCCGATGGTCAAGGCGTAGGGGTTGGCCAGGGCGCCCGCGGCGATCACCTGGACGGGGTGCACGCCCTCCTCCAGCCACTGGGCGCGGGCGCGTTCCCGCAGGTAGAAGGTCATTTTGCGTTTCAAGTGCATGCGGACAGCCCAAAATTCCTCGTCGGGGATCGCGTTCACTTGCGACCAGAGGTCGTGGTCGTCGAGGCGGTCGAGCCAGTCCGCGCCGAGGTATTTGTCGTAGAGCAGTCTCATGCGGCGCGCGAGCCAGTTGGCGGTGTGGACGCCGTTGGTAATGTAGGTGATGGGCGTTTCGTCTTCGGGGCGGTCTTTCCACAGGAAATGCCACATCCTGCGCGCCACGCGTCCGTGCAATTCGCTGACGGCGTTGCGGCCCTCGGCGCCGCGCAGGGCCAGGATGCCCATGCTGAAGGTCTCGCCCCAGGATTGCTGGTTGCGCGCCAGGTCCACGAACTGGTCGCGGCTGAGGCCGAGTTCGGGCCAGAGCGCGGCGAGATGCTGGTCGATGAGCCAGAGCGGGAATTCGTCGTTGCCCGCGGGGACGGGGGTGTGGGTGGTGAAGACGTTCGAGCCGCGCGTCTGGGCGATGGCTTCCGCAAAGGGGAGGCCGGCGGCCGTCAATTCGCGCGCCCGCTCCAAAGTCAGGAAAGCCGCGTGGCCTTCGTTCATGTGCCAGACGAGCGGGTTGTAGCCGAGAATTCGCAAGGCGCGCACGCCGCCCACGCCCAGCAAAACTTCCTGCGCGACGCGGAAGTTGAGGTCGCTCCAGTAGAGGCGCGCGGTGAGGGCGCGGTCGGCTTCAGAGTTGGAGTCCACGTTGGAGTCCAGCAGGTAGAGCGGGACGCGCCCGACGCGCACTTCCCAGATTTGCAGCGCCACGACGCGGTCGGGAAATTCGACCGCGACCGTGACGCGTTGACCGTCGCCGCCGCGGACGGGCAGGAAAGGATGTTCGTTGATGTCAATGGGGTGGTTGATGGCTTCCTGCCAGCCGTCTTCGCTGATGTGCTGGGTGAAGTAGCCCTGCGAGTAGAGGAAGCCGATGCCGACGAGCGGCAGGCCGAGGTCGGAGGCTTCTTTAAGGTGATCGCCCGCCAGCACGCCGAGGCCGCCCGAATAGATGGGCAGGGTTTCGTGCAGGCCGTATTCCATCGAGAAGTACGCGACGGGACGCTCGGCCAGTTCGGGATGCGCGGCCGCGGCCCAGTTTTTTTTCTCGGACAGGTAGCGGTCGAAGTCCGCGAAGACGCGGTCGTACGCGGAGGCGTAGTCTTTGCTTTGCGCGGCGGCGTTGAGGTCGGAACGTCCCACCTGCCGAAGCATGAGGATCGGGTTGTGGGCGAGGCTTTCCCACAGGTCGTAATTGAGGCGGGCGAAGAGGCGCGTGGCATCGGGGTTCCACGTCCACCACAGGTTGTAGGCCAGTTCGCCGAGACGGGCGATGCGGCGCGGCAGGTCGAAGCCGTCGGGGGTGTGTGCGAGAAATTTGGTCATGGCGGGGGTAATGATACCAGATTCGTCTTATAATTCGATGGTTGCGCGGTCAGGCGGTTCGCGGCTTTCCCAGATTATGCCGGAAAAATCCACTGAACCGCAAAGCCCGCGAAGGGCGCAAAGAAACTCCTGGCGGTCTATGCGGTAAACTTTGAGAGATCATTGTCTGGGCTGAAAAGACCGCAATTGCCCGGTTTTCGCCCTTGCCTTAAATCTCAAATTGAGATACACTTCCGCCATGCACATTATCACGCGTAAAGCATTGGTCCAGTTTTGGGAAAGACATCCCGACAGCCAAACCGCCCTCCAACGCTGGTTCAAGATTGTGCAGAAGACCGATTTCCATAATTTCGCTGAATTGCGCGCCGCATTCCCATCTGCCGATAAAGTTGACCATTGGGTCGTTTTCAACATCGGCGGCAACAAATACAGGCTGATCGCGTCCATTCACTTTAATCGCAACAAAATCTACATCCGTCATATTCTTTCCCACGCGGAATATGACCAAGGAGATTGGAAATATGACATTCGCAACTCCTGAACTTCAAACCCACTGGCAAACCATCGCTCCCGTGCTGACCATCCGCAACGAGCAGGAATACAACGCGGCCGTAAAGCGGCTGAACGAACTGTTGGACGAAATCGGCGCCGACGAAAAACACCCTCTCTACAGTTTGCTTGACACGCTCAGCACGCTGATCGAAGCGTACGAAGAAGAACATCATCCCATCCCCGAAGCCAACGGCAGCGACGTGCTGCGGTTTTTGATGGATGAACACGGCCTGACGCAATCCGATCTGCCCGAGGTCGGCTCACAGGGCGTCGTCTCAGAAATTCTAAACGGCAAGCGGGAGTTGAACGTCCGCCAGATCCGAAAACTGGCGGAGAGATTTCACGTCTCTCCGGCAGCGTTCATGTGAGATCCATATCCAAACTGGAACCGATTACCAAATGACCAACGAATATCTTCCCAGGCGCGCCATGTCCATCCACGCGCATCCCGATGACCAGGAATTTACCGTGGCCGGCACGCTCGCCAAATGGGCGCGCGCGGGATGCGAGATCGTCTCCGTCATCATCACCAGCGGCGACGCGGGTTCCAACGACCCGCAGCGCGGCGGGGAGTACAAGCCCGAGCTGGCGAAACTGCGCGAGCGCGAACAGCGCGCCGCCAACAAAGTCCTCGGCGTAAAAGAGACCGTCTTCCTCGGCTACTCCGACGGCGAACTCGAACCGACCCTGGCGCTGCGGAAGGAATTGACGCGTCTCATCCGAAAGTACAAACCCGAGGCGGTCGTCATCGGCGACCCGCAGGGAGTCTTCTACGGCAACGGCTACATCAACCATCCCGACCACCGCGCCGCCGCGCAAGCCGCGCTCTACGCGGTCTTCCCCTCCTCGGAGACGCGGCTCATTTTCACCGACCTGCTCGAAGCCGGGTACGAACCGCACAAGGTCAAGCG
Source organism: Candidatus Denitrolinea symbiosum (assembly GCA_017312345.1). Lineage (NCBI taxonomy): Bacteria > Bacillati > Chloroflexota > Anaerolineae > Anaerolineales > Anaerolineaceae > Candidatus Denitrolinea > Candidatus Denitrolinea symbiosum. The sequence continues at coordinate 876,504 of BLAA01000001.1, read as the reverse complement.
CGTCTACATCCACGGGGCCGAAAAGACGGATACCTGGGTAGACATCACGGCCACGCTGCGCGTCAAAGCGAGCGCGCTGAAGAAGCACAAGAGTCAGATCGGCGATTGGGATTCTTCAAAGATGCTCCGCGAGTGGGCCGCCGAAGAAGGCCGGGAAAAGGGACTGAAATATGCCGAGGCCTTCAAAGTCATGCTCAACGAAGAAGACCAGCCTTAAGTCCGATGATGCAATCGGGGCGTTTTGAATCCACCAGCAAGGCCGGCGCATGACCATCACCAGTTACGATTTTCTCGTCTTCTTCATCATCGTCTTTTCGCTTTATTGGCTGGCGCGGCGCAGGCAGCGGCAAAACCTGCTCCTGCTCGCGGCCAGTTACGTTTTCTATGGATGGGTCCATCCGTGGTACGCGCTTTTGCTGGGACTCTCCACCCTCGCGGATTACGGACTCGCCCTCGGCATGGCGCGCGACCGTCGGCGCGTCCGCCTCTTCCTGACGTTCAGCCTGATCCTCAACCTCGGCGTTCTCGCCGTCTTCAAGTACTACAACTTCTTCAGCGAGGGACTCGTCGCCGCGCTGACGGGACTTGGATTCCAGGCCGACGCGCTGCTGACGGGCGTCCTGCTCCCCGCCGGGCTGTCCTTCTACACCCTGAAAAAACTGGCTTACATCTTCGACGTGGCGAACGGCAGCCTCGAGCCAACGCGCGACCTTCTCGGCTTCAGTCTCTTCGTGGCTTTCTTCCCGCAGATCAACGCCGGTCCCATTGACCGCGCCCAAAAACTCCTGCCGCAGATCCAATCGGACAGGACCTGGCAGGCCGACAACTTCCATTCCGCCTGGCCGCTCCTCGTGATGGGCTTCTTCAAAAAAGTCGTCATCGCCGACACGATGCGCGTCGCGGTGGACCGCGTCTTCAACATGAAAGAGCCGACCGTCCTGCTGCTGTTCGCCGCCGCGCTCGGCTTCACCCTCCAAATCCTCGCGGACTTCTCCGCCTATACCGATCTGGCCCGCGGCGTGGCGCGTCTCTTCGGCTTCGAGACCACCGAAAATTTCCGCTCGCCTTATCTCTCGCTCACTCCCACCGATTTCTGGAACCGCTGGCACATTACCCTCTCCACCTGGCTGCGCGACTACATCTTCTTTCCGCTGCGACGCGCCCTCCTGCGCGCCCGCTGGCCGGCCTGGCTGGCGGACGCGCTCCCGCCCCTCGCCGCCATGTTCGTAAGCGGACTCTGGCACGGCGCGGGCTGGACCTACGCCGTCTGGGGACTCTACTTCGGCGTCCTCATCGTCGTCTATCAGGCCATCGGGATGGGCGGCGCGTGGCGGCCCGCCAACAAAGCGACGCGGTTCTTTGCCTGGCTGACGATGTTCCTGCTGCTCGTGTTCAGTTTCGCCGTCTTCCGCGCGTCCACGCTGGGGTGGCTGATCGCCGTCCTGACGCGCGCCCCGCTCCTCGGTTCGGTGGAATACCAAGCCGTCGCTCTCGCCACCCTCTCGATGACGCTTTTCTACGCCGCGCCGCTCTTCGTCAAATCGCTCATGGATCGTCATCTGTCTGCCAATTCGATCTGGCGCGACGTTTACCTCGTCGGCGCCACGCTCGCCATGCTGGCATTCCTGAACGCCTCCGCCCCGGACTTTATCTACTTCCAGTTCTGACCATGCGATTCTCCCGCTATTTTTTTCTTCTCCTCGCCTGCCTCGCCGCGTCGACCTTCCTTCTGCCGCGCCTCTATCATCTGCCTTTCCCGTCCCAGCCGGGACCCGCTTTCGACGACAAGACGCGGCCCAGCCTGGTCAAGATCCTTCAGAAGAACGACATCCAGTTGGCGCTGATCGGCGATTCCGTGTTGCAGGAGGGAGTGGACCCGCAGGCCTTGTCTGCCGCGCTCGAGGTTCCCGCCCACTCCATCGCGGTCCCGGGTTCCACATCGCCGTTCTGGTATCTCATCCTGAAAAATATCGTCCTCCAGATGGACCCGCCTCCGCCAGTTGTCGTCGTCCTGTTCCGCGACACCATTTTGACCCTGCCAAATTACCATGTAAACGGCGGTTACATCAACGAACTCGATCAATGGGCTGCCGCGCATGAGGACCTTCTGATCCAGCGCGCCTATCTCAACTTCATGAACCCGCTGGAAAAATGGGCGCTGACCTGGCTCCCGCTTTACAGCGCGCGCCAGCGCCTGACGGACGCGGCCGATTTCGTCAGCCGCAACGCCCTCCCCTATCTATTCCAGACCTGCCGCGGCGGCTGTCTTGCCCAGGCCGAGACCGACATCTTTCACATTGACAATGTCCAACCGTCCCTGCAACAGCGCGCCCTTGTGGAGGAGGAACAATTCCTCTACACGCCCGCGGCCATGGACTTCGACTATTGGGTGGACCGTTCCTTCCTCCCGGAGATGATCCGCCTGGCGCGCGAGGGCGGCGTGCGCCTCGTCTTCGTCCACGAGCGGACTCTGCTCTTCCCGAGCGCGGTCGCCGAGCCGGAGGCTTTGCGCGCGTACAAGGCGAAACTGGCCGATTACCTGAGGGCAAACGACGTCTCCCTGCTCGATTTTTCCTACGATCCGCGCCTGCCCGCATCTGGTTTCAACGACGCGCTCCACATGAACGCGGCCGGCAAAGCGGCCTTCACGCAATTGCTGGCCGAAGCATTGAGACCCCTGCTTTCAAAATAGAACCAATCCTGCCAGCGCCACCGCCAGCGGGACGGTGAGATTGTCCACATCGTGGAAGGGCAGCGATTCGACCGCGGCAGCCGTCAGCGAGAGGAGCGCGAGGGGAAGGAGAAAACGGCTGAACGGTCCGGGGAAGACGCCCGCGAGGACGTACGCCCAAAGGATGAACGCGGCGAGGAGGAATCCGCCGAGCAGGACGGACAGCGATCCGATCCAGGATTTGTCGCCGCTCCACGGAAGTTTGGGCGAGGCGACGCGGCGTCCGACGATGTCGGCGATGCCGTCGCCGCCGCACAACAGCATGAGGGCGGTCATGCCGACGGGGGAATCTTTCCAGAAGACGAGAGTCAACGCGACGAAGGCGATGCCGTAGAAGAGCGGGCCGCGCAGGATCTCGCGGCGGTTACCCGTCCGCGACAAGGCCTGGACGGAGGCCTCGTCTTTGACGAGCCCCAATCCAACGAGCGCGAACTGGAGGGTGATGACGAGCGGGACCGCGGCGGCCCACCAGCGGGCGTCGGGCGTGTCGCGGAAGAGGAGCCAGCATAGGACGAAGATCGGCCCGGTGGTGATGTGGATGACCTTGCGGCTGAGGCGGCTTTCGACGAGGCCGCGGTGGGCGGCGAAGTCCATGATCCGCAGCCAGAGTACGCAGAGGACGAGGGTGAAAAGAGCGGCGAGCCAGTTGTTCATGGGATCTCCTTGGGCGGCTTCCCCGGCGGGGAGGCTGTTGAAGCGAGGGCGTTTTCGTTAAAGAAGAACCCCGTTTTAAAAACGGGGTTCTGCGTTCGGCGGACAGGGTTTATGGGAAGATGCGGATGGCGTCAATGTTGGCTTTGTCGCCGACAAGGCGGAATTCCACCACGTGGTTGCCCAGCGCCAGGCCGACGCGCTCCCAGTTCTGCTTCCAGGACGTGATGTCGGAGTTTTGGTAGATAGTACCGGCGCGTCTGCCGTCCAGGCGAACGTCCAGCCGGCCGTAGAAATCGGCCTTGGCAAAGGTCAGGCGGAAGCCGGTGCCGGTGAACCAGAAGGTGGCCGAAGAGCCGGGCATGAGTTTGGTCAGAACACGATAACGACCGCCGAGGGCTTTGGCGTCAATGCCATTAAACCAACTGCCGTTGTAGGACCAGATGGCGTTGTTTTCCTGGTAGGGGCCGGCGGGGGCGTACGCGCCGCTGTATTGGACCGAGGATTGGACGGAGTTCGAAAGCACATCGTACCAGGCGTTGTCGAAAGCGCGCACGGCAAAGTGGTAGCGGGCGCCGGGCGTCAGGCCGATCACGGTCATGGATTCGAGGGAACCGCCGGCTTGCGGCGGCGCGAGAATCCCTGCGGCCGGTTGGGCATAACTCCAATCCACGAGGTTGTTGATGGGGGTGGAGGAGTAGCGGACTTCGTACTTTTTAGCCTTGCCCACGCCGGCGTCGTCGCCGGGAGCCGTCCAGGAGAGATCCACTTCGCCGTCGTTTGCGCCGGGAGCCGCCGCGAGGTCTGTGATCGGATCCGGCGGGCCGCCATCCACTACATTGTTTACATGGAGTTGATCAACATATACTCTTCCTGTGCCGTTCTGAACGAAACGCACCAGGTGCGGCCCGTTCACGAGCATGGGACTGGTGTAGTAGAAAGCGTTTCGGTAGTAGGTGTACTGGTCAATGGTCGTCGTGAGCACGCCGTCAATATAGACGTCCATCTTGGCGCCGGCCGGGACGGTGACGTAAGTAAAGACGAACTGGGAACCAGTAAAATAGAAAGAGGCCGAATTGCCGGGTTTCAGAGAATAGTGTAAAGTCTTGTAACGGGCGTCTGGATCTGAAACGAGTTTCCAGTTACCGGAGTAAATCCAGCCGGGGTGCTTGTCGTCGTAGGTACCGGGACCGTAAAGGACGCCTGCGGTGGGAACGGCGCTGGCAAGATTGGACGGAATACCCAGGTTGCCGACCTCGTCCTCTGCCGCGATGCAGAAATAGTAACGCAAACCTGGCACAAGACCATTGAGCATGAGCTGCTGTTGCGCGCCGGCGACGGCCGGAGCGGGAAGGTTCTGCACATAGGACGAACCGCTGCCCCAGTCTGCAATGCAGTCGGGAGCCACGGCGCCCGTGAAGTATTGGAGTTGATACTTGGTCGCCGTGCCGACGTTTTTGTCGTCGCCTGGCGCCTTCCACTTCAAAATGACCCGGCCGCCGGTCGAGGTGTCGGCTAAAGCGCTCAGGGAGGTGATGCGGGCCGGGCTAATGCCGTCTGGGAAAGCATAGATCTTGACGTAATCGAAGTTGACCTTGATCCCGGAGGCGTGAACCAGCGTCAACTTGTGAACGCCATCCGAGAGAGGCGGACTCGACCAAACCTGATTGAAGAGATAAGTGGCGTTTCCCTCACCCAGCGTGGCGACATAGGCGTTGTCAATCAGCACGTCCATGCCGCCCATCTGCGGGCCGAGAGCGTAAACGAGGTCGAAACCGCCTCCATCAAAGTACAACACTGCGGTGTTGTCCTTTTTATTCGAGACCCGCAGATTGCCGTTATTCGTCCCCATAAACAGGGAATCCTGCCAGCCGGTGGTATAAGTGAAGACGCCTGGCTTGCTGCCGTCCCAGATCACCCCGGCCAGATCGCTCCAGACCACGTGTTTCTGGCTGAACTGATATTGCAGGTTCATCTTGTACGAAGACGCGGTGGTCCCCGTCTTGCGGACGACTTCGATGTAATAGCGGACGCCGCCGCGCAGGGGCAGCGTGAGCGCGGAGGTCAGTCCCCCGGCGTTATTATTACACCCCAATTCGATCAGGCCGCCCGGCACAGACGGATTGTTCTTAAAGACCGCCAGGACGGTATCGTAGGAACTGCCTATGGTATTGATCTGCGCCTCGCCCGACGCGGCCGGCACAAAACTATACCAGACCGAATTTTTCCCCTGACTGCCGCCGACGCAGGAGAGACCCGGGTCGGTCGCCGCGGTGGTGGCGGTGGAAACGCTCGGGATGTACGCGGCAAAGGCCGAGGTTGTGATCTTGACGGCGTTTCCAATGTCGTTATTCGGGGGAGCCGCGGCGTAAGCCGGCGAGGCGTTCGCGGCGGCCGCCAGCACAAGGCCGAGAATAGCCAATCCGTGCATTACGACGCGGACCGGCGAGGATTTTCTTACAGCAAACATGGGACCTCCATTGAATTTCAAAAACTGGCGCAAGCGTTGGGGTTTAAACGAATTTAAGCGGTAATTGGTTCTTGCGATTGGGACTGTATTGTACCCGCCAATGGGACAGCCCGCAACCAGCGCGGCAGAAAAATACCGCAATTTTGGAATGTTATTCCGCAAAATGCTTCTCAACCACATCCTGCCAGGTCTCTTCGGGCAAATTCATGAACGCGGACAGGGCGGGATGCGCGCGCCGAATTTCGTCGGCTACACGCTCCGCGATTTTGCGGATGGAGAAATGCGCGTTGGCCGCGGCCCGCAACTGGCAAAAGTGATACGCCGTCCGCAGGTTGAACTGGGCGAGGACGCGGCGGTTGAATCCGTTCGGGACGACGTACTGCGCGACCTGCGGATTCCACGCCGCGAGTTTCTCGTACGCGGACGCGGCCCTCTCCATCGCCGCCTCATACCCGGACCTGAAGCCGGCCTCCTCGACGAGGCGCGGGAGCGCGTACCCCAGCCGCGTCGTCAGCAGTTGCGGCGTCTGCGTCATCATGCGGTGACGCTTGAACTCGGCGTACGCGCCCTGGTCCATGACGAGGTCGAAGGTATAGTTGCAGTATTCCAACTCGCGCAGGGGGATGTCGTGACGCTTCAACCGTCCCAGCAGGGACTCGGCCAACTGAACGCGTTCCGCTTTCTTCAGCGCGTTGACATGCGCGAGCGCGTCCGTGAAAGGCATGTCGCCGAAGCGGTAGAGCGCCGCCGCGAGGACTTTCTGCTCGCCGTCCTTATCGTAGTCAACGAGGGTGCAGAAATCGTTCGAGGGGCGCGAGACGGGCGAGGGAAGACGCGCGGCAAGCGCGGCGAGTTCGTTTTGCGTTTCGACGAGATACGGAACCGCCTCCGCATATTTGACGAGAGTCGGGACTTCGCCCTTCGTCACCTCTTTTACGCGCCGCCCGATCTCGCGCGCCTCCTCCAGCGGATGCGAGAGGAGCTTGCGGACGGCGTTCTCCAGGACGCGCGCGTTGGCGGTCATGCCCACGTTGGCGAGCGCGGCCGCAGGAAGCAGGAAGCGGCATGAGTCCACGTATTGCGAGCGGACGCGGCGGTCCCAGGCTTCGTCAGATTCGCCGTCCCGGCGCGAAACGCGCTTCGAGACGATCTCCCGCGCGGGGTCGAGCGAGGCGGCGTAGGTCGAGAAGAGGAAGCGGACTGTGTCCACAAATTCGCCGCGCAGGGGATGTCCATCCAGCTCGGGAGGGGTGGTAAAGTCGTCGGGTCCCCACTTCTGGTAGCGCGTGGATTTTTCGGTGTAGGAGGCGAGGCGGTTGGACTCGATGGCTTCCATCGCCACGCGCGAGACGTTTTCGATGGCGACGTGCAGGATGGCGTGTTCCGCGACCGAGGCGTGACCGTAGCCCACCACCCAGCGCTCGTGGAATTTGGCGGAGGTTTCGTCGGAGAGGCCCTCGGCGATCTCGCGAAAGGATTCGGGCGAGCGCGAGGTTTTGGCGAAGGCGACCGCGATGGTTTCGGGGGAAAGGTTTTTCGGCGAGAGGAGGTAGATCTGTTTTTCGGGCATGGCAAATCCTTTGGGCGTTGAGTGGCAATATAGACGAAAACGCAGTGAAAGTCAACACGGCGTTTTGCAGGAGGAGGCTATAATCGGGCAAAATCATACGGAAGCGACGTCGTTTTATTTCGGGAGAAGAACCATGCCGCAGAAATATTCCTTTCGTCAGCGCGTCAGTTATTGGTTCGATAATTACATGGCGCGCGGTCCCGCCGCGTTGATCGGCGGACTGGCGGTCGTTTCACTGGTCGTCATCTTCCTCGCCGCGGCCATCATCAGGCTCGGCGGAACAGCTCTGTCTCCCGCCGACTCGGAAACGCCGATGGAATTCGTCGAGGCCGCGTGGGAGGGGTTGATGCGCACCCTCGACGCCGGCACGATGGGCGGCGACCAGGGCTGGGGCTTCCGCTTTGTGATGTTCTTCGTCACGCTGGGCGGCGTGTTCGTCGTCAGCGCGCTGATCGGCATCCTCACCAACGGCGTGGACGATAAACTGGCCCAGCTCCGCAAGGGACGCTCGCTCGTCCTCGAAAGCGACCACACCGTCATCCTCGGCTGGAGTCCGCAGGTCTTCACGGTCATCTCGGAACTGGCGAAGGCCAACTCGAATCGGAAGAGCGGCGCGGTCGTGGTCGTCATGGCGGAGGAGGACAAGGTGGCGATGGAAGACGCCATCCGCGAGCGCGTCCCCGACACGAAGGGGACGCGCGTCATCTGCCGCTCGGGCAACCCGATGGACTTGAACGACATCGAACTCGTCAGCCCGCGCACGGCGCGCTCCATCATCATCCTGCCGGGGGGCGAAGACCCCGACTCGCTCGTCATCAAATCGGCGCTGGCCCTCACGAACAATCCCAACCGGCGCGCCGAGCCGTATCACATCGTGACGCAGATCCGCGACCCGAGAAACATGGACGTGATCCGCATGATCGGACAGCGCGACCGCGTCCAGCCGATCCTGGTCAACGACTTGATCGCCCGCGTCGTCGCGCAGACGTCGCGCCAGTCGGGGCTGTCCATCGTCTACACCGAGTTGCTGAATTTCGGCGGCGACGAGATTTACTTCAAGGAGGACCCCGCGCTTGTGGGCAAAACCTACGGCGACGCGCTGCTGGCCTACGAAGATTCGGCGGTAGTAGGCATCTTCCGCGCCGGCGGAGACGTGCGGATGAATCCGCCGATGGATACCGTCTTCGGCGCGGGCGACTCGGTGGCGGCGATCTCACGGGACGACGACACCATCCGCCTCGCGGACGCGCCGGCCGCGGTGGACGAATCTGCCGTCAAATCTGGCGCGGGGCGGCGCGAAGCGGCCGCGGAGAAATGTCTCATTCTCGGATGGAATCGCTGCGGCGCGGCCATCGTCCACGAGCTGGACGCGTACGTGGCTAAAGGTTCGCTGGTGAAGGTGGTCTCTGAGACGCCCGGCCTCGCGGCGCAAATCCGCCGGCAGACGGGAGGGCTGAAAAATCAAAAACTGGAAGCGGAGGAGGGAAACATCGCCGACCGCGCCCTGCTCGAGTCGCTCAAGGCGCGCGATTACGATCACATCATTGTGCTGGCGGATAACGACCTGAGCGAGCAGGAGGCCGACGCGCGCACGCTCGTCACGCTCCTGCATTTGCGCGATATGGCGGACAAGGATCGGACGCCCTTCTCCATCGTCAGCGAGATGCTCGACCTGCGCAACCGCGAACTGGCCGAGGCCGCGCAGGTGGACGATTTCATCGTCAGCGAACATCTTGTCAGCCTGATGATGACGCAGCTCAGCGAGAACCCGAACCTGTATTCCATCTTTGCCAATATCCTCGACCCCGCCGGCCCGGAGATCTATCTCAAGCCCGTCGGCGATTACGTGGAGACCGGCCGGCCCGTCAACTTTGCGACGGTGGCAGCGGCGGCCCGCGCGCGCGGCGAGACCGCCATCGGATATCGGATTCTCCATGAGAACCACGACGCGGGGAAATCGTACGGCGTCCACACCAACCCGAAGAAATCCGTGCCGGTCAATTTTGCGGCGGAAGACAAGGTCATTGTCATCGCGGAGGATTAAATTTTTGTAGGGGCAGTCCTGCGTGACTGCCCGCTGCCCGCCGGGGCGGACACGCAGGGGCAGTCCTACGTGACTGCCCGCCGGGGCGAACACGCAGGTCCGCCCCAACGGGTCCGCCCCAACGGGTCCGCCCCAACGGGTCCGCCCCAACGGGTCCGCCCCAACGGGTCCGCCCCAACGGGTCCGCCCCAACAGGTCCGCCCCAACGGGAAATTTATTGAAAGAACGGCGCGAGATGACCTCCCAGCACGCGCAGGAAGAGGCCGTTGTTGACCAGCAACGTCGCCAATAGCAGAATCAGCGCCCATTCCAGCCATTCCTGTTTGGGGAGATCGAGGAGGGATAACGCCACAAAGAGCAGCAGGGCGTAAGTCCAGTTGGGGGTATAGAGGAAAGGCTCGAACCCGTAGAGAAGGTGCATGACGAAATTCAAACCGAGAACCGCGAGGAACGTCAATTGGAAGGAAAACCAGGGAGAGGATCTCCCGCGCCGCGCAAAGTTGACGAAAGCGGCGCCCAGCAGGATCAACCAGAGAATGAACGGCGCGAATCCGTATGGGTTAAAGTATTCCATCAATGAGAACGGCGGCTGGAAATAATTGAACTTCGGGAACGGAGCGCGCCCGTCCTTGTTCACCACGTTGACGTCCGGCGAAACCGCTGCCACGTTGTACAGAAACAGGTTCTTCGCCACCAGCGCGGCGCGGACGCCGCCTTCAATACGCGAGGCGTGACGACTTTCATAGAGCAAGTCCGAGGGGACGAAGAAGAATCCCATGCTGCGCGGGTAGACGATGACGGTGAAGACGGTCAACGCGACGCCCGCGGCGAGGAGCAGGCCGACGAAGCGGAGCCACTCGCGGACGTTGCGGCGGACGACTGCGAACCCGACGAGACTCTGCGCCGCGTTCGTGACCGTGATCCCGAGCGTCATCAATCCCGGCAGGAGGAAGCCGCGCACGGGTCTTTCGCGGTCGAGGAGGGCGACGAAGAAGAGCAGCAGGCCGAGCGCGGAAAAAATGTACGTCTCGGTGACGGAGCCGAAGACGAGGTGCGCGGCGGAAAGTCCGAGCAGGGCGCTGAAGAGGAGGGCGTACGTCGGGCGGCCGCTGACGCGCAGGACGAAAATCCACATGAGGAAGACGCAGGCCGCGGCCGCCAGCGGGACGAGCGTCAACGCGGCGAGACGCCAGTTGCCGCCGAGGAGGAAGGCCAGCGCGGAGGCCGATCCGCGCAGGAAGAGCAGCGCCAGCGGATGGACGGCGCGGCCGATGGGGTATCCCTCCGCGCTGCCGAAGCGCGCCTGCCAGAAGTACGTGTCGGAGGCGAAGAAGGTGTTGTTCAGGCTGAGGCCGTCGAGGGGAGGGTTGAAGCCGCGCGCCAGAACGGCGGAACCGATGAAGATGGCCGCGGCTGCGTACAGCCCAGGGAGATGCGTCTCGAGCCAGCGGCCGAGGGCGGCGCGGCGTGCGGCGTCGAGTCTGTCCTGTAAACACGACGCGGTCCATCCCAGCGCGGAGAGGCTGGCGAGGAGTCCGACTCCGATCCAGGGGAGGTTTGCCGCGGGAGGCAGGAATTGTTCGGGATGGAAAACGGAGGGCAGGCGCAGCGCCAGATAGACGATGCCCCCGTCGAACAGGAGGAGGATGGCGGCGGGGATAAACAGCCGCGCCTGGAGGAATTGCCGGGCGCCGCGCGCCAGTCCGTCCCGCGCGAGGAAGATGAGACTTCCGAAAGTCAGGATGAAGCCCGCCGCGAGGAACATCTGCTGCCAGCCTGCCGCGTAGGCTGGTTGGACGAGCGCCAGCAGAAGCAAACTCGGCACGATGGCCGCCAGCCCGCTGACGAGGCCCGGTTTCGAGGCGCGCGCCGTCAACGCGGGAAGCGCGAGCCAAAGCAGGTACGCGAAAGCCAGCGCGGGGACCGCGAACAGGAAGACGCGGTCGGCGTCCGCGCGGGAGGCGTCGTCGAAGAATTGGATTCCCAAAACGAGGCTGACGGTCCCGCCGACCAGCAGGCAAACCAGTCCGCGCAAAAGAGAGGAGAACCTGTTCATAGGTTGCCCTGCATTTTACTCCAGATTATCGCGCCCGCTTTTCGGTGTAGAATTGGGGCAAATCACACAAGGAGTTCAGCATGGCAGGCAAAACAGGCACCATCGGAATTTTGACCGGCGGCGGCGATGTGCCAGGGCTCAACCCAGCCATCCGCGCCGTTACCATCCGCGCGCTGCGCGAGGGCTGGCAGGTAATCGGCATTCGCCGCGGCTGGGCGGGATTGGTGGATATTGTCCGCGATCAGAAAGCCGATAATAGTTACAACTTCCAGGTTTTGACGGAGGAGATCGTCAACAAGGCTGGACGCACCGGGGGAACCTTCCTGCATACGTCCCGCACGAATCCCTCCAAAGTCAAGCGCGACCGGCTGCCTCCCTACCTACAGGAGAAATATTCGAGCGAAATCAACGACCTGACGCCCGAAGTCCTCCAGAACCTGGATTTTCTCGGCATTGATTACCTCGTCCCGATCGGCGGCGACGATACGCTCAGTTACGCCGTGCGCATGTTCCAGGAGGGCGTGAAGGTGGTCGCCATCCCGAAGACGATGGACAACGACGTGCCAGGCACCGATTACTGCATCGGATTCTCCACCTGCGTCACGCGCACCATCGAGCTGGCAAACAGCCTGCGCACGGTGGTCGGCTCTCACGAACGCCTGATGGTGCTGGAAGTCTTCGGGCGCTACGCGGGCTTCACCGCCATGCTCCCCACCATGGCGGGCGCGGCCAACCGCTGCGTCATCCCCGAAAGCACATTCGAGATCGAACGCCTGGCCGAGTTGATGATGCTCGACCGTAAATACAATCCCAGCCGCTATTCGGTGGCGCTGGTCTCGGAAGGCGCCATGTTCAAAGGCGGCGAAATGGTCTTCACCGATAAGACCACCGACGCCTTCGGTCATGCCAAGTTGGGCGGCATCGGCGACCTCGTCTCCGCGCGGCTCAAGGAGCTGACCGCCCAGTACAATCAGGGCCAGACCGTGGACATCGTCAACCAGAAGCTGGGATACCTCACCCGTTGCGGCGACCCCGACGCGATCGACTCCATCGTCCCGATGGCATACGGCAACCTGGCGCTCGACCTCATCCTCAAAAAAATCCACGGGAGGATGGTGGTGCTTAAGAACGGCCGCTACGACAACATCCCCATAGACATCGTCACCAGCCGCAAGAAAACCGTCAACGTGGAGCGCTTCTACAACTCCGAACGGCTGCGCCCCAACTTCGAATCCTTCGAAATGACGCCGCTCTTCATTATGACCAGCGAGAACGTCTGACGCTTCACGTCTCATCCGGGGGCGCGGCGCCGCGCTCCCGGACCTTCCGAGGCTCCAGCCATGACAAACGATTCTCCCATCTACCTGGGCCTGCTCAAGCGGACGCCTCTCGGCGGACTCTGGGCGGCCGTCTCCGAAAACGGACTCGTCGCCGTCGAATGGGACGACGCGAAACCCGACCTCGACGCCTACCTGACCAAACGCCTCAAACGCCCGTCCGTCGTCGACGCGACGCGGGTTTCCGTCCCGCTCCGCGAACTCGACGAGTACCTGCGCGGCCGGCGAAAGGTCTTCACTTTCCCGATTGACTGGGGCCTGCTGCGCCCGTTCCAGCGCGCCGTTTTGCAGCTCGTCTTCGCCATCCCCTACGGCGAGACGCGTTCCTACGGCGAGATCGCCCGGCAGGCGGGACGTCCGCGCGCCGCCCGCGCGGTCGGCCGCGCCAACGCGACCAACCCCATGCCGCTGGTCATCCCCTGTCACCGCGTCGTCGGCTCGGACGGCAAACTCCACGGCTACGGCGGCGGCGAGGGACTGAGGACGAAAGAGTGGTTGTTGAAAATGGAGGGGGCGGTGATGGCGTAATACGCATCACGGGCTGTATATTTCAGCCGCTAACGAACAGGCGTTTAAACATCGAAACAGAGATGATGGTTACGTCCCCTACTTTGCGAGCCTCGTCGAAATCCCCATCGCCTGTGAGAATATAATCCGCCGCGCAGGAAAGCGCGCAAGCCAGAAATTTCGCGTCTTTCTGATCGCGGGGAAAATCTATTTCCAATATTTCAGACGCTGGGCGGGTATCGCGGTCCAATAACATTTCCCATCTTGAGATGCTTTCCGGAGAAAGCAAAAACTTTTTGCGGTGCAAAACCTCCTTGTATTCATCCATGATTTCTTTCGATACCATCCATTGCCAGTTCGGTTGGGCGAGAATCCACAGGATGACCGTCTCAGGATTCCTGTCGCGCCAGACAGCCGAGACAAGCACGTTGGTATCAATCACAACCTTCATTTTCACTTCCCCGCGCGATAAGCGGCAATTTCAGCCGCGATATCCTCTTCGGTGATGGTTTTCGCTTGCGGTAAAGATTGCGTCGCCTTAAATAATTGTTTCCACTCATCCACACGCGCCGCGCGCTCTTCAGCGGAAATCGTCTCCACCAGCACGATCACCTCCGCTTCTGTGCCGGGTTTCAGGATCGGATCGGAAATTTCAATCCGCCCATCCGGGCGAACAGTCACTTTTTTGCGATACGCGGTAAGCATGGCTCTTCTCCTTATGTTAAGCAAGGATGCCTTTTTTGCGAGTATAACATAGCCCCGATCGCTGTCTCATCAACGCGGACAAAAATCAGGGGATCAGGCCTGATGCTTTATAATCTGCCGTTGAGCATGGAAGTGTTTCACTATGGCGTTTAAATCCAGCCTCCGCTCGCTTCTCTATCAACTCGAAAAGCAGGTTCAGCGTGCTCGTTTCAGAACCCAGGTTTCTCAGAGAAACCTGGGTTCTAAAGGCTGGCCCATTCTGCTCGGCATCTCCTTTCCCAAAAGCGGCACGCACCTGCTCGATCAAATCCTGCTCGGCTTCTCCAAAGTCGCGCCGTTCGCAAAACGCCTGCATTCGTTCTACGCCGAATACGAAGGCGAGACGGGGATCAAGCGCGCGCCCGAACAAGCGTTGACGTGGCTCGACTCGCTTCGCCCGCTGGACGCGGCCTCGGCGCATCTCTTCGCCCGACCCGAAGCCGCGGCGCGCGTGACCGGGGGCGGATTCGTCCCCTACTTCATTTTCCGCGACCCGCGCGACGTGGTCGTCTCGCACGTCTTCTATGTCGCCGAGATGGAAACGCGGCACGTCCACCATCGCTACTACGCGTCCCTGCCCGACTTCGACGCGCGGCTCAAAGTCAGCATCCTCGGGCGAGCAGACGCGGACGTCGAATTCCCCAACATCGCCGAACGCTTCGCTCCCTACCTCGGCTGGCTGGACTGCCCCGAAGTTTTGTCCATTCACTTTGAAGACCTGATCCACGAGCGCGCGGAGACCCTGTCCCGGATTGCCGGGCGCCTCGAAGCGCGCGTCCCGCTTCCCGTCACGCGTGAACGGGTTGTCGCGGCGCTCGAAGAGTCCATCAACCCGTCCAAATCCCCCACCTTCCGTTCGGGAAAAACGGGCGAGTGGAAAAAATATTTCACCGATGAACACCGAAAAATTTTCAAAGACGCGGCGGGAGATTTGTTGATAAGATTGGGCTATGAAAAAAGCCTGGATTGGTGATTGTCGGCGCGGCGTCCGTCCGCAAAATTCGCCTTGAGGAGCGCCGCGAAAATCGGCGAGACCGCCCATGCAAAAAGATACCGCAAAACTTGGAGAGCGCCTGGCGTTTTTCGCCGGGCTGGGAGTCGTCGGGTTCATCGTCGTGGACACGGCCCTGCGCCGCATCGCGGACCCGCGCGCCTTGCTCCGCCTGCCGCGCTTCTTTGCCCTGATGGACTTTCGTCCCGAAGGAGCGCTGCTCCTGCTAGCGCTGATGTGGATCGCGTTCCTGTCCTGGCGGGCGCGGCGCTTTCCCGAAGATGGACGCGCGCGGGCGTTCCTGCGCGCATCCTGGCTCTTCCTGGGCGTCTGGCTGGTCTATCTTCTCTCGGCGTACCTCGTCGCCCTGCAATGGGACACATCCAAAAGCAAGCCCTACTTTCCCGAACTGGCCGCCGCGTTTTTGCAGGGGCGGACTTACATCGAACCGACCGGCTCCACCAGCGACCTTACTTTTTATAACGGCCATTGGTACGTGGCCTTCCCTCCCCTCGCCGCGTTGTTGATGCTGCCGCGCGTCGCCCTATCGGGCCCGGACGCGGTCAACTCCGTCCGGTTCTCGGCCGCGTACGGGGCGTTGAACGTCGCCCTGGTCTACCTGATGGCCGAGGGACTGCGCCGCCGCAAACTGATTCCCCTCGACTCCCGCGGCAGTTACTGGCTGGCGGCGCTCTTCGGCTTCGGGACCGTCCACTGGTATCTGGCGCTGCCCGGCAGCGTCTGGTTCGTGAGTCAGATTCTCGCGGTCACGTTTTCGCTGCTGGCCGCGGTCGCGCTGCTCGAAACGGGCTCCCTCCCGCTCGCCTCCGCCGCGTTGGGAGTCGCCATGCTGGCGCGTCCGAACGTGGTCTTTTTGTGGCCGTTTCTGCTCGGCCTGCACGGAAGCCTGAAATCCCTGAACAGGACGAACTTCCTGCGCGCCTCCCTGCGTCCCGCGCTGCTTTCGCTGATTCCCATCGGGCTGGTCGTGGCGGGACTGATGTCCTACAACTACATCCGCTTCGATAACCTGCTTGAATTCGGCTACCGGACAATGAACGTCGGCGCGTATCTCAAAGCCGATCTTGCCGCGTACGGACAGTTCAACCTTCATTTCCTGCCGCGCAATTTCGACGCCATGCTCCTGTCCCTGCCGCGCTGGGACGCGGCCTGCGGATTCTTCGTTCCCGACCCGCTGGGGATGAGCATCCTTCTCACCACCCCGGCGCTGATCCTGCTCTATCGGGCGCGTCCCTCCTCGACCTGGAGCGGCGCGGCCTGGATCTCGATCCTGCTCCTGCTCGCGCCGCTTTTGCTGTACTTCAACACGGGCAGCGCGCAGTTTGGCTATCGTTTCCAGTTGGACCTGATCGTCCCCATCCTGTGCCTGTTGGCGCTCGCGTTCGGGGAACGCGTCTCGGCCGCGGCGCGCCTGCTGATCTGGGCTGGGGTCCTGGTCAACTACCTCGGCGTCTTATGGTTCCTGGCGGGCGTGTGCCGATGACCTCCTGCTCCATCGTCGTCCGCGCATATAACGAAGAACGGCATCTGCCGCGCCTGCTGGAGGGGATCGCGCGTCAAACCGTCGAGGACGTGGAAGTCATCCTCGTGGACTCCGGCTCCACCGACGCGACGGTCTCCATCGCCGAGGCGTTTGGCGCGCGGATCGTGAGAATCCGTCCCGAGGAATTCACCTTCGGACGGTCGCTCAACTTCGGCGTCCGCGCGGCGACGCGGGAACTGGTCGTCGTCGCCAGCGCGCACGTCTATCCCGTCTATCCCGACTGGCTGGAGGCGCTGCTCCGTCCGTTCGAAGACGACAAGGTCGCGCTCGCGTACGGCAAACAGCGCGGACCGGAGACGGCGAAATTTTCGGAGCGGCAGATTTACCTCCAGTGGTTCCCCGACCAGGACATGCCGCGCCAGCCGACCGCGTTTTGCAACAACGCCAACGCCGCCATCCGCCGGTCGCTGTGGGAGCGGAATCCCTACGACGAATCGCTGACGGGACTCGAAGACCTGGCCTGGGCGAAGTGGGCGAAGGAACAGGGCTACGAGATCGCGTACACGGCCGAGGCCGAGATCGTCCACGTCCACAACGAGAAGCCGCGCGGCGTGTTCAACCGCTACCGCCGCGAGGCGATGGCGTTCAAGCGCATCCATCCCGAGTCGCATTTCAACCTGTACGATTTCGCCCGCCTGACCTTGATGAACATCGTCAGCGACATCTACCACGCGGGGCGCGAACGCGTGTTGACGAAGAACCTCGCTTCGATCCTTTGGTTCCGCTTCATGCAATTCCACGGGACGCGCGCGGGCTACCGCGAGTCGGGGATGGTCACGCCGCAGTTGCGCGAGACGTTCTATTACGCGCGGGAGAGGAAAAGTGAAGAGGGGAGGAAGAGGGACGTGGAGGCGATTCGGTATAATCGGAATTAATGGCAAACTACCAGCGCAAATGCCTCATCCTTTGCGAGCCAGCCGCCTGTGCGAACAACGCATATCATAAGGAACGCCGAGTCCGCCAAAAGCCACGCCATCGAAAGGTTCGAGAACGAATAAAGGAAACCTAATAGATGCGTCATGTGGAATTTCGTCGCCTGTTGGAAGACAATATTGCGTTACGCGTTGAATTTGATTCCGAACGTGGAAGAATCATTCGCTTTGTCGCACAACTAGAGTGTCAGTTTGACGATGACGAAACATGGATCGCTGTTGTAAGATACGATACGGCTCACGGGTATGCCCATCGTGATACAATGCATCCGCATCAACGAGAAGAAAAAACGAGAATGACGATGCAGGATTACAATGAAGCGTTCACGATGGCCGTGAACGATATTGTCGGCAGACGGCGCGAGTATTACAGGAGATATGAGACATGGTTAAAAAAATAAACAACGCGGTCGTCGAACGCAATGCGCGCTTGACGAGCGAGATCATTAAATACATATTGAACAACCCCAAAGTTTTGGATGTCCTGCCTGAAAACTTCGAATTGGTGTTGCTGCCTGAAAACGACCCAGAGTTGCGCCAACTCAACCTGGACCTTCTTGATAAATATGGGAGTCAGGGCAAGCCCATTGTTTTTGCAAGGGTAAAAGCCAACCGCATTACCGCCCGTTCCAAACCAAATATTTTCGTGCCTATCGCGGCATAGTGGATCAAAAAAACGTCCGCCCTCACGGGCGGACGTTTTTTCAAGTCACTCGCTCACGGCTTCGCGACCCTTTCGCCTCCCCAGCAATCTCCGTATCTTGGCGTGCTTATCGCGCGTCAGCGGATAGAACCAGGCCATGGCGACGGCGGAGAATAACAGGACCGCGCCGAAAGGTCCGATTAAGATGCGGATCGCCATTAACGCCGAATCGGGCTGCATGAACGAGGTCGCGCCTTCGGGAGGCGTCTGGTAGCCGAACCAGCCGAGCGTCTGCAAGCCGATGAAGATCGCCAGCGCGCCCGTCAATTTGCGGACGAAGTTCTTGACGCCGTAGTAAATCCCCTCAGAGCGGCGGCGCGTCTTCAGTTCATCCCATTCAATCACGTCGGGGAAGAGCGAGTCGGGGAGCAGGTGGGCGGAGGAGACGCTGATGCCCGCGAAGAAACTCATGAGGAGCACCAGGCTCACTTGTCCAGGCTGGATCGAAAAGATGACGAGTTGGACGACCGCCCAGAAGACCATCCCCATCATATAGGCGATCTGCTTGCTGAATCGATTCGAGACCCACACCCACAGCGGCAGGAACGCCACCGCCGTGACGAGCAGGACGGCGAAGACCGCCGACTCGATGGAGAGACTCACGCCGAAGACGCTCGCCCGCGCCAGCAGGTCGCCGCGCGCGATCCAATACAGGAGATAGAACGGCAGGACGAGGGCAACGAGGTCGAAGGTGATCCAGTTCAGCATGTAAACGGCGGTCGCGAAACGGAACGGGATATTCGCCCACGCGGTGCGGACGGTTTCGATGAACGAGACTTCCTGTTCCTGTTCGGGAGTCAGTTGATTCTCGCGGATCACGAAGAAGATCAGCAGGAACGGAATGGTCGCCAGCCCGCCGAAGATGGCCGCGACGATGAGATAACCCTGCTGCTGGGTCATGCCTGCGCCCAAAGCCGCGTCGAGGATTTCGGGCGCGGCCACCGCGGTGACCAGCGAGATGGCGAGGTTGAAGAACATGCGGAAGCCCGTCAGCGAGGTGCGCTCGTCGTAATCGGGAGTCAGTTCGGGCGTCAGCGCGGCGAACGGGACGGCGACCAGCGTCTCCATCGTATCGGAGATCATGAAAGCCAGCGTGATGAAGACGGCTTTTGCGATCTGGCCTTCAAAAGGCGGCGCGTACCACAGCAGCAAAAAGGTCGCGCCGTAGGGGATGGAAAAAAACAGCAGGAACGGGCGCCGCCGTCCCCAGCGCGTGCGGACGCGGTCGCTCAACATGCCCACCAGCGGATCGTTGATCGCGTCCCAGATGATTCCAACCAGCGCCGCCACCGAAGCCAGCCGCGGCTCCAGCCCGACCACGTCCGTCAGGAAGATGGCGTAGAAGATCTGGCGCAACGTGCCATATCCAGCCGTGCCCCAGTCGCCTGTGCCGTAGGCGAGTTTCGTCCAGAACGAAAGATATTTTTTCTTGAGCGGTTGCGCGTCGGTCATAAATACCTCGGTTTCACGTTCCAGGTTTCAAGTAGACCGATGACTGCTCACTGAACACTGATCACTGATCACTGATTTAGACGCGTCATCGAATCTAACAGGTCTAACACCAATTCCTTCAAATCCCCTCGATTTGGGAGCGAGCCAATTAATCCATACATCGGCGCCATGCGACTTGGAAGTCCGCCGCCTCCGCCGCCCAATAATGCGGATGCCCTCGACATCAGACGACTCACCCACGCCTCGGGCAGGATTCTCGCCAGCGCGTTCGCGGCCTGAACGAGGAGGCGGGTCGCGGTTTTCTGGAGCGTCGGCCTGCGGACGGAGTCCGCGCAGGCGGCGAGGTCGCGCAGAAACTCGTCCGCCGCCTCCGTGTGGACGAAGTTGACCGTCATGTGCAGGCTGGCGGGGAATTGCTGCCGGTCGAGATGCCAGCCGCGCAGCGAGAGTTCGTCCGCGATCTGGTACACGTCCAGCGAATCGGACGCGAGCGCGAACACGCTCATTTCGGGATTCGAGAGAATCTTCAAGCCAGGGATGGCGCGGATGCCCGCCTGCAAATGTTTCACCGTCTCCATCACCTGCCGGTTGAGTTCGAGATAACCCTCCTCGCCGAGGAAATTCAGGATCGCCCACGCGGCCACGATCGGTCCCGCGGGACGCGTGCCCGCCATCGTCGGCGAGGGATAGATGCCGCCCGGCCAGTCGGTCGAGACGAACATCTGATGCCGCCGCAAAGCCGCGCTCTTGTAGAGGATGACCGACGCGCCCTTCGCCGCGTAGCCGTATTTGTGCAAGTCCGCTGAGATGGAGGTGACGCCCGCGACGGAGAAATCGAAATCGGGAATTTCATAGCCGAGTTTTTTCACGAACGGCAGGACGAAGCCGCCCACGCACGCGTCAACGTGGAAGAGAATGCCGCGTTCCTGCGCGAGCGCGGCGAGCTCGCGGATCGGGTCCACTACGCCGTGCGGATACGAGGGCGCGGAGCCGATCATCAGAATCGTGTTCGGCGTGATCGCGGCGCGCGTCGCTTCCACGTCGGCGCGGAAATCGGCGCGGACGGGAGTCTTCATCACGCGCAAACCGAAGTATTCCGCGCCTTTTTCGAACGCGGGATGCGCCGTGACGGGCATCAGGATTTCTGGCGCGCTCACGTCGGGACGATTGACCCGCGCCCAATCGCGCGCCGTCTTGACTGCGCACAGCAGGCTCTCCGTCCCGCCCGAGGTGATGTTGCCCGCCGCGGACGCGTCGCCGCCGAGCAGGGAGGCGGTCATCGCCACGATCTCGGTCTCGAATTTTCGCAGGCTGGGAAAGGCGGTGGGGTTGAGTCCGTTTTCGGAGAAGAACAGGTTCGAGGCCTCTTTGAGCAGGTCGTCTATTTCGTCGTTGACGTGATAGACCAGCCCAAAGACGCGTCCGCGCTGCCATTGCACGTCGCGGTCGCGCGCCGCGCGCATGAACGCGAGGACCTCGTCGCGGGGAAGTCCGCGTTTGGGAAACGGCAAACTTGACACAGGAGCGCCCTCCTTTGGCGGGTTAAGTGTAGCACGAAACAAAGACTTCCGAAGCCTGGTTCTTCCGTTTTGAGCGGGAAGAATTTCAAGTCGACAGATAGACGCATTCATTCGCTGACGCCACACCTGTAATTTTGTCAAGTTCAGCATCTGCCGCATTCCCATCATATAGGCTCATAAAACGGGCAAACTGGAAGGCGCTACCAGACAAATTACTGTCATTCTGTACAATGGCGTTATACAATTTACTGCTAATCTGATATAATGCCATCATGTTCACCCGAAGCATCGAAAAGGATATTCAGGAATACCTGAGCGGAGATTCGCGCAAGGTTCTCTTCATCTGGGGGCCGCGCCGTTCGGGAAAATCCACCCTGCTGGCAAAGATCAGCGCGGAGCGGAATGCGCGCATCTTCAATTTTGACTTTCTCTCGGACAGGGAAGGGTTTCAGCCCCGAAGGGACGTTCTGGAGGAACTCGCCAGAAATCACCCTCTCATCCTGATTGACGAAGTGCAAAGTTTTCCCGAATCCACCGTACCGCTGAAACTTTTGCACGACGAATACAACGTCAAGATCATCGCCACGGGTTCCAGTGAGTTGCGAAAGAAGGGACAGGATTTCGACAGCCTCGCGGGTCGGTATCAGGAATTGTTCTGCCTGCCCTTTTCCGTGGAGGAGATCAGCGCCAACACGCCTCACAAGACGTACGAGCAGGCGGACTTTGTGAATCGATTGAGGGAGGAAGTCCTCGTCTTCGGCTCCTACCCCGAGGTCTTTACCGCCTCGGAAGGGACAAAAGACAAAACCAGCCTGCTGGAAAACATCGTTGAGAGTTACATCCTGAAAGACATCGTTTCCCTCTATGATCTTAAAAACCTGAAACTTGCCAAAGACATCCTGACCAAGATCGCCCTGCAGATCGGGCAGGAAGTATCCCTACGCGAGATCGCCTCGTCGCTGATGGCAAACGTCGGCACCGTTTCGAATTACATCGAAATCTTCGTCAGGAACTATGTCCTGATTCCCCTGCCCTCGTTCAAGACCAACCTCCGCAGGGCAGTCTCGGAAAACAGGAAATTGTATTTCTACGATCTGGGGATTCGCAACGCGCTGGTCAAGGACTTCCGCCGTCCCGACCTGCGCCCCGACAAAGGCGGCGTCTTCGAGAATTTCATTGTCTCTGAATTGGAAAAGCGGAGAAGGATTCAGCGCCTGCCCATGAGCGCGTATTTTTATCGCGAATATGGCGGCAAGGAAGTGGACATTGTTCTGGAAAATTACGACAAAGAGTATCAATGCTTCGAGATCAAATACGAATCCCAAAAACCGACGCCTGTCTTTCCGCTTCCACAT
The DNA here is from genome assembly GCA_017312345.1 of Candidatus Denitrolinea symbiosum. Taxonomy (NCBI): domain Bacteria; kingdom Bacillati; phylum Chloroflexota; class Anaerolineae; order Anaerolineales; family Anaerolineaceae; genus Candidatus Denitrolinea; species Candidatus Denitrolinea symbiosum. The sequence continues at coordinate 853,877 of BLAA01000001.1, read as the reverse complement.
GCTTTGAAAACGATAGACAAAAACAATTTTCTGGATGAAATCAGGCAGGTTCAATAAATTTCCCGTGTCCTCTCCCAAACCCTCCATCGCGGACAAGCCGAAAGCCCTCGGTGTGAACAAGCAGGTAGCGGACACCTGCGGTCGGTACAGGTGTCCGCTTGGCATCTGCCGTCGTTTTCAGAACGAGAAAAGATGCCCGACAAATTGCCAATCGGATTGACAACTTGTCGCAATGCGCGCGGGGCGCGGCGTCAGGCGCTGAATCTCTCCTCGCAGACGCGCAGATCAGCCTGAAACCGCTGGTCGTCTACGCGGGGGATTAAAGCGTCTACTTCCTCAACATTCCCTGCCGCGGGTTGAAGAGAAAGACAACGATGAAGATCGCGGTCGCGGTCAGGACGATGGCCGCGCCCGAGGCGATGTTGACGTAAAAGCTGAGATACAGGCCGACGACCGATGATGCCGCGCCGATGACGGCCGCGATCAGCATCATCGTCCACAGGCGGCGGGTCAGCAGGTAGGCAGTGGCGGCGGGCGTGACCAGCATGGCGACCATCAGCGCCACGCCGACCGTCTGCATGGAGATGGCGACGGTCACCGCGATCATCGCCAGCAGGAGGTTGTTGAGCAGGTCCACAGGCATGCGGAGGGTCGCGGCCAGGACGGGGTCGAAGGAGAGCGTGAGGAATTCCTTGTAGAAAATGAAGACGAGCAGGAGGACGATCCCGCCGAAGACGAGGGTCAGGATTAGGTCGCGGTTGGTCACGCCCAGCACGTCGCCGAAGAGAAAATGACTCAAGTCCACCGCGTAGGAGCGGACAGTGGAGATGATGGCGATGCCGAGCGCGAACATCCCCGCGAAGACCACGCCGATGGCGGTGTCTTCCTTGATGCGGGCGTTTTTGCTGATGGCGCCGATGCCCAGCGAGGCGAGGACGGCCGTCCCCAGCGCCCACCAGAAGAGCGATTCGCGCGTCCCGCCGCCGACGAGGTAACCCAGCGCCACGCCCGGCAGGACGGTGTGCGCCAACGCGTCGCCGAAGAAGGCCATGCCGCGCAGGACCACGTAAGTCCCGACGACCGCGCAGACGATCCCGACGAGGACGCCCGCGGCGAGTCCGCGCAGCATGAAGGGATAAGAGAGGGGTTCAATGAGCCAGGTCATTCGTCTCCGCAGCAATCCTCATCGAACGTCATCAATTTGCCGTCCGCGTCGACCAGTCTCATTCGGTTGCCGTAGGCCTGCATCAACCGTTCGGGCGTCAGGACTTCCTTCGACGCGCCGAAGCCAATCACTTTGCGGTTCAACAGCATCACGCGGTCGAAATGCTTTTCCGCCTGGTCCAGGTCGTGCGTGGCTACCATCACGGTGACGTTTTGCTTTTGGAGTTTATCGAGCAGGTTGAGAATCCCCTCCTGCGCGGGCAGGTCGAGTCCCGTCAGCGGCTCGTCCATCAGCATCAACTCGGCTTGCTGCGCCAGGGCGCGGGCGATGAACATGCGCTGCTGCTGTCCGCCCGAGAGTTCGCTGATCTGCCGTTTGGCGAGGTCGGCGAGTTCCACAGTTTCGAGCGCGCCGCGCACGAAGTCCCAATCGCGGCGCGTCGGCCAGCGGAACGCGCCCATCACGGCGGAGCGTCCCATCATCGCCACGTCCGCCACGCTGACGGGGAAATTCCAGTCCACGTGACTGCGCTGGGGGACGTAACCGATGCAGACGTGCGTGGCGGGACGCGTCCCCGAAACGGTCACGCTCCCCGAAGTAGGCGCGAGGACGCCCGCCACCACTTTGAAGAGCGTGCTTTTCCCCGCGCCGTTCGGACCGACAACCGCGACGCGTTCGCCCGCGTGCAGGTGGAAGGTCACGTCGTCGAGCGCCGCGCGCCCGTTATAACGGACGGTCAATTTCTGCACGTCGAGGATCGGTTCGTCGATTCGGTGAAGAATATGCGGATACATGGTTATTCGATGCGTGAGACAGGTCTTACTGTAATGCTTCGACGATCGCGTTGACGTTGTAGCGGATCATGTCCAGGTAGGTCTCCGCGCCGCCGCCCGCCGCGCTCAACGAGCCTGTAAAAAGGGACACGAGACGGACGCCCGTGTCATCGGCGACGCGGCGGCTCAAATCGGGACTGACGGTGGAGCCGACGAAGACGGCCTTTACGCCGCTGGAGCGGATCGCGTCCTCCAGCGCGGCGAGTTCCCGCGCCGAGGGAGCCGCGCCCGTGCTCAGCGAGGGGATCACCGTCCCGACCTGCTCAAAGCCGTAGCGCGCCGCGAAATACCCGAAGGCCTCGTGGTCGGTGACGAGTTTGCGATTCGCCTCGGGAATTTCCGCCACCCGTTCGCGGATCCAGGCGTCGAGCGAAGTCAGCTCGGCAATGTACTTCTCCGCGTTGACTTGATACTCGTCCGCGTGAGCGGGATCGGCTTTGGAGAACGCGTCGGCGATGTTGCGCGTCCACACGATAACGTTGTTCGGGTCCTGCCAGACGTGCGGGTCGAGTCCGCCTTCCTCGCCCGAGAAAGGCAGGGCGGCGATGCCCTCCGAAACGACGACGACGTTGGCCGCGTCCGTCAGCAGCGGCTGGAGGGTAACCTCGAGGTCGAAGCCGTTGACGAGGACGAGGTCCGCGCCGCTCAGCGCGGCCACGTCCTGCGGACGCGGGTCGTAGGCGTGCGGGTCCGCGCCGATGGGCAGGAGCACGCGGACGGTCACGCGCGGACCGCCCACCTGCCGCGCCGCGTCGCCGATGAGGGAGGTGGTGGCGACGACGGAGAGTCCGCCCGAAGTCGAGGGAGAGGCGGGAGTCGAGCAGGCCGCGAGGGCCGCGAGGGTCAAAATCCAAAAAAGTTTGCGAAACATGATTCTCACAGTACAAAACGACGCTTTGCGTTACAGAATATCCAATTCAGCGATGTCGTCTTCGGCGGTTTCCTTACGGAGGATGAAGTACGCGCCGGCGAAGTGGGCGTCGGCGCTGGCGACGAGGAGCGCGCCGCGCTTGGGGAGTCTCTCGGCGGCGGTTTACCATACGCCCGGTATCAGCCGATAGCGCGTGCGCCGCGCGTACTCGGCGTAGCCGGGCAATTCGTCCTGCAAAGTCTTGTCTTCCAGCGCGGCGCGGACGAAGACCGCGACGATCGTGAGCAGGGCCGGGATCAACGCCCAATAGGAACCCAGCAGAAGCGGGATTCCCAGGTCGCCGATCACGCTTCCGAGATATCCGGGATGGCGGACGAGGCGATAGGGACCCGAGTCCACCACAACGTGGCCGCGCTCTTTTTGGATGCGCACCACGCCCGAAAAGAAGCGGTTGACGATCAATGCCCAACTTGCCAGCGCGTATCCCAGCGCGGCGATTGCCAGCCCGGTCAGTTGCATTCCCAAAGATGCGCGGGGCGGCCAGCCGAAACGCAGGTTCAGCGCGGCTGTCGCGGAGATGGCGATCATGCCGAACAGGCCGACGATGGGCGATAGGATCTTGTCCCAGGGCTTGACGTCTTCATGCGCCAGGAATTTGCCGCGCTCCGCCAAAAGGTCCGGGTGGACGCGGGCCGCGATCGCCCGGCTGACGATGAACGAGACGACCATCAGGATTCCGCTCGCCCACGCGCCCCACCAGTCCCACCGTCCCGCAATCGGGAAGGGGAAAAGCATGAGCAGGAGGAAAAGGACGGCGACGCGCGCGAACATGCTTATCGAAACGCGATTCGGGGAGGGCGATGATCGGTCAGTCATGCGATTCCTTCTTTAATAGTATACACCCGCGAGTATAATAGCAGGCATGAAACTCCTCCGCATCTTTCTCCTGACTTTGGGCCTGCTGGCGGTTTTCTCGGGCCGGGGCCGCGCCCAGAGCGACCGTCCGCTCGCGCTCGTGCTGAAAGCCGAGGGGCCGATCATGCCCACCATGCAGGAGTACATCCAGCGCGGGATACGGATCGCCGAACGCGAGAACGCCGAAGTCCTGATTGTCGAGCTGAACACGCCGGGCGGACTCATCACCGTCATGAACCAGATCACGGAGACGATCCGCGCCAGCCGCGTGCCTGTGGTCGTATACGTCGGCCCGCGCGGGGCGTGGGCCGCGAGCGCGGGCGCGGTCATCACCATGTCCGCGCATGCCGCGGCGATGGCCCCGCAGACCACCATCGGCGCGGCCAGCCCGGTCGGCGGCTCCGGCGAGGACCTCGGCGAGACCATGAAAGCCAAGGAGATGGAAGCGCTGACCGCCAAAGCCCGCACGTTCACCCAGTGGCGCGGCGAAGAAGCGCTCCAACTCGCCGAATCCATGATCCTGAAGGCGACCGCCGTCACCTCGGACGAGGCGCTCAAAGTTCACCTGATTGACTTCATCGCGAACGACACTTCCGATTTGCTCCAAAAGCTGGACGGCTTCACGGTCCAGATGACGGACGGGCCGCGCACGTTGCACACCGCCAACGCCCGCGCCGAGTCCCTGCCGATGACGTTCGTCGAGGAATTCCTGCTCGTCCTCAACGACCCGAACATCATTTCCATTTTGATGACCATCGGGATGCTGGCGCTCTATTTCGAACTCGCCCAGCCGGGCGGATGGGTGTCGGGGTTCATCGGCGTGGTCTGCATCGCGCTGGCGATCTACGGAGGCGGGTCGCTGTCCCTGAACTGGTTCGGGATCATTTTCCTCGTCACCGCGTTCGTGCTGTTCCTGCTCGACATCAAAGCGCCCACGCACGGCGGGTTGACCGCGGCCGGCGCGGCCTCGTTCATTTTCGGGATGCTGGTGCTGTTCAACTCCACGCCCGCGGCCCCGTTCGAATTCCAGCCGCGCGTCTCGACGCCGCTGGTGGTGGGGACCGGCGTCCTGCTCGGCGGGATGGCCTTCGCGGTGATGACGATCGCGCTGCGGGCGCGTCACGCGCCGATCCGCGCGGGAGTCGAATCCCTCGCGGGCAAGACAGGGAAAGTCACCGCGTGGAGCGGCCAGACAGGTCAGGTCCAATTGCAGAGCGAACTGTGGAGCGCGGAACAGGCCGAAGGGTCCGGCGCGATCCGTAAGGGAGACCAGGTCGAGGTTGTCGAAGTCAAAGGCCTGCGGTTGAAAGTCAGGAAGCATTAGGCTTCATCGAAAATAAAGTCGGCGTCTCTTTTTTGCCGCGAATAACACGAATTTCACGAAATTAGCGTATCGAAACGAAGAGGATTAATGGCAATTACCACCCCTACACGAGACCGGGTCGCCGTCGAGACGGAAGCGCGTCCGCTGCGCCGCCCGGAATGGATCAAGGTACGCGCCCCTTCGGGCGAAAACTACGAACGCCTGCAAACGTTGATGCGCTCGAAAGAACTGCACACGGTTTGCGAAGAAGCCATGTGTCCCAACATGGGCGAATGTTGGGGCAGCGGCACCGCCACGTTTTTGATGCTCGGCGACGTGTGCACGCGCTCCTGCGGATTCTGCGACATCAAACACGGACGCCCCGGCCTGCTCGATTGGGGCGAGGCCGAACGCGTGGCGCAGGCCGTCAAGTCCATGAATTTGAAGCACGCGGTGATCACCTCGGTCAATCGCGACGAACGCCGCGACGGCGGCGCGCCGATCTTCGCCATGGTCATTCGCCGCATCCGCGAGCTGCTGCCGGGCTGCTCCATCGAGGTGCTGATCCCCGACTTCAAAGGGAGCGTGGAAGCGCTGAAGATCGTGATGGACGCGCGTCCCGAAATTTTGAACCACAACGTGGAGACGGTGCCGCGCCTGTTCAAATCCGTCCAGCCGCAGGACAACTACGAATGGGCCGCGGCGACGCTCACGAACGCGAAACGTCTCGACCCCGAGGCGCTGACCAAGTCGGGCATCATGGTCGGTCTCGGCGAGACGATGGACGAGGTCAAAGCCGTGATGCGCGACCAGCGCAGTTGGGGCGTGGACATTTTGACCATCGGCCAGTACCTCCAGCCGAGCAAGAAGCATCTCGCCATGCAGCGCTATTACACGATGGAGGAGTTTGCCGAGCTGCGCGACTACGGCAAAGAGATCGGCTTCAAGTGGGTGGAGTCGAATCCGCTGGTGAGGTCGTCGTATCACGCCGCGGAGCAGGTGCGCGCGCTGAGCATATTGCACCGCAAATTGTATGGGGAAAGCAGAGAGTAGAGAGTAGAGAGTAGAGAGTAGGAAAACTCCCGTCGAGTCTCGGCGGGAGTTTGTGATTCAAGGTCAGGTCTGCGCTACGCGCCCAGGCCGCCCACCGTCTTTTCCACCACGTCCAAAATCTCGCCCGATTTGACCAGCGCTTTCATCGCGTTGTGATCGTTGAACAGCGGACGGTCAATATCGAGATGCTTGACGTATTTGCGGATGACTTCGCGCGCGGCTTGCGTCCCTTTTCCGGGATGGAACTCGCGGAAGTCCAACGCCTGCGCGGCGGCCATGAACTCGATACCGAGAACGCCGTACGCGTTGTCCAGGATCTGTCCGTTCTTGAGGGCGACGTTCATGCCCATCGAGACGAAGTCCTCCTGGTCGGCCGCGGCGGGGATGGACTGGATCGAAGCCGGCGCGGAGAGAATCCGCTGCTCCACGATGAGATGGTCGGCGGTATATTGCGAGAGCATCAGCCCGGAATAGAAGCCGGGTTCGTGCGCGAGGAAGTCGGGGAGGCCCTGCGAGAGCGCGGGGTTGGTCAGGCGGTTGAGCCGCCGCTCGGCCAGCACGCAGACCATCGTGACGGCCGCGCCCGCCATGTCCATCGGAAGCGAGACGGGCGATCCCTGAAAGTTCGCGCCGGTCAGGGTTAGTTTATCTTCAGGGATGAAGATCGGGTTGTCGCCCACGCCGTTCAGTTCGATCTCCACCTGCGAGCGGGCATACGTCACCGCGTCGCGCGCCGCGCCGATCACCTGCGGGGTGGAGCGCATCGAGTAGGCGTCCTGCACTTTCGTCTTCATTTTGCCGGTCGTCAAATCCGAGCCTTCGACGATCTTCATAATGTTCCGCGCCGAGGTCACCGCGCCCTTGAAGCCGCGCAGTTCGTGCAGTTTTGTGTTGTACGGTTTGAGATTCCCCAGCAGCGCTTCAATGGACATCGCCGCCGCGATCTCGGCCTGTTTCAAGAATCGTTCCATGTCGTAAATGTGCAACGCAGACATGGCCGTCAGCAGGTTCGAGCCGTTGATGGTCGCGAGACCGTCGCGCGCTTGCAGACCCGGAATCGGAATCCCCGCGCGCCGCATCGCTTCTGAACCTGCGAGTCGTTCGCCATCGAAGAACGCCTCGCCCTCCCCCATCAGGAGCAGCGCGGCCTGCGCCATCGGGGCCAGGTCGCCGCTCGCGCCGACGGAGCCTTTTTGACAAACCACCGGCGTGACGCCTTTGTTGAGCATCTCCACCAGCGTCAACGTGATCTCGGGACGGCAGCCCGAGTTGCCGTGCGCGTGGACGTTGATCCGTCCCGCCAGCGCGGCGCGCACGTGTTCGACCGGCGCGGGGTCGCCGATCCCCGCGGCGTGATTGTAGACAAGGTATCTTTGAAATTCCTTCACCTGCTCGTCGTTCAGGATCTTTTCCGAAAACTCGCCGATGCCGGTGTTCGTGCCGTACATGATCTCTTTCGCGGCCAGTTTCTCTTCCAGCATGGCGCGGCAGGCTTTGATCCGCTCCAGCGCGGCGGGGGCCAGTTCCACTTTTTCGTTCCCGCGCGCGATGGCGACAACTTTTTCGATGGTGAGGGATGAACCGTCGAGGACGATGGTCATGGGGATTCTCCTTGAAAGATGATGGACAGTCAAATTGTACTCTTTTTCCGCAGGTTCCCGGCCGGAAACCGATGCGCGAATTGGTGTAAAATACTCCGCACAACGGAGATAACATTATGAGAATTCTTGTCACAGGCACAAGCGGGCTGGTCGGCAACCTGATCGCGCGTCGGCTGGCGTTTGAAGGTCACAGCGTCCGCGCGCTGAGCCGCAACCCGGCCGGCAGCGCGCACGTCCAGGGCGTGGTGGAAAAAGTCGAGAGCGCCGACCTGACTATCCCGTCCACGCTGACGGGGGTCGCGGACGGATGCGACGCCGTCGTCCACTGCGCGGGACTGGTCGGTTCAGGACGCGGCGACGCGGCGGAATATCTCCGCGTCAACGCCGAGGGGACGCGCGCCCTCCTCAACGCGGCGAAGGCCAGCGGGGTGAAACGGTTCGTGTTCATGAGCACCGCCGGCGTGTACGGCCTGAACATGCTCAAAGGCAACGTGGACGAAACCACGCCGACTTTCAAAAGCAACGGCTACACCAACAGCAAGATCGCGGCGGAGGAGATCGTCCGCGCTGGCGGACTCGAATACGTCATCCTGCGTCCCTATTGGATCACCGGCGGCGGAGACCGCTTCCTCATCCCGTCCGTCGCGCCGATGTTGATGAACGGCACGTTCACCTATCTGGGCGACGGACAGCAGGAATGGTCGCTGAGCGCGGTGGAAAACGTCAGCGCGGCCGCGGCGCTGGCCGCCGTCCACCCGGGCGCGGCCAACCAGGTCTACAACGTCGCAGACGCGACGGTCAGGATCTCCGAGACGGTTGAGACAATCGCAAAAGCGCTGGGCATTCCCGCTCCCACCAAACGTTCGTCCGCGTTCCGCGTCGGGCTTCAGGTGTTCCTCCACCAATCGCCGGACGACCCGGCGCACGTGATGAGCATTGACCTGTTCTTCCCGCTCTGGCGGGTTATGACCATCAACGCGCAGAAGATCCGCCGGGACCTCGGCTGGGAGCCGAAGATCCCCTGGCGCGATTCGATTACCGAAGGCGCTTTGGCGTGGAAGCGTAAGAACGCGCCCTGAGGCGCGGCCATCCAGAATAAATCAGGGCGACTCGGATGAGTCGCCCTGATTTTATTTACATCCTATTTGCGACCGTTCCCGTTCTCGTGCAGCAGTTCCTTCAACAGGCCGCCCAGGCGCGTGATGCCGGTGCGGATGGTGTCGGGCGAGGAGTACGAGAAGTTGAGCCGCATGGTGTTGGCCCCGCCGCCGTTGGCGTGGAAAGCCGTGCCTGGCACGAAAGCCACTTTGCGTTCGATGGCGATCTTGAGCGCTTCCGACGAGTCCATGCCTTCGGGCATGATGCCCCACAGGAACATGCCGCCATGCGGACGCGTCCAGCGCATCTCGGGCGGGAACATCTCGTCCATCATTTCGAGCATCACGTCGCGGCGTTCCTTATATACGTCGCGGATGAACTTGGCATGTTCATCGATGAATCCGCCCTTGCCGACTTCGTAGGCCACATACTGATTGAACGAGGAAGTATGCAGGTCGGCGGCCTGTTTGGTCATCACCAGTTTGCGGATGACCTCCGGCGGCGCGATGACCCAGGCCAGGCGCAGGCCCGGCGCGAGCAGTTTCGAGAACGTGCTTAAGTAGATGACGTTGCCGCTGTAATGTCCGCCGTTGGGACCGCGGAACTCGCTGTCGAGCGAGACGACCGAGGGGAGGTGTTCGCCCTCGTAGCGCAACTGTCCGTACGGATCGTCCTCGATGATCGGGACCCCGTAGCGGTCGGCCAGCTCGACGAGTTTTTTCCTCCGCTCGAGGCTGAGCGTGCAACCCGACGGGTTCTGGAAGTTGGGCAGGACGTAGATGAATTTCGGGCCGACGCGCAGCGCCGCTTCGAGTTCCTCGATGATCATGCCGTGTTCGTCCATCGGGACGGTGATGTACTGCGCGCCGTAGGCGTTCCACGCCTGGAGCGCGCCAAGGTAGGTGGGCGATTCCACCACGATGTGGTCGCCGCGGTTGATGAACAGCCGCCCGATGAAGTCCAGCGCCTGCTGCGAGCCTGAAGTGATGAGGATGTTATCGGACGACACCTCCACCGCGTAGCGCGCGGTGTGACGGGCGATCATCTCGCGAAGCGGACGGTATCCCTCCGTGGCGCCGTATTGCAAAGCCTGCGCGCCGTGTTGTTCCAGCACGACGCTGCAAGCCTCGCGAAATTCCTTCACGGGGAAAACGTCCGGCGCGGGCAGTCCCCCCGCGAAAGAAATGATTTCCGGTTGTTCGGTGAGTTTGAGCAATTCGCGGATGACGGAACTGCCCATTCTCTGTGTGCGGTGGGCATAGCGGTATTCCCAGGGTGTTTGCATTTCATCTCCTTGTGAGAATATAGGGCGGGATGCGATCCCGCTCCATCATGAATTAGAAAGGCCTGACAGGGAAGCGATTCACCTGTCAGGCCCTGCGATCATTTGCAGCATGGCAATATCTAAAGCTAATCGGTCTAATGCGAGCGGTAACCGTACCATCAACTCAATCTTACCGCTGTTTGCATTCGCGCGCAACCTTCCGCGCGGCTTTCTCACAATAACGCCGGGCCGGCCTATAGAAGCGCAAAGCCCGCGAAAAAACATATGAAAATTTAATGAAAATCCTTGCGGCATTCCCGCCAACCTGATATAATGCCGTCCGTTGGATGAACAGAAAACCGAGCATAAAAACCGCAAGCGCTTGAGATAAAAATTGGTCTCGAAGCGCTTGCCTTTGTTTGTCTCTAGCGCGCGTACGAGCGCGCGGCCGACGAACAAGCCCGGCAGCCCGCACTCTTTACTCGAGGAGAGGATTCAGTGGAAACCAAGGGATTGAACGCGCTCCGTATCAGTTTAGCCTCGCCCGAAACGATCCTGTCGTGGTCGTACGGCGAGGTGCTCAAGCCGGAAACCATCAACTACCGCCGCCTGCGCCCTGAAAAGGACGGGTTGTTCTGCGAGGCCATCTTCGGCCCCACCCGCGACTGGCAGTGCTACTGCGGCAAATACAAAAACCCCCGTTACAAAGGCATCACCTGCGATAAATGCGGCGTGGAAGTGACCCGCGCCGCCGTCCGCCGCGAACGCATGGGACACATCACCCTCGCGACGCCCGTGGCGCACATCTGGTACACGCGCCGCATCCCCTCCTACCTGGGGATGCTGCTCGACATCTCGCGCCGCAACCTGGACCGCGTGCTGTACTTCGCCCAATACATCGTCACCTATGTGGACGAGGAAGCCCGAAACAAGGCCCTCAAACGCCTCGAAGACGAGATCTCCGTCTCGGACCGCGAACAGGCGGCGGGCGTCAACGCGCGCATCGCCGAGATCAAGACCCAGCGCGACCACGCCATCTCCGAGTTGACGCAGCGCCGCAACGCCCTCGAAGCCAGTTACGACGAGCAGGTGGCCGAACGCCTCGACCCCGTCATCAAGGAAGGCCAGAAACTCGAAAAGACCCTGCAAGACCAGCTCGGCAAGCCCGCCAAAAAGGACATCATGTTCGGCTCCACCGGCGAGACGCTGGTCTCGGCGGGGACGATCGTCGCGGCCAAACACATCAGCCAGGTGCAGAAGATCGTCAAAGCCCGCCTCGAGGCGGTTGAAAACGAACTGAAAGACCAGAAGCAAAAAGAACTCGAAACGCTCAAGACCGAAGTGGCGCGCCTCAAAGCCGAGGCCGAGCAGGAGATGGACGCCCTCCGCAACGAGTTGGAAGACCAGTCCTCCGTCTCGCAGGGACAGAACACCCGCCTGCGCGACGAACTGCTCGAACTCCGCCCGTTCACCTTCCTGAGCGAAATGCGCTATCGCGAACTGCGCCAGCGCTGGGGACAGGTCTTCCGCGCCGACATGGGCGCCGAAGCCTTCTACGACCTCCTCAAACGCCTCGACCTCGACAAACTATCCGAGGAACTCTGGCGGGAGGTCAAAACCACCAAGTCCAAGCAGAAGCGCAAGAAGGCCACCACGCGGCTCAAGGTCGTGGAAGCCTTCCGCCGCTCCGGCAACCGCCCCGAGTGGATGGAACTCACCGTCCTCCCGGTCATCCCGCCGGACCTGCGCCCGATGGTCCAACTGGACGGCGGCCGCTTCGCCACCTCCGACCTGAACGACCTCTACCGCCGCGTCATCAACCGCAACAACCGCCTCAAACGCCTGCTGGAGTTGGGCGCGCCGGACGTCATCATCCGCAACGAGAAGCGCATGTTGCAGGAGGCGGTGGACAGTCTCATTGACAACAGCCAGCGCGGCAAGGCACTCAGCCGCCGCGGCCGCCGCGAACTCAAATCGTTGAGCGACATGCTCAAAGGCAAGAAGGGACGCTTCCGCCGTAACCTGCTCGGCAAACGCGTAGACTACAGCGGCCGTTCCGTGATCGTCGTCGGTCCGCAGCTCAAACTGTACCAGTGCGGCCTGCCCAAGAGCATGGCGCTGGAACTCTATCGTCCCTTCGTGATTGCCCGCCTCGTCCAGCACAACTATGCCGCCAACGTCAAGGGCGCGCGCCGCCTCATCGAGCGGAACCGCCCCGAGGTCTGGGAGGCGCTCGAAAGCGTCATCGGCGAACGTCCAGTGCTGCTCAACCGCGCGCCCACGCTGCACCGCCTCGGCATCCAGGCTTTCGAACCGATCCTGATCGAAGGCAGCGCCATCCAACTGCACCCGCTCGTCACCACCGCCTTCAACGCGGACTTCGACGGCGACCAGATGGCCGTCCACGTGCCGCTCTCGCAGAAGGCCGTGCAGGAAGCGCGCGAACTCATGCTCTCGTCCAAAAACCTGCTCAAACCCGCCGACGGCGAGCCGATCATCAGCCCGTCGAAGGACATGGTGCTGGGCGTGTACTACCTGACGATGAAACGCCACACCCCCCGCAAGGGAGACGGGCGCGCCTTCGCCGACCTGGACGAAGTGGAACTCGCGTACCAACTCAACCAGGTGGACATCCACAGCCTCATCAAAGTCCGCGTGGACACCTGGTACGACGACAACGGGAAGCGTCTCGCGGAACAGGAGACGCGTCTCGTGGACACAACGGTGGGCCGCGTCATCTTCAACCGCGTCCTGCCCGAGGAGGTCCAGTTCGTGAACCGCAAACTGGACAAAGGCGGCGTGAAGGACCTGATCGCTGAAGTCTACGAACTCTGCGGGCAGGAAGTGACCACCAACCTGGCCGACAGCATCAAACGGATCGGCTTCGAATACGCCATGAAATCGGGCATCACGCTGGCCGTGGCCGATATCGCCATCCCGCCGGAGCGCGCCGCCCTAATCAACGAGGCGCTCGCGGAAGTGGAGATCGCCCAGCGCGACTTCCGCCGCGGCCTGCTCACCGAACAGGAAAAGAACGAGCGCGAGATCGAAATCTGGCAGAAGACCACCGACAAGGTGGCCGACGCCGTAAAAAAACACATGGACCCCGACGGCAACCTCTCCACGATGGCTACCTCGGGCGCCACTAAAGGCGGCTTCTCGTCCATCTCGCAGCTGGCCGGGATGCGCGGCTTGATGGCCGACCCGTCGGGACGCATCATCCCCCTGCCGATCCGCAGCAACTTCCGCGAGGGACTGACCGCGCTCGAATACTTCATCTCGACTCACGGCTCGCGCAAGGGCCTGGCCGACACCGCCCTGCGCACCGCGGACGCGGGCTACCTCACCCGCCGCCTCGTGGACATCGCCCAGGACATCATCATCAACGAACACGATTGCGGCACGAAAGACGGAATCTGGATCCGCAAGTCGGACGACGTGGCCGGAGAGCCGTTGGGGACGCGCCTCTACAGCCGTCTCGTCGCGGAACGCGTGCTGGATCCCCGCACCGGCGAAGTCCTGGCCGAATACAACGACGTGATCAGCCACGAACTGGCGCGCCGCATCGTGGCCGCGGGCGTGGAGGAAGTGAAGGTCCGCTCCGCGTTGACCTGCGAACTCGACCACGGCATCTGCGCCAAGTGCTACGGCCTCGATTTGGGCCGCGGCACCATGGTGGAGATGGGCGCGGCGGTGGGCATTGTGGCCGCCCAGTCCATCGGCGAACCCGGCACGCAGTTGACGCTCCGCACCTTCCACACCGGAGGCGTGGCGGCCGGAGGCGACATCACCACCGGCCTGCCGCGCGTGGAGGAACTCTTCGAAGCGCGCAAACAGCCGAAGGGCGAAGCCGTCGTCGCGGAGATCAGCGGGACGGTCCGCATCTCCCAGTCGGATAAATACGCCGACATGCGCCTCGTCAAGATCGAACACAGCGAACTCGTCAGCGACGCCTACGACATCCCCGAAGACTGGAAGATCGTCGCCAAGAGCGAGGCGGAAGTCAAGACCGGCGACGTACTGGCGAAACTGGACGACGCCACCATCACCGCCCAGCGCGGCGGACGCGTGCGCGTCGAGAAGAAAGACCGCCAGGTCATCGTCTCGTACGACCAGCGCGAGGAAAAGGAGGAGGAGATCCCCACCACCTCCCGCCTGCTGGTGCGCGACGGCGACAAGATCGAAGCCGGCGAGCCGCTCACCGAAGGCTCTCTCAACCCGCACCGCATTCTGCGCATCCGCGGACGCGAGGCCTGCGAACTGTACCTGATGGGCGAGGTCCAGAAAGTCTATCGCTCGCAGGGACAGAACATCCACGACAAGCACTTCGAGGTGGTCATCCGCAAGATGCTGAGCAAGGTGCAGGTGACGCGTCCCGGCGACACCAAGTACCTGCCGGGCGACGCGGTGGACCGTCTGGAGATCCGCCGCGTGAACGAGGCCCTGCTGGCCGAAGGCAAACAGCCCGCCAAGTTCGCGGAAGTCCTGCTCGGCGTGACGAAGGCCTCGCTCAGCACCGACTCGTTCCTCTCGGCCTCCTCGTTCCAGCACACTATCAAAGTGCTGGCGGGCGCGGCCATCGCGTCCACCACCGACCCGCTCTACGGTCTGAAGGAGAACGTCATCATCGGCAAGCTCATCCCCGCGGGGACGGGCTTCACGCAGGGACGCTTCAAGAAGATCGAGGGCGAGGTGGGTTCGTCGCAGTGGACCGAGATCCCCGAAAGCGCGGCCGCCGCCGATTAAGTTGACAGGAGATGCCCCGAAAGGGGCATCTCTTTTTTTAACCCGCGCTCCCCTGCCGCGCGGAGGCGGGGATTCCCTGTCCGATCCTTCCGGGGCGGCGGGGTAGTTTGCAAATTTACCCCGCGCGGGTATACTGTAATTGTGCCACCGTTCTACCGAGGAGGAAGAATGACAACCGTCAGTCGTCGTTTGGCGTTGATCGGCGCGTTGCTTTTGGCGGCGCTGGCCTGCAACCTGCCGGGCGGGACCGCGCCCACACAGCCGGAGCCGGGCGCGGCCGCCACCGCCGTCGCGCAGACCGTGGCGGCGGCCGTCAGCCAGACCCTGGTCCCGTCGACGGCCCCGCCTTCGCTGGCCTCCGAAGCGCCGGCAGACATGCCCACCCCGTCCCCCACGCTTTCGCCGACCCCGTATTTCACCGACACGCCCGCCGTCCCGATGATCAGCGTCTCGATGGACACGAATTGCCGCGTCGGTCCGGGCGTGGTCTACGATCTGGTCGGCGGTCTCTTCGTCGGGCAGACCGCGCAAGTCTACGGGAAAAACCCCGCCGGGACCTTCTGGTACATCCGCCTGCCCAATAATTCGGGGACATTCTGCTGGGTCACCGGTCAATACGCCTCCATCGCGGGCGACACGTCCCTGCTGCCGGTGTACACCCCGCCGCCCACGCCCACGCCGATGCCGGACTTTGACTTCGCCTATCACGCGCTGGATACCTGCGCCGGCTGGTGGGTGGATTTGAGGATCAAAAATGTCGGCGCGCTCCCGTTCCGGTCCTACCTTCTGACCGTCAAGGACCTCAACACCAGCGTCGCGCTGACCGCGTCCAACAACGGTTTCAACGACGTCAATGGGTGTCTGACCTCCACGACCGTCGCCAGCATCGAGCCCGGCAAGGTCGTCATCCTCAGCGCGCCGGCCTTCGCCTACAACCCCAGCGGACACCGCATCCGCGCCACGCTCAAACTCTGCACCAAGAACGGACTCGCCGGCGTCTGCGTGACTAACGTCATCACGTTCAAGCCCTGAACGCGGCCTGGTCCACGCGCCATATTCGACTCAGCCTCCCGGCAAGGGATGGTTTGGTTTGGCATCCGGCTTGCCTTGACGCCGCGCCTCTTTCCCCGTAAGATAGCCCCCGCAAACCATACACAATTAACCGCGAAGCGCTCCAGGAGCGCGAAGTTTTTTCTTTGCGTTCTTCGCGGCCTTCGCGGTTCAAAAAGGATTTCTCATGGAACTCGGCCTCGTCCGCAAAATAGACATTGACCACGAGATGCAGCAAGCCTACCTCGATTACGCCATGAGCGTCATCGTGGCGCGCGCCCTGCCCGACGCCCGCGACGGCATGAAGCCCGTGCAGCGGCGCATCCTGTACGCCATGTACGACATGGGCATCCGCGCCGACACGCCCTACAAAAAATCCGCCCGCATCGTCGGCGAAGTGCTGGGCAAATACCACCCGCACGGCGACTCGTCCGTGTACGAGGCCATGGCGCGTCTCGCGCAGGACTTCTCCATGCGCACCATGCTCGTGGACGGACAGGGCAACTTCGGCTCGGTGGACGGCGACCCGCCCGCGGCCATGCGCTACACCGAGGCGCGTCTCGCCGCTCCCGCCCTGGACATTCTGGCGGACATCAACAAAAACACGGTGGACTTCGTCGCCAACTTCGACGACACGCTGACCGAGCCGTCCGTCCTCCCCGCCGCGATCCCGAACCTGCTGGTCAACGGCGCGACGGGCATCGCCGTCGGCATGGCCACCTCCATCCCGCCGCACAACCTCGGCGAGATCGTGGACGCCTGCGTCTACATGCTCGACCGCTGGGAAAAACTCGACGACATAGACGTCGAGCAGTTGATGGAATTCGTGCTGGGTCCCGACTTCCCGACGGGCGGCGTCATCATCCAGGAGAAAGGCGACGAGGGCATCGAGTCCGCCTACGGCTCTGGGCGCGGACGGATCACGGTCCAGGCGAAGGCGCACGTCGAGGAGATGGAACGCGGCAAGAGCCGCATCATCGTCACCGAACTGCCGTACACCGTCAACAAGTCCAGCCTGATCGAACGCATCGCTGAACTGGCGCGCGACGGTCACTTCGAGGGACTCTCCGACCTGCGCGACGAGTCCGACCGACGCGGGATGCGCATCGTCCTCGAACTGACGAAGAACGCCGACCCCGAGGTCATCCTGCGCGACCTCTACAAACGCACGCCGATGCAGACCACCTTCAGCATCAACCTGCTGGCGCTCGTGGACGGCGAGCCGCGCACGCTCACGCTCAAACAGGCGCTGCGCGTCTACCTCGAACACCGCCTGACGGTCATCAAGCGGCGCGCCCAGTTCGATTTGGACAAAGCCGAAGCGCGGCAGCACATCCTCGAGGGATACCTGACCGCGTTGAAGAACCTCGACGAGATCATCCACCTCATCCGCAACGCCGCGGACGTGGAGACGGCGCGCGCCAAACTGATGAAGCGCTACAAGCTGACGGAGTTGCAGGCCAACGCCATCCTCGACATGCAGCTGCGCCGTCTCGCCGCGCTGGAACGGAAGAAGATCGAGACCGAATACAAGGAAGTGTCCGCGCTCATCAAGGATTTGAAGGCGCTGTTGAAATCCCAAAAGCTGATGCGCGGCGCGGTGGCGGAGGAACTGCTGAAAGTGAAATCCGCCTACGCCGACCGCCGTCGCACGCAGATCGTGAACCTGAAAAAAGGCAAAGCCGCCAAAATGCTGACCGCCACCGACCTCCTGCCCGACCAGATGGTCTGGGTGGGCGTCACCGCGGACGGGTTGATCGCGCGCACGCACGACGACAAACAGCCCAAACACTCGGGCCGCGACGCGCCGCGCTGGCTGGCGAGAGCCTCCACCTCCGACACGCTCTACCTCGCCGCGGAAAACGGACGGTGCGCGGCGGTGGCGCTGCACGTCATCCCCGAAGCGGAGAAACTGAGCGACGGCGCGCCGTATCACAAAGTCTCGCCGCTGGAGGAGGACGACGCGCTGACCGCCATGTTCGCGCTGCCCGCCCGCAAGAGCGAGTTCCCCGAAGAGACCTGCGTGGTCACGATGACACGCTTCGGCATGATCAAGAAGAGCCTCGTCAGCGAACTGCCTGGTCCCTCCGCGCAGGCGTTCACGCTGGTCAAAGTCAACGAAGAAGACCGCCTCGGCTGGGTGGGTCTCACCGATGGAAAGAAGAAGGAGATCCTGCTCGTCACCTCGGGCGGGATGGCGATCCGCTTCAAGGAGGAGGACGTCCGCCCGATGGGACTCGTCGCCGCGGGCGTGAACGGCATCAAACTGGATGAACAGGACGAAGTCGTCGGCGCGGAAATTCTGCCCGCGGAGGGCGAGATCTTCCTGCTGGCGTCGGACGGGAAAGCCAAACGCGTCAGCGAGAAGGAATTCCCCGCGCAGGGACGCTACGGCAAGGGCGTCCGCGCCTGGGATTTGCCGAAAAAGGTGACGCTCGTCGGCGCGGTGAGCGGCAAGCCGAACCACCTGGCGACGGTGGTACTGGAGAAGGGCGCGCCCAAGTCCACGCGGCTGGACGCGGCCGCCGTCCGTAAACGCGCCGCGTCGAAAGGCGACGTCATCGTCGAGATGAAGAAGGACGAGGCGATCCTGTCCGTGTCTGTGGCGTGGACGGCGGAGCGGTTCGTAAAGAGAGAAGAGGAGCGAAAGCAGAAGGCGGAAGGCGGGAAGCGGAAAGCAGAAGGCGGGAAGCGGAAGGCGACTGCGAAATCCGCGAAGGGGAAGAAGAAGTAGAACGCGACAACAAAGACTCCCGCGTCGGCTTTTGGGCTGACGCGGGAGTTTGTTTACGGAGGTATAATCACGCCATGCAAGCCACGCTTCCGCTTCCACAGAATATTTCCCGCTCGGCGTTGACACG
The DNA here is from genome assembly GCA_017312345.1 of Candidatus Denitrolinea symbiosum. Lineage (NCBI taxonomy): Bacteria > Bacillati > Chloroflexota > Anaerolineae > Anaerolineales > Anaerolineaceae > Candidatus Denitrolinea > Candidatus Denitrolinea symbiosum. The sequence continues at coordinate 835,117 of BLAA01000001.1, read as the reverse complement.
TTTGCGCGCCGATCTCTCGCGCCGCGAATCCCTGTTGGAGGCCGTCGTGAAACGCTTTCAACAGAAATACGCCGTCTCGCTGGACGCGCTCGAATCCCGCCTGGCGAACGGCGAGGGGCAGGAGCATCCCGATTGGGAAGACTCCATCGAATGGCGCAACGCCGTGGAAGAACTGCAACGCGCCAGCCTGATGAAGAGCGTGCTGGAATGGCTTCTACGTTCGAAGGCGCATTAAGCCGTTTTCTTGCCGAATGCGCCTTCGTCGCGAACGTTCACGACCTGGCGACCAAATGGCGCATTGAATTTGAGGGCGGTTACTTTCTGGACGTTTTCTTCAACGCGGCCCTCGGAAAATATTCCTACACCCTTTCAAAGGGAGAGACGCGGATCCTAGGCTGGGACAATGCGCCGCATCATCCAAAACTCGCCAATTCCCCTCACCACTTTCATCGAGCGGACGGTTCGGTGACCGCGTCCGATTTAACTGGCGACCCCGAACACGATCTGGAAATTGTCAGAATCGAGATCGAAAGATTCCTGGAAACCTGACATGTCCGCGAAAGCCTGACGATTATGGCTTTTGTCCGCGCATTGGCTCTGGTCAATCACGGCGCGGGTGAGGCGCGTCAGGTTTTCACACCCTCTCCGTCCACTCTGGATTTCCATATTTCTCGCGGACCAACGCCTCCGCCCGCGTCGACTCGACGGGCGACAGGTCTCCGCGCTCGAACTGGATTCCCAACTCCGCTTCGAACGCGCGGACCATGGCGCGGGCCGCGTCGTCCCAAGTTGCAGCGCGTCCCAAAGCGGATTCCACTGTGGCGGCGCGGGCAAGGAGACGCGTCGCCGCGTCCGCGCGCGCGGACTCGTCCGCGAAGGTCAGCGCGTCGGTGATGCGCGTCAGGTCGCCGACAAGGGGCAGCGATCCGTGTTGGAGGACGCCGTCTTTTCTGCGAGCCTGCGCCGAGCCGATCAACTTTTTTCCGTCCACGGTGATCTCGTACGTCGAGGGGACTTCAAAGCAGACGGGGTTGCTCCTGGACAAGTTAGTAACTTGTCCTACATCATCTTTCTCTTTCATTTCGACGGACATTCCCAGATCCTGCACGGCGCGGAGCAGGGCTTTCGCGATGCGGCTGTAGGATTCGAGCACGCTCCCCGCCAGGATGGGATTCTCCGCGGGGCCGATGACGGAGTACGTCAACTCGTCGGTGTGGAGGATGGCGCGGCCGCCCGTGATGCGCCGCACCGCGTCCCAGCCGCGGGCGCGCAGGCGCGCCGCGTCCACGTCCGCGAAGGGTTGGGCGACCCCGAGCGAGAGACAGGCGGGGGTCCACGCGTAGAGGCGCAGGGTCGGGAGCGACGCGCCGCGTCCGATGGATTCGAGGATGGCTTCGTCTACAGCCATGTTCCACGCGCCGGGCGCGGGAGGGGTGAGGAGGAGTCGCCAGTTCATTGGGAAGAAGAGAGAAGAGAATAGAGAGCAGAGAGTAGTAAGGAGAGCAGAGAGCGGTTGTCAGGCGGAGAATTCGCGCAGAAGGGCGGATTCGGATTCGGGCTGAAGATTCTCCAGCGGCGGGCGGACGGGCCAGCGCGGGAATCCGTGCAGGCGGTGGACGAGGGCTTTGAGCGCGGGCGGGAAGGGCGGATATTTTTCGAGGATATGGCGTTGACGCGTGACGCGTTCCTGCGCGCGGGAGGAACCAGGTTTCTCTAAGAAACCTGGTTCCTGAAATGAATCGTAAATTTCGCGCAGGTCGGGGGAAATGAGATTGGCGGGCGCGGTGATGCAGCCCGCGGCGCGGTTTTCGAGCGCGAGCGTGAAATCGGAATCGGTCCCGGTGAAGACAGCGAGGTCGGCGCCGAAGCGTTGACCGAGGGCGCGGGCGAAGTCGGGGTCGTGCGAGGAATCTTTGATGCCCGCGAATTGGACGGGGAAGGCGTCTTTGAGACGCGCGAGCAGGTCGAGCGAGAATCCGATCCCCGTCATGCCCGGAATGTGATAGCCGAGCAGATAACCGTCGTTGGGGACGGCTTTTTGGATGAGTTCGCCGAACCAGCGGAAGAGGCCCTCGTCCGTGGCTTTGCGGAAGTAGTACGGCGGGAGCGCGACGACGCCGTCATAGCCAAAGTCGAAGGCGGCGCGGGTGAGTTCGACGGATTCGACGAGGCTGGGAGTCCCTGTCCCTGCGAGGAGGCGGAAGTTGGGAAATTGTTCGCGGACGCGTACGGCGGTTTGCCAAACCGCGATTCTCTCGGCGGGAGAAAAGCTCGGCCCCTCGCCCGTCGTCCCGAAGATCAGCGCGCCGTGACAGCCTCGGGAGGCGAGAAAGGCCAGGTAGGGCGCGACCGCTTCGAGGTCAGGAGAGGAGGCGTCGGCAACGAGGGGAGTCAACGCGGCGGCGTAGACTCCGTCGAGAGGGCGTCGAGTCACGAGTCCATCCCTTCGATGAAGTCCTGAGCGGCCTGGTCGGGCGGATGGAGCGGCTGGCCTTCTTGTTCGGCGAGGTAGTGCTGGTGGTCCAGCGTCCAGAGGTAGAGGTCGCCTTCAGTCTTGCCAGGAAATTCTTTTAAGATTTCGCTGGAGCGGATGACTTTGACGATGGGGAGGTAGACCGTGTCGTACCAGTGCGTCACGGCTTCCTCGTCGCCGATGTCGCGCTGGAGGTCGAGACCCATGAAGTAGCGGTGGACGGCGATGTGTTCCAACATGCGGTCGAAGCCGTCGGGGATGGTGAGTTTGATGCGGGCGTCGGGGCGCAGGTCGTCGAGGTGGGTGCGTTCGAGGAAGTCCACTTTTTCGCCGAGGATCTCGAGGTCGTCGGGTTTGAGATCGGGCGTGATGTTGACGCGCGTGGCGCACTCGCGCACTTCGGCTTCGATGAATTCCTGTCCCTGCTCGCGCGCCACCGAGACGCGGTGATGACCGTCCACCACGAAGTAGACCTCGCCCACTTTGTAAAGCACGACGGGCGGCAGGCTGATGTCCTGATAGAACGCGCGGTTGACGCTCTGCCAGCGGCTGGCGGTGTCGTCCTGAACGGGAAGGAAGGCGCGGTCGAAAGCCATGTAGCGGTTGAGGCTGCCCGCGATCTGGTCCACGCGGACGGTTTTGACGCCGCGATAGATGGGTCCGCCGATGTGGAGTTTCTCGCGCACTTCGTCGTACGACAGCAATTGGAGCGGCTTGCCCGAGACGACCGACCAGATGCGGTTGAGGAAGGCCTTGGTGCGGGCGCGGTTGTAATCGGCGCGGACGCGGGAGGCGAGTTCGTCTGACATTCTTAAATCTCAATTACTTGATAGGGAAAGACGTTGACGACGGAGGTCGGTCCAACCTGCGTGGCGGACGGGGCCAGGTTGCGGCGCTGGAAGTGGACGTGTCCGTGCAGGTGGTAACGCGGTTTCGCCCAGCCGATCAGCCAGTTGATGGCGCGCAGGCCGCGGTGCGCCTGTGAGTCTTCATCCTGAATGTGGAAGGGAGGCGAGTGGGTGATGAGGACGTCGAGCGGGCCGAAGCGCGGGCGATTCCAGGCGAGGACGGCGGCCAGCCTCCAGGCGCGGAGCGTCATTTCGGACTGGCTGTACTGGTTCACACCCTGCGGACGGTAGCGCGGACTTCCCCCCAGCCCGGCCACCGTCAACCCGCGCACGCGGACGACGCGTCCGTCCACGTTTTCGCAGCCCTCGGCGCGCGAGGCGGTCACGTTCGGGTTGTATTCGGGGTCGTGGTTGCCGGGGACGTACAGCAGCGGCACGGTGAGCAGGGTGACGAGGTTTTCGAGGTAGGGATAGGGCAGGTCGCCGCAGGAGAGGATCAGTCCCACGTCCGCGAAGTGACCGCTCGCGGCCAGATGGTAGAGCCGCTCGACGGCCTCGTCGGTGACAGCCAGGATCTTCATCTCGCTGCGGCGCGCCGGGGTCACTGCCCCAGACCGATGTTGATACGTCCGGCCAGCAGGTCGGCCAGCGTCTGGTTGATGAGTTGCAGTTTGCCGGGCGTGATGATGTTGGGGTCCATGTCGGTCAACGCGAAGGGGGCGGTGAACGTCTGTCCGCCGCGCCCGGCCGACAGTTCAGCCCAGGCGAGGCGGATGGCCTGCGCGAGGTCGGGCTGGAGGCTGGCGGCCCAGTAAAGCGGACGCGGGTTCGGCGTCATGTCTCCGATGCTGATCACGCCCTCGCTGCCGATGGCGTTCAACATATCGGGCGTGGCGATGGACGGATAAACGTAGGCCATCGCGACTTTCTTCTCTTTGAGGAGGCGTCCGTAGGCGGGGTATTCGTTCACGCCCGCGCTGGCGGGGATCTCCACGATCTGCGGATATTCGAGCGTGTTGCCGTAGATGTCGAAGTAAAAATACATCTTCGGGCAGGAGCCGCAGTAGAAGGTCATGCCGTTTTTGAACGCGGCGAACGCCGTCTGCGCGTTTGGGTCGCCCTGCGGGACGATCATGCCGACGCGCGAATCGTCCTCCGCAGTGACGAGGGCGGAGACGTAGCCCAGGAAGAAGCCGACCATGTCGGGACGGCTGCCGTTGGCGACGACGCTGACGTTTCCGCCTGCAGGGACGCCGGGCAGCTCCACCGCCAGGAACTGCGTCTGCGGGGCGGCCGCGGCCAACGCGGCCACGCCCGGGTCCGGCGGGAAGGCGACGACGATCTTCACCGAGGGGTCGAGGTCCGCGGCGGCGAGGTTGTTGCGCGCCTGGAAGCGATAGCCGGCCGCCTGCGCCAGTTCATACATCGTGGACTGGTAGAGGTTGGACTGCGCCTGGTCCATGTCCGCGGGGACGACGAGGATGGCAAGCGGCGCCGAGGGTGTGGCGGTGGGCGCGACGGTCGGCGCAAGGGTGGGCGTCTCGGTGGGGGCGGGAGTCTCTTTGGAACCGCAGCCGCCCAGCAACATGGAAAGAACCAGGACAGGGGTCAAAATGAAAAGCGATTTGATGCGCACAAGTTTACTCCAGGGTCGAAATTTCCCCGATTATACCCATTTACAGGAACCGGGTTTTCTTCGGGCGAATCTATGCGTTCGCCCCTGCTTCATCCATTCTTCCATGGAACGACGCGTGTACGCGTCCAGTTCCATCGTCAGGACTTTTTACGGTTCCGCCCATTTGCGACTTTGCAACAGCAGGAGTTCGCCTTTGCCGTTGAAGATGAGCGCGCCGACGTTACAACGAAATCAATTCGGGACGGCGCTCCAGCGTCGCCTGCATAGACCAGGGTCCCGCCCACGTCACTTTGACAGATTCGATTCGGCCGCGCAAGTCCTCGTCCGACTCCACGAAGACGAGTTTGTTGGTCGGCGTGCGGCCGCGCCAGCGTCCCTTCGTCTTGTCCTCGAACAGCACGTCCACTTTCTCGCCGAGGTATTTCTGGTTGATCTCGCCGACGATCTGCTCCTGCAAGTCTTCGAGCAGGCGGAAGCGGCGCATCTTCTCCTCTTCGGGGATGTCGTCCGCCATCGAGCGCGTGGCGACGGTCCCCTCGCGGGAGGAGTAACGCGCCAGGTGGGCCACGTCCAGCCGAAGGTCGGAGAGGACGCGGAAAGTCTCCATGAACTGCGCCTCGGTCTCGCCGGGGAATCCGACGATGATGTCGGTGGCGATGGAGCAGTCGGGAATCTTCGCGCGGATTTTCGCGACGAGGTCGCGGTAATCCTGTTGAGTGTAGCCGCGGCGCATGTTCGCCAGCACTTCATCGTCGCCCGCCTGGATGGGAACTTCAATGTGCGGCATGACTTTGGGCAGCGCGGCGACCGCGTCCATCAGGTCTTCGGTGAAGTAGTTGGGATGCGAGGTGAGGAAGCGGATGCGCTCGATGCCCTCGACTTCGTGGACGACGCGCAGCAGCGCGGCGAGGTTGGGGCCATCGGGGACGTCCTTGCCGTAGCGGTCCACGATCTGACCGAGGAGGGTCACTTCCTTGACGCCCTGCGCGGCCAGCGAGCGGATCTCGCCGATGATGTCGTCCACGGGACGGCTGCGCTCCGCGCCGCGGCGATAGGGGATGATGCAGAACGTGCAGGCGTGCGAGCATCCGTAAACGACCGGCACATGCACGCTGACGGTCTTGCCGCGTTCGTGTTCGGGGAGGATGAGGTCGCCGTCCATGAGGCCGAAACGGCGCGCGGTCTCGTCGGCTTCGATGGCGCGGATCTCGCCCTGACTCAGGAAGGAGATCAACGGCCCGGGGTCGGAGGGAGGCGAGAAGACGTCCACGAAGGGAAGTTTGGCGCGCAGTTTCTCCGCGCCGCGCACGCCGACCATACATCCCATCAGGTTGATGACGAGGTTGGGATTCTTTTCCTTGAGCGGTTTGAAGGAGCCCAGGCGTCCGAGCGCCCTGTCTTCAGCGGACTGACGCACCACGCAGGTGTTCATCACGATCACGTCGGCTTCTTCGGCTTTATCGGTAAAGGCGTAGCCGAGATGCTCCAGCGACGAGCCGACGCGTTGCGAGTCGGCCACGTTCATCTGGCAGCCTTCGGTCCAGAGGTGATATTTTTTCATAAGCGGGGATTATACCAAGAAGAAATTTGGCGCGCTCAGAATCACAAATTGGAGAATGGCTAAAGTGATGGGCTAAACACGAAGTCGCGAAGGCACAAAGTAACCATGAACGGGGATTCACCCCGAATGATGAAAATTTGGAATCCCGAAGTTCTACTTCGGAAAAGCCGCAAGTAGAACTTGCGGAATCCTTTTTGTTTTATATCAGAGTCTTTGAGTCTTGGCTGCCTGGCGTCGCGGCGTCAAAAATTCGGATAATTATCCACTCCTTAAATTGGCAACGGTATTTCAATCGAAGGCGCGCCGTTCGTCGCTTCAGAACGGAAGCATGGTAGAATCCCCTCCGCCCGGAGGGATGGCCGAGCGGCCTAAGGCGCATGTCTTGAAAACATGTTGGGCGAAAGTCCACGTGGGTTCGAATCCCACTCCCTCCGCTCGTCATTCTTCGAGTAAAATAGCCGTGCATCCGGGGAGGTGCCAGAGTGGCCGATTGGGCTCGCCTGCTAAGTGAGTGCTGGGGTTAAACTCAGCCGAGGGTTCGAATCCCTCCCTCCCCGCCATAATGAAGAACGTGCCGCAAGGCGCGTTTTTCGTTTCAGCCTCGGGTCCCCAAAAGGGGATAATATTCGAATCCCTCCCTCCCCGCCATAATGAAGAACGTGCCGCAAGGCGCGTTTTTCGTTTCAGCCTCGGGTCCCCAAAAGGGGATAATATTCGAATCCCTCCCTCCCCGCTACGACAGAAACCAGGTTTCTTTGAGAAACCTGGTTTCTGTTTCCGTGTATACTTGCCTCATGCTTCTCGCCATTGACCTCGGCAACACCAACCTGACCATCGGCCTCTACGAAGGCGAAACGCTCGTCCATCACTGGCGGCTCGCCACCGAGGACGCGCGCATGCCCGACGAGTACGGGCTGCAGCTGCTCGGCCTGCTCACCCACGCGGATAAGACGCCCGCCGACCTGACGGGGATCTGCCTCGCCTCGGTCGTCCCGCCGCTGACGACGCGCATCGCGCAGGCCTGCCGCGAATATCTCAAGCGTGAACCGCTCATCGTGGACGCGGGCGTTCGCACGGGAATCAGGATCCGCTACGACGATCCCAAAGCGGTCGGCGCGGACCGTGTGGCGGACGCGGTCGCCGTCCACGCGCTCTACGGCGGCCCCGCCTGCGTGGTGGACTTCGGCACCGCGACAACGTTCAACGCCGTCACCGCGGACGGTCAATATCTCGGCGGCGCCATCACCGCGGGGATCAACCTCGCCGCCGACGCGCTTTTCACGCACACCGCCAAACTCGCCCGCATTGACATCCAACGCCCGCCCTCGGTCATCGGACGTAACACCGTCCACGCCATGCAATCGGGATTGTTGTTCGGCTACGTTTCGATGGTCGAAGGGATGGTGTCGCGCTTCCGCGCCGAACTCGGCAAGGAGATGAAAGTCATCGCCACGGGCGGACTTGCCGAAACTGTCGCGAAAGAGACGAACGTGATCGACGTCATCGCCCCGTGGCTCACCCTCGACGGCCTGAGGATCATCTGGGAAATGAACCAGACCCGTTGACGGAAGCCCAATCAAAATCAAACAGCCCCGCGGATTCGCGGGGCTGACTATTTTCCGTTCTCTATTCGCCGCTCTCTAAATATGGATCGCCTGTCCGCTCGCGCCGTGCGCGGCCTCCATGATCGCCTCGGAGATGGTCGGGTGCGCGTGGACGTTGCGGGCGATCTCGTGCGGGGTGAGTTCCATCATGTGCGCGAGAGTCAGTTCGGGCAGCAACTCGGTCACTTCGGGACCGATCATGTGCGCGCCCAAAATCTCGCCATATTTCTCGTCCATTACGATCTTGACAAAGCCCGCGTAGTCGCCGAGACCGAGCGCCTTGCCGTTCGCCTGGAAGGGGAACCTGCCAACCTTCACGCTGTAGCCGCGTTCTTTGGCCTGCGCTTCGGTGATCCCAAACGAGGCGATCTGCGGCTGACAGTAGGTGGCGCGCGGCATCATCTCGTAATCGAGCGTGACCGTCTCCGCGCCCGCGATGACTTCCGCCGCGACGATTCCCATCGCCGAGCCGACGTGCGCCAGCATCAACTTGCCCGTCACGTCGCCGATGGCGTAGATGTTCGGGACGTTCGTCTGCATCTTCTCGTTGACTTCCACAAAGCCGCGCTCGCTGATCTTGACGCCGACCTCCTCAAGTCCGAGCCCCTTCGAGTTGGGACGGAAGCCGATCGCGACCAGAGCCTGGTCCGCTTCGAGAGTCGTTTCCTTCCCGTCGGCGCTCACCTTGACCTTCACGCCCGTCTTCGTCGCCTCGACGGATTCGACCTTGTGACCCGTCAGCGCTTTGACGCCGCGCTTCTTGAATTCCTTTTCGAGTTCCTTCGAGATATCCTCGTCCTCCAGCGGGACGAGACGCGGCAGCATTTCGACGATGGTCACGTCCACGCCGTAGGAACTCCACACGGTGGAAAATTCCACGCCGATCGCGCCCGAGCCGATGACGACGACCGACTTGGGCAGTTTGTCCTGCACGATCGCTTCGAGATACGTGACGACTTTCTCGCCGTCCGTTTTCCACGCGCCAGGCACAGCCGCGCTCGCGCCCGTGGCGACGATGATGTTCTTCGCCGCGATCTCCGTCCGCTTGCCGTCCTTGTCGGTGACAGTGACCGCCGAAGGTCCGGAAAGACGCGCTTCGCCCATGAAGACGGCGATGCCGTTCTTCTTCATCAGGAAGCCGACGCCCCTCGTCAAACGATCCGAATTTGAGCGCGAGCGTTTCACCGCCACGCCATAATCCAGCTTCAGATTCTCGAACGAGAAGCCAAACTCCTTGCCGCGCTCGCGCAAAGTGTGCGCCACTTCCGCGTTCTTCAACAGCGACTTGGACGGGATACAACCGACATTAAGACAAACGCCGCCCAGCCACTGCTTGTCCACGATGGCGACTTTCTGTTTCAACTGCGCGGCGCGAATGGCGGCCACGTAGCCCGCAGGCCCCGCGCCGATCACAACAACGTCAAAATTTTCAGGCATGATTTTCTCCATTATCCAGACTTCGGAAGCCTCCGAGACTTCCGAAGTCCATAGTGTGCTGATGAATTTATTTTACTATACTCTATGATAAACTTTCCCGCGCCCATGAACCGACGCTCCATCCTCATCGCCCTCGCCGCCTTTCTGCTCCTCTTCCTCCGCACCGCGTGGGTCGGCGACGATGTCTACATCACCCTCCGCGCCGTGGACAATTTCGTCAACGGCTACGGGCTGACGTGGAACGTGGCCGAGCGCGTCCAGCCATACACGCATCCGCTCTGGATGTTCCTCCTGACCGCGCTCTACCTCCCGACTCGGGACGCCTACCTCGCGGCCCTGCTCGCCTCCTTCGCCGCCTCCCTCCTGACCTTCTGGCTGGTCGCCCGACGAGACGGTTTCGCGGCCCTCGGAGTTTTGATCCTCCTTTTCTCCAAAGCCTTCGTGGACTACTCCGCCTCTGGTTTGGAAAATCCGCTCATGCATCTACTGCTGGTTCTGTTTTTCATCGCCTTCATTGAAAAGCCCGCCTCCACGTTTCGTCTCGCGCTGATCGCCTCGCTCATCGCGCTCAACCGTCAGGACGCGATTCTGTTTGTCCTGCCCGCGCTCGCCTGGTTAGTACCGCAAAATTTATTTTGCGCCGCCAATCGCAAGATAAATCTTGCGGCGCTGGGAAACCTCCTCCTCGGCTTCCTCCCCCTCCTCCTCTGGGAAGTCTTCTCCCTCTTCTATTATGGCTTCCCCGTCCCCAACACGTTCTACGCCAAACTCGGCGCGGGGATTCCCAAAGCCGCGCTCTTCGCGCAGGGATGGGTCTACTTCCTCGACTCCCTCCAACGCGACCCGTTGACTCTCGCCGTCATCGCGGCGGGAATCCTCCTCGCCCTCTGGCGCGGACAAACCCGCGAACGCCTGCTCGCGCTCGGAAGCGTCCTCTACCTCGCCTACGTCCTCTCCATCGGCGGCGACTTCATGAGCGGACGGTTTTTCACCGCCTCGCTGCTCGTCTCCGTTCTTCTCCTCATCCGCCTCCTGCGCGGCCTGTCCCCGCGCGGGCAGACCGCCGCGCTCGCAGTGACGATCATCCTCGGGCTGTGCGCCGCGCCGCCGAATTTCATCCTCCCGACGGACCAGCCGCGTTTCACCGAGCGCGACCTCGTCACGGGCATCAACGACGAGCGCGCGTTCTACTATCCCATCTCCGGGTTGATGAATTACCGCCCCGGCAAACAAATCCCATTTTCGGGCGAAGGCTGGGTGGAACATGGATACGCCCTGCGCGAAAGCGGAAAGGCTGTGGTCGTCGAGAAAAATGTCGGGTTCATCGGCTATTTTGCGGGACAGCGCGTCTTCATCGTGGACCGGTACGCGTTGGCGGATCCGCTCCTCGCCCGCCTCCCCGCTCAAACGTCGGGAGGGTGGCGCATCGGCCATTTCGAGAGGGACGTCCCCGCGGGCTACGTCCAAACCCTGCGGACGGGAGTCAATCAAATCCAGGATCCGAATCTCGCGAAATTCTACGACGCGCTGGCGCTCATCACGCGCGGACCGCTCCTGAGCCGCGAACGCCTCGCCGCCATTTGGAAGATGAACACGGGGCAATTCGACGATTTGCTGGAGGCCGCACGATGATCCCCGGCCTCGACGGCGTGCGCGCCATCGCGTTCTTAATGGTCTTCGCCCTGCACACCGATTATTTTTATTTCGGCTGGGTGGGCGTGCAGTTGTTCTTTGTGCTTTCGGGTTTCCTCATCACCGACATCCTTTTGCGGATGAAGGAAAAATTCGGCGCGGGCGATTACTTCAAGAAATTTTACGGGCGCCGCTTCCTGCGGATTTTCCCGCTCTATTATTTATATATTCTTATCATCCTGATCGTGACCGCGATCCTCATTCATTACGAGTATCGCACCGCATATATGGAACGCTCACAGGCGCAGCTGCCCTACGCGCTCGCGTATGTGTACAATTTTTTCAACGCCAGCCGCGCCTACGGCGGCGAGACCTGGCTGATCGGCCATCTCTGGTCGCTTTCAGTGGAGGAGCAGTTCTATCTCATCTGGCCGCTGTTGATCCTCCTCACGCCAAAAAAACATATCAAGAAATTATTCGTCGCCGCCATCATCGCGGGGCCGCTCTTCCGCGCGGGACTTTCCTTCCTCTACAAGTATTACCAACTCCCCTTCATGTACTCGGACTACTCGGTCGCGGTCTACGTGCTGCCGTTCTCGCACCTCGACGCGTTCGGGCTGGGCGCGTTCATCTCGCGCTTTGAAATTCCCAAAGCGCGCTGGCAGTTCTTCGCGCTGCTCCTGCTGCTGCCCGTCATCGGATTTGCCTCCGCCTACCAGTCCACGGGCAGTTTTGGGGATTACACCGCGCTGGGTTTTCCTCACCCGCTTGCCAAAGGTATGAAACAGATTTGGGGATATACCTACCTCGATTATGTCTGCGCGTTGTTCATCTATATCGTCGTCAAGGAAAAATTCCTCGTCGGCTTCCTCGACAAACCATTCATCAGTTACCTCGGCAAAATCTCCTACGGACTCTACGTCTATCACTTCGCCCTCGTCTGGTTCGTGGCGCGCATCCGCGACCTGAGCATCCCCGTGCCAATCGCCAAACCGCTCACGCTGGTCATCTCCGCGATCCTGCTTTACTTCGTCGCCTCGCTCAGTTACAAATACTTCGAGAAACCGATCCTGGATTTGAAGGACAAATACTTCCCGTTGAAATCGAACGCCGACAAAGGCGCCTCGTCTTAAGCAGCCCTGGGCTGACGTCCCTGGCGCGCATCCTTGCGCTGCAAAAATTATTCGCCGCTTTACGCGTCCTCGCCTCGGACATCGTCTTAAGAGCCGGGGCAGGACGATGAAGACCATGACTCGCAGAGGAGGCTTCCATGACAGACTACGACGTAATCGTCATCGGTTCGGGCGCGGGCGGGTTGACCGCCGCCGTCGCGCTGGCGCGCGCGGGCAAAAAAGTTCTCGTCCTCGAACAACATGACCGGCCGGGAGGCTGGACGCACTCCTTCACGCTGAACGGGTATCGCTTCAGCCCGGGCGTGCATTACATCGGCGACTTGCAGGAGGGCGGCGGCTTGCGCCGCATTTACGACGGGCTGGATGTGTCGCAGGATTTGGCGTTCGTTGAACTCAACCCCGATGGGTACGATCACATCATTGTGGGCGATAAACAAGTTGACTTCCCCAAAGGCAAGGAGAATTTAATCGAACGCTTGAAGACTCACTTTCCGCACGAGGCGCAGGGGATTGACGGTTACTTCAACGATCTCACCAACATGATCGAAGGTCTGCGGCGGATCGGCGACCTGTCGAATCCGCTGGGGGCGGCGCGGGGCGCGGGGAATGTCATAAAGTGGATGCGCGCGACGGGCGCGGACCTGATCAACGCGCACGTCAGCGATCCCGTGTTGCGCGGCGTGTTGGCGGGTCAATCGGGCGACCACGGGATGCCGCCGTCGCAGGTCAGCGCGTTCATGCACGCGGGCATCACGCATCACTATCTCGACGGCGGATACTACCCGATGGGCGGCGCGTTCGTCATCCCGCGCGCGTTCGTCCGGGGGCTGAAACGCGCGGGCGGGGCGATCCGCCTCAAGTCACGCGTGAAGCGGATCATGCTGGAGGGGAGGAAGGTGATCGGCGTCGAATTGGAATCGGGGGAGGAGATCCGCGCGGGCGTCGTCGTCTCCAATGCCGATCCCGAAGCGACGTTCGGAAAGATGATCGGGAGGGACAGGCTCTCGGCTCGACTCAAGCGGAAAGTGGATTCTGTCCGATATTCGACGTCGTGCCTCAGCCTGTTCTTCGCCACCGACATGGATCTGCGCGGCGCGGGACTCGACTCGGGCAATATGTGGTACTACGATCACGCGGACGTGGATAAGATTTACGCGGACGGACTCACGGATGCGCTGTTACGCGAGGAGACTCCGCCTGGGATGTTTTTGACGGTGACGACGTTGAAAGACCCGTCGAAGATGCGCGCGCACGGCGCGACGGCGGGACATCATACCTGCGAGTCGTTTGCGTTCGTTGGGTATGACGCTTTTGAAAAATGGGCTCATACGAAATACGGCGCGCGCCCCGCCGATTACGACGCGATGAAGGAAGACCTGGCGTGGCGCATGGTGCGCGGGCTGGAGAAGCGCATCCCCGGGTTGAGCAAACACATCACGTATTACAGTCTCGGCACGCCGCTCTCGAACGAGCATTATCTCAACGCGACGCGCGGAAATTTATACGGCATTGATAAACGCCCGTCGCAGGTCGGTCCGCTCGGGTTTTCGGCGCGGACGGAGTTCGAGGGACTCTTCCTGTGCGGTCAAAGCACGACCAGCCACGGCGTGGCGGGAGTCACGGCTTCGGGAGTCGAGGCGGCGAAGGCGGTCCTGAATGTCCGCGCGAGGGATATTTTGACGGGGAGGGGTGGGAGCGGCCCGCTATTTTTGCAGGCGGAGGACACGTCCGCGTGGGCGGGGCATTTGAAGGAGAAGGTCGCGCGCAGTGCAGAGTCGGAGGAGGAAGAGGAGAAGATGGAGGGGGAGGTGTGAGGTTTTAGCGTTCCTTGAGCCCCAGTTTACAAACTTCCTGCCTTCAAGTATGATGCGGGGTTTGATAGAGCGCATACGATGAAGATAAACAAAATCTCTTTTCTTTTAATCCTGATGATCGTGCTCGCGGCTTGCACAGCGCCGTCAGTGTCGCAGACTGCAACGCCAGAACAAACGATAAGCGAATTGCCTGGCGGCGGCTTCACCTATATTTTGCCCGAGGGCTATGTACTCAATCCTCCCATCGGTGTGGAGGGAGTAGAGGTGGGTGACGGGCGCTCGATTTTGTTGGGCAAGGAAGGCGTAACGGATTTAGGTCCGTTGGTGCGCGTTGGGGGAGGCGTCTTGCAAAAGCCGTTTACGGCTGAATCCCTGCTCAGCGTTTACCGCGACTACTACGGTAATCAGTATGGTTTTGAACTCAGTGAAACGGAATCAGTACAAACAGCCAATGACTTGAGCGGCACACAATTCACCTTTGCTATGACACTCGGCGAAGGGGATGGCACGGGTCAGGTGACGATCTTGGCTAGCGACGATCAATTTGTGACGCTGGTGGCGATTGCCAGTAACGAGGCGTGGGCGGGAGAGTTTTCGACCGAAGTCGCCGCGCTGACCGACTCCATCAAATTCATCGAAGTTCAGCCCATCATTCCCGATGTAGCCACGACTGCGTTGGTGAGCGAAACTTCGATCATCCCACAGGCTTACTCGCTGGGCTGGACGACCTTGACCCTGCCTGATGAGGTCGCGGCTTTAGTGGATAAGTCGCTGTGGAGTCGTCCTGCAAAGGTCGAGGGCATCATTGCGGTGCCAGAGGATGACGGGGCGCATCCCGTCGCGCTGGTATTGCACGGACGGTTCGGGCAGGAAATTTGTCGCCCGATGGCGGGTTCCATTAGTTCGCCCGCCCAAGCCGTTGTGACGTTTTGTCTGCCAGGCGGGACAGAATCACGCTTCGATGTCGGTGAAGCCAATCTCGTTGGCGCATTAGCTGAGGAAGGATATGTTGCCCTCGCAATCAACCTCAATGACACGTACGATATTTTCAGCGTTGAAGGAACCGTTAACGGGATCGATCTCAACAACATTGGCGATTACTTTATCCCACAACTTGTTCAAATCCACCTTGACGCATTGGCAAATAACGAACTGCCCATTGACCTGACGGGTCGCGTCGATCTGAATCAGCCGCCGTTACTGCTCGGTCATTCACGCGGCGGCGAGTTGATTCTCGATCTCGCGAAGAAGATGCCTGTCTCTGGATTGGTGTTGCTTGGCGCGCCAGGAGACGGCGGCTTGTCCGCGCCGTCCGACGTGCCGCTGGGCATCCTGTATGGGGAGTGTGACGGCGACGTTTACTATTGGGACAGCCAACGATATTTTGAAGAGGCGGAAAACGATCCCAATCGCTCGGCGTTCGCGTCGGCGATCATGCTGGACAAGGCAAATCATAATTTCTTCAATGGATTGATTGGCATGATTGACTATGGCGGCAACAAGATCGGCAACCCCAACTGTTTCGCGGAAGATGGCGGATTGTCGCAAGAAGCGCAACAGGCGTTTATGGTCGCTTACGTGCGCGACTTTGTGGCGATGCTTCACGGTTCTCTCCCCTTTTCGGTTGAGCGACCCGCCCCGACTCAACTCTACGGTCTGCCTATTGTCGCCAATTTGACGACAGCCGACAAACAAATTTTGCTGAACAATGAAGAGGTCGGTGAGGAAGCGGGTGAGGGATTGTCTGTCACCTCGTGTGAAGCCAAAGAGATTTGCCATCCAACCTTCGTTAACCTTGACCAGTTTGGGGTACCCGGTGAGCCGATCATCAAGCGGCTGACTTGGAAACAACCCACCGCAAGTTACACATTGACCTTTTCGCCAATTGACGCGACCGCCTACGACGCGCTCAATATCCGCACCATTCTCGATCCATCCAGCGACCTGAACGGCGGCTCGGCGACTATCAGTTTCACAATCCGCCTTATAGACGCGGCAGGCAATAGCGGGACATTTACCGCCAGTACCACACCTTTGCTTTACACCGAACCAGATGATTTTTATGGGTTTGGCGGTATGCCGATTTTGGCAGGCGCTGATCGTCTTCAACTTGCGAGTTTGGACGGCATTGATCTGACACAGTTGACGACGGTGACGTTGGAATTTCCGCAGGAAAGCGGCGATTTGTTACTGCTCGATGTGTCGTTACTGGGCGATCCGCGCTTCCACAAGACGCCCTGACATGGCGATCCACGCGTCAATATAACGATCGAGGCATGGCGAAGGCGATCGAAGCGGCAGAGACTGGAGTCAGTTTGAATCGACTCGCAGGCGATCAGTTAAGCGGACAGGAAGCATAACGGCAAATTGGCGGCGTCAGCCGCCTTTTTGTTTGGGAGGCGGGATGGGGAAACGCGCTCGCGGCGTCACGACCGGCGGCGCGGTTTGGGGAGGGCCAACGGGCGGAAGAATGGAGAGCGCGATTTAAAAGACTCCTTCTGCTATAATCGCGGCGTATGAACCTGCCCCTCAATCAAATTCTCAAAGGCGATTGCGTCAAGACTCTGAACTCCCTGCCTGAGAGGTCCATTGATCTGATCTTTGCCGACCCGCCTTATAACCTGCAACTGCAAAACGAACTTCACCGCCCGAACATGACCAAAGTGAACGCCGTGAACGACTCCTGGGACCGGTTCGATTCGTTCGCGGACTACGATGAGTTCACCCGTAATTGGTTGACTGCCTGCAAGCGCGTATTGAAACCCACAGGCTCAATTTGGGTGATCGGTTCATATCACAACATCTTCCGCGTCGGGACGATCATGCAGAATCTGGGATTTTGGATGTTGAACGACGTGATTTGGGTCAAGACCAACCCGATGCCCAATTTTCGCGGCGTCCGTTTTACGAACGCCCACGAAACGCTGATCTGGGCAAGTTCGGGGAAGGGCGCGAAGTACACGTTCAATCATCAAGCCATGAAAGGCTTGAACGATGAAAAACAGATGCGTTCCGATTGGTGGCTGCTTTCATTGGCGACCGGGACTGAGCGCGTGAAGGATAAAAACGGCGACAAGGCTCACTCCACGCAGAAGCCCGAGGCGCTGCTATATCGCGTGATTCTCGCTTCGAGCAACGCGGGCGACGTGGTCCTCGATCCGTTCTTTGGCAGCGGGACGACGGGCGCGGTCGCCAAACGCCTTCATCGCAACTGGATCGGGATCGAGCGGGAGGACAAATATATCAAAGCCGCCAAAAAACGCATTGCCGCTGTCCGACCGGGTGAGTTCGATCCGCAGACTTTCGACGTGACCGGCAAACGCAAGTCCGCGCCGAAGGTGAAATTCTCCGCGCTGGTGGAGGACGGTTTCCTGCGGGCGGGACAAAAATTATTTTTCTCCAGGGACAAATCCCGCTTTGCGACCATCAAACCCGACGCGCGGATTCGCACGGCGGACGGCTTCGAAGGAAGCATCCATAAGGCGGGCAGTCGCTACATGGACGGCGCTCCGTGCAACGGGTGGGAGCATTGGTACTTGCAGGAAAACAGCCGTCTGGTCGTTTTGGACGAGATCCGTCAACGCTACCGCGTGGAGAAGGGACTCTTCGATAAGCAGCCGAAGTAAACGAATTCTCCGCAGAGCTGCCCCGCACATGCTGGAAGATCACGCGTCGCCTGAAAACTTTCGCAGGATAATCGAAAAGGATGGAGAAAAAATTCGCTTTGCGCCGGCCAGAAAGCCAAAAAGCGAATTTCACGAGCGCGTGAGACGGTCGTATGGCAGCCGTCTTTAATCAAACAGCCCCCGCCATCGCGGGGGCCGCCGTTTTACGGGCAATACAATCCGAACATCTTCATCAAGCCGGGAAACAGGTTACACCACTGATTGGTCGCGTCGACCAGGTACAGCGCGAACCCGCAGGCGCAGAGGAACACCAGCACGCCCACGCCGATGACAATGGGCAGGGGATTGGTCTTGCGCGCCGCGGGAGCAGCCCCCGGCCCGGGCGCGACCTGTCCCGCATAGGCCGGGGCTGGGGCGGGAGCGAGCGGCGGCGCGTACTGCCGCGCCTGCCCCGAAGAGCGCGGCACAGCCAGCGTGGCGGCCGCGTCGAAATCCAAAACCTCGTAAGCCAGCACGATCCCCTCGCCAAACGAGACCACGTCGCCGGGACGCAGCACGTAGGCAGACATGATCCGCTGCCCGTTGACGTGCGTCCCGTTGGTGGAGCCGACATCCTCGATCACGTATTTTCCGCCCTGGAATTGCAGGCGGGCGTGGCGGCGCGACACCTCGGCGTCATTGATCTGGATCGTGTTAGAAGCGTCCCGCCCGATGCTGATCGACTCGCCCTCCAGCGAATACAGGGCGCCAATCGTTGGACCGGAACGCATGACCAACTGATATTTTCCTGCCATCTCTGCCTCCAAAAAAATAAAGAATAACTTGCGTCTAGTGTACAAGGTTCAGGCAAAAAAGTCAATTCGCCAACGGTTTAGGCCCGGCGTTTCCTGCGGAGAGCGTCTTACGCGCTCACCTGCGGGCTGAGATTCGCCATCTCGCCGCGCAACCGCTCGATGATGGCCGCATAGCCGCCCTCGTCTCCCAGGATGGACACTTCTTCCATCTTGTGCGCCAGCTCGCCCAAAACCTGATAAAAGCGCGTCGTCGCCCTGAACTTGCCGCGCCCCAGCGCGCCGAGGCTCGCCAGACTCGCCCCAAAGGGAGAGGCCGCCGTCCGCAGTTGCGCGGCGGTGATGCGTCCCTCGGCGACTTCCTGCTGGAGATGTTTTGGAAGCAGTCTCCCCTCGCGGCGGATCATCCAGACGGCAAACAGGAACATGAAAAGCCAGCCGCCCCAATCAATCAGGGCGCCCAAGGCCAGGCCGCCCCATCCGCGGGTGAGGCTTGCGAGCGTATTATGGAAGGAGTGGGCGATGATTGCGATAGCCAGACCGGCCAACGGCGCGAGGTATTTTGCAGCCAGGTTGCGGCTCAAGCGGGAAACGGCGAAACCGATCCCCGTGAAAGCCGTGTAAAACGGATGCTGCCAGCCGACCAGGACGACCCGTACGAAGACCAGGAACCAGAATCCGCTCCAGCCCGACACGGAGAAGCCGCGGTCGTAGATGTAAAAGGCGTTTTCCGTGGCGGCAAAGCCGAGCGCGGTCACGCCCCCGTAGATCATCCCGTCCAGGATCGAGTCGAATTCCTTACGGAAGATCAGGAAAATGAACAAAATCGCCAATCCCTTTAAGATTTCCTCCACGACAGGGGCGATGATCGAGCCGGTCGTCAGGTCGGTGGCGACCTCCGAGCCGGTGAAAATGTAAACGCCGATTCCCAGCACAGTGTTGATGACAAACGCGCTTCCCGCGGCGACCACGGCGCCCCACATAAAAGCCGCGCCGAGCAGTAATTTTGGCTCTTTCTCGTAACGGTCCAGCCAATACAGGAATACCGCGAAAAGGAAGGTCGGGACAAATCCAAAAAACAGCGCGCCGATGAATGCCATGATTATTCTCCTCGCAAATGAGTTGGGAGCATTATAAAACCATTGCGCCGATTAATCCCGAAAGATCAGGCGGATTCTCTCCACGCGGGCCGACTCGGGCGGGATGCCCAGCGCGGCCAGGACTTCGTCGGGACGGCCGGTCGCGCCCTCGCGAGCGGCGAGGCGCAGCAACACCCGCGTCTCTCCTGAACCTTCGGCGGGCGCGGCTTCGAGCGACTCGATCAACGGCCTGAGATCGTACGTCTTCCCGCGGCGGACGCGGGGGAGGGATTCCGCCTCCATGAGCGCGGCCAGCCGCGAGGTCAGGTCGGAGGCGAATTCGTCGGGGATGGTCGCTTCGTATTCGGCGGCGACGACGAGCGTCTGCAACGCGGGGGCGCGGTCGTCCGCCTGCTGAACGTCGAGGATTTGAATGTCGCGCGGGAGGGCCGATTGCAGGTCGGCGCGCAGCGAGACGAGGTCGCGGTCTTCGCTCAGCCAGAGGTCCGCCATCTCGGCGCGGCTGGAAAATCCAAGCGGGAGCGCGGCCGCGATCTGGATCTTCGGCGCGGGATGGAAACCCTGCGAGTAGACGAGGGGCAACGCGGCGCGGCGGGCGGCGCGTTCGAGCAGGGTGTGCAGGTCGAGGTGACCGATGTAGCGCAGCGCGCCCTGTTTGGAGAAAGCGACGCGGAGTCTCATCGGATGGCGAGCGGTTGTCCGCGGTCGCTAACGTCCGCTTTCCGCGGGCTTTTCACGTCGGGACACTTCCAGCCCTCGCCTGGGTTGTCGCGGCGCAGGTCGGCGAAGGTCGGCAGGATTCCGCAGGCGTAGCAGTTGAGGCGGCAGTCCACGCGGATGTGTCCCT
This sequence comes from Candidatus Denitrolinea symbiosum, assembly GCA_017312345.1. Lineage (NCBI taxonomy): Bacteria > Bacillati > Chloroflexota > Anaerolineae > Anaerolineales > Anaerolineaceae > Candidatus Denitrolinea > Candidatus Denitrolinea symbiosum. The sequence continues at coordinate 814,615 of BLAA01000001.1, read as the reverse complement.
CGAGCGAACGGCGGAAATCCTGGAAGAGATATTTTTTTCGGACCGCGGCGGTGATGTGGTCCCAGGCGAAGATCTCGTCGGCGCGGCGCGGACGGTGGGTATAGAAAGCGGGATCGAGCCCGTGTTCGGCGAAGGCGGACATCCACGTCTCGAAGCGGCGATGTTCCTCCCAGGCGTCGAACTTCGCGCCGTTCTTCCAGGCGGTGAAAATCACCTCCGCGAGTCTCCTGTCGCCGCGCGACAAAAAGGATTCGAGCAGGGTGTCTTCGGGCTTCGTCCAGGATAGTTTGATGTTGCGGTCGCGCAGTTCGCGTTTGAGCAGCGCCTGTTTGGCGAGGATGTTCTCGCGCGTGTCGCACGACACCCACTGGAACGGCGTCTGCGGTTTCGGCACGAACGTGCTGACGCCCGCGTGCAGTTTCACTTTCATCCCCGCGACTTTGCGTCCCTCGGCGATGACGCGCTTGCACAGGTCGGCGATGGCCTGCACGTCTTCGAGCGTCTCGCTGGGATGGCCGATCATGAAATACAGTTTGATGTTCGTCCAGCCGCGGCGGTAGATTTCGCGCGTGGTGTTGATGATGTCCTCGTCGGAGATGAATTTGTTGATGATGCGGCGCATCCGTTCCGTGGCGGCTTCGGGCGCGAGCGTAAAGCCCGAACCGCGGCGGCCGCGCAGTTTGTCTACCAAATCAATCGAGACGGATTCGATCCGCAGGGACGGCAGGGAGACCGTGAGTTTCTCGTCCTTGAACTCCTCGCCGATGGCGGCGACCAGTTCCTCGATGTGGGTGTAATCGGACGACGACAGCGACAGGAGGGCGAGTTCCTCGAACCCTGTGGATCGGACGGCTTCGCGCGCCGCGGCGACGATCTCGTCCACGCGTCGTTCGCGGACGGGACGCGTGATCATGCCCGCGTGGCAGTACCGACACCCGCGCGTGCAGCCGCGCGTGATCTCCACCGAGGCACGGTTGTGGACGACTTCGATGTTCGGCACGATGAACTTCGTCGGCGGCGGAGGCAGTTTGGCGACGATGCGCTTGACGACGGGGTTGGCGATCCCCTCGGCGAGAGTCTCCACGCGCGCGATGGTCCCATCGTCCATGTAATGCGGCTGGTAGAAGCGCGGGACGTACACGCCGGGGATTTTGGCGAGGGCAAGGAGAAGATCGTCTCGTACTGCGTATTGCGTATTGCGTAATTTGAGGACGTTGATAATGTCGTGGATGACTTCCTCGCCTTCGCCGATCACGAACGCGTCCATGAAGGCGTGCATGGGCTCGGGGTTGATCGTGGAATGTCCGCCCGCGATGACGATGGGATGCTCCGCGCCGCGTTCGCCCGCGCGCAGGGGGATGCCCGCCAGGTCGAGGAGGTTCAGCGCGTTGGTGTAGAGCGTCTCATAGGGTAAGGAAAAGCCGACGAGGTCGAACCCGCTCAAAGGTCGTTTGGATTCGAGCGCGTAGAGGGGAATCCCCTCGGCGCGCATGAGCGCTTCCATGTCGGTCCACGGGGCGTAGGCGCGCTCGGCCAGCGCGTCGCCGCGCTGGTTGACCTGGTCGTAGAGGATCTTGAGTCCCACATTGGAAACGCCGATGTCGTAGATGTCGGGGAAGACGAGCGCGACGCGGACGTCGGCGGAATCCCAATCCTTGACGACGCTGTTGAGTTCGCCGCCCACGTATCGGCCGGGTTTCTGCACCTTTAAGAGAATGCGGTCGAGTTTGGTTTCGATCTGTTCCGGGGTGAGCATGTGCGGATTATAAGCAGAAACCAGGTTTCTGGCGAAACCTGGTTTCTGAAAAACGAGCGGGGATCGGGTTAGTTATCCGGGAAGCGGATCGGGTCGCCTTCGCGCGGGAAGTTGGCGTTGCCGATTTGCATTTCAGCGGCCGGCATGACATCCGGGGTCGGCGTGCGCAACGCGCGAGCGGCAATGACAAGCTGCCTGTAAGCCTGTCTGGCCTGCGAAGCGGACATCTCGTAATTCCAGCCTCGGAAAGCCCTCAACGCGATGGAGGCGTGGCTCTCCGCTTTAGCAACGTACTTCTTGACGGAAGCATATTTGGGGTGCGCCATCAGGTCGGCGAGCAGTATGTTGCTCCAGTTCAGGTAGCCGGCCGTCTCCCAACGATAAAGGTTGTCCTTGTTGAAACGGCCAAACTCGGTGGTCAGATCCATGTAGCTCATGACGGTGGCGCTTTCATCGCCAGACCAGGCAAAGTACAGAGAGCCCTCGCTGCCGTAGTTAATATCATATTCGTAGTCGTATCCGTCATGCGGGTGCGACAAGCCGAAATGATGGCCTCCCTCGTGGATGATGGTGGAGGTGAAACCGTAGCCCATGGCGCGGTACAAGTCGCCGCCGAATACAAAGACGTAACTCTGCCTGCCATTCACCCAGTTGTCGTCCGCAAAACCGAGCAGGCCAAATTGGCTGCCCATATTGGCGGCCGTGGTGTTAAAGGCATGGATGGGAGCCACATAATCGCCTGGCACGTAGGATGGGACATAGGCGGCGCGGTTGGCTTTGAAGAAGCAGAAGAGTTCCGCGAACGGATCGCCGTAGCCATTCCAGCAATCATTGGACGAATCCAACCCGGTCCAGATGCGGAAGGCCCTGCGGGCGTTGGCATCGATCGGCTTCTTGTCCGCCATTTTCGCCACCCAGTTGTAGTAGGGCTGGAACTGTTTAAAACGATTGAAGACAAAGGAAGGCTTGGCATAGTTCACGCCGAGGCTGGCCGGATCATCCTCCATCATATTAATATGCACCACTTTGCGGCCGTGAAGTTTTGGAACGGTATTCATCGGATCGTAGAGCGGCGAACCGGTAAAGAGCAGGTTGATGGCGACGAAACGGGAAATCATGCCCAGGTCGCTGCTGAGTTCGGACGGGGCGCGATACCCGCCAGCGGCATACTCCCAAATCGGAGGCATGCGATAGTCGGGGATGGAATCGCCGTCCAAGTCTGCGTTGTCCACATCGTAATTGCCAGACCAGGCTTCCGGTCCCGCGGAGAGATCGTAGAACCAGAGGCGCTTGTCGCCGCCGCCCCAGGCAATCGTCTTGCGGGAAGAAAGTTCATCGCCGAAATTGAAGAGGGTATCAAAATCGGGTTCGTTGGTTTTAGTGTAAACGTGGAATTTAAAGTCCGGGCGGTTATACCAGTTGATGAACACGAGCGTGTAGCCTCTCTCGCCCAGCTTCAATTGATTAGCCAGCCACTTCTCCACCGACGGTCCGTCAATGTACAGCACCGGGCCGTTCACATCGACATAGTTATTGGCCATGGCGTTATACGCTTCCTGATGGTAGGTAAGATCGCCCTGCCGCCCGATGGATCGCAGGTAGAAAAAGAAATTTCTGGCGAAGGTATTGTCTTTGTAGATGTAGCGATACGAGAAATTGTATTGCAGCCCCATGTCGCGCCCAGGCAGGCCGTAGAATGTCGGATAGCGGACTATGGGTTTATAAGCGGCGGGCAGCCATTGCGAGAAATCCGTTGTGTTGATATCGGAGGGTTTGTACCCGATGAACACAAAATTGATCGGGATCGTCTGCTTGAACGTCGTTATCTGCCCGGGAGTGAACGGGCCGGCGGCAGGAGCGTCCTGCCTGGTGGCAGAGACCGTACCCGGCAGAGCCAGGGAAATGACCATGGCAATGCTTAACAGCGCGATAAGTTTCTTTTTCACGTTTTTCTCCTTTGTTGAATTGGCAAAGCAACGTCGGGATCGAGCTGGATTGTTTCCGAGGCGCCTCCTTAAATCAGAAAATTCACCGGCCGGGACGAACCGAAAATCCTGCAACCTGTTCGCCGCTCGAAGATGATTAATTCTAATTTAATAATGGAGTTTGTCAAGGAATTTTTTGTTATTAAAATGATATTTTCCTCTTCAGGCTATAATCTCTCCGCCCTGCCTCGCGCGGGACCATTACGCAAATCATGGCAGACGAATCCTCCGCATTCCGCTACCTGCTCGACTGTCTCGCGGCGCGTCCCCTCCCCGACCCGCCCGCGGACGCCGACTGGGACGCGCTGTACTCGCTCCTGGTCCGTCACCGTCTCGCGGCGCGCTTCCACGCGCTTATCAAGCCGCGGCAAGAACGCTGGCCCGAATCCTTCCGCGAACGCCTGCGCCTGTTCCGCGCCGCGCAGGGAATGTATGGCGAGCAATGCGGACTGCGCGTGCGCCAGTCCCTCGCCGCGCTGAAGGATGCGCGCGTCTCCGTCATCGTCCTGAAAGGCTGGGCCTACATCCAGACGATCTACGGCGGCGACGCCAGCCAGCGGCTGTGCGAGGACGTGGACCTGCTCGTCCATCCCCGCCGCGTGGACGCGGCCGAAGCCGCGCTGGCGCGTCTCGGCTGCGAACCCGAACGGGAAAGCTGGCCCGGCTACCATCGCCGATATACGAACGGCGAAAGACTTTTCTTTCCGAGCCGGCTGGGAAATCCCGCCAATACTTTCTCGATCGGACTGCATTGGGGACTGATCCACATCCCATCCTACGACGCGCGCCGGGTGGACATGGACAAGCTCTTCGCACGGACGCGTCCGCTGAACGTGGCGGGCGTGGACGCGCTGGAACTCGGCGCGGAGGACGAGGTCGTCTACGCCTGCGCGCATTGGGGACTGCACCATCGTTTCGATCCCGCGCTCTTCCGCTATTACGAGATCGCCGCGCAGATCGCACGCGCGGGAGAGTCCCTGTGCTGGGAGGTCGCGGCCGCGCGGGCGCGGGAGTGGCGGCTGACGATCCCCGTCCGCGAGGGGCTGGAGCGGGTGGAACGTTTATGGCCTGGGACCGTCCCGAGGTCCGCGCGGGAGGCGTTGGCGGGGTTGAGTCCGGCGCGGGGCGAGCGATTCGTCCACGCCTGGAATGGTCTCACGGTCAAATATCCTGCCCTGGCGCACCTGCTTACCTGGCTGACGTTCCCCGATTGGCGGCAGCGTCCCCTCATCGCCTTGCAGGATGTCTTTCCCGGCCGCGCGTACATGGAATGGCGCTATGGCCGCGCGCCGTTCGGATTCTGGCCGTGGTTGTACGCGCGGAGGTTTCTCCGCGCGCTGCCCTGTTTCCGCGAGCGGTCTTGAGCCGCTTTTGCAACTCGGACGAAATCCGAGGGGCTGGAAAAGCGCCAGCGAGTAAAATAGCCCCAATAAATTGGAGGTTCCCATGAAACGATTCTTTCAAGTTCTTGTTGTGGCTGCGCTGGTTTTGATCGTCGTCGGCGTGGCGCGGACCAACCCCACCCTCGCCGAGCGCTGGAACGGCGCGGCGCAATCCCAGCCGACGACGGGATTTGAAGCCGTGAGCAACACTGCCGCCCAACCCCTGAGCATCGTCGTGACCGGCTCGGGAAGTTACCTTGTCGGCGGCGTCTGCATGTTCGACGCGGAATTCAAAGCGACCGACATCAAAGTCAATGTGGACGCCGAGGTTCCAGTCAAAGACTCGCGGAAGGTCCCCTTCGGGTATCCCGATCAACTCTACTATCCGGGCTGTCACGTAGTCCACTTCAAGCAGGATCAGGCGGTTGAACAGGCCAACGCGGAGGACGGCGACTGGAAAGTCTGCTTTGGCAAACGCTCCGACATGGAACTGACGATCTACTACTACCTCGACAACCCGCCCGGCGGCTCGCGCGTCTGGATTCCGCTGCCGACCAGCGTGGAAGGCGACTATGCCTGCGCGCCGGCGCTGTACACGGGCGTTTACATGCCGGCCGGCAAAGTAATCCCCGGCGGGCCGATCCCGAAGACAGGCCCGGTCGGGCCCACGCCTCCGCCCGGACCTGGAACCGTCCGGCCGCCCTCCTCCCCGAACGTGATCCGCGCTTCCGGCACGTATGCAATGGGAGGCGTCTGCACCTTGAAGGTCGTCTACAAAACCAGCGGCCTGATGAATCGCTTCTATGTCGAATTCCCGGTGGAGGATACCGCCCTCGTCGCCTTCCCCGACAACGGCGACCTGCTGTTCTTCCCCGGCTGTCACGTGCTTCACTACCAATGGGCGGAGACGCAAAAGAATGTGACCGACAAAAAAGGCAAATGGCAGATCTGTTTTGCCGCCCCGCCGACCAAAAAGGTGACGATCTACTTCTACGAAAGTCTGGTCCATGAAGACAGTTCCGAACAGATCGCCGCGTCGTGGCTGGCTTTGCCCACAACCGTTGAAAACGGTCTGGCCTGCGCTCCCGCCATGGGGACGGGCGTGTACGTCCCGGCTGGACAATAGGCTGTTCCGCAGCCGCAGATCGAAAGGATGGAGTCTCTCAACTCCATCCTTTTCTTTTACGAGATGAAATTTCCAGGACGCCTTCCGCCGCTCCTCCTGACCGTCGGCCTGTTGACCGTCTACGGGCTGACCCTCGCGCCCGGCCTGACGTGGGCTCACCGCGGCGCGGACGGCGGGGACCTCATCGCGGCCGCGGCCACCGGCGGCGTTCCCCACCCGACGGGGTATCCCACCTATCTCTTGCTGGCGCGGCTCTTCCAATTTTTGCCGGTCGGTACGCTCGCCTTCCGCACGAACCTGCTCTCCGCGCTGGCGGCCGCGCTCGCCGCCGCGCTGGTCTATGGACTGGTGAAGCGCGCCTCGCAAAATACCCTCGCGGCCGTTCTCTCGGGGCTGGCCTTCGGACTTTCCCCCCTGCTCTGGTCGCAGGCCGTCATCACGGAAGTGTACGCCCTGCACGCCTTCTTCGTCGCGCTGATCCTATACCTTTCCCTCCGCGAGCCGGGACCTGATCCCGCGCTTGGATTGTCGTTCGGCCTCGCCATGGGGAATCACGTCACGTCCATTTTTCTCCTGCCGTTGGTCTTCGCCGCCCCGAACAGATCGTCGCTTCTCCGCCGCCTCGCGTGGACGGGCGCGGGCCTGCTGACCTACCTCGCCCTCCCGCTGCGCGCGTTGACCAACCCGCCCGTCAACTGGGGGAATCCCGTCACGCTGAAGAACTTCCTCTGGCTGGCGACAGGGCAGCTTTACCGGGACGAGCTTCTCGCGTTGACGCGCTCCGCTCTGGCGGCGCGGCTCCAATCCGCCGCGGCCCTGCTTCGCGATCAATTTGGACTCGCCGGGCTGGCCCTGTCTCTGCTCGGATTGATCTTCTACTTCCGCCGCTCGCGGCTGCATCGAAACACGATCTGGATCGCGGCCGTGTTTTTTGTTTTCGCGACGGTCTACTCCACCGACGATTCGTATCTGTATCTCCTCCCGCTGGTGTTGTCTTTCGCGGTCTGGCTCGGCCTCGGCGTGGACGGGTTGATGGACGCGCTTTCAGGTCCGCGGAAAGAACCGTTGCCGCCGCGCAATAAAAAGATGGCGTGGGCGTTCGGTCTCCTCGCGCTCGTCTACATCTTCGCGCTGGCCGCGTCCCGCTTCCCGCGCATGGACGCCTCCCGCGACGCGCGCGCCGAACAGTTCGGGCAGATGGTCATGGCGCAAATGCCAGACAACGCCATCGTCTTTGCCAAAGGCGACGAGGCCGTCTTCGCCCTGTGGTATTTCCATTACGCCATGAAGGAGCGCCCCGACCTCGCCGTCATCGCCGAGGATTTGCTCGCCTTCGATTGGTATCAACAAACATTGAAGTCGGCCTATCCTTCATTGATCGTCAACGCCCCGTTCCCAGAAACAGTCGCCGCCGAAAACCCCGGCCGTCCCGCGTGCTTCGTGGAATATCTGGAGCGGGCCTGGATCCGCTGCGATCCATAGCCGGTTGACGGGGGCGGTTATAATCGGCGCATGAAATCTTCAGAAAAACTCTGGGCGCGTTTGCGCGATTACTCCCTCATTGTCGTCGGCTCGCTGATACAGGCGGTCGCGCTGCGCATTTTCCTTGTCCCCGCGAAACTTGCCTCGGGCGGCGTGAGCGGCATCGCGCAGATCATCCATCATTACACCGACTGGCCCATCGGCGTCATGGTGCTTATCGGCAACATCCCCCTCTTCCTGTTGGGCTGGCGCTTCCTCGGCGGACGCCGCTTCGCGGTCCGCACCGCGCTCGCCATCGTCGCCTACTCCCTCGCGGTGGACCTGCTCCTCCTGCTTCCCTTCTTCCCCAAAAATGGACTGACCGACGACATCTTCCTGAACTCGCTCTACGGCGCGGTCATCAGCGGGATCGGCTACGGACTCGTCTACCGGGCGCGCGGGACTTCGGGCGGATCGGACATCCTGGCGCGCATCCTCAACCACTGGCGCGGCGTCCCGATGACGCAGAGTTACCTGATGGTGGATTCGGTCGTCATCCTCGCCGCGGGATTCGCCTTCGGCTGGAAAGAGGCGTTGTACGCCATCGTCACGCTTTACGTCAGCGGCCTGGCCGCCGAGACGGTCCTCGAGGGCGGAGGCACCGTCCGCACGGCGATGATCGTCACCGCAAAGCCGCGCGAGATCGCGTCCGCGATCCTCGTCGAGTTGGAGCGCGGCGTGACGACCCTCGCCGGGACCGGCGCGTACACGGGCGAGGAACGTCCCGTATTGTATTGCGTCGTCAGCCGCGCCGAGATCGCGCAGATCAAAGCCATCGTCCAGGAGACGGACCCGAGGGCCTTCATGGTCGTCGGCGTGGCGCACGAAGCGCTGGGAGAGGGATTTAAGGAATTAAAGCGGGCGTGACCTCGCCCCCTGCTCACCGCTCACTGATTACTGCCCCCTGCTCACCGCTCACTGATCACTGATTACTGTCTTCTGCCTCATCGCCTCGAACATCAGCACAGACCCCGCCACCGCCGCGTTGAGCGACTCCGCTTTTCCCGCCATCGGGATTTTGACCCGCCGCGTCGCCAGTCTCCGCGCCGCGGCGCTCGCGCCTTCCGCTTCGCCGCCGACGATCAGCGCCAGCGGGACGCGCAAGTCTGCCTGCCAGCAGGATTTTCCCTCCATGTCTGCCAAATAGACCTGCAAGCCGTCCAGCCTGCGGGCGATCTCCTCCCAGCCCATCGAAAGGATCGGCAGCCGAAAGTGCGCGCCCATCCCCGCGCGGACGACCTTCGGCGCGAACGGATCGGCTGTCTCAGGCGGGATCAACGCCGCGTCCACGCCCGCCGCGTCCGCCGAGCGGATCAACGTCCCGAGGTTGCCCGGGTCGCGGATCTGGTCGGGGACGAGAACGAAATTCGGAGAACGGGGAAAAGGGAGCAGAGAATGGTCGAGGACAGCGAGGATGCCCTGCGAGGTTTCGGTGTCGCTCAGGGACTTCATCAGACTGGGCGATATTTCCTCGCACTCGATCCCCCGCGACCGTAAATTTTCGACGTCCGACTTTCCGCGTCCGCTCAAAGTTTCATCGTACAAAACGAATCGAAATCCCCAACGATTGTTTGCCGCTTCCTCGACGAGCCGCACGCCCTCCGCCACAAAAGCGGACTCGGCGCGGCGCGCCTTCGCGCCTCCCAGCAACGCGCGGACAAATTTGATTTTGGAATTCTGCGCTGAAACGATCATCGCTCGACGCCGCCAGCCTGCCCATCCCCCGCCCAATTCGCCAAAAACGCCTTCACCGTCTCGTCGTCCCACAACACCATTTTTGCCAATTTCAATCCAGAAACATTGCTCGAAAAATAATCCTCCATCGCCTTGAAGATGACCTTCGCGGCGCGCTCTTTTGGAAAACCGAAGATCCCCGTCGAGATGGCGGGAAAGGCGATGGACTCGCACTGCAACTCGTCGGCGACGCGCAGGGAGCCGGTGACCGCGTCCGCCAGTTTTTGATCCTCGTCGCCGCCTGCCCCCGCGCTTTGGGGGGCGTCCCACACGGGGCCGACCGCGTGGATCACGAATCTCGCAGGCAGGGTCCCGCCCGAGGTCCAGGCGGGACGCGAGTGGGAGACGAGTCCGTGCTTCTCGATCCACGCGTCGCTTTCGTCCTGGATCAAGTCCCCGCCGCGGCGGACGATCGCCCACGCCACCCCGCCTCCGTGCTGGAGATATTCGTTGGCCGCGTTGACGATGGCGTCCGTCTTCTCGAGCGTGATGTCGCCCTGCGCGATCTGGACGGTCTGGCCCGTCGGCAAAGTTTTTTCAACCAGAATTTTGCTCATGCGTCCATTCTACAACAAAAAAAGAAACCAGGTTTCTGGAGAAACCTGGTTTCTGGTTTACGCTACTTCGCCTGCGCCACCACCGCGGCAAATGCCTGCGGGTCGCGGATGGCGAGATCGGCCAGCATCTTGCGGTTGAGACCGATGTTCGCCTTCCTGAGCGCGGCCGTCAACCGGCTGTACGTGGTGCCGTTGAGACGCGCCGCGGCGTTGATGCGGGCGATCCACAACTTGCGCAGGTCGCGCTTGCGGATGCGGCGGTCGCGGTACGCGTACCACATGCTCTTCAGCATGGCTTCGTTCGCGCGTCGGAACAGCAGGTGTTTGGTGCCGCGCTGTCCCTTGGTGAACTTCAAAACTTTCTTGTGACGGCGATTCCCGTAGGGACCGCTTTTTACACGAGCCATTTTCAAAACCTCCTGCAACCCTCGGGCGTCGGCGGGTTACGCCAGTTGCTTACGCCCGAAAGCCGCAAATAACGAATTATTTTTTCTTCTTCATGTACGGCGCCAGGCGATTGATCTTCTTGACGTACCCATCGCCTTCCACGGCGACCATTTCCGTGAATAACGCTTTCGTGCGGTCGGACGTGCGGCGGCGCAGATGGCTCTTGCCGCCCTTCGTGCGCACCAGTTTGCCGGCTCCAGTCAGGCGGAACCGCTTCGAGGTCGCCTTGTGGGTCTTCATTTTGACCTTGCCAGCCTTTGCTTTGCGGGGCATGACACTTTCTCCTTTCAGACAAAATACACCGCGGGCGAACTTCCTCCCGCGGACTTGAACATCGTTGGGGACTTACACTTACGCTTCAGCCGGGACTTCGACCGGACTCTCCGCTTTTTCCTTTTTCTTGGCGGACGGTTTTCCCGGCGCCAGCACCACCAGCATCGTGCGCCCTTCCATCATCGGCGCCTGCTCGATCACGCCCACATCGGAAAGCGTCTGCGCGACTTCTTTCAGGTCTTCGAGCGCGATCTCGGGATAATCCATCTCGCGGCCGCGGAACTTGACCGTCACGCGGACCTTGTGTCCCTGCAACAGCCAGCGGCGGGCGTCGTCCACCTTGAAACCGCGGTGGGCTTCGTTCGTCTTCGGACGCAGGCGGATCTCCTTGACCTCGATCTTGGTCTGCGCCTTGCGCGCCTCGCGTTCCTTCTTGGCGCGCTCGTAGATAAACTTGCCGAAATCCATCACCCGGCAGACGGGCGGGGTCGCGTTCGGCGAAACCTCCACCAGGTCCAGGTCGGCGTCGCGGGCGATCTGCAAAGCCTGCTTGATCGAAACCACACCGACGTTGCCGCCGTCCGGCCCGATCAAACGCACTTCGGGGACGCGGATGCCTTCATTAACTCGAAAATCGTTGGCGCTGATAAATCATCTCCTCGTTTCAAATAACGGACAACCAGCCAGCGGCTGGTTTTGAGCGGGCGAATGATACCACGCGCGGCGGGGAATCGTCAATGAAACGGCGGGTTGGCATCGCGAAATATCGGATAGAATCCCCGCCCGGAAGGAGAACGAATGCCGAACAAACCCACGTTGACCAGACTTGGACTCCTCGTCGGACTCCTCGCGTTGACCTTCGGAGGCTACGCGCTCGCCCGCCTCCTTCCCGACGTTGGAGCGGGCGCGTCTCCCGACCTGCCTCCACTCTCGCGCCTCCGCCTGCCTCCCCAATCCGCCAACGGGATCACCGTCACCCTCGACTCCTACTACGCCGACGCTTTGCGTCTCGTCTTCAAGATCCGCTTCGAGAGACAAACCGAGGCCTACGCGCTCGAGAACTTCTCGCTGACCAACTCCCGCGGCGAGGAGATCAACTCCGGCTACAGCAACATCCTGCCCGGCGACGATCCGTCCGTGATCCTGCTCGAAGCGATCCCCGCCTACGCGTTGACGGATGACCGTCTCGACGGGCTGTCCTTCTCCGTCATATCCTCCGACGGAAGCGAAGTCGCGCGCCTCCATTTCGATCTCGATCTCCCCATCCTCCCCGCGCGGGTGGCTGTGTTCAACAACAACCCGTCCGCTCGCATTATCTCCGTCGCGAACGAAGCGGATTACCTCCACCCGATCTACGTGGAGCGCGCCGTCGTCTCGCCCTCGTTCACCTGGTTCTATCTCTGCTACACAAAACCCACCAAAGCCGATTGGATGATCGGAGGCGACGCCGCGCTGACCGTCAACCGTCAGACCGCCAGCATGACAACTTACAACCTCTTATACGACTCCTCCACGGGTGGCGGGACAAAAGGCGGCGAGCCCGGCTGGACTCCCGTCGGCAATTACCCGCGCTGTGTCAAGATCGGATTCCCCATCGGCTCCGAGATCCAGTCCGCGACGGAACTGCGCCTGTCCATTCCCACGCTCGAACAGTCCATGCCCGAAGTCGTCCCGCAAACAGACCTGGACGCGGCCTATCCCAAACTCCGCGCGCAGGGCATTGACATGGAATGGCGCTTTCTCGAGGGCGGTGCGTACCCCGAATGGAAGAGCCTTCCCGCAGGCATGAGCGAGCAGGAAGCCATGCAGAAATTCATGGAAGCTCTTGGATATACTTTCTCAGGCCCGTGGATCTTCGATATTCGCCTCGAACCGCGCGACAATTCCCAGCCTGTTTTTTCCACTTCCCATTACGGCGCGGCAACGCCGATCCCGCTGCCCGTGCCGGAAGACGCCTCGCAGATCGTCAAACTTTCGGGCTGGATCCGCGCCTTCGACCTCAGCCCCGACGGGAAGTTTATCGCCATCGCTACTTCGCAGGGAATCGTCGTCTATGACCTCAGCGACCGCAAGATGAGCATACTGAACGAGGGAGAGAGCTTCTTCAGCGTGGATTGGTCGCCCGACGGCAAAAAATTGGCCGCGGGCGGCGTCATCATGGAAACGAGCGATGGCGGCAGACAACATTTGGCGGTTTGGGATACATCCACCTGGGAAGTCGTTTTTGAGCCTCAAACCTCCATGGGGTCGTATAGTTTCTTCGGCGCGATCGCGTGGTCGCCCGACGGGAAATATCTTGCCGCTGGTCTGGCCGATCGGGGTTTGGCGGTTTTCGACGTTGACGCGGAGAACGTCATTGCGCAGCGATCCGATTTCCTATTTCCCCCCAATAAAGTGTCGTGGTCGCCAGACGGCTCGCGGTTGGTCGCCACAGGCGATTTGGGTTTTGGGATTCGCCGCTGGTGGGTGAAACCGGACCAAGCCATCCGATTGTACGATCAACGAAGCGATGCCGCCCTGGGGCTTGCCTGGTCTCCCGACGGACAGCGAATTGCCTCGACGCACCAAAACGGAACAGTTTGTTTTTGGACGGCAGCGACCAATCAATGCGACGGCCTCATTTACGCCCATAACAGTTGGGCGGAAGGTCTCGCCTGGTCGCCCGACGGGAGTCGCCTTGCGACGGGCGGCGGCATAATCCGCGTATGGGATTCGCAGACGGGAAAACTCGTCATATCTTTCGGCGAGAAACCGGCGCTTCGTTACGTCCAACTCGCCTGGCCCACCCCTCGCACCCTGGTCTCTTTGGAAAGGAACTTCGGGGGAGAGGAGGAAAAAACAGTCATCCGTTTCTGGGATCTGGACATGGGCGGGATCACGCTGCAATTTGAAGGCGGTCTCTTTGAAAAATAAAGACTGGCGGAGGAAAATCCTCCGCCAGTCTTGTTTTCTTCTCTGGGACGCGGCCGAGCAAAGGTAGAGACGTCTCCGCCCGGTCACTCCGCGACTTTCACCTTCACAAACATACGCTCTTTCAGGACGCGCGCCACATCTTCGGGATGCGGCGCGCCGTTTTCCATGCGGACCTTCATCGCCCGCGCCGCTCGCGGGAAGCGCTGAAAGTATTGGACCAGCCGCGCTTCTGTCGCCTTCGGGTCTGACTCCACGCTGGCAAAACCGCGCAGGGGCGTCCGCTTCACCAGCAGGTTGACGTCCGCGCCGCCGTCTTGCAGGTTCTTCCACCAGGTTCTGTCCCGTCTTGTGATGATCCAGAGATAACCGCCGTCCTCGTAATACGAGACCGGGAGGGTGTATCCCCTGCCCGATTTTTTCCCTGTCACCATGATGAGCATGGTGACGCGGCTCATCATTTTGTGGAACGGCGAGCGTAAAATCCAACCGACAAAATCGTTTCCGTTCATGGATGTCTCCTTTGCTCTTTGAGCGGACGTATGATACTACGGGCGGCGGAGAGCCGTCAACGAAAGGTTCGCGCCGGGCAATTATCCGTTGACGCGGCTTGACAAAATCCAACTCATTCACTATAATATCTTCAGTATTATACCTATAGAATAATACCCAAAGGAGACATCAGTGCCCAATCTTGATTCCATGCTCGAAAACTGGGAGAGCGTCTATAAAAAGGGACTGCTCACCTTCTGGCTGCTTCTGCTCCTGGACGAGAAGCCGGCCTACCCGTACGAAATGAGCGCTGAGGTGACGCGTCTCAGCGAAGGGATGATCTCCGCCGACGGTAACAGCATCTACCGCGCCGTCAGCCGCTTCGAGGAAATGGGACTCGTCGCCAGCGAAAGCGGGGAATCCAAATTGGGTCCGCCGCGCAAATATTACAGTCTCACCGACGAGGGGCGCGGCTTATTGCGGATGTTCATCGAACGGAACATCTTCATCTTTAAACATCCCGCAGTGGCGGAACGGATTCAACATGTGATGAACGGAGAAAGCGATGGAAAGTAAAAATATCCCGACGACGGAGCAACTCGAACGGAAACTTTTGGGTTGGGAGAAGTGGCTGTATGCCTGCTTTGGCATGGCTGTCATTATGCTGGCTCAAGCGTTTCTCAAAGCCTACGAAAACCAATTGCTCGTCAACGTACTTTTTTCCGTCCAGGAGAAATATCCTGTTTTCGATCAACACTACGCAGAATTATCAACAGGCTTGATCTCCCCCGCGCGCATTCTGTTTTGGTTGTTCCTCGAGTTGTTAACTTTAACACCCGCTGCAATTCTCTCCTTCCATTCGACCTGGCGCAAAGTCCGCCTTGCCAACCGATACGATTTGATATTCGGCTATCTTCTCGCTGGATGGATAATGCTACTCTCGCTCGGCGCGCAAGACCCTGTCAATGTAAGCAATGGATATAACGTATTTGCGCTTGTTTTCCTGTTTACCATTGGCCTGGGTTACTGGTTGACGCGACGCAAAAAAGACAAGGCCGAGGAAGTGTTTCCGTAAAACCAACCGGCCGACGAGAAACAGGCGGAGGAAAATCCTCCGCCTGTTCTCTATTCTCTGCTCTCTCCTCTACAACTCCTTCGCCCGTCTCGCGATCCGATCCTTCGCGCGCGCGACGAAATCGCCCAACGGGATGTTGTCCTGGCGCGAGCCGTCGCGGACGCGCAGCGAGACCTGTCCCGCGTTCATCTCGTTCTCGCCGACGACGAGCATGTACGGGACTTTCATCACCTGCGCGTTGCGGATCTTGGCGTTCATGCGCTGCGCGCTGACGTCCGCGCTGGCGCGGATTCCCTGCGCGCGCAACTGCTGGACGATCCCCTGCGCGTACTCGTTCTGATTGTCCGTGATCGGGATGACGCGCGCGTGTTCGGGCGAAAGCCAGGCGGGGAAACTGCCCGCGTAGTGTTCGAGCAGGAAGCCGATCATCCGCTCGTGCGTGGACAGCGGCGCGCGATGGATGCAGAGCGGAATCTCCTCGTTGCCTTCGCGGTTCGTGAAGTGCAGGTCGAAGCGCTCCGGTACGGCAAAGTCCACCTGGTTCGTCATCAGCGAGAACTCGCGGCCGATGGCGGACCAAACCTGAACGTCAATTTTGGGACCGTAGAAGGCGGCCTCGTCTTCGGCCTCCACATAGGGGACTCCGCCGTTGTCCATGGCGCGGCGCACCATTTCCTCGGTCTTCAGCCACAGACGTTCGTTGTCCACGTACTTCTTGCCGAGTCCCGCCTTGCCGTGCAGCGAGAGACGCATCACATATTTCTCGATGCCGAACAGGTCGAAGTACCTGCGATACAGGTCCACCACGTTCAGGAATTCCTGCTCGAACTGGTCCTCGCTGCAATAGATGTGGGCGTCGTTCATCTGCATCGAGCGGACGCGCATCAGCCCGAACAGTTCGCCCGACTTCTCGTAGCGATAGCACGTCCCGTATTCGGCGAGACGCACGGGCAGGTCGCGGTAGGAACGCTGCTTCGAGCCGAAGATCTTATGGTGCATCGGGCAGTTCATCGGCTTGACGTAATACTTCACGCCTTCGAGTTCCATCGGCGGATACATGCTCTCCGCGTAGTAGGGAAGGTGGCCGGAGCGGATGAACAAATCTTCCTTCGTCAGGCTCGGCGTGCGGACGCGGTCGTAGCCGGCTTGCTCTTCCATCTCTTTGGCGAGTTTCTCCAGCTCCTCGATCAACACGCCGCCGTTCGGGAGCCACAGCGGCAGGCCGGGGCCGACTTCGTCCTCGAAGATGAAGATCTCCAGTTCCCGTCCCAGTTTGCGGTGGTCGCGCTTCTTCGCCTCTTCCAGTTGATGGAGATAGTCGTCGAGCTCCTTTTTGCTCTCCCACGCCGTCCCGTAGACGCGCTGCAGCTGCTTGTTCTTCTCGTCGCCGCGCCAGTACGCGCCCGCGATGGACATCAACTTGAAGGCGTCGGGCTTGATCTCCTTCGTGTTCGCCACGTGCGGACCGCGGCAGAGGTCCGTGAACGAATCGTGCTGGTAGATGGAGATCTCCGGCTTGGCGTTGAGCGGATTCCCGTACTCGTCGAACCCGCCCTGTTCGAGACCGTGAATCAATTCGAGTTTGTAGGGCTGGTTTTTGAAGATCTGCCGCGCCTCGTCCGCCGAGATGACCGTCTTTTTGAAATCGTATTTACCCTGCACGATCTGGCGCATCCGTTTTTCGATGGCTTCCAAATCTTCGGGCGTCAGGTTGCGCGGCAGGTCGAAGTCGTAATAGAAACCGTTTTCGACCGGCGGCCCGATGGTGTACTTGGCCTCCGGGAACATCTCGACCACAGCCTGCGCCATGACGTGCGCCGCCGAATGACGGACCTTGTAAAGGTGGGACTCTTCGTACTTTTCCTGAACTTGTTGAGCCATTTTCGCTTCCTTTCTTGACTTGCAGGGTTCCCGTTCTTTTTGGAGAACGCGGGACTCTCCGCTTCGATTAACAAAAAACTCTCGCCCGACACGGGGCGAGAGTTTTGCTCACGCGGTTCCACCCGATTTGTAGAGCGGACGACATTCCGCTTTACATCTCTTCAGCCTGTAACGGAGCAATCCGTTTCCCATACTGACTGACCGTGAACTGGTCACTGTTCTGTTCGCCGCTCGCGGGGGGTTTTCGGCGGGCGTTTCTGGTCTCGGCTCTCAACTCTCAGCGTCGACTCTCTGTCAGAAACAGGAGACCGCCTACTTGTCCCGGTCAAAGCGTTTTCAGATGTTGACGTTATTATATGCGCGTTCGAGCGCTTGTCAAGCAATCGGAGCGGCTGGGGCCCGACGCTGGGGCTATTTTGACAAACGTCTTCGACGCGACGATGAGCGCATATTCGATTACGCTTGCACCGCGCTGCGTTCGGTGCAGCGCCGGTGTTCGTGATCTATTCGTGGATGGTTCCCCCGCGATCTCTCAGGCCGGGCGAGGTTGTCGTAGGGGAAGAAGGAGGTCATTTTCAAGGCTGGCTGGCAAGATAGTTCTTTGCCGCGCTCAGGAAGTCCCAAGCTTGTTCAATTACCTGTTTTACCTCATCGGATGTGAACCGCGCTATTTCATCGTAATCCCCCAACATACGGCGGCGAAAAGCGCCTGTCAATAATTTGTGATATTTCTCGTTGAAAATCTTTGTTTTGATGTAGTGCAGGGCGAATGCTCCATGCACCGTCCCATGTTTGCTGAAGCGCAAGTCCTTTTCATTGAGCAGAGCTTCCGCGATATAGAAAACAGAGTAGTAAGCGCGATTGACGGCGTCGCGCAGATATTCCTCTTTGTGAAGAACTTCTGCCGCGTTCAACGTCTCTTCGGCGTTGACGAGTAACTGCTGGGTGGACTCTTTCATATAGGCACACCCTCCGCCCGCACATTACGAAGCAGGGGTTTGTCTGCGGTCAGCCAGTCTTTTTCGCGCATGAACAGCGGACTGATGGTGATTAGGTATTTCAGCGACAATTCACTCATCAAATCTTCGGTGCGATCCAGTTCAATGGGAGAACGCTCGAACTCGTTGAGTATTACAAGGATGTCGAGGTCGGAGCCTTCCCGATTATCCCCGCGCGCATAGGAACCGTAAAGAACCAGCCCGCGAAGGCGTTTTCCGTACAGTTGGGAAAGTCCCTTTTTGATTTCTTTCAAGATGTTTTTGACATGGGTAGTCATGGAACTCTCTCTTGCCCAATTATAAACCTAACCCCCACGCCAGCCGAAGGGAATGGACGGGAGAATCCCGACGCGGTTGGGATGTCCCAGTTGCGCGGCGAGTTTCTCGGTGTCAAAGGAAGACCCAAGCGGCAGGACAAGGGGAACGTCGCGCGGCAGGTCAGCGACTTCAGGCCAGGTGAGGTTATCGTAGGGGAAGAATTCGGTCATTGGGAAATCCTTATCTAACAACAATCAAAGGATTGCTAACAAATTTAGTCGGGGTAAAACAGAAGGTTTCGAGATGTGAAATGAGTAGTAGTTGAACATATCATTAATTAGAAAAGTGGGGGAGCCAAAACCACACGAAACCCCCTATCAAGATAGCGATCCAAATAATCACAGGCTTCACGATAGGCACAACGCGCACATACTTCAGTTTCAATCATAGTACCGCCACCACGCACTACACGACTTGAAAAAATCTTTTGATCTTCTCGCCCATCATCTGCCCGATAAGGATATGAATGATAGATACTGTTTGTCCACTCACACACATTACCGCCCATATCCGCACAACCATACGGTGAATCTCCTCGCGGAGAGTAATAGCCTACTGGCGTTTGTGTTTCTAACCCTACAAGGTTACAGTTGTTTTTATCAAAGGTGTCACCCCATGGATATTCTCTGCTGTCAGTACCACGAGCGGCTTTTTCCCATTCTGCTTCGGTTGGCAGACGAATTTGCAATTTCAAATTATTGAAATCAAAATCCTGAATTTGGAGATTGAGCCACTCGCAATACATAACTGCCTCCTCCCATGAGACTCGAGTCACAGGGCAGTATTTTTTCTCCTCCCAGTCAATAACAGGATGTTTGACATTATAAGACTTGACATAAACAGCATACTCGGCATTTGTCACTGGGTAGCGAGCCATCCAATAGTCGTAAGGAATATCAACAACGTGTTGGGGTGTGCTTATATTACGAAGAGCGTATTCTTTACTGCCCATTATGAACATGCCAGCAGGTACACGCATAACCTCCGTGCCATTTGGCAAAAAAATGGAATCATTGTTTGTTGTCATATTATCTCCATTTTCTATCGATTGGTAAGCAGGTTAGTGTAGTGATTATACTCGCCAAGAAAAAATGAACGCGGAGAAGACTTTCACATCAAAGGGCATTTTCCTTCGTCGCCTTTGTGTCCTTCGTGTTTAAGAAAAGAATCTCCGCGTTCATCCGCGTCCCAAATCTACTCCTCATCATCCTCCACCACATTCGGCAACTCCATCCGCATCGGACTCGGCACCGACGGCGGCAGCAGATACCAGTCCAAAAACCGTTCCAGCCGCGCGGACGCGTCCAGCACTGTCTCGCGTTTCTGGAAACCGTGCGGTTCGCCCGCGTAGGTCTTATACTCGAACGTCTTGTTGTGACGGCGCAGGGCTTCGGCCAGTTCCTCCGAGGCCTGCGGCACGACCACCTCGTCCTCCAGTCCGTGCAGGAGCAGCAGCGGCGCCTGGATGTTCGCCACCTGGTGGATGGACGAAGCGTCCACGAAGACCTCCCAATTGTCCGAGGGATGTCCGATCTGCATTTCGGTGTAGAGACGCGTGTTGCGGTCGCACTGCGCCCACGAACTGACCAGCGACGCGTCGCCGTATTGGCTGATGCCGCACGCGAAAAGAAATTCGGGATCGCGCGCCAGGCACGCCACCGTTAAATAGCCGCCGTAACTCGAACCGTAAATGCCGAGCCGCGCGGGATCGATCTCTGGCATCTCCGCCAAAAATTTCGCGGCGTGCAGGCAGTCCTGCACGTCGCCCATGCCCCAGTTGTTATAGTTGGCGTGTTCGAACGCGAGTCCGTATCCCGTCGAGCCGCGATAGTTCGGACACAAAACCGTGTACCCCTTCGCCGCCAGATACTGGATCAAAATCTCCCACGTGTACCCAAACTGCTCGGTCGGCCCGCCGTGCGGATGCACCAGCGCCGCGCCGTTGGGATGCTTCGGTTTGTAAAGCAGGCCCGCGATCTCCAGCCCGTCGTAACTTTTATAGACCGCCTCCTCGGGCATGACCATCGGACGGGTCGCGAGCGCGGGCGGATTCGAAAACGTCAACTGCTTCACGCGCCCCGTCGCCACATCAATGCGATGGATGTCGGGCGGCGCCAGCGGGTCTTCATACTCGACGTAGATGTACGCGCCGTCGGGACTCCACTGCGGACGCGAATAGACTCCGCGTCCCGTTTTGACCTCCTCGATTCTCCCCGACCCCAAAGCGGCTGAGGCCAAATCGAGCCTGCCGCGTCGGTTGACGACGAGCGCCAGCCGCGTCCCGTCGGGCGACCACGAGAACTCCTCCACGTTCGTGCCGAGATCCGTGAACGGATGCAGGTCGCTCCCGTCGGGGCGGACGAGCCAGACCTGGTTGAAGTCCGAGCGCTGCGAGAGGAACGCGAGCCACTTCCCGTCGGGCGACCAGCGCGGGAACCAGTCCTTCATCTTCGGCACGCCGACCAGGACGCGCGTCGCGCCCGAGGCGAGGTCAACCAGCCGAATGTCGCGGCGGTTGCGGTCGTCGTCGGGCCAGTGGACGTACGCGACCATCGTCCCGTCGGGCGAGGGACGCGGGTCGGAGTCCTCGCCCGCGTCCCGTGTGAGGACGCGTACGAAGGTCCCCTCGCGGTCGGTCAGCGCGAGATGCGGGATCTCGTCGGGGCGGATCGTGACGATGAGTTGATTGCTGTCGGGCATCCAGATGGGCGAGGCGGAGGCGTCGAGCGGGGCGGGCAGTTTTTCGGGAATGCCGCCGCGCGAGTCCACGATGTGGACATGTCCCTTCATGCGGAAGGCCAGCCATTTGCCGTCGGGCGACCACTGCGGGGCGCGGTCCCACCAATACGGCGTGCTGGGACGCGTGAACGATACGCGGCTTGGCCATCCGCCTTTCGCGGGCATGACGTAGATGTCGGCCTGTTCTTCGCGGTTCCAAACGAACGCGATGCGGCCGCCGTCGGGCGAGAGGCGGCTTTGGTAGACGCGGTTGACCGAGGCGATGAGCGGCAGGCTCCAGCCTTCGGGCGGCGCCAGGTCGGGGCGGTCAACAGACGGCCAGCCGTTTCGTTCATATTTTTCAGGGACGGGGACGCGCATGGAAATGCCTCCTTTTGGCACATCAGAAAAAAAGCAAACGTTTATAGATAAGCGGCCATCAGATCGTCAAAATTTTCGTGGAAACCATCCAGCCAGGCCTCGATGAAGACGCGCGACTCAAACAAGGGAAGCAGGTCAATGGCAAGGTCTTCTTTACGGATATGCTGAATTTTTGCTTTCAATTCGGCCATTGCTGATTCGGGCGTATATTCCTTTTTACCATCTTTTGCCAGTTTCTCTTTCAAGGGTTCGATGCGTTTTTGCATGAACCAGAGCAGGTCATAAAAGTCCCTGCCTTTGAGGGTCGCGTCAGCGCGTCCGCGCTGAAAGTTACGTTCGAGGCAGGCGATCATTTTTCCAGCCATCATCGTTTCGAGGGAAAAATGCGCGGGGACAATGCTTCTTCCATAATATAACACGGGCGTCTTTTTGATCACGGCTGCCTGCTTGTGATGAGTCACTTCCATTTTTAGATGAAGCGCCTCGTTGGGCGTGTTGGATAGTCCGAGCGCGTTCAAAACGGGGAATTTGAGCGTAATTCGCAAAATCCCGTTGGCGGCATTCTGGGTTTTGACCGCCGCTTCGGAATAGCTGTGTGTTTTTTGAAAGAAAGCAAGCACATCGCTGGACAGGCTGGCAAGGTCAATGCCGTGTCCGTTATCCAGGTCGAGATCTTCCGATAAACGATTCAATCCGTAAACGACATGCAGGCATGTCCCGCCGTAGAAGTTCAAGCCGCGGTAGATGGGATGGTTGTAGAGGAAATCCAACGTGAATGCCTGCAAAGCAGACTTTAAAAGAATCCGTTTGGTCTCGTTTGCCAACGCGGGGTCTTTTTCTGTCAGAACATGCTGGAGGGTTTGCACCAGGTTTGCCACACATGCCTCCTGAAATTTTCCGCAGCCATTTTCATCTTGCGGACGCCGCTCCGCTCGACGTGGGAGAAAAACTCCGAGACGGCCTCGCCCGCCACATCGTCGAGATTGAGGCGTAGTTCCTCGGCCAGATCGAGGTTGGGAGCGCGTAGAACGTTCGAGAGCGGACGAAGGTAGAGAAAGTCGAAGAGGGCTTTTGCCAATGTTGCTTCGGCGTATTTGACTCCAAAATAGTCGGAGATCGTGAAGCCGTGATACAAGTCCGCGCGCAGGTTTCGATACCAGAATGTGCCGAGAGAGTTTACGATCCGCCGCGTGTTCTTGGCGGTGATTGCCGTGACGGGGTAGGTTACATCGGTGAGGATATTGTATTTCTGCAAAACGTATTCGAGGGAGAGGTACGACTGCGGCAGAATGATGGCGCTGACGGCCGCGGAGAATGCCGCATCATTGCGGCGCTGTTCGTAAAAACGGCGGGTCATATACACGCCGTTCTTCAACTGGATAAGATGCCCCGCATTGACCCAGCGGTGAAGCAACAGGCGCGCCTGCTCCGCCTTCGAAATGTCGGCGGCCTGTTTGAATCCTTCGATTGTAAAGTAGGGGATTCGCTCAAATGGCTGGAGAAGGGTGATTTTCATCTATATCGGATAATTATCGTTTCTTGATAATTATCCGATATAAACAGATTTTGTGCAAGGAGCAGTTTTTATGGTTGGCAATGCAATCTATATCTCCCCATCCTTCTTCAATTTCTCCAACGTCCGCGCGAACACTTCATACGGCTGCGCGCCGACGATGGCGTAGCGGTCGTTGATCACATATGTCGGGACGCTTTGGACGCCGATCTGGTAGGCGTTTTGAACCTGGGCCGCGACGGATTCGGCGTACTTGCCCGCCTCCACCTCGCGCTGCATGGAATCGGCGTCGAGACCCGCCTCCTCGGCCGCGGCGCGGAGCGTTTCCCACCTGGCTGGGTCCTCTCCCTCGGCGTAGACTTTGCGGAAGACGATCCGATGAAACTCGTTTCCCCGTCCTCGTTCACGCGCGAACTCCGTCGCTTCGTGAGCGAGACGCGTGCTGTAAAGCCGCTGGGCGGAGACGAACTTCATCCCGTACGATTCCGCGATCTGATACAGGCGTTCCTCCGACCCGTTTTCCCGTCCGCGCAGGACGTAATCGGGCAGGTCCAGTCCCTCGGGCGGCGTGTCGGGACGCAGGTAGAACGGACGCCAGTCCACGTCCACGTTGTATTTTTCTTTCAACCGCTCGACCACACCCTGGCCGACATAGCACCACGGTCAGATGTAATCGGAGTAGATGGTCAGTTTGAAGTCCATGATTATTTCTTTTTCCATTCGGGTTCGTAAAAGGGAAGTTTCACCACGCGGGCGGGCGCGTGCCGGCGTTGATGTTCCACCGTCACTTCCAGCGTCACGTCCGTCCCGATCTCGTAATGCGGTCTCTGCAAATGGGCGAGGGCGATGTACTTCTTCAACAGCGGCGACCAGCTCGACGTGGACGCATATCCCACTTGTTTGCCTCCCGCCATCACGGGCAGGCTCGCCCGAATCGCCATGCCGGGGATCTGCGGCGGCAGTCCCATTTTTTTGAATAATTTCTCCATCCCCTCCCAGTCCACTTCCAGGCCGACCATCTTCCACTCGGAGCCTTCGCGTTTCTCTTTCTCCAGCGCGCGGCGTCCGACGAAGTAGCCGGGCTTGTCGAGCGCGACGGTCCAATCGAGGCCCAACTCGAACGGCGAGGACTTCTGCCGCTCGATCCACGCGTGCGAGGCGGAGGTGTAATCCACGTCGAGCATGAACAGCCCCGCTTCGACGCGCGCCATGTCCATCGCCAAAATCCCGACGGGCGTGATGCCGTAGTCCGCGCCCGCGTCCATCAACGCGTCCCAGACGGGGAGCGCGTCCTTGTTCGCCATCCAGACCTCGTAGCCGAGATCGCCCGTGTAACCCGTCCGCGAGATCGTGACGTCGGCCCCGCCGATCTTATTTTCCATCAGACGGAAGTACTTCAACCCGTCCACGTCCGCCTCGCAGACCCGCTTCAGCACGGACCTCGAATGGGGTCCCTGCAGACTGAGCGCCGCGACCTCGTCGGTGATCTCGACGATCTCCACGTCCATGCCGACCGCGTTCAGCGTCAGCCAGCGGAGGTTCGGTTCGGCCGCGGTCAGGCGGAAGGTCGAATCGTCGAGGCGGGAGACGGTCCCGTCGTCAATCATCTTCCCGTCCTCGTCGCACCAGCCCGTGTAGGCCACCTGTCCCACTTTCATCTTGTGGATGTCGCGCGTGGTGACGCGGTGCAGCAGCGCGGCCGCGTCCCGGCCTTTGACGAGGTACTTGATCAGCGGCGTGACGTCTATCAGCGCGGCCGCGTTGCGGATGGCCCAATACTCGCGGTCGAGCGTGTGTTCGTACGAACCGGCGGCGAAGTAGCCCGCCCATTTGCGCCAGTTCTGCGGCTGGCACAAAGCGGACGTCCGCTCATGGAAGGGGGTGGTCTTTAGATTGAACATGGCATTGATTTTACCCGTCTTTTCAGCGCAACGGCCGATGCCAGATTGGGTGAGCGCAACTACGCCTTCTCCAAAATGAACTTGTGTTTGCCGATGCGATATTCTTCGTTCTTCGCCAGCGCTTTGTCGAGCGACTCTTCGGGGATGTCCACGAACGTCACCTTCGGTTCGATGCGGATCTTGCCGATGGTGTAGCCGGGGATGTCGGCGTGGAAGGCAATCGTGCCGACCACATCGTTCGGGCGGACGCCGTGGACTTTGCCGACTTTGGCGCGCAGCCGAACCATGCCCGCCTCATGCGACGCTTCGCCTCGGACTCGCTTTGAGCGGGCCGCGCCGTCCGAGCGTTCGCGTCGCTCCGGCTTTTCGCGTCTCTCCCCTTCATCTTTTTTCTTTCTTCTTTCATCCGTTACTTCGGCGACTTCCGCGATGGGACGCTGCTTCTCGTCGCCGCGCGCCATCTTCAAGGCCGCGCCCGCGATGGCGACGGGATCGAATCCCTCGGCGACGAGTTGGTTGACGATCTCCAGTTCGCGCTTGTAGCGGGCGCGTCCCAGCCAGACTTTGAGAGTCTCGACCAGTTTGCCCTCGCGGTGTTTGAGGATGTCTTCCCTGGTCGGAAGTTCCATCCTGGTGACGGGCTGCTTCGTCAGCGCTTCGACCTCGCGCATGCGGCGTCTCTCGCGCGGCGAGAGCAGCGTGATGGCCACGCCCGATTTGCCCGCGCGTCCCGTGCGCCCGATGCGGTGGACGTAGACTTCGGCGTCGTCGGGCAGGTGATAGTTGAAGACGTGCGAGATGTTTTCGATGTCGAGTCCGCGCGCGGCGACGTCCGTCGCGACGAGGACTTTCAGTTGGTTGGAGCGGAAGCGTCCCAGCACGCGCTCGCGGGCGTGTTGATCGAGGTCGCCGTGGATGGCTTCGGCGGGGATGCCGCGGAGGACGAGTTCGTTGGCGAGGGCGGCGGTCTCGGCGCGGGTGCGGGCGAAGATGAGGGCGGAGTGGATCGGTTCGGTCTCGAAGAGACGCGTGAGAGCGCTGAGTTTGTCCGATTCGTAGACGAGGTAGCAGCGCTGTTCGGTGGAGGCGAGGGTCAGAGTCGCCCGTTTGATGGTGACCGCTTGCGGGTCGCGCATGAAGCGGTCTGCGAGGGCGCGGATGCGCGCGGGCAAAGTCGCGCTGAAGAGGGCCGTCTGTCGCTCGGGGGGAGTCGTCGCCAGAATTTTTTCCACCTCTTCGATGAAGCCCATGTTGAGCATTTCGTCGGCTTCGTCGAGGACGAGGGTTTTGATCTCGTTGAGGCGGAGCGCGCCGCGCTCGAGCAGGTCGTTGAGGCGGCCGGGGGCGCCGACGACGATGTCTACGCCGCGGCGCAGGGCGTTGATCTGCGGGCTGTAGGGCTGGCCGCCGTAGACGGCGAGGACGCGCACGCGCATGCCTTTGCCGTATTCGGTGATCGAGTTGGCGACCTGCAGGGCGAGTTCGCGCGTGGGCGCGAGGATGAGCGCCTGCGGATTTTTTTGCGGGGTGAAGTTGTGGAGGATGGGGAGGGCGAAGGCGGCGGTCTTGCCGGTGCCGGTCTGCGCCTGGCCGATGACGTCGGCGCCGGTGAGCATGAGGGGGATCATGCCCGCCTGGATGGGCGTCGGTTCGGTGTAGCCAAGTTCGGTGATGGCCTGGAGAATCTCCTCGCGGAGATTTAATGAAGAGAAGTCGGTGGTCATTGGAGTCCTTTGTAGTCTACTAGTTTTCTGGTTTGCTAGTCTTCTAGTTTATTAGTCTGCTAGTCTTGACCAGCGGACTAGGTGACTAGCCGACTAGTAGACTAAAAGCGATGAACTCCGCCTAACTCCTTCTTGCCAACAAAGCCTTTCTTTGCAGATCGGCCCGCCCAACAAAAAAGCCCGACCGCGTTCGTCGGGGCTTTATTTAGAGTACATCAAAACAATTTCCCAGAAGCGTGCGCTCCGTTTGGGAGCGGCGGGAGTATATCATGGAAATGGGGGATTTAAGAGTCTAAACACGAAGGACACGAAGGCAACGAAGGAAGACCTGCGGGCGCAACTGAATTCCTTTGTCTCCTTTGTGTTCCTTTGTGTTTAAAGAACTTTATCCTTCGTTTATAATTCCCCATCATGGACACCAAGACCCTCTCCGTCCTCGAATATCCCAAGATCCTCGACCGCCTCGCGGCAAACTGCGCGTTCTCCGCTTCGGTGGAATTGGCGCGCAAGTTGCAGCCGTCCACCCGCCTCGAAGAGATCCAGCGTCTCCTCGCCGAGACGACCGAAGCGCGGCTGCTGCTCTCCGTCAGCGGGGCGTCGGTGGGCGGCGCGCACGATGTGCGTCCCTCGGTGGAGTTGGCGCGGCGCGGCGGCGTGATTGACCCGCAGGGGATGCTCGACGTCAAGTCCACGCTCATTTCGGCGCGCGAGCTGCGGAAGACGTTTGGGGTGGGCAGGATCGAACGGGACGAAGCCGCCGAATCCAAACCGACCAAACGCGGCGCGACCTCCGTCAAAGAACATTCGTATCCTCATCTTTCTGAAATCGCCCGCGGCCTGCCCGACACGCACGGACTGGTGGACGCCATCTCGCGGACTCTGTCCGAGCGCGGCGAGGTCCTGGATTCCGCCTCGCCCAAACTCGCTTCGCTCCGCCGCGAGATCCGCGTCGCGCACGACCGCCTGATGACGCGCCTCCAGCGCTATCTCACCGACCCGCGCACCGCGCCGCTCTTGCAGGAAAATCTCATCACCCAGCGCGACGGACGCTACGTCGTCCCCCTGCGCGCCGAGAACAAGGGCAAGATCAAGGCCATCGTCCACGACCAGAGTTCCAGCGGCGCGACGCTCTTCGTCGAACCGCTCAACGTGGTGGAGGCGAACAACGAATTGCGCGAACTGGAGTTGCAGGAACGCGACGAGGAACGCCGCATCCTGGCCGAACTCTCGCGCCTCGTCGCCGAACACGGAGACGAGATCATCTGGGGCGTGGAGTCCCTCGCGCTGCTCGACCTCGCCTTCGCCAAAGCGAAATACGCGGAGGAGATTCACGCGAGCGAGCCGATCTTCATGCAGACCGAGGACCGAGGACCGAAGACCGACCAATCCCGTCATCCGTCTCCCGTCCTCCGTCTCTTTCATGCTCGCCACCCCCTCCTCGATCCAACCGCCGTCGTCGCGATTGACTTCGACATACCCGAGGGCAAACATGCCGTCGTCATCACGGGTCCCAACACGGGCGGAAAAACCGTCGCGCTGAAAACCGTCGGGCTCATCGTCCTCATGGCGCAAAGCGGACTCCACATCCCCGCGCAGAGCGGCTCGGAGTTGAGTCTCTTCAAGGCGGTCTACGCCGACATCGGCGACGAGCAGTCCATCCAGCAATCGCTCAGCACCTTCAGCGGCCACATCACCAACATCATCAACGTTTTGAAAAAAGCCGACCACCGCTCGCTTGTCGTCCTCGACGAACTCGGCGCAGGCACCGACCCGCAGGAGGGCGCGGCCCTGGCGCGCGCCATCCTGGCCCGGCTGCTCGAACGCGGCGCGACGACCCTGGTCACCACGCATCACCCCGAACTGAAACAATTCGCGCACACTGCGGAGGGCGTGGTCAACGCCTCGGTGGAATTCGACGTGAAGACTCTCCGCCCGACCTACCAACTGACGATCGGACTGCCCGGCCGCTCCAACGCCATCGCCATCGCCTCCCGCCTCGGCCTGGACCCCGAAATTGTCGCGGCCGCCCGGAGCGAAGTCTCCCCCGAAGACCTCCGCGCCGACAAACTGCTCGACGACATCCGCAAGGAACGCAACCGTGCCTCCCGCGAACGCGAGAAGATGGAGAAGGCGCGCGCCAAACTCGAAGCGAAGACGAAAGAACTCGAGTCCAGACTCGACCAGATGGAAGACGAACGCCGCGAGGTCCTTGCCAAAGCCCGCGCCGAGGGCGAGTTGGAAGTGGCTGTGCTAAAAAGAAACATCGATTCGCTGAAGTCACAGTTGCGGAAGGCGCGTCAACCGCTCGAAGCGCTCAAGTCGCTGGAAGAAAAAGTGGAAGTGATGGAGGAGAAGGCGCAGGCTCCCGTTGAACGTCAAAGGTCGAAGGTCGAGGCGCAATCGGAAATCTCGAATCTCCAATCTCCAATTCGTCTGGGCGAGCGCGTCCGCGTGGGGACGTTGAATGCCGAAGGCGTGGTGACCGCTTTGGGGGAGTCGGATGCGGAAGTCCAGATCGGGAGTCTGCGCGTGCGGGCGCGTCTCGTTGACTTGGAGCGTATCAGTCATCAGTCATCAGTCATCAGCGATCAGCCTTTGCGCAATACGCAGCGCTCAGTACGGAAATCGTCTCCCGTCACCCGCCCCCCGTCACCCGTCACTTCCCCCGGCCTGGAGGTCAACCTGCGCGGCATGATGGTGGACGACGCGCTGGAGCGGTTGGAGAGTTATCTCGAAAAGGCGTATCTCGCGGGGCTGCCGTTCGTGCGGATCGTCCACGGCAAGGGGACGGGGAAACTGCGCGCCGCCGTGCGCGCCGCCCTGCGCGGACATTCGTACGTCCGCGCGTTCGAGGAGGCCCAGTCCAACGAGGGCGGCGAAGGCGTGACGATCGCGCTGATGGGGGAATAGGGTAAAAGAAAATCGCCCTGCGTTTATCCAGGACGATTTGAATTTATCCGATCATCTTGTCATATTCGGAGTGAGCGCCGATCCAGAACCATAGAAATCCCTCCTCCACTTCCGTCCCAATAGCTCGGTATTTCTTTCCTACCCGAACTGACCAATACCTTCCAACCTTCTTAAAGTGCAGCGACGGATGTTTTGGATTGACTTTGAGAAGTTCAAAGTTTTTATCCGCCGCCTCCTGAATTTCAGGAGGCAGTTTGCCATACAGTTCCCAAAACGACGGGCTGGCGAAATGCCTCATAGTTCCCTGGCTTTGCCCGCGTGATAATCATTGAGAGCTTGTTCTGCAATCTTATCTAATTTACCAGTCTTCGCGTCGCGTTCGATTTGCTTGTCCCATTGCAGGGCCGCAAATTCTTCGAACCACTCTCGTAAACGCTCAAAGTCCTTGGGCGATAATTGGGCAATGGCCTGTTCGATTTCGGCGATAGTCATAAAAAAACTCCTTGCTGCAAGCGACAGTATAGCATATTCTTTTCTGCTTCGAGACAGGCTGGGTCGCGCATTGTCTGTACCTTGATTTGCTTGATGGAAGGATGGGAGGGCGACCAGCGGATGGGGAGCGGATTAGCGGATGGAGGAATCGGCGGGCGGGGGAATCCGTTTATCCGCTTAAAATCCGCTGGTCGGTTTGGTGGGGAGAAGACCGTCCACGAATGGGGAAACGAATACTCGAATGGGGACGGCGCGCGTTCGGGTATTCGTGGTCTGAATTCGTGGATGGTTGGCGTTCATAATTTCAACGATACACTTCGCGGCGATGTCCAATCGCCATGATGAATACTTTTTTTGTTTTGTCGTCAATGGTGTACAAAACTCGATAGTCCCCACGCGCAAACGATAACTTTCCTGTCCTTGTAGTTTCTTCACTCCCGTTGGACGGGGATTCTCCTCCAGCGCCAGCAAACGCGTCACAATGCGCTTGTGAACGGACGCTTCGAGCGCGTCCAATTCTTTCTCGGCGGGACGTTGGAGGATGACCTGATAGGTCATTGCTTCTTCGCCTTTTCCTTCAAGTACTCACGCAAAGGACGTCCAGGTTCTTTGCGGCGCTCTTCAATGATGGACTTGTCCATCAGGTCGCGGCGAAGATTTTCGTCGAGAATGATATATTGCAACACGGCGCGTTTTTCTTCGGCGGGAAGAACTTTGAAAGCCGTCCAAAACACTTCTGCGGTGGCTTGGGCTGTGGTCATTGAGTTGCTCCTTCTGTTGCTGGTATTTTACCGCCAATCGAGTTACTGCTTCCTCGATTTTCTTTTCTGCGAGGAGGTAGGCTGGGTCGCGCATTGTCTGTGCCTTGATTTGCTTGATGGAAGGATGGCTGGGTAACCAGCGGATGGGAATCCGCTTACACCGACCTGCGGTCGGCGCAGGTGGCCGTTTAATATCCGCTGGTCGGAGTTTGAGACCTGCCTGGGTTGTGGTCATTGGCAAGTCTCCTGTTTCTCGGGTAAAAGTATAGCATAACCAAACCGAAAAAGATTTGCCCTTTAGCCTTCTTTCCCCGAAACAGGTAAAATATCCCCATGCTCAAACGCAATCCGCCTTCCGCCGCCCGTCTTCTGCCTTCTGCCTTCCATCTTCTGCCTTCCGCCTTCCGCCTTCCGCCCTCTGCTTCTCGCCTCCTGCTTTTCGCCTTCTGCCTCCTGCTCGCGGCCTGCTCTCCCTCCCCCGCGCCACCCATCACTCCGCCACCCGTCGCCTCGTCACCCGTCACTCCGCCACCCGTCATTTCCTCTCCCGTCCCCTCCACACCCACCGCGACTCCCCCGCCGCAAGCCGCGCGCCCGCAATATACATTGGACGTGCAGTTCAACTACGCCAACAAGACCGCCATCGTGGACGAGACCATCGTCTACACCAACAACAGCGCGGACACGTTGACCAGTCTCGTCTTCGGCGTCGAAGCGACCTGCTCTCAGAGTTTTACGCTCAACAGCGTTTCAATCAACCAATCGCCGATTTCCGATTACGTCTTCGACTACCAAAACGTTCAGGCGTACATCCGCCATCGTTTGGAAGTCCCGCTCCCGCAGCCGCTTCCGCCCAACGGACAGGCGACGATTCAGATCAACTTTGGACTCGTCCTGCCCGTCGTCGGCAATTTCAGCGACGAGACCAGTCTCTGCTCGCAGATCTACGGCTACACCGCGCAGCAGGTCAACCTCGTGGACTGGTATCCGTTCATCGTCCCGTACGTGACGGGCAAGGGCTGGGTATTGCACAATCCCTGGTATTACGGCGAGCATCTCACCTTCGAGGCGGCGGACTTCGACGTGCGCGTCGAGTTCACCGATGGGTCGAATCCCGTGATCGCGGCGAGCGGGGAGGAGGTCGCGTCGGACGGCGCGGCCAGCCGAAGGTTCAGGTTGGAAGCGGGGCGGAACTTCGCCCTGTCGTTCGCGCCCGAGTACCGCGTCCTGACGAAGACCGTCGGCGACGTCGTCATCTACAGCTATTATTTCCCGCCCTACGAGACCGCCGCGGCCGCCGTCCTGAACGCCACCGCGCAGTCGTTCGAGATTTACAGTCAGCGCTTCGGGCCGTACATCCACAAGACGCTTTCGGTCGTGCAGGGCGACTTCAACGACGGGATGGAATATTCCGCGCTGTATTATCACAGCAAGGGCATTTACAATAATTACGACGGCACGTTGAAGAATCATCTCACGGCGGTGTCCGTCCATGAGACCGCGCATCAGTGGTGGTTCGAGCAGGTCGGCAACGATCAGGGATTTGAGCCGTGGCTCGACGAGGCGCTCGCCACGTACAGCGAGATCGTCTATTATGAAACCGTCCAGCCCGACGCGCTCAAGGACTGGTGGTGGATTTATCGCTTCGACCCGTACAAGCCGCTCAACCAGGTGGACGCGCGCATTTACGAGGGCGAGGGCCAGCGTCCATACTGGAACAAAGTCTATCTCAACGGCGCGCACTTTTTGCAGGACCTCCGCGCGCGCATCCGCGACGAGGCCTTCTTCGCCTTCCTACAGGACTACCTCGCGCAGATGCGCGGCAAGATCGCGACCACCGACGACTTCTTCCGCATCCTGCGCGCACACACCAGCGCGGACCTCTCCGACCTGATCGCGCAATACTTCCAAAATCCGCATTGAGCAAACATGCACACAAGTCAACGCGCACGCGCCCCGCGCCTTCTGCTCTCCGCCTTCTGCCTCCTGCTTTCCGCCTGTTCGACTTCCGCCTCCCCCGCGACTCCCACCGCGCCGTACAGCGCCCCGTTCATCATCGTGACGCGCGACCCGAACGCGGCGATTCCGACTCCGCTCGAAGCGGCCACTGCGACCGAGCCGATTCCACCCTCCGAGACGCCTCCGCCCGCGCCGACGGCGACTCCCTTCGTCCCGACGCGTGAGCCGCTCGTCACCCCGCAGCCCGCCTCCTCGCTCACGCGTCCGTTTTACGTCCTCTACGCCACCGTTGACTACGACAACCATCACGTCTCCGTGGACGAGGGCATCTCCTATCCGAATCAGACGGGCGTCACGTTGAACGAACTCGTCCTCGCCGTCGAGCCGATGCTGTACAACAACGCGTTCCTTCTCGCTTCCATTTCCGTCAACGGCGCGCCAGTGACCAATTACGCGCTCGCGGCGCACCGCCTGACGATCCCGCTCTCCCCGCCTCTCCCGCCCAATGGACAGGCCAACCTCGTCATCCAATATGAACTCAACGTCCCCGTCAAGCAGAAGGGCAACACCTTCGGCTGGCTTTCCTACCAGACTAACCTCACGGACTGGTATCCCTTCGTCGTCCCGTACGACGCGGCCAGCGGATGGGTCCTGCACGACTTCATGCCGTGGGGCGAGCACCTCGTCTATGACTCGTCGGATTTCGAAGTGAACCTCCGCTTCACGGACGCGGCCTCCGCGCCCGTCGTGGCCGCGCCCGCGCTGGCCGAGTCCAACGGCGAGTGGACGCGGTACCGTCTCGACGGCGCGCGCACGTTCGCCCTCTCGATGAGCCGTGACTACCTCGTGACCGAATCCGCTGTCAGGTCGGTGACGACGCGTTCGTATTATTTCGCGGGACACGAAAACGCGGGGGCGAAGCTATCCTACCTCGCCACGCAGGTAGTCGGTCTGTTCGATCCGCTCTTCGCGCCGTACCCCTATCCCGTCATCAATGTGATCGAGTCGGACTACAACGACGGACAGGAGTACGACGGCCTGGCGTTTTTGAGCAGCGCGTTTTACGCCGACTACGACGGGACGTCGCAGAACGATCTGGTGGTGCTGGGGATGCACGAGATGACGCACAACTGGTGGTTCGGACTCGTCGGCAGCGACCAGGCGATGGAACCCTGGCTCGACGAGGCGCTGTCGGTTTACAGCGAGCGCATCTTCTTTGAATACACCAATCCAGGAATCGTAAATTGGTGGTGGCAATGGCGCGTCAATTACTTCAAGCCGTACGGCTACGTGGACATGACGATCTACCAGCCCGCTTCCTTCGACTCCTACGTCAACGGAGTCTATCGCAACGGCGCGCTCTTCCTCGAAGACCTGCGGACGCGCATCGGCGACCAGGCTTTTTACGCGTTTATCAAGGATTACGCGGGGCAGATGTCTCACCGCCGCGCCACCGCGGACGATTTCTTCCGCATCCTCCGCCTGCACACGTCGAAGGACATCTCCGATCTGATCGCGGCGTATTTCCAAACCCAGCGCTGATTCGGAGTCTCGTTTAAGAGAGCGTTTCATCAATCACGTTTTCATTCTTTGGAGACATGGATTGCACGGACAAACACGGATTTTTTGACTTTTCTGTGCAATCTGTGTAATCTGTGTACTTAAGAAATAATTGCAAAGGGGAATTCTCTACCGTACAAGCCCCATCGCGAATGCCGCGAACACCTGCACTTGCGCCAGGCGCAAGTGTGGGCGAACCCTTGCGCCGCCCGCAAGGACAGGTGTGCCGCGAAATTTTGTTTTTTCAGCCGAGAAATTCGCGTTATTCGCGCCATTCGCGATAAAAAAAGCCCAACGATTCCTGCCATGTACGGTAGAGAAAAGGGGAAAGAAAAATCGGAGTAACTCCGTCCAATTTGCGGAACTCACGAGCAAAGGAACTTTATTATGGCAACCAAAATGTCCGTCCTGTTCGTCGGTCACGGCAACCCGATGAACGCCATCGAAGAGAACGACTTTTCCAAAGCATGGATCGAGGAGGGCCGAAAACTGCCCCATCCGCGCGCCATCCTCTGCGTTTCGGCGCACTGGGTCACGCGCGGGACGCTGGTCACCGCGATGGAGCGACCGCGCACGATCCACGACATGTACGGCTTCCCGCCCGAACTGTACGAGGTCCGCTACGACGCGCCAGGCGCGCCCGACCTGGCGGGACAGATCCGCCGCATCATCAAGACTACCGAGGTGCGCGACGACTTCGAATGGGGACTCGACCACGGGACGTGGTCCGCGCTGCGGCGCATGTTCCCCGAAGCGAACGTCCCCGTCGTCCAGATGTCCCTCGACGCGGCCATCGCCCCTGAGAAACACTACGAGATCGCGAGTCAATTAAAAGAACTGCGCGAGGACGGCGTGCTGGTCATCGGCAGCGGCAACATCGTCCACAACCTGCGCCTCGCCCGTTTGGAAGACTCAGCCTACGACTGGGCGGTGGAATTCGACCAGCGCGTCAAAAATTGGATCGAGCAGAACGACCACGATCCCATCGTCCACTTCGAGAGGGGCGGCCAGGCCGCGGCGCTCGCCATCAACAGCGCGGAGCATTACGTCCCGCTGCTCTACTCCCTTGCCTTGCGCGACGAATCGGATCCGATCTCCTTCTTTGCGGACAAGGTGATCGGCGGCTCGATCTCGATGCGGTCGGTGAAGATCGGGTAATATCTCGTTGGGGCAGTTTGGGCAGTTTGGGCAGTTGGGGCAGACCTATGTGTCTGCCCTCGCGTCTGCCCTCGCGTCTGCCCTCGTGTCTGCCCTCGTGTCTGCCCTCGTGTCTGCCCAGGCGGGTGGACACGTAGGTCCACCCCTACGATTGGATTTATGAATCGACCCTTTGTTTTCATCAACGCGGCCGTGACCGCCGACGGCAAAATAGACACCTGCGAACGCCGCGGGGCGACGATCTCCTCCGCGCGGGATAAAGCGCGCGTGGACCGTCTGCGCGCTGGGGCGGACGCGGTGATGGTCGGCGGGAAAACGCTCCTCGAAGAAGATCCCAGGCTGACGGTCAAGAGCGAAGCGCTGCGCGCCGAGAGGGCCGCGCGCGGGCTGAGTCCGAATCCCATGAAGGTGGGAATCGTCACCAACGCGGACGAACTTCCCGACGGCGATTTCGTCAATTTCGGCGCGGCGCGCGTCGTAATATTCGCCGCCGAGCGGACATCTAAAGCGCGGGTCGAATCCCTGCGTTTACGCGGCGTCGAAGTATACGTCCACGCCGCGCCGCGCGTGGACCTGGTCGAAGCCCTCCGCGTCCTGCGCGGACTGGGCGTCGAACGCCTGATGGTCGAGGGCGGCGGGACGCTCAACTTCGAGTTGCTCCGCCTCGGTCTCGTGGACGAGTTGACGATCTACGTCGCGCCGATGATCTTCGGGGGCGAATCCGCTCCCACGCTCGCGGACGGCGTCGGCTTGGCGCGAGGCGAAGCCATCCCGCTGAAACTCGTCGAGAGCGAGATCCATGCGGACGGCGGAGTTGTATTAAAATACGCGCGCGCAACGGGCGTTCTCTGACGCCAGGTTGCGCGACATAACATTAATGAGGTAAACATGTCTGTCATTTCAATGCACGAAAAAGTGGAACAATTATTACGGGACGATCCCGACCACGAATGCGAGGGCATCGGTCCCGACAAGGTTTGCGTGCGCATCGTCGCGCTGGCCGAACTGCCCTCGCGCTTCGGCAACTTCCACATCATCGCCTTCGAAAATAACCGCGACGGCAAGGAACATGTCGCCATCACGCACGGCGACGTGATCGGCGCGAGCGACGTGCCTGTGCGCCTGCACTCGGAATGTCTCACGGGCGACGCGCTCGGCTCGCTGCGCTGCGATTGCCGCGACCAGTTGGAGTCCGCGCTGAAGATGATCGGCAAGATGGAGCGCGGCATGGTGCTGTACATGCGGCAGGAGGGACGCGGCATCGGCCTCACCAACAAGATCCGCGCCTACAGTTTGCAGGACGCCGGCCTCGACACAGTGCAGGCCAACCTCGCCCTCGGCTTCCGCGACGACGAACGCGATTACGCCGTCGCCGCGCACATGCTCATGTCGCTCAAAGTCAACTCGACGCGGCTCATCACCAACAACCCGAAGAAGATCAAACAACTCACCGACTACGGCATCAAAGTCACCGACCGCATCCCGCACGTCATGGAGCCGAATGAGTACAACCTCTTCTATCTCGAAACCAAGGCCGCCAAGTCCGGCCACCTGATGAAATTCCCCGCGCACAAACACCTGCAAGAGCAGAGCGACGAACCCTTCATCGAGGGCATGCCCGAACCTGTGGAGGCGGCCCATGGATAGCCGCGTCGTCGTCATCACGGGCGCGACTGGCGTCCTCGGAAAACTCGCCGCGCAGACGTTCGCCGCGCGCGGCGATTCCATCGTCCTGCTCTCGCGCGACCAGGCGGAGGTGGACTCCCTCGCCCGCGACCTGAACCTGCCCTCCGAGCGGATCCTCGCCCGAGGCGTGGACCTGCTCGACGCGCAGTCGCTGCGCGCCGCGGCCGAGGCGGTCGCGGCCCAATTCGGCGCAGTCCACATCCTGATCCACCTCGTCGGCGGCTGGACGGGCGGCAAGACCATCCTCGAAACCTCCGTGGACGATTTCGCCTTCATGTTCAACCAGCACGCCTGGACGACCGTCCACCTCTTCCAGGCTTTCGCCCCGCTCCTCGCTTCGGGCGGACGCGTGATCGTCGTCTCCTCGCCGCTCGCCAACGCCCCCGTCGCAAAGATGAGCGCGTACGCCGCCGCCAAGTCCGCGCAGGAGACGCTCGTCCTCACCCTCGCCGAAGAACTGCGCGAGAGCGGCGTGACCGCCAACGTCATCCAGGTCAAGTCCATTGACGTGAAAGGGACGGGCAAGGGGACTTCGCCCAAGGAGATCGTCGCCGCGATGGAGTACCTCTGCTCCGAGGAGGCCGCAAAGGTGACGGGCGCGAGGCTCCCGATTTTCAGGTAGAATTTTGGTATAATTTCTATACCATGAATTTTGAGTTTGATCCGACCAAAAATGAAGGCTCATGTTCAGAACAAGTGATTACGGACCAGTTTAGCGACGAGACTCGGCGAGATGCGTTTATGGTTCACAGCCAATTCGTGGATGGCGGCATAGCCTGACAAGTATGCTTTATGAACACCGCGATAGGGTCGCAAGAAATTACGCAACCCTGTCCAGCCGCCTTCGTTGGAGTTGACGTGGACTTCCCGAACGCCATCTCCATCGTCATCACGTGCATATTCATTCTTTCCATGACAGACGGTGTGACGCACGCGTTGTAAGCGATTGTAACTGTCGTATTCATCTGTGTAGAGCGTCGCTTCTGGTCTGGTAAAGTTCTCGACAAATGGACACAAGCTATCGCCTTTTGTATCTGGCATCACTTGGATCCGCACTTGGCGCGTTTCGCGCCCAATCACTGCGCAGACCGGCGGACGATCATTCGCATACGTCCCTCGCCCGCGCCGTTTATTGGCTCGTTTGCGAGGCGGATCCTGCGGATCGCCGTGCCACTCTCCTTTTTTCCCCCGCGTTCTGGAACATTTCGTCGGTTTCGACTTCCAGATCGCTCAAGGGTTTGGTCGCTTGTTCCTTCTTGGCATTCGCCTGAAGCAGATGCCTCACGGTCAGCCCGGTTGTGCGACTGATGCTCAATTCTCGCGACAACTTCGCCGTTGGCTTCCCCTGCACCACCTCGCGAATGAAAAGGATAGTTTGCTCAGGAGTGAAGTGTCTTCCTTCAAACGCAGTTCCGCTGTAGAGATTGTAGATGCCACGACAGGCTTTGCACCGATATACAATCAGACCGCTTTGTTTGGTCTTACGAAATCGAGTCGCCTGCTCAAGACCAGCTTTACAATGTGGGCATTTCAATCCATCGGGATGAAAATGCTCGGTTAGCCAGACCGTACATGCATCTCGATCCATGAGTTCAACAATTGGAAAGTCCATGCCCCTATTCTACCGAATCACTTGTTCTGAACATGAGCCAAAATGAATCAAATCGCCAAAAACATGGCATTGACTTTGTCGAGGCGCAAGCATTGTGGCTGGATGAAAATCGTCTTGAAATCCCAGCCAGAACTGTAGATGAACCGAGAAATCTTTTGATCGGTCAAATTAATGGCAAAGTTTGGTCCGCAATTATCACGTATCGCGACGCAAATATTCGGATCATCTCTGTCAGACGCGCTCGCGATGAGGAGGTAGAACTCTATGAAGGCATCTGAACTGGACAAAAAATTTGACGATAACCAGAATATTCTGGCCGACTTGGATCTTTCCCAGGCCCGCCGCCCCGCGTTGGAGCAAAAGCGCGTCAATGTGGACTTCCCCATGTGGATGATCACCGCGTTGGATCGCGAAGCGCGCAAACTGGGCGTGACGCGGCAATCCGTGATCAAAATGTGGCTGGCGGAACGCCTGGAGCAACTTGGATGGGCTGGATAAGGTAAGATAATTTCGCCTTACCTTTTCCCGTTATACTTGCGGGATGCGACCCGTCCCAACCCGCAACCGCGAATCACGGACCGACGGCTTCAAAGAGAACCCGTCGGTTTTTTCGCGCCTCCCGTCAAGGTGAACCACGCCTCCTCTCGCCGTCGTCCTCCTGCTCGTCTCCGCGCTCATGCACGCGCTGTGGAACCTCATCCTCAAACAGTCCGAGGTCAAATACATCGCCATGAACTGGCAGGTCTTGCTCGGAGGCGCGGCGGCTGTCGTCGCCCTCTTTTTTACCGGCCTGCCGCCCCGCGCCATGTGGCCCTTCGCCGCCGCCAGCATCGTCCTCGAAACGCTGTACTTCCTACTCCTCATGGCCGCTTACACCGACCACGACTTTTCGCTGATCTATCCCATCGCGCGCGGCGCCGCGCCCGCCCTGGTGACGATCTGGGCGGCGCTGTTCCTGCGCGAAATCCCGACGACGGGCGGGCTGTTCGGCATCCTGCTCATCATCGTCGGCATGATCGTCATCGGCTCGACCGCCCTGCTCGACAACCGCGAAAACAAGCCGGGCCTCAAAGGGATTTTCCTCGCGCTCGGCGTGGCCTTTCTCATCTCCGTCTACACCATCGTGGACGGGACGGCGGTCAAAGCGCATCCGACGGCGTCCCTGCCCTACGCGCTTACGATGTTTGCGGGCGTCCCGCTTCTGACGACGCCCGTGGTGGGTCGC
This sequence comes from Candidatus Denitrolinea symbiosum, assembly GCA_017312345.1. Classification (NCBI taxonomy): domain Bacteria; kingdom Bacillati; phylum Chloroflexota; class Anaerolineae; order Anaerolineales; family Anaerolineaceae; genus Candidatus Denitrolinea; species Candidatus Denitrolinea symbiosum. Next base: position 774,560 of record BLAA01000001.1, on the reverse strand, counting down.
CGCTTCGGATGGGATTCCTTCGCCCGAGCCTGGCGCGGACAACGCTGGGCGCTGATCCTCGGCGGCGCGCTGGGGGTGACCGCCTACACAACCGCCCTCTTCGCCTACTCGTTCGCGCCGCTCAATTACTCGGAAGCCATGCGCGAGGTCAGCGTGGTGATCGGCGCGTTCTTCGGCTGGAGGTTCCTCGGCGAGAAGATGGGCGGGTACCGCCTGCTCGGCGCGGGCGTCATCTTCGCGGGGATTTCGTTGATCGCGCTGTTCGGCTGATTGACACAGGTGTAGGCGTAGGTGTATACTCCCTTTTGGAGGTCCCTATGGCTATAACTGGACAAAAATACCGCGCTCAAATCCTTCTGGAGCCTGAGCAGCACAAAAAATTGACCGAAATCGCCGCCAGCGAAGGGCGAAGCGTCTCCGACGTGGTGCGCGAGGCGGTGGCGGAATACGTCGTCGCGAAGACTCAGGAAGATCAATGGGAACGTCGGCGCAGAGGCTTGGAGATCATCCGGCAACACCGTGAGGAAATGCTGCGAAAGCGCGGCGGAAAACCCATTGAAATTGACGTTGTGGAATTGATTCATCAAATGCGAGAGGAAAGGGAGAATGAGTTACTCAGCGCCATCGAAGACCTCGCCCGCCATCGTGGTAATTGACGCTGGCCTGGGAGCGGGAGCGGTACTGGCAATTCGCGGCTTGGAAGCTGTGCCGGCGCTTTTGGAGCGCTGGCACGAAAACAAAGACAAAATTTATGTCCCCGAGTGGTGGTGGGCGGAAGTAACTTCTGTCGTTCGGCAATACGTTTATCGCAAAGAAATTTCCACCGAGCAGGCTCATCAGGCGATTGACGACCTCAAGAATATTGAAGTTGCCTCGTACGCAATGAATTTTGACCTTCTGCACAATACGCTTGACTGGGCGCAGAGAATCGGACAGGTCAGGGCATACGATGCCTCTTATCTCGCCCTCGCCGAACATTTGAACGCGGAGCTTTGGACGGCGGACAAACGACTCGTGGATTCTACGCGCGCCCTGAATATTGACTGGATCAAATGGATTGGAGACTTCGAATAACATGCCCGAACAGACCTTCCCCGAACCGACTGTCGGCGCGTTCATTTTCAACAGCAAAGGCGAACTCCTGCTGCTGCAAAGTCACAAATTTCCCGGCTTGTACGTCGTCCCCGGCGGGCACGTGGAATTGGGCGAGCGGCTGGAGGAGGCCCTCGTCCGTGAGGTGAAGGAGGAGACCGGGCTGGACGTATACGACATCGAGTTCATCATGTTCCAGCAATTCATCTACGATCCCGCTTTCTGGAAAAAACGTCACTTCATCTTTTTCGACTTCGCCTGCAAGACCGACGGGAGCAAGCCGCAACTCAACGACGAAGCCGAGGGATTTATCTGGGCGGAACCGCAGAAGGCCCTGACGCTGGAACTGGACGCGTACACGCGTCGCTCCATAGAAAAATGGCTGAAGTAGAAACTGACCTGCCGCGCGGCGAATTTTTGAATTGCCCTCTTTGCCGTTCTGGATATAATGAACGCCTATGGCTATTGACCGTTTTGGACGCAACATCCACTATTTGCGAATCAGCCTCACCGACCACTGCAACCTGCGCTGCGTTTACTGTATGCCCGAAGACCAGGTCTTCCGTCCCAACGCGGAATTGATGCAGGACGACGAAATCCTCCTGCTCACGCGGCTGTTCGCCTCGCTGGGATTCGACAAAATCCGACTGACGGGCGGCGAGCCGACCGTCCGCGCCCACATCGTGGACATCGTGCGCGGCATCGCCAGCGTCGAGGGCATCCGCTCCGTTTCCATGACGACGAACGGGGTACTCCTCCCAAAGCTGGCCCAACCCCTCGCCGACGCGGGCCTCGAACGGGTCAACGTCTCGCTCGACACGCTCAACCCCGAAAAATTCAAGCGGCTGACGCGCTGGGGCAAATTCGACGACGTCTGGCAGGGAATCCACGCCGCTGAAGCCGCCGGCTTGACTCCCATCAAGATCAACGCGGTCATCGTCCGCGGCTACAACGAAGACGACGCGGCGAACCTCGCCCGCCTCACGCTGGAGCATCCCTGGCAGGTGCGCTTCATCGAGATGATGCCCTTCGCCGGAGTGACGGAACTCCAGACCCAACAAACCGTCACCGCGCAGGAGATTCGGGAGCGCATCGAAGATTCCCTCGGCGACCTGCAAGTGGCGAACGGCGGCAAACTGGACGGCGAGACGCGCCTCTTCAAACTCCCCAACGCCAAAGGCGAAGTGGGACTCATCTCCTCCGTCACCGTGCCTTTCTGCTCCACCTGCAACCGCGCCCGCCTCACCGCGGACGGCCGCCTGCGTCTCTGCCTGCTGCGCGAAAAGGAAGTGGACCTGCTCACGCCCCTGCGCGCCGGCGCCACGCTCGACGAACTGCGCGCCATCATCCTCGACGGCGTGTGGCACAAGCCCTGGGGACACGCCCTCGCCGAGGGCCTCATCCCCCTCAACCGCGCGATGAACGAGATCGGCGGGTAAATTCAAAATTCAAAATTTATGATCAAATCCATCCTCTTCGACCTCGACGGCACGCTTCGTCACAACGACCCCTCCGGCAGCCGGGTCTTCGTGGAATACGCGCGGGCGCTCGGCCTGCCGCTCCACGAGGAAGACATCGCCCGCGCCGCGCGCTGGGAGCATTACTACTTCGCCAACTCCCCCGACATCCAGGCCGACAGCCAGAAATTCGAGAACGACAGTTTCTGGACCAACTTTGCGCGGCGCAGGCTGGTCGCTTTGGGATGCCGTCCCGAGCAGGCCGCGGAACTCGCCCCGCAATTCTCCGCGTACATGGCCGAAAACTACAAGCCGACCTCCTTCGTCCCCGAGGAAGTCTTCCCGCTTCTGTCCGCGCTGAAGGCGGCGGGCTACAACCTCGGCATGGTCTCCAACCGCTCCCGCCCGTTCGACGAAGAACTCAAAGGGCTGGGGCTGGACGGCTACTTTAACTTCACGCTGGCGGGCGGGGAGGTGAACGCCTTCAAACCCGACCTCGCCATCTTCGAGGAAGCCCTGCGCCGGGCCGGGACATCCGCCGCGCAGACGATCTACGTGGGCGACAACTACTACGCCGACGCGGTCGGGGCGCGCCGCGCGGGACTTCGGCCGGTTCTCTACGACCCGAGCGGACTCTTCCCCGATCCCGGCTGCGAGGTCATCGTCTCCTTCGATCAGTTGACAAAGTTACTGGGGTGATTGGACAGGCTCCGCGGCATTTCTTCGGGAGACTGTTTCTTGTACACAGATTACGTGGATTCTCACGGATAGAGCCATTACAAAAATCCGTGTACAAAAGGGAGTTAAGAAGCGCGCTCTTACCTCGCAAACTCCCAAAAGGCGCGGGCGGCCTCCTCAATAGCCTGCTCCAGTTTGACGTCGTTCGTCGTCCCCGCGCCGGGGTAGCCGAAGATGACGATGACGTAGGCGCGCGAGTCCCAGGTCACGATGGCGGCGTCGCCGATGACGAGACGTCCCTCCGTGATGGAGCCGCGCTTGTTGTAGAATTTTCCGTCGGGGGGCAGGAGCGGTCTTAAAACGCCCAGCCGCGTGTCGTCGTTGGGGGTGTATTCAGACATGAATTTTAGAATGATCTCCCGCGCCTGCGGCTGGATAAACCCGCCCCGATAAAGCCCCGCGAGGAGACGCGCGATCTCGTCCAGGGGCGCGAGGCGGCTGGACACGTTCACGTTCGGCGCGCCCCAATCGTCCAGCATCGCGGGGATGTTGAGCCGCGACGCGCGGATGTATTCGAGCAGGTCTTCGGTGGCTTTCTCGTCCGAAACGACGAGCATGTCGTGGAGCGCCTGCGAGAGCAGGAATCCGTTCCCGTGCGATTTGATGTAGGCGGAGAGTTCGTCCGCGGGGACGCCTTTGGCTTCGAGGCTCTTGAACAACAGCATGGCGATGGGGACCTTGATGACCGAGGCGGTGTGGACCGCGTCGGCGCCGCGGCGGTCGTAGACGACGCGCCCCGCTTCGAGGTCCAGGATGACCGAGCGCCAGTCGCCGCCCGCTTCCGCGAAGACGGAGTCCAGTTTGTCGGCGAGTCGAATCTCGGCGGGGGAGAAATCCTGCACGGGGACTTTGAAGCGCCAGAGTTCGAATCCGCCGTAGCCGGTGAGGCCGATCCAGTTGTTTTTGGATTCGTCCGTCCAATCGTGGAATTGACCGACGCCCGGCTGGTTGGGGTCGTAGAGCATCACTTCGCGGATGACGTAGTAGTAGTTGGGATAGGGCTGGGTGTTGAGGTTGGTGACGGAGTAGGCGCGCCCGGTTTCGTCCACGCGGGTGACGGTGAGGATGTGTTCGAAGGTGCCGCCTTTGCCCGCGTAGAGGTAGAGGAAGTCGCCCGCCTGGAGGGGAAATTCCCTGAAGTCGAATTCGCCGATGGACTGTTTGAAGCGGTAATGCTCGAAGCGCTCGGCGGGGAAGGTTTTGCGGATGGTCTCCGCGTTGAGGTCGGGACGTAAGAGCCAGAAGTCGTGCGGGTCCACGTAGCGGCTGAGGAGGCCGGCGTCGCGCAGTTCGGCGATGGAGAGCGGCCCGCACATGTTGGACGGGTCGGCGTATTTGACGAATCCGATCTTCTCCGCTTTGGCGAGGGCTTCCTCCTGCGTGGCGGAGATGAAGGTCTGCGCGGTTTGGTTGAGGCGGTCTTTTTGGGAGGGGGTCAGGGGATCGGAAGTGTCAGGTGTAGGGGGTTCAGGTGTCAGGTTCGGGGTTTCAGGTGTCAGGTTCCAAGTGTCAGGGGTCAGGTTCCAGGTGTCAGGGGTGGAGGTTGGGGGATTAGGCGTCAGGGTTGGAGATTCGGGGGCGGAGATGGACGCGGGTCCGCAGGAGGAGAGGAGGAGGCAGAGGGCGGAAAGGAGGAGGAGGGTGGAGCGCATGGGGGGAGTCTAGCATAAATAGCGGAATGTGGTTGTCCACGCGCTAGTTCAATGGACTTTATCAACATCTCTTTTCCTGTTGCCAATGACGCGAATTTCATGTCAACGCTGAACAAATCCATTGAACCGCAAAGCCCGCGAAGATCGCAAAGAACCCTACTTAACTTCGCGCTCTTGGCGTTCTTCACGGTAATTTTTGGCTACAGCGCAAAAAATTCCTGGCTTTAGGCAGGTCATATTTAATGTAGGAAAATCGCTTGACATCCTCCCCTCTCCGCATATAATCATCCCCACGCGCAGAGACGAGTAATTCGGCAGCGGTTCAGAGAGTCGCTGGGTAGTGCGAAGCGGCCCGCCAACGGATGAAATCCACTCTGCCTCATTCCCTCGCAGGGTAGCGCAAGATCAATCTTGCGGTACGTAAGAGGGACGGGTTCGCCCGATAGCGCGACCTTAAGGCTGACCCCCACCCAGCCTCCCCCATTTTCCCTGAAAATGGGGGAAGCGCCCGACAGGGCGGAGGGGGTTGGCAAAAGCAGGTGGCACCACGAGACGCCCCTCGTCCTGCAATGGACTGGGGCGTATTCTATTAACTGCGAAGGCCAACCTCTTCGCAAAAAGGAGCCAGAATGCTCGACATCAATCTCATCCGCGAAACGCCCGACGTCGTCCGCAAATCGCTGCGCGACCGCCAGGACGACCCGTCTGTGGTGGATTCCATCCTGCAATTGGACGAGAAACGCCGCAGCCTGCTCAACGAAGTGGAGGCGCTCAAAGCCGAGCGCAACGTCGTCTCGAAGGAGATCGGCAGGATGAAGGACGCGGCCGACCGCCAGTCGAAGATCGAGGCGATGCGCGCCGTCGGCGACAAGATCTCGGCGCTCGATTCCGACGTGGCGGCGGCGGAGGCCGAACTGACGGGACTTATGTCCACCCTGCCGAACATCCCCGACGCCCGCACTCCCTACGGAAAAGACGACAGCGAGAACGTCGTCATCAGGACGGTCGGCGAGCCGCGTCCGTTCGACTTCGAGCCGAAGCCGCACTGGGACCTCGGTCCCGCCCTCGGCATCATTGACTTCGAACGCGGCACCAAACTGACGGGTTCGCGCTTCTACGTCCTCTCGGGCGCGGGCGCGCGGTTGCAGCGCGCCCTCATCGCCTGGATGCTCGACCTACACACGCGCGGGCAGGGCTACACCGAAAAATACCTCCCGTTCATGGTCAAGACCGCCACGGTCTTCGGCGCGGGACAACTTCCGAAATTCGCGGACAACCTCTACAAGGACCACGAGGAAGACCTGTACTTCGTCCCGACCGCCGAGATCCCGCTGACGGGCCTCCACATGGACGAGATCCTCGACGAAGCCAGCCTGCCGCGTCTCTACACCGCGTACACGCCCTGCTTCCGCCGCGAGAAAATGAGCGCGGGACGCGACGTGCGCGGCATCAAGCGCGGGCATCAGTTCGACAAAGTGGAGATGTACATCTACTGCAAGCCCGAAGAGTCGGAAGTCCTGCACCAGAAAATGTTGAAGGACGCCGAAGAGACCTGCGCGCAACTGGGCGTGCCGTACCGCGTCAAACAACTCTGCACGGGCGACATCGGCTTCGGCTCCACGCTGACCTACGACCTCGAACTGTGGGCGCCTGGCTGCAATGAGTGGCTGGAAGTCTCCTCCGTCTCGAGCGTGACCGACTTCCAGGCGCGCCGCGCCAACATCAAGTACCGTCCCGCCGAGGGAGGCAGGACGCGCTTCGTCCACACGCTGAACGGCTCGGGGCTGGGTCTGCCGCGCACGCTGATCGCCGTCATGGAAAACTACCAGCAAGCCGACGGCTCGATCGTCGTCCCCGAAGTCCTCCGTCCGTGGATGGGCGGGATTGATATAATCAGGCCCTAGCCGCCTCCATGCCCTTCGACCTCCCTTTCATGTGGCAAGTCGTCCTCCAAACCCTTACCCTCTTCGTCATGCTGGTGGGATTGGTCGGACTCATCGTCCCCGTCTTCCCCGGGCTGACGGTGATGTGGTTCGCCGCGCTGGTCTACGCCCTCCTGCAAAGCGCCGGCGGATCAATGGGCTGGGTGGACTGGCTCCTGTTCGCGATCATCACCCTGCTGATGATCGGCGGCAACATCGTGGACAACCTCATCATCGCCTCCAAGATGCGCGGCCACGAAATCCCGTGGAGTTCCATCCTGCTCAGTTACGCGGCGGGACTCGTCGTGAGTCTCTTCGCCACGCCGTTGATGGGGCTGCTCGCCGCGCCGCTCTCCCTGCTGTTGTGGGAATATCTGCGCCTGCGCGACCGCAGCCTGGCGTTCGAATCCGCCAAAGTCTACATGATCGGCTGGGGCGCGTCCTTTGCGGCGCGCTTCGGCATCGGCTTTTTGATGATCGTCCTGTGGATGTTGTGGGCCTGGCTGTAGGATAATTTTCTTTCACCCTTTTCGGACACGGATTTCACGGAGCGCGCGGATTTCTCGTTGAACTCCGCGCCATCCGTATCCGAAATGGAGTTCCAATACCCTCTCTAAAGGAGCGCAGCAATGTACGACTTTTTCGACACTTTGAACGATCTCCTCGGCATCTTCGGCCATATCCTCAGCGCGGTGGGATTCTTCGTCGTCGGCTTCGCGATGGGACGCTTCTTCCTCGCGTCCTATCCCAAAGGCGGACGGGAGTTGCAGATCGCCCTCGCGCTGGGACTCTTCGGCCTGCTGATCGGCATCACCGTCTTCGCCTCGCCGGGGTCGGCGGGCGCGTTCGCGCTCGGGCTGGGACTCACCTTCTTTGTTGAGAATCAGGGAAAGAAAGAGACCGAGGAAAAACCAGCCGAAGAAAAGTCGTCGAAAAAGAAATAAGTACGAGACGGCGCGTCGCTCCGCCTCACGCGCCCTGTGCCGCGGCGATCAACGCCTGGCGGAATTTCACGCCCGCCGCGTTCTCCTCCAGCCCGATGAACGTCGTCCCCGCTTCGGGCGAGTCGGTCTTCAGCCCGTTGACGTTCACGCCCGTGTCGGGGATCATCTTCGCGAAACTCGATTGGGCGTAATCCTGCACGGTGATCTGGTTCAGCCGCGCCGACATGGCGTGGACCGGCGTCTTCGTGCCGCTGTTCGCCCACACCAGCCAGTCCTTCGTCAGCACAGCCGCGGTATAGACCGTCTCGCCGCCGCCGAAGAGTCCCTTTTTGGTCTTCTCCGAGACGGTCTCCACGCAGACCTTCGCGTCGGCGAGGATGTCGCCGAGGTTGTACTTTTCCACGTGCGCGCGCAGCGCCTCGCCCAGTTCAGGCCGCAGCGAATCCAGCGTGCATTCGCGCGTCGTGCGTTTGTAGTCTCCCATATCGTCTCCTTTTCGTCAGCGCAAAAACAAAGCCAGCAGTTTCCCGGCGTTCTCCAAATCGTCCATGTCCACCATCTCCGACGGCGAATGGATGTGACGCAGCGGGATGGCGATCCCGCCCGCCTGCGCGCCGAGACCGGTCATCTGCATCTTGCCCGCGTCCGTGCCGCCCATCTCCAAAAGTTCGAATTGATGCGGGACGCGGTTCTTCTCCGCGAGACGCGTCAACTCCTCCACGATGCGCGGGTCCGAGATCACGGTCGCGTCCTTCACTTTGATGGCGGGACCGCCGCCGAGCGCGATGGGATTCCGCTCACGCGCGTTCGGCGCGTCGTTCGCGATGGTCACGTCCACCGCCAGCCCGACTTCGGGATCGATCCCATACGCGGCGGGACCCGCGCCGCGCGTCCCCACCTCCTCCTGGACGGTGAACGCGTACCAGACCTCGTTCGCGCCCGGCCTCAGGTTTTGGAGGCTTTCGATGAGCAGCGCCACGCCGGCGCGGTCATCGAGACACTTCGAGACGACGCGTTTCCCGAAGTCCTGAAAATCGGAGTCGAACACCGCCACGTCGCCCACCTTGACGGGAGAATCCTTCTCGCTGGTCGCGCCCGTGTCAATGTAATACCGGTCGAGACTCGGCGTCCGCTCCTTCGTCTCCGCCTCGCGTTCGAGGCCGACGACGCCGCGCGCCCCGTTGAGAAATTTCACCCGCGCCGCCAGCCGCCGGTGCGGACTGAGTCCGCCCAGCGCGCTGAACCGCGCGTACCCGTTCGCGTCCACGTGCGAGACGATGATCCCGATCTCGTCCATGTGCGCGGCCAGCATGACGCGTTTGCCGCCTTTGGCTTTTTTCCCCTTGCGCGCCAGCAGGTTGCCGAGCGCGTCCACGCGGATTTCGTCCGCGTAGGGTTGGATCATCTCTTTCACCGCCGCGCGGATTCTGTCTTCGCGGCCGGAGGGGGCGGGAATTTCAGTGAGGGTGCGGAGAAGCGTTTTCATGTTGCCTCGTTTGAGAGATAAAATAGGGGCGTGAATTCCAAATCGCAACCCGCGCCGGGCCGGGAGCCTGAAATGGAACAGCGGTTATTTTCATCCAAACGGGCTGAAATGTCCACACCTGCGGCGGATAAGTTTCCCGTCCGCCCGCTGGCCGCGCTGCTCCTCGCCCTCGCCGCGCAGACCTGTCTCGAACCGCCCGCGCGGATTCCCGCCGCGCTCGCGCTCTATCTCCTCGCGGCGGGATTCGCCGTCTGGTCCTTCTGCCGCGGCGAGTGGACTTTGCCCGATCCGCCGAGCAGGAATCCGAAAGTTCTACTTTCGGATTCGACAAGCCCTGAAGTAGAACTTCAGGATTCCGTCAAACGCCCAGAGAAAAAATTTCCATCCTCTTCATTTTTTTTCTTTCTCCTTTCATCTTTCATTTTTCTCTCCATCGCGTTTTACCTTTTCGGAGACAACCGCTTCACCCCGCTGAACCTGTCCCTCTGGCTCGCGGGGATCGCGTTTTTCGTCCGCGCTTTCTGGCAGGGTAAAAACCCGCACACGGATTACACGGACAAGAGAGATTTCTCGGATTTTATAAAAACAAGAAAATCCGTGTTTCTCCGTCAAATCCGCGCCATCCGTGTACCGCTTCTCATCTTCCTCATCTTCCTCATCGCGGCTTTCTTTCGCTTTCATCACCTCGCCTCAGTCCCCGCCGAACCGTTCAGCGACCACGCCGAAAAACTCTTCGACGTGTACGACATCACGCAGGGCGAGACGCGCGTCTTCTTTCCGCGCAACACGGGACGCGAAGCCATCCAGTTCTATTGGACGCTCCTCGCCGCCGCGCTTTTCCGCACGGGATTGAGTTTCCAAAGTCTCAAGATCGGGTCGGCGCTCCTCGGCTTTTTCACGCTCCCGTTCATCTACCTGCTCGGCAGGGAGATCGCCAACCGACGCGCGGGTTTACTTGCCATGCTCTTCGCGGGCATCGCCTACTGGCCGAACGTCATCAGCCGCATCGGACTGCGCTTTCCGCTCTATCCGCTCTTCGTCGCGCCCACGTTCTACTTCCTCCTCCGTGGACTGCGTACAAACAGCCGCAACGACTTCCTCCTCTCTGGCCTCTTCCTCGGTCTCGGCTTGCACGGGTACACGCCGTTTCGGATCGCGCCGCTCCTCGTCCTCGTCACCTTCCTCCTCCATCTACTCTCCCGCCGCCCGATCCGCCTCTCGCATTACGCGCTGCTCCTCTTCGCCGCCCTGATCGTCTTCCTGCCCCTGCTTCGATATTCCCTCGAATTCCCCGCCGAATTCTGGAACCGCGCCGCCTCGCGCGCCGTCGTCCCAAACCCCGCCCCCGTCTTCGTCTCCAATCTCTGGAACGCGCTGCTGATGTTCAACGTCAACGACGGGAACATCTTCGTCAATTCGATTGTCCACCGCCCCGCGTTGGATGTGGTGACGGGCGCGCTCTTCCTCCTCGGCTCGACTCTCCTCCTCGCCCGCCGCCGCTTCCTGGACCTCTGGCTGGTTGCCGCCATCGTGACCTTGATCCTGCCCTCGGCTTTCTCCCTCGCCTTCCCCGTCGAGAATCCCGCGTTGACCCGCGCCGGCGGCGCGCTCGTGCCGGTCTTCGTCCTCGTGGGGATGACGCTCGACGGCCTGCTGTCCGCTTTCTCGGTAGGATTGAAGCGAAGCGGGGAGGCGGTCATCGCCGCGGGCGTGGTCGGAATCCTGTTCGCCGCGTCCGCCGTCCAGAATTATGATCTCGTCTTCCGCCAGTTCGCCGCCCAGTATGACCGCGTCGTGTGGAGAACGTCGGAGATGGGAGAAGTCGTCCGCGCCTTTGGGAATCCCGACCGCGTCTGGATCGTTCCGTACGAGCAGTGGGTGGACACGCGCCTGCCCGCGCTGTGGGCGGGAATCCCGAACCGCGACCTCGGCCTGCCGCGCGGGAAACTGGCGGATACGTTACAATTGCCCGCGCCGAAACTCTTTATCTTCAAGGCCAGCCCGCTCGCCGCGAATTTCAACGACACGGCGGCGCTCGAAGAGTTGCGGCGGCTGTATCCGCAGGGCGAATTAACTCTGCATGAATCGGAACCGTGGTGGCAGAGTTTCTGGGTATACTTCGTCCCCGTGCGATGAACAAACACGCGCCAACCAGCCAACCAACCAGCCAACCAGCAAACTAGCCAACTACCCAACCAGCCAACCAACTAACCATGTCCCAAAAACGACCCTGGCTATACGACCTGCTCCTCGTCGCCGTCCTCGCTGTGGCGGCGTATTTGCGTTTCAGCGGCGCGACCTGGGGCGAGGGACAGCACCAGCATCCCGACGAGTTGTTCCTGACGGGAGTGGCCGAAAACCTGCGCGCCCACGCCTGCATGGACGCGGGCGTTTCGATTGACGCCTGTCCGCCCGAACGCCAGCGCTGGATGACGATTGGGGAATACTTCGACACCGCGACTTCCACGCTTAATCCGCGCAACCGCGGCGCGGGCTTTTTCGTCTACGGCAACCTGCCGATGACCATTGTCCGCGTGGCGTATGAGGCCCTCGGCCCGTCGGCGGGACCGCTGAAATTTTTCGGCCGCGAGTTCTCGGCCTTCGCCGATCTGCTCAGCGTCCTCTTTCTGTACTTCGTCGTAGCGCGCGTCTATGACCGCAAAGTCGCGCTCCTGGCGGCGGCCTTCTCCGCGCTGGCGGTGATGCAGATCCAGCAATCGCATTATTTCGTGGTGGATCTGTTCGCCAATCCCTTCCTTTACGCGGCGTTATACGTGGCCGTGCGGATCGCTTATGACAAGCCGACCGAGGACGGAAGAAAGGAGACGGAGGGTACGCCGAATCCGCGCCGCCTTTCGGCTTTCATCCTTCATCCTTCACCCGTGCTTTGGCAGTCGCTCCTCTTCGGTCTCCTGCTCGGCATGGCCGTGGCGAGCAAGATCAACACCGTGGCGATGGCAGTCGTCCTGCCGATTGCTCTGGCGCTTCGTTTCAGTAATCAGTCGTCAGTAATCAGCCATCAGGCTTCCGAGACAGAACAGGCGACAGGGAATATCACCGAACTTCCTTCGGGAATAAAACTGATCACTGAACACTGGAAACTGATTTTTGCCTGCCTCATCGTCGGCGGCATCTTCACCATCCTTTCCTTCCGCGTCTTCCAGCCCTACGCCTTCGACACCCTCCTCCCGAACAAGCAGTGGATAGAGAACCTGGGCGAGATCCGCTCACAGGCCACCGGCCTCGCCGACATGCCCTGGAACCTGCAATGGATCCGCCGCACGCACCTGTACTCGTTCACCAATCTCACCGTCTGGGGGCTGGGACTTCCGCTCGGCATCCTCGCCTGGGCGGGTTTTCTCGTGATGGGCTGGCGCATCCTGAAAGGCGAACGCCGTCACATCCTGCTCTGGTCGTGGACGGCGCTGTACTTCGGCTGGCAGTCGCTTCAATTCAACCCCACCATGCGCTACCAGCTTCCCATCTACCCGCTGCTGTGCATGATGGCCGCGTGGATGGCGCTTCAAGTTGCAAATTCCAGGTTTCAAGTCCGCCGCAATCTTCAACCTTCAACGCTCAACCTTAAACCGTTGGCGTACACAATCGGCGGAATCGTCCTGATTTTAACCGCGCTCTGGGCCTTCGCCTTCCTCGGCATCTACACCCGCCCCGAGACGCGCATGTCCGCCTCGCGCTGGATCTTCCAGAACGTGCCGGGGCCGATCACTCTCCAATATGCCGACGGGACCGTCCAGCCTCTTCCGTTCCCCGAAGGGACTCTCATCACCAGCGCCGAACCCTACTGGACTGCCTTCTCACCGCGGACGAACGCCCCGCTGACATCCGTCCTGCTCCCGCACGTCCTCGCCGACCCCGTCTCCGAGCAGACCCTCAACCTGTCCCTGCTCGAACGGCCGGACGCGGCATCCGTGCTGACCTCGGCCTCCGCCGCCTCCGACTTCCGCGCTGACGACGACCCGCGCGGACAATCCTTCCTGCTGACCCTCGACCCGCCTGTCTCACTGACGGCGGGACAGAACTACTTCCTCAGGATCGAAACCACCGCCTCGTTGACTCTCTCCGGCGCGTCCATCGCCAACGAGACCGACTATGACTGGACCCTGCCCTTCCGCGTGGACGGCTACGACGGGTTCGCCAGCATGTACGGCAACCTCAACCTGCAAGTCTATTGGGACGACAACCCCGACAAACTGGCGCGCTTCCAGGACGTCCTCAACCAGACCGACTATATCTTCATCCCCACCAACCACCAATACGCGCAGATCACGCGCGTCCCCGAACGCTACCCGTTGACGACGGTCTACTACCGCGAACTCATCGGCTGTCCGCCCGGCGAAGACATCATCCGCTGCTATCGCGTCGCCGAGCCGGGCGCGTATCAGGGACGCCTCGGATTCGACCTTATAAAGACCTTCACATCCTATCCCTCGCTGGGGACCTTCTCCATCAACGACGGCTCAGCGGAGGAGGCCTTCACCTTCTACGACCATCCGAAGGTACTCATCTTCAAGAAAAGCGCGGACTACAACCCCGCCGCGGTCGCGTCCAGCCTCGGCGCGGTGGACACGAGTCAGACCGTCCATCTCGCCCCGAAGGACGCGGGCAAATACCGTCCGCCCAAGAGTCTCATGCTGCCCGCGGACCGTCTCGCGGGGCAGCAGGCGGGCGGGACATGGTCGCGGTTGTTCGACTACGAATGGCTGCAAAATAAATATCCGTTCCTCGGGCTGGTCGTCTGGTATCTGTTCATCTTCCTCCTCGGTTTGACCGCCTACCCGCTGGCGCGGCGCGCCCTGCCCGGCCTGGCGGACAAGGGATACGCGCTCGCGCGCACGCTGGGGATCGTCGTCTTCGCGTACGCGGCGTGGCTGCTCGGCTCGCTGGGGGTCCCCGTCAGCCGCGGGTTGCTGGGAATCGTCTTCGCGGCGATGGCGCTGACGGGGGCGTGGCAGGCCTGGGTCCAGAGAGAGGCGTTGGCGCGGGAGTGGAAGTCCAACCGCCGCGCGTTCATCATCGTCGAGGGAGTCTTCCTGGCGCTGTTCCTCATTGATCTGTTCATCCGCCTCGCCAACCCCGACCTGTGGCATCCGTCGAAGGGCGGCGAGCGCCCGATGGATTTTTCGTATTTCAACGCGGTCATTAGATCCACGACCTTCCCGCCGTACGATCCGTGGTTCGCGGGCGGGTACATCAACTACTACTATTACGGCTTCGTGCTGGTCGGCATGCCGGTGAAACTGCTCGGCATCGTCCCGTCCATCGCGTACAACATGATTTTGCCCACGCTGTTCGCGCTGGTGGGGTCGAGCGCGTTCACTATAGGACTCAATCTTGTCCGCGCGGGCAGACGGGCGGACGCGCCGACGAGCGCCGAGGAAACGCCAGGCGCCGCGAGCCGCCCGCTGAACGCTGAAAACTGGCCGCTGATCGCCGGCTTCGCCGCGACCGCGTTCACCCTCCTGCTCGGCAACCTGGGGACGATCCAGACGGTGTGGCGCGCCTTCCAGCGCATGGGCGCGCCCGACGGCGTCACGGAGGGAGCGGGACTCTTCCAGCGCTGGATTTGGGGATTGGACGGCTTCGCCAAAAGTCTTGCCGGGACTCCGCTTCCCCTCGGACGGGGAGACTGGTACTGGTTCCCGAGCCGCGTCATCCCCGCGCCGGGAGACGTGGAGCCGATCACCGAGTTTCCGCTGTTCACTTTCCTCTACAGCGACCTGCACGCGCACATGATCGTGATGATCCTGTCCCTGTTCATGATCGCGTGGGGATTGTCAATAATCTTGTTTTTACGCAATACGCAATACACAAACCGTAGTACGTATTCCATGTTGCGTAACGCGCTTCCGCCGATGATTTTGGGAGCATTGGTCCTCGGCGCGATCTATCCCACGAACACATGGGACGCGTACGCCTATCTTCCGCTGGCGGCCGCCGCGCTGGGATATGGGCTGTTCATCGCGTTCGACTTCAAGGAGAAGCGCTTCGACCTTCCGCCGTACGTCCTACGTTTGATCGTATCCATCGCGGGCGGCGTGACCCTCATCGCGCTGGCCTTCCTCTTCTATCAGCCCTACTTCCACTGGTGGGGATCGGGCTATAACGCCGTCGCCGCGTGGCGCGGCGGACATACGCCCCTCTCGTCCTACTTCACGCATTGGGGCGTGTTCCTCTTCGTCCTCTGCGCGTGGATGGTCTGGGAGACGCGCCAGTGGATGGCCGCCACCCCGCTTTCCGCGCTCAATAAACTCAAGCCCTGGCAGCTGCTCATCGAGATCATCGTCGCCGCGTTCGCGGTCGCGATGATCTATCTCCTCTACCGCGGCGCGGTCGTCTCGCTCATCGCCCTGCCGATGGCGCTATGGGCCGCGCTCCTCCTCCTGCGTCCGGGACAATCCGACGCGAAACGCTGGGTCCTGTTCATGGTCGGGACTTCGCTCGCGCTGACCCTCGCGGTGGAACTCATCGTCGTCGTCGGCGACATTGGGCGCATGAACACGGTCTTCAAACTCTATCTGCAAGCGTGGACGATGCTCTCCGTCAGCGCGGCGGCCGCGCTCGGGTGGACGCTCCCCGCCGTCCCGTCGTGGAAGTTCCGCTGGCGCGCCGTCTGGCAGGTCGGTTTGACTCTCCTCGTCTCGGGCGCGTTCGCCTACACCCTGTCCGCCACGGCAGACAAGATGCGCGACCGCATGAATCCCCAAGTCCCGCACACGCCCGACTCGATGACTTACATGGCGACCTCCACCTACTGGGACTCGGTGGACATGGACCTCGGCCAGGACTACCGCGCCATCCGCTGGATGCAGGACAACGTGCAGGGTTCGCCCGTGATCGTGGAGGCCAACTGCGTGGAGTATCGCTGGTGCACGCGCTTCACGATCTACACCGGCCTGCCCGGAGTCGTCGGCTGGAACTGGCACCAGCGCCAGCAGCGCGGCTTCGTGGAGCCGCTCATCATCGAGAACCGCATCGCCGAGATCACGACGTTTTATAATACGACCGACCCGGTCGAGGCGATGGCCTTCCTGGTGAAATACAACGTCCGTTACATCGTCGTGGGACAAGCGGAGAGCGTCTACTACCCCGGCGCGGGCCTGCTCAAGTTCGCGCAATACAACGGCGTCTTTTGGACGGAAGTCTTCCGCGACGGACAGACTATCATCTACGCGGTGAACAAATAAACCTGGCGCCTGACACCTGAAACGTGAACCCCGAACCCATCTACCACATCACCTCCAAAACCGCCTGGGACTCAGCCCAGCGGCTCGGACGCTATTCCGCCGCCAGCCTCGAGACGGAGGGCTTCATCCATTGCTCCACCGCCGCGCAGGTCGTCGCGACCGCGCAGCGGTTCTACGCGGGCCAGCGCGGACTCGTCCTGCTGGTCATTGATCCGACGCGGCTGGAGGCCGAGGTCAAATACGAGGCGGGGACGGACAAGCCCGACGAACTTTTCCCCCACGTCTACGGGACGCTCAACCTCGACGCGGTGACCCGCGCGGCGGATTTCGAGTCCGATTCGGCGGGAGGCTGGAGCCTGCCCCTGCCATGAAAGACCCAATCGCCGTCCGCCCCGCCCGCCCCGACGACGCGCCCCTCGCCGCGGCCGTCATCCATCTCGCGATGGGCGCGTTCGGAGATTACCTTTTCGGTCCCGACGCGCGCCAGGCCGAGATCGCGTTGATGCGGCTGTTCTCCGCGGACGCGGGACGGTTCGGCTACAGCCGCGCCAGCGTCGTGGAAAAGAACCGCCAGGCGTTGGGGCTGATGCTCGCCTTCCCTGGCGCGGAGATGGAGAGTCTCACGTGGCCGCTGGTCCGCAGCCTGCCGCGCGCCTTCGGCTGGAGCGTGTTCGGATTTGTGAGCCGCGCCCTCGCCTTCATCCACGCGCGGGAGGCCGAAGCGGATGAATTCTACGTCAGCGTGATCGGCGTCCTGCCCGCCGCGCAGGGACAGGGACTCGGCAAACGTCTCCTGCTCCACGCCGACGCCCAGGCGCGCGCGCTCGGCCTGTCCAAAGTCTCGCTGATCGTCTCCCCCGAAAACCGCGACGCCCAACGCCTCTACGCGCGGAACGGGTTTAAAATCGTCTCCACCTGGCAGGACAAAAATCCCCTCGCCAGTTATCACCGCATGGTGAAGCAAATCGGATAACCTCCAACCTCCAATTACCAATCTCCAATCTCCAATTTACCAATTACCAATCTCCAATCTCCAATTACCAATCACCTCCCACCAATGGCCGCCTCCATCTCCTGGTACCTCGCCTCGTCCCTCCTCGGCTGGTTGACCTTTCCCCTCGTCTTCCGCCTCTTCCCCGCGTTGACGGACCGCGGCTACACCCTGGCGCGCGCCGCGGGACTCCTCCTCTGGGGCTGGCTCTTCTGGATTCTCGCCTCGCTCGGCGTCCTCCGCAACGATCTGGGCGGGCTGCTGTTCGCTTTTGTCCTCCTCCTCGCCATCTCCCTCGCTCCATTCATTACGCAATACGCAACGCGAATTACCGATCTCCAATCTCCAGTTACCGATCTCCAATCTCCAGTTACCGATCTCCGCTCCTGGCTCTCCTCCCATAAGCCTCTCGTCATCGCCACCGAACTCCTCTTCCTCGTCTCGTTCGCGTTCCTGGCCTTCGTCCGCGCCTGCAACCCCGAAGCCGTCGGGACGGAAAAGCCGATGGAACTGGCCTTCATCAACGCCATCCTGCGCTCGCCCACCTTCCCGCCCAACGACCCGTGGATGTCGGGCTACTCCATTTCCTATTACCACTTCGGCTACATCATGGCGGCCATGCTGGCGCGCGTCACGGCCACATCGGGCAACCTGGCCTTCAACCTCATGTCCGCGCTGGTGTTCGCCCTCGCCGCGGTTGGATCGTATGGAATTTTGTATAACTTGCTGGCAGCGTACACAGGTAGACGGGTACACGCGCACACAAGTACACAAGTGGACGCGCCCGATACTGACCAATCTCCAATTACCAATTACCATTTACTCGCTCTCCTCGCTCCCCTCTTCCTCCTCATCCTCTCCAACCTCGAAGGCCTGCTCGAAATCTTCCACGGCCTCGGCTGGTTCTGGACTGCCGATCCCCAATCTCCAATCTCCAACTTCTGGACCTGGCTCAACATCAAAGACCTCAACGTCGCTCCCGACGGCGCAGGCTGGATGCCCACTCGCTACCTCTGGTGGTGGCGCGCCTCCCGCGTCGTCTCGGATTTCAGCCTCACGGGACAATTCCAGGAAGTCATTGACGAATTCCCCGCCTTCTCCTTCGTCCTCGGCGACCTGCATCCGCACATCCTCTCCCTGCCCTTCAACTTCCTCGGCTTTGGCGTCGCCCTCAACCTCTTCCTCGACGGCTGGCGCGGCGCGGTCAACTTCTTCGAGCTCAAACTCCGCGCGGCGCCGCGCGACTTCCTCTTCGCCGCGCTCGTCCTCGGCGGCCTCGCCTTCCTCAACACCTGGGACATCCTCCCCGCCGCGGCCCTCATCGTCGGCGCGTACGTCCTCCGCCGCGTCCACGACGACGGCTGGAGCTGGTCCCGTCTCGAAGACGCGCTCCTGCTCGGCCTCCCGCTCGGCGTCGCGGCCGTCGTCCTCTACCTGCCCTTCTACCTCGGCTTCTCCTCGCAGGCGGGCGGCCTGCTCCCCAACCTCGTCTACCCGACGCGTGGCGCGCAACTCTGGGTGATGTGGGGGACTCTCCTCCTCCCGCTCCTCCCCTACCTGATTTGGACGGCGCGCGGCCGCGAGGCGCGTCCACGCTTTGGGGCGGCTCTCGCGTGGACCTTCGGCCTGGTCCTCTTTCTCTGGGCATTTTCCTGGCTGATGGGACTCGGCGCCGAATGGCTGCGTCCTGAAATCGCCGCGCAGTTCCTCGCCCAGCAGGGACAGCCCGACGCCGCCTCCCTCTTCCGCGCCGCCGCCCTCCGCCGTCTCTCCTACATCGGCGCGCTCGTCACCATTGCCGCCGTATTCTGGCTTGCGCTTTCTCACCTCTTGACCGAAGACCGAAGGCCGATGACCGAAGATGCTCAACTACCAACCGCCAACAGTCAACCATCCTCCGTTCTCCGTCTCCCGTCCTCCGTCTTCGTTTTCCTCCTCATCCTCCTCGGTTCGCTCCTCATCCTCGCCCCCGACTTCGTCTATCTCAGCGACGGGTTCGGCTACCGCATCAACACCATCTTCAAGTTCTACTATCAAGCCTGGCAGTTGTGGTCGCTCGCCGCCGCCTTCGGGACAGCCGTCCTGCTGAGGAATCTGCGCGGCGTCTGGAGCGCGGCGTGGAGAATCCTTCTCGGCCTCGTCCTCTTCGTCGGACTCATCTACCCCGTCCTCGCCTTCCTCAACAAGACGAGCAACTTCCATCCATCCAACGGCTACAGCCTCGACGCGTCCGCGCACCTCGACCTCTACGATCCCGAAGACGCGGCCGCCATCCGCTACCTCCAGTCCGCGCCGCTGGGCGTGGTGGCGGAAGCCATCGGCGGCAGTTACTCCAACTACGCGCGCATCGCCACCTACACTGGTCTCCCGACCGTCCTCGGCTGGCCCTGGCATGAATTCCAATGGCGCGGCAACTGGGACGCGCACGGCTCGCGCGAATCCGACATCAAGACGCTTTACGAAGTCCCCGACTGGGAAACCGCCCAAACCATCATTGACCGCTACCAGATCCGCTACATCGTCGTCGGCGGCATCGAGCGGACCACGTACAACGTCAGCGAGATCAAGTTCCAGCAACACCTGGCAGCGCTGTTCCAGGCGGGAAGCACGGTGATCTACGGCGTGCCGTGAATGTAATTATCCCTCTCTCCCGGCTATAATTGCCGGGAGATTTTTATTTACCAGACTTGCGAAATCTTGCGGACTTCGCAAGTCTGACCGACAAGGAGACGCATCATGTCTGGACCTCGCACCGTCCGCGCGCCGCGCGGGACTCAACTCACCTGCAAAAACTGGCTCTCCGAAGCCGCGTATCGCATGATCCAAAACAACCTTGACCCCGAGGTGGCGGAACGTCCGCAGGACCTCGTCGTCTACGGCGGGCGCGGACAGGCCGCGCGCGATTGGGAGTCGTTCGACGCGATCCTCGAATCGCTCAAGAATCTCGAAGAGGACGAAACGCTGCTCGTGCAGTCAGGCAAACCCGTCGTCGTGTTCAAGAGTCACCGCGACGCGCCGAAAGTGTTGATCGCCAACTCGAACCTCGTCCCGCATTGGGCCACGTGGGAATACTTCGACGAACTCGCCAAAAAGGGACTCATCATGTACGGCCAGATGACCGCGGGTTCGTGGATCTACATCGGCACGCAGGGAATTTTGCAAGGCACGTACGAAACCTTCGGCGCGCTCGCCAAACTCAAAGGCTGGGACTCGCTCAAAGGCAAGTTCGTGTTGACGGCTGGCCTCGGCGGGATGGGCGGCGCGCAGCCCATGGCGATCACCATGAACGAAGGTGTGGGACTCATCGTCGAGGTGGATAAAGACCGCGCCGAGCGGCGCCGCGCCATCGGTTATGTGGACACGGTGGTGGACAATCTCGAAGAGGCGATGACGCTCGTCGAGGAAAATGTCAAAGCGCGGACGCCGCGTTCCATCGGGTTGATCGGCAACGCGGCGGACGTGTACGACGAACTCTCGAAGCGTGGAGTCGTCCCCGACGTGGTGACCGACCAAACGTCCGCGCATGAGGCGTTGATGTACGTCCCGTCGGGGCTGACCGTCGCCGCGGCGGACGAGTTGCGGAAATCCGATCCCGAACGATATAAAAAGATGGCGATGGACTCGATGGCGCGGCACGTCGAAGCGATGCTGGCTTTCCAGCGCGCGGGCGCGGAAGTGTTCGACTACGGCAACAACCTGCGCCAGCAGGCGTACAACCACGGCGTGACCGACGCGTTCGAGTTCCCAGGTTTTGTCCCCGCGTATATCCGCCCGCTGTTCTGCGAGGGCAAGGGACCGTTCCGCTGGGTGGCGCTTTCGGGCGAGAAGGAAGACATCTACGCCACCGACGAAGCCATCATGGAATTGTTCCCCGAGGACGCGCACCTGCATCGCTGGCTGAAGATGGCGCGTGAGAAGGTCCCGTTCCAGGGATTGCCCGCGCGCATTTGCTGGCTCGGCTACGGCGAGCGCGTGAAGGCAGGATTGAAATTCAACGAGCTGGTCGCGACGGGAAAAGTGAAAGCCCCCATCGTGATCGGGCGCGACCATTTGGACGCGGGCTCCGTCGCCTCGCCCAACCGCGAGACCGAAGCGATGCGCGACGGCTCGGACGCGATCTCCGACTGGGCGATTCTCAACGCGCTCATCAACGCGGTCGGCGGCGCGACGTGGGTCTCGTTCCATCACGGCGGCGGCGTGGGGATTGGATACTCGCAGCACGCGGGACAGGTCATCGTGGCGGACGGGACTCCCGAAGCCGCGGCTCGCCTCGAACGCGTCCTCACCACCGACCCAGGCATGGGCGTCGTCCGTCACGCGGACGCGGGTTACGAGATCGCCATCGAAGCTGCGAAACGTCACGGCATCAAGATGCCGATGTTGAAGTAGAAATCGTCGGGGTAATCACACAAAATTTCCCCGATGGTTTTCGGAATTGATCGTGAAATCCAAACGCATTCTGTCCCTTGTTGCAATAATCCTCCTCGCCGCCTGCGCCCCTCTCCCCGCGGGAAACGGGTTGGGGACGGCGTCCACGCCTCTCGCGGCCGCGGACCCGCCCACGGTCCAGCCGAGCGAGACGCCCCTCCCGACGCCCATCCCGCCGACGGCGACAGTCACGCCTGTTCCGCCTCCGCTGGCGGAACGCGTCCTCATCATCAGCTTCGACGGGCTGCGTCCCGACGCCATCGGCAAAGCGCCGATGAAGAACCTCATCGCGCTGATGGAGTCGAGCGCGTGGACGCTTTCCGCGCAGACCATTTTTCCGAGCAGCGCCCTGCCGTCGCACGCCTCCATGCTGGGCGGGGTGTGTCCCGATAAACACGGCGTCTATTGGGATGTGTACGTCCCCGAAAACGGTTACGCCCTCGGCGCGGGTCTGTTCAACATCGCGCACGCGGCCGGCCTGCGGACGGTCATGGTGGCAGGCAAGGAGAAAATACGTCAGATCGCCGAGCCGTCCAGCCTGGATTCGTTCATTTTCAAAGAAACGGATTTATCCGTCGCCAACATGGCGATCGCGGAGATCAGGCAAGGGTTCGGCGTGATGTTCGTACATTTCCCCGAGGCCGATGTCCTGGGTCACGACTGGAACTGGATGGGGCTGGTGCAGATGTCGGCCTATCGTAAACAAGACGCCCACATCGCCGCCATCCTGGCCGCGCTGGACCAATACGGGCTGCGCGACGGGACGCTCGTCATCTTCACGGCGGACCACGGCGGGATCGGACACTCGCACGGCGGCAACTCGCCTGAGGAGATGACCATCCCGTGGATCGTCACCGGCCCCGGCGTGATTCCCGGCCCGCTGGCGTCATTCGTCCAGACGACGGACAGCGCGGCCACCGCGGCCTACGCGCTGGGTCTGCCTCTCCCCGCGGACTGGGACGGGGTCCCGGTCTACGAGGCGTTTGGCCTGCCCGCGCCGCCGCGCATCCATGAGGCCTGTCAGTACACAAAATAGAAGAGACGGTCAAAGCGGCCGTCTCTGTATAATAGACCTCTTGCGAAAGCGCGCCAGAGAGCGCGCAATACGTATCGCGTAAACGTTCTCTAACGGGAATGACTTATCGCCCGGCCGAGAGGAGGTCTTCGGCCAGGATGGGCGTGAAGATGGCCTTTCCGCTTGGCCCAAAATGCAGGGAGTCGGAGAAATCGTCGCGCGTCAGGCGCGCCTCGTCGGAGTAATCGAGGTAGATGACGCCGTTCGCGGCGAGGTAGCGCGCGAGTTTCTCGTTGTAGGCGCGCAAACCGGGAGGTTCGGAGCCGGGCGCGGTGAAGCGCAGGATGCGCATCCGCACGAGGACGAGCTGGATGCCGCGTTCTTTCGTGATCTGGATCAGGTCAGGGAGGAAGGATTCGCCGACCTGCGCGTCGAAGTCCAGCGCAGCGCGGCTGTAGAGGTAATCGTCGGCCGCAGCGAGGGCGTCGCTCAGGAAACTCAAATCCATGTTTTGCGAGCCGAACACCGCTTCCATGGCGTTGTCCATGCAGGCTTTGTCGCAGCCAAGCAATGAATCGGGCAGGATGTAGCGGAGGCGCGAGTCGATCCCCTGACGGACGCTCCAGCGCGAGCCGTAGGGCGGAAACCAGGCCTCAGCCCATTTTTCGAGCGGGTTCATCTGGTTGATGTAAGCCTTCTTAACGAGTTCTTCGTCGCGCGGGGTGGCGAACTCGTCTATCTGCTCGAAGTAGCGGCCGGTGACGCGATACCCCGGCACGGTCATCATTGTGTCGCGGAAGAAGATGACGAGGGTCTTGGGCGGATGGTTCGTCTCGACGATGTTATTTTTGACGATGAGGTACCACAGCGTGGAGGCGGAACCCGGCAGGCCGATGGCCATGACGCTTTCGTTCAACTTCTGGGAAAGGACAGCGGCGTCCACCGCGGGATAGAGCATCGAGTCGCCGAGCAGGACGATGTCGGGACGGCGCTCGTCAATATCTTTGGCGTAGACCCTGCGGATGTATTTGTCGAACTGCGGCTTGATGTCGCGCGGATAGGCGATGTCGTAGCGGCGGGGAATGACGAACCACGCGGCGGCGATCATGGTCAGCAGGACCAGGGCGTATTGCAGGAAGGCTTTCATGATTCTAGAATTGGAAATAAATGAAATCGGGCGTGCCGGAGTTGATATAGATGAACATCAGCATGGTGGCGGCCGCGTAATATAACGCGATGACGAGGGAATCGGGTTTGAAGTAGCGGTCGAGGAGCAGTTTCAGGATCAGCGGCGCGGAGAACGCGGCCGTCAGCGAGAACATCAGCAGGGCCACCGATTGCTGTTCGACCGTCCCGAGGAAGGGACTTGAAAAGAGACCCGCGACCCATCCCAGCGAAGGCGCGGCGAAGATGAGGAACAGGAACGAGATGAGGCTGAACATGACGGTCCACGCGCCGAGGCGCGCCAATGGGTTGGACGGTTTCCACTCGCCGCGCAGACCGAGCAATTGGTAGAGCGCGATCAAAACGCCGTAGGCCGTACCCCAGACGAGGTAGGTCCAGCCCGCGCCGTGCCACAGTCCGCTGATGAACATGGTGACGATGGGCGGGATGGACTGCATGGTCCAGTTTGGCAGGTTGGGATGATTCCGCAGCAGGTAACGGCGCAGGGGGAAGAAGATGTAATCTCTCAGCCAGGTGGAGAGAGTGATGTGCCAGCGGTTCCAGAATTCGGTCGGCGTGAGGGAGAGGTATGGGTTGCGGAAGTTTTCCGAAGTCTCGAATCCCAGCAAGAAGGACAGTCCGCGGGCGATGTCGGTGTAACCTGAAAAGTCTGCGAGGACCTGGAGGGTGAAACCCAGCGCGGCGGCAACGGCCAACTCGCCGGTGGGATTCGTCAAATGGAGGATGCGGCTGACGGTGGGACCGACGCCGTTGGCGACCACGAATTTCTTGAAGAAGCCCATCAACAGCAGCGGCCAGGCGTTGTAGAAGTTGTCCGCTTTCCAGACGCGCGGAGATTGGATCTGCGGCAGGAGTTTCTGGGCGCGGTCAATGGGACCGGCTGTGATCTGGGGAAAGAACGCCACGAAGAGCGCGAACCCGACGAGGTCACGCGTGGGGCGGACGACGCCGCGCGAAACGTCGAGGATGTAGGCGAGTTTCTTCAGCGTGAAGAAGGACAGTCCGATCGGCAGGATGACGCTGGCGAGGAACGCGTCGGCATGGATGCCCTGCGCGGCGAGTTTGTCCGCGAGAGTCGGGACGAAGAATTTAAAATATTTGAAGAAGGCCAGCGCTCCGACGTTCAGGATGAGGCTTGCCCAAACGAGGCGGCTCTTTTTCTCGGTCTTTTCGAGGGAGAGGGAAATCCAGTAATCGCCCAGCGTGGACAGTCCCAGCAGGAGCGCGTACCACGGGTGGATCCAGCCGTAGAAAACGTAACTCGCCGCCAGCAGAAGCAGGTTTTGCCAGGCCTGTTTGCGGACAAGCCAGTAGGCCGCGAGGACGATGAGGAAGAAGAGTAGGAATTCGTAAGAGGTGAAGTTCATGCGAGACGGGGCGGGATTATATCAGAGGTTGGGCGAGCATGATAAAATAGCGATATGCGAACAGGAACGATCGAGAAAGTCGTAACGAAATTGAAAATGAACGAGCAAAAAAGCGACGCGGAATACTGGCGCGCACAGCCGCCCGCCGCGCGAATCGCCGCGCTGGAGGAGATTCGTCGTGAGTATCACAAGTGGAAATACGGCGCTGAACCAAGACTTCAAAGAATTTATCGAATCATTAAACAGAAATAACGTCCGATACCTCGTCATTGGCGGATACGCGGTCGCCTTTCATGGACATCCACGTTACACTTAATCCTATCGGAAATTTTCAATTTCCAAGCGACAACGAGTTCTCATCACTTCCCACACTCATTGGGGACAATCTTGTAATCGAACGGATCCCGATAATCCTGTGAGTATCGGCTCACGTCTTCCAGCAGCGGCAGGCTCTGCCCGAAATAATCGTTCAAAACCACGCGGAAGGAATTGACCGGCGAGATGGACGGGTACAAACCGTCCTGTCCGTTCGGCAGATAATACGCGTTCAAAATCGGCGCGCGGATGAAGCGGTCGCGCACCAGCGGGCCGTGATCGCCCTGGATGATGATGATGGGCGGCGTCTCCGAGTTCTGCAGGATCGCGCGGGCGACCTCCAGAATCTGGTTGTCAATGAACGCGGCCTGTCCGCTGTAGAGCGAGGCCATCTCCTCGGGTGAGAGATTCTTCTCGTCGTGCGCGCCAAAGGCGACGTCGTGGAAATTTCCCTGCGCGTCGAAAATGTACGGCGGGTGCGGCGAGACGATGTGCGCGAACACGAACTTCGGTCCGGGCAGGGCGGGCAATTCCTTCAACGTCCGCAGCGTCAACAGCGTGCGGTCGCGGTAATTCTCCGCCGACATGTCAATCTTCGGCAGGAGGCCCGCGTCCACGAACGCGCTCCACAGCGTGGTGTCGAGCAGTTGCGCCTCGAACTCGCTTCCTTTCGGCGAGGCGGGCTGATAGTAAACGTCCGCGTCCGTGATCTCCGTCATGCGGAAGCCGGTCGCGAAGGCCACCGTCTTGTAGCCGCGCGCCTCGAGAAAACGGCGGACGGCGCTGTGGTCAATGTCCGCCTGCACGTTCAACTTTCCGTTCGCGTCCATCAACTCGTCGAGATACGCGTAGTTCAGCGAAGAGGCCAGCGAGAGCAGGGTCAGCGAATAGTTGGTCTGGCTGCAATCCGCCACGTAGAATCCCAAACCCTTCAACGAAGCGAGGAAGGCGGAACTGTCGTAGCCGCTGCGTTCTTTCAGGATGTCCGACCGGCCGTGCGCGTCGAGGACGATGTAGTAGATGTCCGGTTCGTTCGCGGACGGGGAGGCGGATCCCGTTTCGACGGCGGGTCCGCGTCCCGAGCGCGCGCCCGCCAGCCCGTCCGCGATGACCGGGACGAGGATCTGCGTCAGCGGCATGACGACGAGGACCAGCGTCGCCAGGTTCAGCGCGGCCGTGACCGTCGCCAGCGGCAGGGGCTTCTTCCAGAAGTACCACGTCCCGCCCGCGCCGATCAACATCCAGACGACGAGCAGCGTGCGGTGACGAAAGAGAGCGATGCCGCCGGGTTGAATCCCTTTCAGCAGGTTGTAGATGTGTCCGTAAGAGAAGAAGAGAACGACGAAGAGGGCGGCGATCAAACCCGCGCGGCGCCAGTCGCGCGCCAGGACGCGCAGGAGCAGCAGCAATCCCAGCGCCAGCGCCAGCGACATCCACAACGGGCGGACGACGACGCCCGGCGCGACCTGGTCCAGGTTGAACGCCAGCAATGCCAGCGGCGCGTACGCGGCCGCGAAGAAAACGTGCAGGGGAGTTTCGTTCCAGAATTTTTTCAAACCGGTAGATTTCGTTTTTGTCACACGTCACCTATTTCAATGTAGGGGCAGACCTGTGTGTCTGCCCCTGGGCGAACACATAGGTTCGCCCCAACGCAGGTTCGCCCCAACGCAGGTTCGCCCCAACGCAGGTTCGCCCCAACGCAGGTTCGCCCCAACGCAGGTTCGTCCCAACGCAGGTTCGTCCCAACGCAGGTTCGTCCAAACGGGTGGGTGAATCACGGCAAATCCCAATGGATCAAAATTCATCTTTCATCTTTCATCTTTCTTCCTTTATTCCCAACCCTTCCAACAAATTCCTGATCGTATTCCAATGCACGCGCTCCCACGCGGCGGGACTGGAGTTGGCGTTGTGCGGCGCCAGCATCACATTGTCCATGCCCAAAAGCGGGCTGTCATGCGGCAGCGGCTCGGACTCGAACACGTCCAGCGCCGCGCCGGCGATTCCTCCCGATTGCAGGGCGGCGACCAGCGCGGGCTCGTCCACGATGGGGCCGCGGGCAGTGTTGACGAGGACGGCGGTCGGCTTCATCTGCGCGAGCGTCCGCGCGTTGATGAGATGACGGCTGGTGGGGTTCAGGTCGCAGTTGAGGGAGACGAAGTCGGAGGCAGAGAGCAGGGAGGAGAGATCAGTCATTTCGATGCCCGACTCTGAAATGAAGACATGATCAATATCAACGATATCCGTTCCCAGAACTTTCATGCCGAAGGCGCGGGCGCGGCGCGTCACGGCTTTGCCGATGGCGCCGACGCCGACAACGCCGAGGGTACACTCGCTGAGCGTCCGACCTGGGATCTTCTCCCATTCGCCGCGCTTCATGGCTGAGTCCATCCACGGCTGGCGGCGGACGAAGGCCAGCATGTAGCCGAGGACGCTGTCCGCGACGGGGGTGGTGAACGCGTTGGGCGTGCGCGCCACCGTCACGTTCAGGCGTGAAGCGGCGGCGGAGTCAATCGAGTCGATCCCCGTCCCCCACTTCGAGATGACTTTAAGCCGCGGCGCGCAGGCTTCGAGGGCGCGCGCCGTGTAGCGGTCGTCGCCGCAGATGGCGCCGTCGAATTGTCCCGCGTATTTCAGCAGGTCGGCTTCCTCCATCCGCTCGCGGACTTCGGGGACGATCAACTCGACGGCGTATTTGTCGAAGGTCGCTTTGAAGCGCTCCAAAAATGGGATCATGTACGGGGCGGTCATTAAGACGGTGGGCATGAGAGTTTCCTTTTATTTTCCGCAATACCATTCCTGCGCGGACGACGCCGTCTCGGGCGTCAACATTTTTTGATCTGCCATGCGGGTCAGGATCGCGCAGGCTTGTCGTTTCAGGAACGCGTCCGCGCCGAGAATGGGCGCGAGTTTTTTCAGATCTCTGTCGCGGCCGAGGGCGGCATAGGCTTGCATGAACGGGAACCACTCCACGCTGTCGGAGGGATAAAAGCCGAGGCCCAGGGCTTCGTCGCCCAACGCGGCGACGCGTTCCCATTCGCCGCGTTGACGCGCCAGCGCGGCCTGCTCGTAATACCAGCACCAGCCGCGCGCGGGTTCGCGTCCGAAGACGGACGCCAGCGGCGCGGGATGGGACCCATCCGCGTCCACGTTTTGGATCTTGGACTTCGACGCGATCAGCATGACGCGCGGGTCGTCTCGCGCGGACAGTTCGGGCTGGCCGCCGTCCATCACGCGGACACAGCCTCCCGCGTCCGCCTGCGCGATGACGAGGACGTTGCTGAGATCCATCACGACATGGATGTTGCGGCGGTTGGGCTCGTCCATGCCTTTGCCAGCCAGGATGCGCGTCACGTTTTCGGGAGTCAGGATGACCGCGCCGATGGGCGCTTCAACGGGCTGCGCGGTCTGCGGTTCGGGATTGTAGATCAGGTTGGCGGGACCCCAGACGATGTAGTCTTCCGAGATCGAGGCGGGAAATTGGACCGCGAGCGTCGTCCCGTCTTTCATCTGCGGGACGCGCCACGAAACCTGCTGCCAAAAATTCTTCACCGCGTCGGCTTCGCGCGCGAGATTGACCGCGTTGGCGTAATGCGTCAGGACGGCGAGTCCCGTCAGCAGGCCGACGAGTCCCCAGCGCAGGCGCGCGGACGAAAGATAATTGAGCATCGCGACGAGCGCCATCGCCGCGCCGACTGAACTTGCCAGCGAGTAACGCGAGAGCGAGAAAAATTCCACGTGACGGTTGGCGAGGATGACGGGGATCAGTCCCGCGGCCGCGCTGACCAGTCCCACCCAGAGCATTTCGCCGCGCCAGTCGTCTTGGGATTCCTGAAGTTTTTCTTCAGGAGATGGCTGATTGCTTCCGAAAGTAGAACTTTCGGATTCCTGCGCGCGAGTCAAAATAAAGATTACTCCCGTCGCCGCCGCGAACGCCAGCGCGAATCCGATCCATGTTTCGGAGAGGCGCAGGTTGAACGCCAGATGGTACAGCGGCACGCCCCAGGCGAGGAAGGTCACGTTGATCGTATCCTGGATGAAGCGCGCCAGCCACCAGAGTCCCGTTTGCAGAGGGGAGGCGAGCAGCGCGCCGAGTTGGAGTCCCGCGTCGGTGGCGGCGCGCTCGCTGGTGAAGAAGAAGAGCCGCCAGACGAGGAAGGTGAGAGGGCCGAGGAGGAAGGGGATGGCTATGATGAAGGCGCGAGTTAGGAGATAGGGGATGCGGGATACAAGATACGGGTTGCGTGTTGAGCGCTTCGTGTTGCGTAATTGGGGATTGGAGATTGGAGATTGAAGATTTGCTTCGCGGCGGACGAGGAGGAAGATAACCAGCAGGCGGAGAACCTCGAGGCCGAGGTAGTATTCGATCAGTCCGAGGTAGATCCACGCGAGGAGGAAGGACAGGACGATGTAAGCGATTTTGAGCGCGGTCTTGGGCGTTTTCAACGCGGCGACGGTGAGCGCGAGGGAGTTTATCGCCGCGCAGAGGCTGACGATCTGCGATTGGTAGTCAATGGGGTTGGGCTGGGAGAGGAAGCCAGGATAGAGGAGGAAAAGTAAAGTAATTAGTAAATTGGTAATTGGTAATTGGTAGATTGGAGATTGGCGCCTGGCTTCGCTCTTCCCTCGCGATGACGAGGGCCAGACCTGGTTCAGCAGCCAGAACAGGCTGACCGCGCCGAGGAGACGAAAGACGTACGCGCTGACGTGGTATGGAAGCGGGTCGTCGCCGAATAACTCATAGGCGGGTCCCAGCACGTACGCCCGCATGGGACGGTCGCGTTCGAAGGCGGGGGCGAAGTAGCCCGCGCCGCGCGCGTGCGCGCCGTACATCAGGTACCAGTCGTCGTTGGCGTAGGTGAAGCGTCCGATGAAGGGGAGGTACGCCAGCGCGGAGACGAGGAGCAGGAGCAGATAGAGAATCGCCCGCGAGCGCTTCTTCATTTTCGTCCCATCAGGAAATCGCAGATGGCGAAGTCGAGTTCCTCGTCAATGTCCCAGGCTTCTTCGGCGGGAATCTCGAACATGAGCGGGCTGTCGCCGACGCGGTGATGTTTGCGAACGAGGTTCTCGCGTGTGAAGATGTAGAGGCAGGAATTCTCCTCGTAGACGGGAGGCAGGTCCTGCGTCTGGATGAGTTCGAGCGGGTTGTGGTTGATGGCGCGTCCGTCTTTGTCGTAGAGACGGGTTTGGAGGCGGGTGACGGAGAAGAGGGAATCGTGCGCGGGGTAATTGGAGATTAGAGATTGGATCGCGCGGGAGACGGTTTCGGATTTGAGAAGAGGGTTGGTGCTGTGCGTCTGGAGGTAGAAATCCGCTTCCACCTGCGCGGTGTCGTGGAGCAGGATGTCGTTCATGGGGACGTCGTCGGCGCGGAGAGGCTCGGGGCGGGGAATCCGCCTCACGGTCGGGAAGAAGCGGCGCAGGCCGTCCATCACCGGCTCGGAGTCGGTGTCCACCATCACCGTCTCGATCTCAGGGACGGCAAGCAGGGTCTCGAGGATGTGGTGAAAGAGCGGCTTGCCCGCCAGCGGACGGTAGTTTTTGCCAGGCACGCGCTGGCTGTGGTGGCGCATGGGGACGAGGGCGGCGAGTTTCATGGGGGGAATTATACCGAATTGCCCCCATAAAAGGAGACGGCTACTTTGCAAGCAGCCATTTTTTACGTATAACGGTCAGGTTCCGATCATCCACCACATGTGCCTGGATCGAATCGCGCCCCTTAAAAAAAACTGGAGCGGGACGTTTGCCATCCCGCTCCGCATGGTTAATCCATGAACGTTGCCAAGCAGTTGTAGTCCCGTCCCAGCGGGGTGGCGACGGAGGTGAACCAGGCATCCTTCTTTTTGTGGATGAAGTAGCCCTCCAGTTCGGGGCGGATCTCCTCCAGCAGCCGCGTCTCGTTCCAGCGCGAGACGTGGTAGGAACGCCAGTCCATATCAGGCTGCTCGTCGGCGCGGTAGCGGATGCAGGCGAGGGCCGCGCCCAGCGCGTCTCGGACGGAGGCAGGCGTATCGTCCGCGCGGAAGGCGGCGACGAGGGGCGGGAGCGCGTCGGGCGAGAGTTGGATGAAGTAGGAGATGTCCAGCTGGTCGGCGTCCACAGAATCGGCGCGGGACTGGTCGGAGGCCAGGTTGCCGTCCAACGCGCGCTGGACGTTGTGCCTGACGATGAACGCGTCCACGTTCAGGATGGGAAGCGTGGCGGCAAACCCGACGGCGGCGACCAACGCGGCGAGGGCGAACATCCGCTCGCGGCGGAGGATCTCGAGGACGACCGTGGCGACGAGGAGCAGTCCGAGCCAGATCATGAAGACGTGGGTGTAGGCGCGGAGTTCCGAAAAGCCGTACGCCGTTTCGTACAGGACGAGGCGGCGATAGGCCGAGACGAGCATGACGAGGACGAGCGCGACGACCCCGATGGAGAGTCCCGAAAACGTCCTGCGCTGCGAATCGGATTCGCGCCTGGCGGCCCCGCCGAGCCCGAGGATAAGCGCCAGGCTGAAGAACGCCACCGCGACGAGTTCGCCGAAGCCGCGCCGCGCGTACTCGCTGTAGGTGTAGCCGTCAATGTGGATGTTGGCTTGCCCGCCGAAGAAATACTGGAACTGGATGACGACGAACAACAGGAATAACAGCGTCACGCTCCCCAGCACAATGACGGACTCGATGTAGCCGAGGAACGGCGACACGATGGGCTTGCCTTCGTTGATCAGTTTTTCGTCTTTCGAGGCGGTCGCGGCGTGAAGGAAGACTCCCGTCAGCAGGTACGCGCCGACGAGGATGTACGAGAGTCGGAAGATGTACTCGCCGAGGTTGTCAATGTTGAGCAGGTCCAGAAAGTCCTCGAGGCGCGCCTGGAAGACCGCGTCGGCGGAGGCCAGCAGCGAGGCGAAGACGGCGACGACGGGCAGCGCGATGACCAGGCCGCGGATCACGGGCCACGCGGACCGTCGAGCGGGCGCGCCGCTCTCGGCGCGTTCCCTGCGGACGTCGGCGGAGAAGGTCAGCGGTTTGACGAGCATGTTCCCGCCCAGTTTTACGAAGCCCGCCACGTAATCCCACAGCCCATACCAGATCCAGCGGCCGCCGAGGTAGGTGATGGCGAGAAGTCCCATCAGGAAGAGGGTCATGGCGTGGGCGAGGAAGGAGGTCATCGGTTCGGCGCGGACGAAGGTGACGGCCGCGAAGAACAGGATGGGGATCAACAGCCAGAGCGCGCCGCGCGCGGGCTTCGTCTTCTCCACGCCGAGCAGGAGGTAAAGTCCGCCCGCGAGGCAGAGGACGGCGTAGACGGCGAAGTTGACGCCAGGCGTCCGTTTCCAAAAGAGGAAGTCGAACAGCCAGCCGAGGGCGATGACGACGATCCAGAGGCGGTTGGGATTGGATTTCATGATTTACTCCTAATGGGGACGGGGCGTTTTTTCTTGTACGCGGATTGGACGGATCAACAAAGAAATTCCGCGGACTCGTTCCCGACATCCCAGAAAAGTGATTTCGGTCAGGATAGCCTCGCTCGGCTTGCAGAGTCTCTCAAAGGCTATCAGGTTTGAATTTGAATTTCTCAGGCGCTCCGCCCGTCTCACCCGCCCGTGCAGGAATAAAAAACGCCGCTGGGGGCTCGGACGCCTATAGGGCGTTTCTTGTCGTTGAAACGATAGGTTTCCAAAAGCGGCGATAGTTCGGTCAAGATGCGTTTCGCGCGTTGACGTGAATAGTTGAAAGACCTCCAATCGTCGCTGGATTCCATCATGTCGGAATGTAGATAGCAGGTCAGGATGGCGCCAACGCCTTCGTGCAGTTCCGCAGAGAAGGTCGGATCGAGAAACGCATCCTTCAAGGCTGGAATGGCGTCTGTGGACAGGGATGCCAGATGTCCCGTATTCAGATTCTTTCCGTTCCTTACCCCTTCGAGATTATGCGTGATGGTGACGACGTCAACGTTGAAAAAGACCAGTGAAGCCGCGAATCCGAATGAGGCGAGCAGAAAAGCAAAGGCAAAATAGCGTTCGCGGCGAAAGATTTCAAGAATGACAATCGCCGCCAGCAAAACGCCCAGCCAGATCATAAAGACGCGCGGATAAAGCCGCAGCCGCGAAAATCCATGCCAGTCAATGGCGAGCATGAGCCGTTGATAAGCCGAGACGAGCATGATCGTCACTTCCGCGACGATGACGACGTTCATCGTAATGTGCAGGCGGCGCTGCGTTTCGTTGTCGCGGCGCGTGAGGGCGCTCAAACTCATGATAAGAACGAGGCTGAAAAAAGCCGTCGTGATAAGTTCGCTGAAACCGCGCCGCGCGTATTGAGAGTACGTGAAACCTTGTACTCCGATGTTGGTCTCCCCGCCGAAAAAATATTGGAATTGGATGATGACAAAGATGAGAAAAAGGATCGCCACGCTTCCAAGCACGATCACGGTTTCGGTCAGGCCGAGGCGTTTCTTCCTCGCCTCCGAGCTGTCGCTGAAAAGCGTCTCGTCGCGGCTGCGCGCGGCGGCGTGGAGAAATGTCCCTGCCAGAATCCAGGCGGCCAGTAGAATGACCAAAAAGCGCGCGAAATATTCGATGATTTTTCCCGCGTTGAATAAGTCGGTCAACGTTTGTGAGAAGATGGCGTCCGCCGAGGAAAGCAGGAGGGCAAAAAAGATGACAATGGGCAGAGCGATCGTCAAACCGCGCAGGACCGAGACGATCAGGAAACGCGGGCGCGCATTTTCCTGCGAGGTCGTTTTAAGGTCATCGAGTGGAAGAAAGAGTATGCTGCCACCCAAACCAAGGAATTTTGCAAGATAATCGCGCAGGCTGTATTGATACCAGCGTCCGCCCAGATATGAGTTAGCCAACAGACCGAGGGAGAGCAGCGAAAAAGCGTACGCTAAAAAAAGCGTCAACGGTTCTTGGACGACCGCCGTAGCCGTTCCGAAAAACACAAAAGGAACGAGGATGAAAAGACTCCCACGCGCGAAGCGAAATCCGCCAGCGCGAAGCAATTCCAATCCGCCGAACAGGCAGATAGTCAGATATAGGACGAAATTAAGTCCGACCTGTTGTTTCCAAAAGAGGAAATCGAATATCCAGCCAAGCAGGAGGGTGATAGCCCAAAGGCGGTTGGAAATTGCTCTCATGGCGGCTCCTCAAGCATATTTTATCAGCATAGATACACCTAATATGAGCGAAGCTTTCAACTCCCCAGCTATTTTCCCCGAACAACTTGCCCCGAAGTTACGCGCCGCGCGGGGATGGAATCCCCGCGCGGCAGCTTTATAAATTATGCGGCGAGGTTAAATACGCCTACAATATTCCGCCTGCAATTTCTGGATTATTGACGATCTATAAACCCAAGGCGTTAGCGGTCTATGGACGATTCTCACGCGCCCGGCGCGCCGTGCAGAAATCCGACGAAGACTAACTCGTCCACGGCGCGGACCGCGTGTTGTTCGCCCGCGTCGAAGACGAGAAGCGTGTTCGGTCCGCAGGTATGCTCGACGCCGTCGCCGCCGGAAAAGACTCCCTGACCTTTCAGCACCACCACAAAAAACGGGGAACTGGGCGCGTTGTGTTCGCGGATGGTTTGCCCGGCTTTGAGCGTGAAAAGCAGGACGCGTCCCTGCTCGTCAAAGTGGAGCGGTTCAGCGCGGGGGTCTTTGTCTCCGAACGCCAGGTTTTCCAACAGGTTTGCAGTTTTCATTTTTATCTCCTTCCTGCAATATAAAAAAGAGGCAGTCAAAGGGGACTGCCTCCGATGGATGTTCAGGCGGCCGCGGGGCGGCCAATCTGCACCCGCCAGACTTCAGGGCCCTGCTCCAGGTATTCCCAGGTAAACTCTCCCGCGCGCTCGCTGGCGAATTGATAATACAGCGGCTTCGGGTCGTGGTCGTTAATCAGGATGAAACTCTGCCCGGCAACCAGGCTTTCGAAGGCGTCGAAGATCATGGGGTGCTTCTGGGGCGGCGGGATCGGCCGCACGTCCAGGGTGGTGGTTACGTTGTCGCTCATTTTGAATCTCCTTTGGGGATAAAGTTTGGGTAAATTCTACCAACTGGGCAATAATACTCCAGATTTACGGTTTTGTCCTTGATGCAGCGCAAAGAACGGAGCCGTTATAAATTCTCGATCTTCACCGGCTCGATCTCGTCGGCTGGCTCGAACCCGAATACCTTTGCGTAAAAATAAAACTCCGCCTCCAGCGAGCGTTTGATGTTCCCGGCTTTGCGGAATCCGTGCTGCTCGCCCGCGAACAACAGATACGCCACCGGTAATCCCTTCGCTTTGACGGCGTCGAACATGATCTCCGACTGGTTCGGCGGGACGACCTTGTCTTCATCGCCCTGGAACAGGATCAACGGACAGGACAGATTTTTCAGGAAGTTGATTGGCGAGCGTTCGAAATACAACTCCTTTTGCTCGGGATATTTCCCGACCAGCGAGAACAGATAACGCGACTCGAACTTGTGCGTATCTTTGACAAAGACTTCGAGTTCGCTCAGGCCGAAATGACTCGCGCCCGCTTTGAAGACTTCGGGACGGAACGTGAGGCACGACAGCGTGGTGTAGCCGCCTGCGCTTCCGCCGCGGACGGCGAGCCGGTCGCGGTCGGCCAGGCCTTTCTCTGCCAGATGGAGCGCGCCGTTGCAGCAATCGTTCACGTCCACCACGCCCCAATTGCCGTTCAAGCGCTGACGGTACGCGCGCCCATAGCCGGTCGAGCCGCCGTAGTTGACGTCCAACACCGCGAAGCCGCGGCTGGTCCAATATTGGATGGCGTACCGCAGCGTCGTCCCGGTTGCGGAAGTCGGCCCGCCGTGGCTGATGACCATCAGCGGCGGACGCTCGCCCGGCATCCCGACGAAGTCCCTGTTTTGCGGCGGATAGTAAAAGCCGTGTGCTTCAAGTCCGCCGGTGGTGGGAAAAGTAATTGGCTGCGGGATCGAGAAATAGTCGGCGCTGACCGTCGCCTCGGAACTCCGTCGAAGCGTTTCCGTCCTGCCGGTTTCGATGTCCATGCGGATCAAGGCGCTCGTCTGCGTCGGCGAGCCGCCAAAGAAGACGGCAAAGCCGTCTCCCGCGCGGACGTTTGCAATCTCGGTGAAGGAAGTTTCGACGGGGACGAACGTCCGCGCGTTCGGGTTGAAGCGAGCCAGGCGGCTGATCCCATCCTGGATGTAACTGCACAGGATGTCCGTCGCCGAGAGAAACGCGAACGTGAACATGCCGAAGACCCAGTGCGGCTTCCCGAATTCCGCTTCCATCGGGTGGAGCGCCTCGACCCTGCCGTCCTTCCAGCGATGGAGGTTCCACCAGCCGTTCGGCTCCGCGGCGAAGTACAGCGCGCCGTCGGGCGACCATTCGGGCTGGGTGATGGATTCGGACGCGGAGCCAGCCACAAGTCTGGCATCCCGAAGCGTCCCGTCGGGGGCGATGTCCGCGGCCCAGAGTTCGCATCCGTCCCAGGGCATGTTGGGATGGTTCCACGTCAGGTATGAGAGTTTCGTCCCGTCGGGGCTGAGGCGCGGCGACGAGTAGAAGTCGTTGCCCTCGACTAAAATTTTCCCGTTATCGCCTCCGTCCAAACTGACGGCGACGATTGTGTTGACGGCTTCGCCGCCCCGCGTGTGATCTTCGCGGACGCAGAGAATGCGATTGCGCTTCTTGTCAACGTTCAGGTCGGCGTAACGATAGCCTTCCTTCGGCGTCAGGGCTTCGGGCGCGCCGCCGACTGGTTGACGATATAAACGCTGGTCTTTGAAGTTTGAAAAATAGATGACGCCCTCGGAGACGGTGAATATTCCGCCGCCGTATTCGTGGACGGTGGTGCGCGCGTAGAATTCGGGAGGCGTGCATTCGGAGATTTGGCCGTCGGGCGTGCGGCGCATGATCGTGTAGCGGCCGCCCTCCGCGGGACGGCTTTCGATCCAGTAGACGTCGCCGCCGTCAATGCAGAATTCCGCCAGCCCGATGGACTTCCCAGTGATCAGGTCGGTTGTGACGGGCGATTTCCAACTTCCGTACGGCGCTTGTTGGGGCATGAGTTCCTCCTCAAGGATTTGTTCGGGACGCGTCGCTTTACTTTTTCAGCAGCTTTTCCACGAAGTTTTTAAGTGTCAATGCGTTATTATGCTCCGTATCGTGCGCGCTGTAAAGGAGGGTGACGTCGCCCTGTTTCGCCGCTTCCAGGATGGGAGACAGCGCGTCGGGGTTCGCCTTCAACTCAGCCTGATAGCGCTTCTGGAACTCCGTCCATTTGAGCGGATCGTGACCGAACCAATTCCGCAGCTCGGCGCTGGGGGCGACCTCCTTCAACCAGGCTTTCATTTTCAGCGATTCTTTCTTCATGCCGCGCGGCCACAAGCGCTCGACCAGGAAGCGCGTCCCGTCGCTGGCTTCGGCTTTTTCGTACACGCGTTTTACTTTTAACATTCTTGTCTCCTTCCAGTCAACTGACGTTAGAGAACGTCTTCTGAGCAGAGCGTAGTCTCCTGCACAAAGTATCCATGAACGGGGGTTCGCCCCGAATGATGAAAATTTGGAATCCCGAAGTTCCACTCCGGGAAAGCCGCAAGTAGAACTTGCGGAATCCTTTTTAAGTAGACTGCTTCGCTCGTCTGCACAGCGCCGCACTGCCTTCGGCGCTGTGTCGCTCGCAATGACAGATCAGACGATGATTTCCTTTTCCGACAAACTTTTCAGCAATAAATGAAAATAGATCAAGCCGCCATAATCTTTCCACGGCTCGATGGCTTGATGAGTGGTCTCGTAGTTTAACTTTTCGGGCAGACCCAGCCAGCGCTCCAAGTGATTGCGCGCGCCGACGTCGTCCGCGGGGAAGATGTGCGTGCGACCGAGGCCGCGTAGCAGAAAATATTCCGCCGTCCAGCGCCCGATGCCTTTCAGGTCGCATAGACGCTCGATGGCGTCCGCGTCGTCCAGCGCGGCGATCACGTCGAGATTCAACTCTCCCTGCGCGATGGATCGGGCGATGCTCGTGATGTAGCGCGCCTTCTGATAACTGAACTTCATCGCGCGCAGTTCATCGAGGTCGGCGTTTGCCAGATCCTGCGGACGCGGGAAAGCGTGAAAAACGCCGTCGTCGCTTTGGAACGCCAGCCCGTATCTTTCCACGAGGCTGTTGACCAGCCGAATGCCCATCGTCAGCGTGAGTTGCTGGCAGGAGATGGCGTTGACCAGCGTTTCAAAGTACGAATGTAAACGCGGCGGTTTGAAGCCGCGGAATTGTTTGGCGACGGGCTTCAGTTTCTCGTCGCGGTTTGCCATGCGGTAGAAACCGTCCAGCCGCAGGTTGATTCCCAGCAGACGCTCCAGCGCCGCCACGGCTTGGCGTTTCATTTTCTCGTTCGGTTTTTCGCCGTGAATCGAGACTCGCAGACGCGGCACAGTGGGCGTGCCTATTTGCGTTACCGTGACTTCGAACGGCTTGCCGTCGTCGGTGACGAGGATGCGGCGGTAGGCCGCGCCGTCCCAGCGGTCGAAGAGGTTGTCGGGACGGCGGCGAAGCGCCCAGGCGGTGAGGTCCAGCCGGAAGGGCGGAACCGGTTCGAGGTCAAGAGAGACGCGTTTCATGGATCTTTGTCATCCGCGTTATAACGCGTTTTCGAACAACTCACGAGTCGCTTCGTAACATCCTTCACCGAAACAGGGCAGTTTTCCGACGGACAGAATTTTCCCATCCTGAATTCTTGGATATGCCATCTTGTGACGGAGTTTCGTGCCGTCGCCCAGCATGACGGTCGGCGTGCCGCGCACGCCGAATTTTTCCTTGCCGAGTTTGCCTTCCTCCAGCACGGCGGCGAGGGCGGACCCGTCGTTGAAGTGACGGGTGAAATGCTCCATGTCGAGTCCCATCTCGCGGGCGAGATCGAACATGACCTCGCGCTTGCCGATGTCCCGTCCCTCTGCGAAGAAAGCCTGGCGGATGCGCAGGTCGAAGTCTCGCCCGATCTGCTCTCCCTGTCGGGAGGCGCACCAGGCGGCTTCGAAGGCGGGGAGCGTCGTCGTGGGCCATTCGTCGCCGAACGGCTTGAAGACCGCGTCCGGCTCCTGCAAGGCTGCCAGCCAGATCTCCAGTTCGAGTTCCGTTCGGTCGGGCGGACCTCCGCCGTAGACTTCCAGCGGGAACGCCTTCTCGACCAGGCGAACCCGTCCTTCATATTCAGGCGCAATTTTGTGCAGGCGCACGGCCGCAACGTAGCACCAGGGTCAATAATATTCTGCCCACTCCCAGAGTTCGGGGATATCGTTTGTCATTTGTCGCCTTCCATTCTTTCGAAATAGCCGTTCACTTCGTCGTACGACAGGATGCCCTGCGCGAAGTTGTACGTGCCGGTCCGCTTCAACTCGTCGGCGATCTTGACCGCCTGCGATAGAGCGACCCGCATCGGGATCGAACCAAACGTGACGCGCGCCACGCCGAGTCCTTCCAACTCTGCGAGCGTCGGGCTGCCGGGACGGGCGAGGACGTTGACCGGCGCGCCGATCTCGCGGACGAGGTCGCCGATGAGCGCTTTATCGGCCACGCCGAAGGCGAAGATGCAGTCCGCGCCCGCCTCGAGGTAGGCGTGGGCGCGTCCGACGGCCTGCGCGAAACGCGTCGGGTCGGATTCGTCCAGCACGGAGTACACATCCACGCGCGCGTTGACGACCAGCGGAACGCCGAACGCGTCCGCCGTTTGACGGACGGCTTTTAGAATTTCGACTTGCAGGGGAACCTCCCGCAACGCGGGCTTGCCGACCAGACTGTCTTCGAGGTTGATCCCGACCGCGCCGCTTTCGAGCGTCAGGCGCGCGGTCTCGGCGATCTCCTCGGGCGTGACGCCGAATCCCGCCTCCATGTCCGCGCTGACGGGCAGGCGAGTCGCCCGGGCGATGATGCCCACCGCCTGCAGCATTTCGGCGCGGCTCATCACCTCGCTGTCGGGATAACCCCAGGCGTTGGCGACGCCCGCGCTGGTGGTCGCGACCGCGTCGAAGCCCGCCCGCTCGAACACTTTGGCGGAGGCGGCGTCCCAGGCGTTCGGCAGGACCAACATGCGCGCGCCGTGATGAAGTTCGCGAAAGCGCTCGGCTTTCCTGCGCTGGTCGGGGTTCACGATTGCGGCTCCGCCTGGATTCGCCCGACCAGGTCTTCCGCTTTGAACGGTCCCGCCTCGGCGATCAGGGCGGTGGCGTCCTTCACTTTTTTCCACAAATTCCACATCAACACGCCGCGCACGCGCCCGCCGTCGAGATAATACACAGCGCCCTTCTGGAAAGGCTCCTGCCAGTCCGCGACCGTCTCCATTTTGCTGCTCAGTTCGCCGACCGCCTCGTAGCCATGCTCGAAGATGTCGGAGTAGAAGGTGGGAGTGTGCGTGTACGACTCGCCCGCGCCGGCCATGTTGCGTCCCGCCTGCTTGCCCATCTTGAGGGCGTTGTCTTCGTGCTCCACGCGGAACATCTTCCCCAGCGCGGCGTGAGGGAACATCGCCACGTCGCCCGCCGCGTAGACGTCCGGCGCGGACGTGAGCAGATGGTCGTCCACCACGATGCCGTTCTCGACGTTCAATCCCGCGGACTTCGCCAGCTCGACGTTGGGACGGACTCCCAGCCCGGCGATGACGCCGTCCACTTCGAACGCGCGCCCGCCGCTGGTCTGAACCTTGAGGCCGTTCGCGGTTTTCTCGATGCCCGCCACGCCCTCCGCGGGGACGAGTTCCACGCCCTTCTTGCGGTAGAGGTCGCTCACAAACTGCGCGAGTTCGGGCGGATAGACGCGCTCGCCGATGGAGTTCTCCAAGAAGACCATCGTCACCTGCTTGCCCTGCATGTTGAGCGCGGCGGCGATCTCGGAGCCGATGAATCCCGCGCCGATGACGAGGAAACGCTGTCCCTGCTCGGTGAGGGCGCGCAGGCGTTGGTAATCCTGGAGCGTGCGGTAATAGATGATGTCTTCGCCCCCGAACGGCAGATGGATGGGCGTCCCGCCGGTGGCGAGCAGGAGTTTGTCGTAGGCGTACTCCTCGCCCTGGTCGTCGCGGACGCGCCTGGCGGCGGTATCGAGCGCGACGGCTTTGCGCCCAAGGTTGAAGTCCACGTTGAGGCTGTCGGTGCCGCGCCAGATCTTCTCGAAGGGACATCCCTTCCACATCCCCTTGCTGAGCGGCGGACGGGCGTACGGTTTGTCGGTCTCGACGCTGATCATGCCGATGGAACCGTCGGGGTCGAGTTCGCGGATGCCGCGCACGGCGGCGTCGGCGGTCATGCCGCTTCCGACGATGAGGTATTTATAAGTTTTCATCATTCTCTCCTTTTAAGAAAACTGATGTCGCTGCCGTATCTATTCTTATGCCGCGTCCGTCTTTTTTACGTAAGAGTTTTGGCTTGCAGGTTGGATCGGCGATCCGACTCAGCGACGTTAGAGAACGTCGCCTACGCGCTCTCTGGCTTTTCGCGCGGCGTGGACCATGTTCGTCAGCGCGGGGACAACCTCGTCCCACTTGCGCGTCTTCAGTCCGCAGTCGGGATTGACCCACAGGCGTTCGAGCGGGACGACTTGAGCGGCTTTCTCGATCAGCGCTTCCATTTCGTTTTGCGAGGGGACGTTCGGCGAGTGGATGTCGTAAATGCCGGGGCCGATGTCGTTGGGATATTGGTTTTGCTTGAAGGCCTCCAGCAGTCCCATCTTCGAGCGCGAGGCCTCGATGGAGATCACGTCGGCGTCCATCTTTCCGATGGCGTCCATCATCGTGTCGAATTCCGAGTAGCACATGTGGGTGTGGATCTGCGTCTCGTCGCGCACGCCGCTGGAGGCGAGTTTGAAGCAGTCGGTGGCCCACTGGAGATACTCGCCTTGTTCGGCGCGGCGCAGGGGCAGGCCCTCGCGGAATGCCGGCTCATCAATCTGGATGATGTGGATGCCAGCGCGCTCCAAGTCTTGTACTTCGTCGCGGATCGCCAGCGCGATCTGGCGGCAGGTCTCGGCGCGCGGCTGATCGTCGCGGACGAACGACCATTCCAAAATGGTGACGGGACCGGTCAACATGCCTTTCATCGGCTTCTTCGTCAGCGATTGGGCGTAGGCAGACCATTCCACCGTCATCGGGTTCGGGCGGGACACATCGCCGAAGACGATCGGCGGGCGGACGGCGCGCGAGCCGTAACTTTGCACCCAGCCGTTTTGCGTGAAGGCGATCCCCGTGAGGCGCTCGCCGAAATATTCCACCATGTCGGAGCGTTCGAATTCGCCGTGCACCAGCACGTCCAAACCGAGTTCTTCCTGCATGCGGACCGTGCGGGCGATCTCGGCTTTCATCAGTTCGTCGTATTCGGCCTGCGTGAGCGAGCCTTTCTTCCTGGCGGCGCGGTGGGCGCGGACTTCGGCGGTCTGCGGGAAGGAACCGATGGTGGTAGTCGGCAGGGGAGGCAGGGGGAGAGTCCGCGTTTGCGCGGCTTTGCGCGTGACGTAATCGTGGGCGCGCCGCAGCATGGACTCGTCCACCGCGTCCAAACGACGGCGGACTTCGGAATTGTGTGTGCGCGGCGAGTTGCGGCGGTCTTCGATGGCTTTGCGGCTGGCGGCAAACGCCTCGGCAACGGACCCGACGCCTCGATTCGCCGCCTCTTTGAGCGCGTTCAACTCGTCCAGTTTTTGTCGCGCAAACGCCAGCCACGAGCGCAGTTCGTCGTCCAGTTCGGTTTCTAGGTCGAGGTCGTGCGGACTGAACATCAGCGAGCAGGAGGGCGCGATCTGGACGCGGTCGCTTCCCAGCGCGGAGACCGCCCGTTGGACCTGATCCAGCGCGGCGTCGAGGTCGGTCCGCCAGACGTTGCGGCCGTCCACCACGCCGAGGGAGAGAATCTTCCCCTCGGGCAGCGCGGCCAGGACATCGTCGAGTTGACGCGGGGCGCGCGCCAGGTCCACGTGCAGACCGTCCACGGGCAGGTTGACCGCCAGCGGGAGGTTGTCGCCCAGTCCGCCGAAGTACGTCGCGAGCATGATGCGCGGGAATTCAGCGCCTGTCATCATGGCGTATGCGTTGAATTGGATGTAGGCGCCGATGTAAGCCTGTTGCGCGGACTCGTCCAGGTCGAGGGCGAGGCAGGGTTCGTCGAACTGCACCCAGTCGGCGCCGACCTCGCTAAGTCGTCCCAAGACCTCGGCATAGACGGGAATCAACTCGTCCAGCGCGGCGAGCGGGTTGTAGCGGGGAGCGGCGGGTTTGCTGAGCAGGAGAAAGGACACAGGTCCGAGCATGACGGGGCGGGTGTGAATCCCCGCCTTTTTCGCCTCGATGAATTCGTCAATCACTTTGGTGGAGGTCAGGCGGAAGTTCTGGTCTGGTTCGATCTCAGGGACGATGTAATGGTAGTTGGTGTCGAACCACTTGGTCATTTCCATGGCGGCGAAGGTTTGCCCGTCTTTTTGAGCGCCGCGCGCCATCGCAAAGTAGAGGTCAATGTCGGTGGGATTTTTGAGTTGGGAATAACGCCAGGGGACCGCGCCGACCATGCGGGCGGCGTCGAGAACGTGGTCGTAGAACGAGAAATCGTTGGAGGGGATGACGTCCACGCCCGCGGCCTGCTGGAATTTCCAATGCGCCAGCCGCAGTTCGCGGCCCGTCTTCAGGAGGTCCGCCGCGCTGACCTTGCCCGACCAGTAACTTTCCAA
This sequence comes from Candidatus Denitrolinea symbiosum, assembly GCA_017312345.1. Classification (NCBI taxonomy): domain Bacteria; kingdom Bacillati; phylum Chloroflexota; class Anaerolineae; order Anaerolineales; family Anaerolineaceae; genus Candidatus Denitrolinea; species Candidatus Denitrolinea symbiosum. The sequence goes on along the minus strand of BLAA01000001.1, from coordinate 730,104 downwards.
TGCCCATTTGAGTTCGCGTCCCGCGCCCAGGCGCGGGAAACCGAGATTCGCGGTGACTGCCATGCTTGTTATGCTCCAATTCTGTTGATGGTTGAATGGAGCGATTATATCATAATTTTTATGATATTTGTGATAAAAATTATACCGTCCCGAAGGCTCTCGAAGAACCTTCGGGACGGTATGAACAGCCGTTCGTTCCGCTTATCCCGCCAAAGCCTGCATCGCCTCGTGCGCGGCGGCTTCCATCTTCGTGTACATCTCCCGCACTTCCTCGGCGGTCATGCGCTGGTCGAGGATGGGCAGATAGACCTCCTCCTCCTTTTCGAAGTGGATCTTGACGAGCGCGTACACACCGTACAGCACGCGCCGCAGGGATTCCGAGTGTTCGGGGGAGAACTTCCCGTCGCTCGGACATTGCTTCAGCGCGGCCAGCTCGTCAATGTAGCGGCCGATCTCCATGTGGTCGCGGCTCATCGTCTTCGTGGCGTCGGGACTGCCGAGCAGCTTCTGCACCACAGGATAAAGCGCGGCTTCCTCCGCCCCCGCGTGGATCTTGAGGTGATGGGCGAGGAATTCGTAGACCTCCTCCAGGCCTTTGCAAATCTCCTCTGACGAGGCTTTACCGATCAATTCGGCGGTCTGCTTGATGCGGTCAACGGACGGGAACAACCCGGCGTGTTCATCGCGTAACGGTTGAGTCGGAAGGCTCATGTTCAATCTCCTTTTGAATGTAATGACTTACGTCCGTACTATACGCCCCCTCTCCAAAAACTTGCATGACGCCGGTCAATTAACCGCGCCCTTTTCCGTCAGGAGTTTCAAACGCTTCGCGTCCGTGACGGTCACCCATTTGCGCCCCGACTTGATCCATTTCTCCTCCGCGAAGCGGCTCATCACGCGGCTGACCGTCTCGGTGGTGGTCCCGGTCATCGCGGCCAGGTCCTGCCGAGAAAACGGCAGCTGGATCAAGACGTTCTCCCCGCGCTCCTCGCCCAGTTTCCCCGCCAACCGCAGCAGCGCCGCCGCGATCCGCTGCTCGGCGGTGTACGAACTCAACTGCCGGATGACCTCCCGCGACTCCGCCAAACGCCGGCTGACGACCTCCAGCGCGCGCCGCGCCACCTCGGGATATTCGGCGAGGATCGCTTCGAAATCCGCCGAGGAGATTTGCAGGATGCAGCAATCGGTCTGGGCGACGGCGGTCTCCGTGTGCGCGCTCCCGCCGAGGGCGGTCAGCGAACCGAAGTGTTCGCCGCCGTGCAAAATATCCAGCAGCGCCTCCCGTCCCGCCGCGGCGCTGAGCGTCAATTTGACTTTGCCCATCGCCACCAGGTACAGACGATCGGCCTCGTCCCCTTCAAAGTAGATCCGTTCCCCAGCGCGGACTTCGCGGTCGTGAAAGCGCGCGTTGATCTTCGTAATCGCTTCGGGAGACAGGGATTTGAAGAACGGCAACCGCCCGACGATCTTCAAGCGATAGTCCAGCGAACAAAACGCGGGGTCCACCCATTCGAGCCGCACGGGAGATTTGGAACGGGGCATGAGGCATCCTTTCCCCGTCATTATACATCCTGGCGCAGGGCGGGCTGGCGTTAAGTGAACCGCCAAGCCCGCGAAGGCCGCAAAGAAACCCATTTCGGCTTCGCGCTCTTAGCGCGCTTCGCGGTAAATTCCAGCGTCAGCGTTAAGTGAACCGCCAAGCCCGCGAAGGCCGCAAAGAAACCCATTTCGGCTTCGCGCTCTTAGCGCGCTTCGCGGTAAATTCCAGCGTCAGCGTTAAAAACTCCCGACTTTGGGAAAACCCATCTCCTCTTGACAAAAAGCGACTATTAGACTATCATCTAATTAGATGGCCGTCTAATGTAGCCATATACCTAACTTCAACGATTATCAAGAAAGGAGCCAAAATGTCAAGCGTCATTTCCCCCACCCCGCTTCAAAGTCAGAAAACGCACGCCTGCGCGGATTCCGGCGGAGACTGCGTTGCTGAAATGGCTCCCGTCTTCGAAAGCGGCCTCCTCGCCCGGCAGGCTGGTCAATTGCTGACCACGCTCGGCTACATGTTCGTCCGCCTGCCGGCTTTCAACGCTCACATCAGCCGTCACACCGGCGAACTGCTGATCGCCATCGGCAAAAACCTCACCGAGGCGGCGCGCTAGCCGCAGGAAAACAAAATGACCGATCTCCACGCCCCCGTCATCGAATGGGAATACGGAACCGCCTACGAGCTCTTCATCAGCCTCCACGTTTTGCTCGAGCCTGAACTTTTCGGCGTGCGCGCCTCCTGGGCGGCCGGCGTGCGCTCGCGCATCCCCGCCGCCGAACGCAAACTGCTGGAGGAAGTCTATGCCCTCACCGGCATCCCGATCGGCTGGATCCACAGCCTGCCCGCGCCCAAAGACGCCATCAGCGCGCTTTGGGCGTTGAAGCAGATTCCTCCCGCTCAACGCGTCGCCAAACTGCACCAGTTGGACGAACCCTGCTGCGAAGCCGGGACTCCCGAAGAAAACGCGCAGCGCAAACTCTTCAACGAGACCCTGCTGCGGATCGTCACCGAGCGAGCCTGGAAACCCGAAGACGCCGACTTCTTCCTGAAAATCTACAAAAAAGGAAAGAGTTCGCTCAAACCGGAAGCCGTCGAGCGCGCCCTCCACTGGTGGAGCCGTCCCGACGAACTGGGCGAGGGATTCCTCTCCGCCCTGCAATCCTATTACCAGTCCTTCTTCGAGGAGGAAGAAAAGCGCGTCGCCCCCGTCCTGACTTCGGCCCTGGCCCGCGCCCGGGAACTTTCCGCCTCCCTGACGCTGGACGAACTCTTCAAGGAACTCTCCCAGGGCGTCCAGCTCGGCGACGAACTTGACGCCTCCAGGCTCATCCTCGTCCCCGCCTTCTGGACCACGCCGCTGATCATCTTCGAACGTCTCGACCGCGACACCCAAATGCTGGTCTTCGGCGCGCGGCCAGCGGACATGTCTGTGGTCCCCGGCGAAACCCTGCCCGACGGCCTGGTGCGCTCGCTCAAGGCACTGGCCGACCCCACCCGCCTGAAGATCCTCTTCTATCTTTCGCGCGAAAGCCTGACTCCCTCCGAACTGGCGCGGCGGCTCCAACTGCGCGCGCCCACCGTCATCCATCACCTGAACGAACTGCGCCTCGCCAGCCTCGTGGAGCTCTCCATGGCGCGCGGCGAAAAACGGTATGCCATCCGCAAGCCCGCGCTCGACGCCGCGTTCGACAGCCTGACTTCCTTCCTGAACGGACCGCAATAAAAGAGGCGGCGTAAAACCAGCCGATGAACACCTTCCAACCCTTCCTCGTCCTCCGGGAATACGCCGCGCGCGTCCGCGAGTTCAAACCCAACGCGCAACTCTATCTCTGGAACGTCATCATCACCGGCGTGGTGATGGGGATATTCCGTCTGCTGTTCAACTTCTTCGTCCTCAGCCTCGGCCACGACGAAGCCCTGATCGGCAACCTCACCACCGCCAGCAGTTTGACCGCCCTCGTCGTCGCCCTGCCCATGGGCTACCTGGCAGACCTCCTCGGGCGCAAAAACTCGCTCCTGGTCTCCGGCGCGCTGCTGAGCCTGTCCATCCTGGCGATGGCGCTCTGGCCGACGGCTTTCATCTTCTATGCCATGAACATGGTCTCCGGCGTGGCGCAGAGTCTGGCGGGCGTCACCATGTCGCCCTTCCTCATGGAAAACAGCGAGGAAAAGGAACGCACCTACCTCTTCAGTTTCGGGCAGGGACTCCAAATGACGATGGCCTCCGTCGGCAACTGGATCGGCGGCTACCTCCCCACCTGGATGGGCGGCGTCCAAAACGCCCCGGCCACCAGCAGCGCCGCCTACGGGAGTTCCGTGTTCGTCGTCGGGATCGGCGCGGCGGTCGCGGTCATCCCGCTGCTCTTCCTCGCCTCCCCCCGCCTCGAGCGCGGACAGCGCGCCATCTTCGCCCCGTTCCAATACGCGGCAAAGCATCCGCTCCTGCTCACCAAGTTAATTCTGCCCATGCTGCTCACCTCCCTCGGCGCGGGACTTGTCATGCCCTTTATGAATGTCTTCTTCCGCGAAGTGCATCACCAGCCCGATCCCGTCATCGGGACGCTGTTCGCCTGGGGATCGCTCGCCATGGGCATCGGGCTGCTGGCCGCGCCGCCCCTGGCCGAACGCTTCGGCAAGATCCAACTCGTCGTCGTCACGCAGGGACTCTCCATCCCCTTCCTCATCCTGCTCGGCTTCTCGCCCATCTTCTGGGTCGGCGCGGCCACCTACTACGTCCGCCTCGCGCTGATGAACATGAGCAGTCCCGTCTACCAGACCTTCGTAATGGAGCGCGTGGAACCGTCCTCCCGCGCCACGGTCGCCAGTCTCACCAGCATGTCGTGGAATTTCGGCTGGGCGTTCAGTCCCACCGTCAGCGGCTGGCTGCAAGTGCGCTATGGGTTCGGCCCGCCGTTCATCGGCACGATCATCCTTTACACGATTTCGGTGATCATGTACTGGGCGTTCTTCTGGATGCGCAAACCGAAAGCCGAGGCGGAGGCGGTCCCCATCCCCGCGCCGACGGACTGAAAAACGCACACGGCGGGAAAACGACAGCCGCGTTGCCAATTTTGGACGCGGATTTCACGGAGCGCGCGGGTTTTTCTTTGTCGGGTTTGCGCGTTTCGCGATAAAGCGCCAATTCTATGGCAAAATAGGCAAATGGACAAAGACATCCTGATCGTCGGCGCGGGCCCGGCCGGGCTCTCGACCGCCCTCCACCTCGCGCGGGACTTTCCGCATCTCGCGGCCCGCGTCCTGCTCCTCGAAAAGGCGCGGCACCCGCGTCCCAAACTCTGCGCCGGCGGACTGACCCTCGACGCGGAGACCGTCCTCCGCCGCCTCCGCCTCGACGCGGGCGAGGTCCCCCACGCGGACGCGTCCGGCATCCACTTCGACTTCGAGGCGAAGGGACTCTCCCTGCGCAACCCTCGCGGCCACAGCCTGCGCGTCATCCGCCGCGACGAGTTCGACGCGTGGCTGGCGGAAAAAGTCCGCGAGCGGGGCATGGAAATCAGGGAGCAGGTCACGGTGAAAGAGGTCGTCCCCGACGTCGACGGCGTGACGGTTGTCACTGACCAGGGAGAGTTCCGCGCGCAGATCGTCGTCGGCGCGGACGGCTCAAACGGCGTGACGCGCCGGTGCATCCTGCCGCGCGAGGCGGTCGGCACGGCGAGGGTGTTGGAAGCGCTCACGCCCGGCCAACCGCAAATGAGCAATTCGCGTCACAAAGCCGACAGCGCGTATTTTGATTTCTTCGCCGTCCCCGCGGGCATCGCGGGGTACACCTGGGACTTCCCCACTCAGGTCCAGGGACAGCCGACGCGCTGCTGGGGCATTTACGACGCGAACATGACCGACCGGAACAAACCGCCTTTGAAAGAGACTCTCGCCGAAGAGATGTCGCGTCATGGGCTCGACCTGGGCGATTACGAGTTGAAGGGACATCCCATCCGCTGGTACAGGCGGCGGGCGCGGATGTCGGTCCCGCGCGTGCTGCTCGCGGGCGACGCGGCGGGGTCCGACCCGCTGTTCGGCGAGGGCATCAGCATGGCGCTGGGATACGGCGCGCTGGCCGCGCGCGAGGTCGGCGAGGCGTTCGAGCGCGGGGAATTTTCGTTTGCGGGATACCGCCGCCGGGTGGCGCGCAGCGGACTCGGTCAGACGCTGGTCGTCCGCCGGGCGGTCGCGCAGGTCGTCTACTCCGTCCCGTGGAGGTGGTTCCAGATCCTGCTCTGGCGCGTCCTGAAACCGGTCGTCGTCGCGGCGGCGTGGGTCTTTGTGCTGAATTGGACGCGCCGCCTGCCCGCGTCGAAAGAAAAGGGAGACGAGAGTCGTCGTTAAAAAGATGGGCTACGCAGACCTTCACATCCACAGTATGTACAGCCCCGACGCGACGACCACCGTGCGCGGCGTGTTGAAGCAGGCCGCCGACGTGGGACTCGATGTGGTGGCGATCACCGACCACGACGAGATCCGCGGCTCGCTGGAGGCGCGCGAACTCGCCTCGCAGTACGGGATCGAAGCGGTGACCGGCGCGGAGGTCACCTCCGCCGACGGTCACATTGTGGCGCTGTACATCGAAGAACTTCCGCCCGCGGGGATGTCGCTCGACGACACTTTGTTGTGGATCGGGCATCGCGGCGGGATCGCCATCGCGCCGCACCCGTTCAACAACCTGCCGAACAGCCTGACGCTGGAGTCCATTGTGGGCGTGTTCAACCGCCCGCGCTCAAAGGGGACGTTGAAAGGCATCGAAGTTTACAACATGGCGACGCGGGCGTTCACCGAGACGGCGGAGAAGTTGTCGCGCTACCTGCCGCTCGCCAAAACCGCCGCCAGCGACGCGCACGTCTACTGGGCCATCGGCGTGGGGCGGACGCAATTCCCCGGCTCAAGCGCGGACGACCTGCGGCGCGCGCTGGAGGCCGCGACCACCGTCCCGCTCCCATTCGAGGGGAAAATGCCCGCGCCGCCCCTGCTGAGCTGGTTTCGGCGCATGATTCTGCGGCGGCTGGGCTTCGTTTCCGACGCGGTCTCGGCCTCGTCGCCGGTCAATACGCAGCGTTTTGACCGGAGCGCGTTGTTGAAGATGATGATGGAAAAGAAGGCGAAGAAATAAGAGTCGGAAATAATCCGCAGATTTCACTGATTACGCAGATTTAAATTTTTCATTCTCTATCGTACATGGCAGGAATCGTCAGGCTTTTTTATCGCGAATAGCGCGAATAACGCGAATTTTTCGGCTGAAAAAACAAAATTTCGCGCCACACCTGTCCTTGCGGACGGCGCAAGGGTTCGCCCACACTTGCACCTGGCGCAAGTGCAGGTGTTCGCGGCATTCGCGATGGCGGTTGTACGGTAGAGAGATTTTTCAAGGGGAAATCAACGTTATCTGCGGATGGATTTTCTGCCGCCGCACAGCAGGGCAACTGCCGGGGCCGCCATCAGAGAACCTGTTTTCGTGCGATCTGTGTCGTCTGTGGATCAGTTTGCGATCTGTTTGATGAATCCGGGGGTGTTCAGTTCCCTCTCCAGCAAATATTGGAAGTAGCCCTGCATCACGGCTTCGATCTCTTTTTGCGTCTCCGCGTCGGGACGGGCGCGCGCCGCGGCGCGGTGGTCGCTGCGCTGGAAGTGACGCAGGTATTTCAGCGCGTCCACCGAGACGGGCCACAGGCGCGGCAGTCCCTGTCCGCAGCGGGGACAGACGGCGCCTCCCAGCGCGGCGGAGAAGAACTGGTCTTCAGGCTGGATCTCGTTCCCGCAGTTGGCGCATTCGAAGAGCCGCGGGCGGAATCCCAGCAGGTCGAGCAGGCGCATTTCGCAGGAGCGGACCGTCAGCCAGGGATTCTCCCCGGCGTTGAGGCGAGACAACGTCTCGGTGAGGAGGCGGTAGAGGGACGGCGACGCGCTTTCTTCGTCGGGGACGAAGCGGTCGATCAGTTCCAGGACGTAGGCCGCGTAGCCGGTCAAAGTCAGGTCGACGCGCAGCGCGGGGTAGGCGTCCACCGTCTCGGCCTGGGTGACGATGAAGAGGTCGCGTCCGCGCGCCAGTTGCAGTTTGACGCGGGTGAAGGGTTCGAGGTGTCCCGCTTTGCGCGAGGCGATCTTGCGCGCGCCCTTCGCGACCGCGCGCGTTTTTCCCTGCTCGCGGGTGTAGAGCGTGAGCAGGCGGTCGGCCTCGCCAAAATCGCTGTGGCGCAGGACGACGGCTTCGACGCGGAGGGAGCGGGGTTTGTCCATAGAGAACAGAGAGAAGAGAGTAGAGAGCAGGGAGCAGGGAGCGGGGAGCAGAGAGCGGCCGCCGTTCTCGGATCATCGGCGCGGCAGCCACTCCGGCGTGAACGCTCCGGGCAGCAGCCCGGCGACGGTCGTCTCTGTGACGATCTCGCCCTTTCCGTTCGCGAGCAGGACGGCAGTCTCCAGGCCGAATTCCGCCATCACCTGGCGGCATCCGCCGCAGGGCGAGCCGCCGTTGTCGGTGACGACCGCGATGACGTCGAACTCGCGCTCGCCTTCCGAGACGGCTTTGAAGATCGCGACGCGCTCCGCGCAGACTCCGCTGGGATAGGCCGCGTTTTCGATGTTGACGCCCGTGTAGATTTTTCCGCTCTTCGTCCGCAGCGCCGCGCCGACGGGATATTTCGAATACGGCACATAGGCGAGTTCCCGCGCTTTGTCGGCGAGGTCAATTAAAGTCTTGCGGTCTTCGTTGGTCATTCAGCCTCCTTGCGATGATGAAAATGGAAATAAAATTCCCGGCCGTGAATTTCGCGCGCCTTCGCGAAATTCGCGCAACCCATCATCCCTGCTGTTCGCTTGCCTTGCGGATCGCCCGCGCGGGGATTCCCACGACCAATGTGTCGGGCGGGACGTCCTTCGTCACCACCGCGCCCGCGCCCGTGCGCGCGCCGTCGCCGAGGTTCACCGGCGCCACCAGCATCGTGTCCGAGCCGATGAAGACGTTCTCGCCGATGACGGTGGGATGCTTCTTCTCGCCGTCGTAATTGCAAGTGATCGTCCCCGCGCCGATGTTCGTCCCCGAACCGATGTCGGCGTTGCCGATGTACGAGAAGTGTCCCATCTTCACGCCGTCGTGCAGGTACGAGTCCTTCACCTCGCCAAAATTTCCCATGTGGACGCGGCTGCCAAGATGCGCGCCTGTCCGCAGCCGCGCGAACGGCCCCATGTCCACGTCGTCTTCGAGCCGCGCGCCCTCCATCACAGACATCAACACCTTGCAGCGATTCCCGATCTTCGAATCGCGGATGAGCGTGTTCGGCCCGATGACGTTCGCCTCGCCGATCGCGGTCCCGCCGTGCAGGTACGTGTTCGGCCAGACGACCGTGTCGCGTCCGATCTCGACGCCGACCTCGATGTACGTCGACGCGGGATCGATCAACGTGACGCCGTTCAGCATGTGACCCAGGTTGACGCGCCGACGCATCTCCGCTTCGACCTCCGCCAGGTGGACGCGCGTGTTGACGCCGACCGCCTCCTCCGCGTCTTCCATGACCTCGGCCTGCACCGTCAACCCCGACTTAACCGCCACCTCGACCGCGTCGGTCAGGTAGTATTCGCCTTTCTGCGGATTCTTCTCGATGCGGGTCAACGCGTCCCACAGCCAATCCGCGTCGAAGCAGTACGCGCCGACGTTCAGCTCCTTGATCCGCTTCTGCTCCTCGGTGGCGACGTACTCCTCGACGATGGCCTGCACCGTCCCATCCGCGGCGCGGACGACGCGTCCGAACCCGTGCGGGTCGTCGTTGAAGACCGTCAGCATGGAGATGGGGCCGCGGCTGGCTTTTTGTTTTTCGACCAGGCGCGCCAGCGTCTCGCCGCGCAGGAGGGGCATGTCGGCGTAGCAGACGAGGACCAGCCCTCCCGTCCCGCGCAGAAGCGGAGCGGCCTGCATCACGGCGTGAGCCGTCCCCAGCTGCGGGTCCTGGACGACGGTGCGCGCCGAATCGCCGAGGTAGTCGGTCACTTTTTCCGCGCCGTGTCCGATCACCACGACCGGCGTCTCGTTCGAGGCCTGCTTCACGGCTTCCAGCGCGTGCCAGATCATCGGGCGTCCCAAAACGGGGATGAGCACCTTCGGCAGGTCCGACTTCATGCGCGTGCCCTGTCCGGCGGCGAGAAGGATGGCGGTGATTTTCATAAGCGGCTCCTAAAATAAAAACAGGCTGCATCCGCCGCGGCGGGGGCGAGCCTGTCGGGAAAAAAGCCCCGCCTGCGCGGGATGTTGAAGAGGCTGGGGCGCCTGGATTCGAACCAAGATCCACAGATCCAAAGTCTGGTGTGCTGCCATTGCACCACGCCCCAGTGCGGGCGGGATTGTATCACAGGGACGGCGGGCGGGCAATGTCACGGTTTGGAAACGAGCGGCTTGGTCCGTCCCCTGGGCGCGATGCCGAGTTGTTTGGCCTGTTCGTAGGAAATGACGTCGGGGTGAAGCGGCGGGTTGCCGTGTTTTTCCACGGCTTCGTCCCAGAAGGCGTCGGCGTCGCGCGCCTTGATCTTTTGCTTCTTCTGGGCGAAGAGGTTTTCGATGTCCTGCGTGGGGACGTTGACCGCGGCCGAGATGGGCGTCAGCGGACGCGGCGTCTCCTCCGCCGGGGCGGTGGGCATGCCCATCGAGCGGAGCGCCTTCTCCATCGCCTCGCGGACGTCCAGCATGGCGTTTACGTTTTTGAGGATGTGGTCCGGGGCGGTCAGTCCCTCCCCGGCCACCAGCAGGCCGTAGAGCGCGTCGACGGGGATGAGGATCAGGTCGTGGTCGCCGCCGCTGAAGACGTGATAATGGTTGGGGCCTCCCTGGTGGATGAAGCGCGAGACTTTCTGCCCGGCCGCGAAGATCGCCATGATTGCCGAGAGCAGGGAGACTTCCATGCTGGAGTCGTACAGATCGCCAGCGCGCTCGAGGATGCGCCCGCGGTCGCTGAGCAGGTAGACCGCCTGCGCGTTCGTTTTCCTGCGGAGTTTGGTGAGCAGGTCCGCGATGGTCTCGCGGCTGGCTTCCACTTTTTCGTCTTCGGGCGGCAGGATGGTGCGTTTGAGGCCGAGGGCGCGCTCCACCACGTCGAGGAAATCGGCGAGCGGAATGGGCTTGTCGAACATGGCCATGGCCCCGGCCGCCAGCATCTCGTCGCGCGTCTTTTTGTCGGTCATGGCGGTGATGAGAATGGAGCGCACGTCGGGGTTTTTGACGCGCACCTTCTTCATCAATTCCACGCCAGTGATGCCGGGCAATTTGTAATCGGAGACCAGCAGGTCGAAGCGATGGCGCGCGGCTTCGAGCAGGGCTTCCTCGCCGGAGGGCGCTTCGTAGATCTCGAGCTTATGTCCCAGCGTATCGAGGGTGGCGTGGAGCAGGCGCAGGATGTCGCGCTGGTCGTCCACGAGGAGGATGCGGGGAGATGACATGGGGCGATTATAGCAAAAGAAACCTGATTCCTCGCGAAACCAGGTTTCTAATTTTGTTAGGGCAGGCAGGCGTCGCCGTAATCGAAAGCTTCGATGTTGTAGAGATCGCTGGCAGCGGTGGGATCGAGCGCGAAGTTGCAGAAGTCGAAGCGCGCCGCGGCCGTCTCGATGCGGAAGAAGAGCGGGATGGCGGGCAGGTCCTGGACGAAGATGGCCTGGGCGAGGCGGTAGTTTTCGGCGTGAGAGGCCTCGCTCGGCAGGGATTGACGCGCCGAGGAGCAGGCCGCGTCGTATTCGGGATTCTTGTACCCGCTGACGTTCGTCCCGACCCAATGGTTGGCAGCCGAGGGAATCTCGAAGGAGGCGAACCGCTCGCAGGCAGGCAGGACGGAGGGCGTGTGCATGGCAAATTCAGCCAGGTCAAAGTTGCGCCCAAAGAGCGGGCCGGCCGGGCCCTCGGCGTAGAATTCCAACTGCGAAAGATGGACGACGTTCACGCCGATCCCGCATCCGATCAGGGACTGGGAAAGGATGTCGGCCACCTGGCGCCGCTGCGCGGCCGATGTTGCGATGTAGGTCAGGTTCAGTTCGGTCCCGTTGACGACGCGGTCCACGCCCTGGGCGTGTCGCGGCGTGGCGGGGTTGTTGTCGTGGTCGCGCCAGCCCATGTTGTTCAGGAGTTGCTTGCCCTTTTCGGGGTCGAATGGATACGCTTGCAGGGACGCGGCGTGCAGCGGGCTGGCCGAGGCCGCAAAAGAGTCTGGCACGTCCACCAGGCCGTAGAGGACATTGCTCACAATCGCCTGGCGGTCGAGACAGTAGGCAATCGCCTGCCGCAGGCGCGGGTCGGCGAAGAAGTCGGGACGGTCTTTGGCCTGGACGCCGTCGTCGTAGGAGGCCGGGGAAATCCCCAGCGCCAGCCATTCGAGGGTGGGCGTCTGCCCAAAGTAGGCCCGCGCCTGGCCGGTGCGGTCCATCTCTTTCAACAGGGAGGTTTGCGCGTCGAGATTGACGGTGGAGTCGATCAGGTCGCAGCGCCCGTTGATGAGGTTGGCCATGGCCGCTTCCGCGTTGGGGACAATGCGGAAGATCAGTTCGTCGAATTTGGGCAGTCCCTCGGCGGCGCGGAAGTAGTAGGGATTCTTCGTCAGCCGCAGGCTGTCGTCGTTCCATTCTTTGACGACGTAGGGGCCGTATCCCATCGGGGCGCGCGAGGAGAGTTCCGATTTTTGCAACTCGGACGCGGAAAGTTGTCCCCACACATGTTTTGGCAGAGGCGTCCAGAAGTTGACGAAATAGGTCGGGTCAATGAAACCGGGTTTGCCCCACCATTGGAGCGTCTGATCGTCTACGGCCTCGTAAGACTGCGTGCGGTCAAAGATGAATTTCGAGCCGGGCGTCTCTTCGTTTTTCGCGAGGGTAAAGGCATAGGCGGAATCTTCGGCGGTGACCGGCGTCCCGTCGGACCAGAGCAGGCCGGACTTCAGTTTGAACATGACGGTCATGGCGTCCATGGCGAGCGGGTTGATCCCGTCGAAGACGACCGCGCACTCGTCGCTCCGGCATCCGGCCGGGCGGACGCGCGTCCCCGCTTTGAGGATCGTCAAGGTCCCGTCCGCGTCCGCCACTTCGTTTCCGTTCGTCACCGAGACGGATGCCAGCTGCACGCTGCCGTCTTCCAGGTTGGGCATTTTTTCGAGGATGACCGGCTTGTAATCGTAGCCGAGCGCGTCGAACGGCCCATCGTAGACGGCTTCGAGGACGCTGCGCGCCGCGGCGTTCGGACCTCCGAGCGGGTACAACGTGTTGGGCGCCGCGCCCAGGCAGACGTTCAGCGTCCGCGGCGGGAGCGGGGTGGGCGTGTACGCGGGAGAGGGAGTCTGCGTGGCGGCGGGGGCCGGAGGCGGCGCGGAAGTCCCGCCCTGCCCCGGCTGGCAGGCGGATAACGTCAGTGAAAGCAGGATGAAAATCGCAAAGATGGCATGAAGCGGGCGGTTCGACACGGGCATGGCGGTCTCCTAAAAAAACAGGATTCGGGCGTGACCCGAATCCTATCTCATTATCAACTTTCCAACAAGCGGCGTTTAGTCCACCAGCCAGCAGGCCACCCAGTGACCCGGGCGGGCTTCCCTGAATTCGGGTTCTTTCTGCGAGCAGATCTCCACCGCGATCGGGCAGCGCGTGTGGAAGCGGCAGCCCGTGGGCGGGTTGAGCGGGCTTGGCACGTCGCCCTTCAAAATGGCGCGCTCGCGCTTCGCGTTGGGATGCGGGATCGGGATGGCGGACATCAGGGCTTTGGTGTAGGGGTGCAGGGGTTCGCGGTAAAGGTCGTCGCGGCTTGCCAGTTCCATCATCTTGCCGAGGTACATCACGCCGACGCGGTCGGAGATGTGTTCCACCACGCCCAGGTTGTGGGCGATGAAGAGATAGGTGAGGCCGAACTCGCTCTGGAGTTCCTTGAGGATGTTAAGCACCTGCGATTGAATGGACACGTCCAGCGCTGAGACGGGTTCGTCGCAGACGATGAACTTGGGCTGCAACGCCAGGGCGCGGGCGATGCCGATGCGCTGGCGCTGTCCGCCTGAAAATTCATGCGGGTAGCGGCGGGCGTGGTATTCCTCCAGCCCTACTTTTTTCAGCATCTGGATGGCGGTCTCCCAGCGTTCCTTGGGCTGGCCGATCTTGTGGATCTGCAAGCCCTCCATCACCGATTCGCCGATGGGCATGCGCGGGTTGAGCGAGGCGTAGGGGTCCTGGAAGATGATCTGCATGTTGCGGCGCATGGCTTTGAGGGAGCCCGGGCGCATGGCGAGGAGGTCTTCGCCGTTGAAATAGACCTGTCCCGAGGTCGGTTCGATGAGGCGCAGGATGGCGCGCCCGACGGTGGTCTTGCCGCAGCCCGATTCGCCGACCAGCCCCAGCGTCTCGCCGTTCCTGACGGCGAAGGAGACCTTGTCCACGGCCTGCACCTGCGCGACCGTGCGCTGGAGCAGTCCGCCGCGCACCGGGAAGTATTTGACCAGGTCTTTCACGACCAGCAGGTCGGCTTTTTGAGAGGTCTGTGACGGGTTGTTCATGACGCTACTCTCGCTTCGTGACATAGGGTTGTCCGCTCTTCAGCGGGGCGGAGTGGTTCTCTGCGTCGGTGTACAGCCAGCAGCGGGCTTTGTGGCCTTCGGCGATGTCCGCCAGCGGAGGGCGTTTTTCCGTGCAGATGGAGAGGTTGTAGTCTATGCGGGCCTGGCAGCGCGGGGCGAAGCGGCAGCCGGGCGGCAGGTTGACGAGGTTTGGCACCGAGCCGGGGATGACGTCCAGTCGGTCGCGCACTTTCCCGAGGACCGGCACCGAGCCGATCAAGCCGATGGTGTAGGGATGATGCGGCGAGTCGAACAGTTGCGCCACCGGGGATTCTTCCACGATCTCGCCGGCGTACATTACGGCGACGCGGTCGGCCATTTCGGCGATCACGCCCAGGTCGTGGGTGATGAGGATGACCGCCGAGCCGATCTTGGCGCGCAGGTCGCGCATCAGGTCGAGGATCTGCGCCTGGATGGTGACGTCGAGGGCGGTAGTGGGTTCGTCGGCGATGAGCAGGTCGGGAGCGCAGGCCAGGGCCATGGCGATCATGACGCGCTGGGCCATGCCACCCGAAAGTTCATGCGGAAACGCTTCGGCGCGGCGCTCGGGTTCGGGGATGCCCACCATGCGGAGCATTTCGACGGCCCGCTGCCGGCGGTTTTTTTTGTCGAGTCCCTGGTGGATCTGAAGGACTTCCGAGATCTGGTCGCCCGCGCGAAAGACCGGGTTGAGCGCGGACTGGGGTTGCTGGAAGATCATGGAGATGCGGTTGCCGCGGATCTTCATCATCTCTGCTTCGGAAGCTTTGACCAGGTCCCTGCCTTCGAAGAGCATTTCGCCGTCCACGATCTTGCCGGGCGTTCCAATCAACCGCATGATGGAGAGGGAGGTGACGCTTTTTCCGCAGCCCGATTCGCCCACCAGTCCAAGCACTTCGCCCGGGCGGACGTAGAAGTCCACGCCGTCCACAGCCTTGATGACGCCGTCTTCCGTGAAGAAATAGGTTTTGAGGTTCCTGACCTCGAGCAGGGGCGGTTTGGTTTCGCTGGTCACGAGCGTTCTCCCATGAAGGAATTGGTTAACGAACGAGGCTGTCTGGCCGGCGGAGATCAGATCCCGCCGTCGTTGCGATAGGGATTGCGGCTCCCGTCATCCTTGCGCTTTTGCTTGAGACGGATGCTCACAATGCTCACAATGCCCAGCATCAACCCCAAAACGGACATGCCGTACGCGAGAAAATTCAGGAAGAACGTGGACTCGAGCGCGTGGATCACCATCAGGAACGGTAAAACTACGCCCCCGACCATCAACAGGACGCTAATCGCCAGGACGAGGCCAATATGTTCAAATAATCGTTCGCGCAGCATGTTTATTTATACAGCCAGCAGGCCACCAGGTGGCCGGGTTCCGGCTCGAAATCGGGGGGTTCCTCCACTTCGCAGAGGCCTTTTATAATCTTCGAGCAACGCGGATGGAAGCGGCAGCCGGTTGGAGGGTTGACCAGGCTGGGCGGTTCGCCCGGGGGAAGTTCCTTGAACGTCTCCGCGTTTTTCGCGTCCGGTTCGGAGGTGCCGGTCAACAGGGCCTGCGTATACGGGTGCAGGGGGTTATCGAGCGCCTGGCGCACTTTGGCCTTTTCGACCAGATTGCCGGCGTACATGACGAAGATGCGCTCCGAAAAATAGCTGACCGTGGACAGGTCGTGCGTAATGTAGATGACGGAGAGGTGGTGTTCTTCCTGCAAGGCGCGGAGGAGTTTCAAGATCTCCACGCGCACGGAGGCGTCGAGCATCGAGACCGGCTCATCCGCCACCAGGAACTTCGGTTCCATAATCATGGCGCGGGCGATGACTACGCGCTGCTGCTGTCCGCCGCTCAACATGTGAGGATATTTTTCCAGGAAATCATCGACCGGGGTAAGTTTGACCTCATCCATGGCCTTGTGGATACGCTGCCGACGCTCCTCTTTATCCTTCACGCCGCCGACCAGGAGAGGTTCCTCCAGAATTCGTCGAACGGTCATAAATGGAGGCAGCGCGCCGTAGGGGTCCTGCTGGATGTATCCAACATGAGAGTGGTACCAATGCAGGCCCTTGCCGTCCAATTCCGACAGGTTTTTATCGTTAAAGATGATGCTGCCTTTCGTCGGCTTGTACAAGGCAAGGATCGTCTTCATCAGGCTGGATTTTCCGCAGCCGCTCTCGCCCACCACGGCGATCGTTTCGCCCTGCAAAACGTTAAAGGTGACGCCGTCCACCGCCTTCACGTAGCCCGCATGCCCAAAGCCAAACCGCTTGAGTTCAAACCAGACATGAAGATCGTCAATGGACAGGACGGCCTTTCGTCCCGCTTCATTCTCGATCTTTTCAACCGGGGAAGTTACATCCATGACTGTGTTCTCCTAACTTTCATACAACCAGCATTTAACCTTGCGACCTTCGATCTCAAATACCGGCGGTTCCTCCACGCACTTGTCAAATCGGCTCGGGCAGCGATCCGCAAACCGGCAGCCAGTGGGAGGGTTGATCAGGCTGGGCGGCCGGCCGGTGATAAACTCCGGCTCCGTATCTCCGCGCAGCCTCGGCACGCTGGCCATCAACTTTTTAGAGTAGGGATGCAGCGGCTCTTCAAAAAACCGGTGCGCGTCGCTCACTTCCACGATCTGGCCGGCGTACATAATGGCGACGTCGTCGGCCAGTTCGCTGGAGGTGGCAATGTCGTGTGTGATCAGGATGAAGCTGATGCCCAGTTCCTTTTTGAGGCGCTTGAGGACGTTGAAGATGTTCGCCTGGGTCAGCACATCCAGCGCGGAAGTCGGCTCGTCCAGGATGATCAGGTTGGGAGACGTGACCAGCGCCATGGCGATGGCGACGCGCTGGCGCATCCCGCCGCTGAGTTCGAAGGGGTAGCGGTTGATGAAGTCTTCGGGAACGCCGACGTGCTGGAACATTTTCTGCACCAAAGACAGCGCGCCGGCTTTGTCCACGCCGAGGTGGACGATGGCCGGTTCCGCCACCTGCTCTCCAACCCGGATCACCGGGTTCAGCGCGTTCATGGCGGCTTGCGGCACGATCGAGATGGCCGCCCAGCGAACGTTCTGCCGGAACTCTTCCTCGGGGAGGGCCATGATATCCTTTCCTTCGAGGTAGATATGACCGGAATAGGCTCCCGCGTTTCGCGGCAAAAGGCGCAGGATGGCTTTGGCCAGCGAGCTTTTTCCACAGCCCGATTCGCCCAGGATGACCACTGCGCGATTGGTATCCAGGCTGAAATCAACGCCGTCCACGGCCTGAACCGGCCCCTGTGTGGTGTTGAAATGTAACACCAATTTTTCGATGCGTAGAAGTTTATCGTTGTTCATGGCGTTATATGTTTCTCAATCGTGGATTGAAAATTCGATCCAATGCAAAGCCGAGCATGGCAAAACCGAGGCCGGTGATCATCAACAAGACTGCCGGCTCCAGGATCCAATAGTAATAGCCTTTGTAAAGCGCGCCGTTGCCCCAGGCATCGTTAATGATCTTGCCCCAAGTCGGCAGCACCGGATCTCCCAAGCCCAGGACCGCAAGGGTCGTTTCGAGAAAGACGAAGGCAGGCACCGAGGAAACCAGGCCGGGAATGAGCAGCGGGATCATGCGGGGAATGAGGTAAAGGAAGATCAAGCGGGTGTTGCTCGCGCCGTAGGAGCGCGCGGCTTCGATGTAGGTCGACTCTTTCACTTGCATGAAAATGGCGCGGTAACTTTTGATGCTGCCGGTGAAAATGCTGAGCAAGATGGTTACGCCCAAGATCACCCAGATGCTGCGCGAGTAAAAAGTTCCGACCATGATGAGGATGTTCAGGAAGGGCAGCACCAGGTTGATTTCGGTAATGCGCTGGATGAGTTCGTCCACCCAGCCGCCATACCAGGCGCCGACTGCGGCGATGATCATCGTCAGAACCGAGGTGCCCAGCGCGGCCAGCAGGCCGAACGCGAGCGCGATCGGCGCGCCCCACAACAGGGGCACCATCAGGTCACGGCGGGCCTGGTCCGTCCCGGCCAGGCCATAGACCTGACCATGAAAGACGAATTCAAAATTCAGGTCGGAATCTTCCTCGAAGGTCACCGCTTCGACGAGCAGCTGATACCGGCCTTTGAGCGGCGCCGCCGGGTCGGAATCAGGCCGGGCAAACAAGCCGGTCATCACCTCCTGCCCTTTCAATCGGCGTTGCAATTTCTCATCCTGGGAAAAACGGAAGGTGGTCTTTTGGCTGACTCCAAAATCGGAAATGCGGACTTTTCGGTCGTCAGGGGTTATCAGATAAATCGACACAAACGGCAATTTTTCCGAATATTTTGCGGTGAAGTACAGCAACATCTCCTGCGGAAAGGTATCATAAGAGTAATCGAAGGAATGGGTAAACTCGATCCGGCTGGTTCCCTTTTCGCCTGGCGTCGTCACTTTGGCGATGCCGCCATCGGCGCTGCTGACCGCAAAGGAAACCGGATATTTGACCCTGGAAAACACATTGGTCCAGGCAGGGGCCGCGAACTTCGGATTTTTATACCAAACATCTTCGCCGCCGCGCCATAAACGAACGGCCTCGGCGTAGGGAATGGTGATCATGGCGTAAGCGGCCACAAGGGTCAGCGAAAAAATGACCGCCAAGCCGGCCACCGCGGAAGGATAGCGTAAAATCTCGCGGAAAGAACTCTTCAATGCATTCATGGGTTAGTTGCCTCCGCCGATTTTGACTCTGGGGTCAACCAGGGCGTAAACGAAGTCCAGCAAAAAGACGGTCATCGCTAACAGGTAAGCGTAAATAATGGTGGTTCCCACGATGACCGGGATGTCGTACAAGCCAATCGCCTGGAACGAAGTGCGCCCCAGTCCGGGCCAGAGAAAGACGGTTTCGGTAACGATGGCTCCGGTCCACAGGCCGATCAACATCAGCGCGAAACTGGTGACAATGGTGGGCAGCGTGGGGCGCAGGATGTACCGGCGCTCGATATCGCGGGCGACCAGGCCCTTGGCTTTCGCCATTTCGACATAATCTTCGCTGGAATAGATCAGAAAAAACGTGCGCCAGTTATAAATACTGATGAAGAAGGCGCTGAAAATCAACGACGACGCCGGCAGAATCATATGTTTAAGCAGGCTCAGCGTGTAATCGAGAGGGTTATCGGGCGGCGGCGCGTCTACCATGCCGCCAAAAGGCAGCCACTTTAAAAGCGCGGCAAAGATAAGGATAAAGAAGATGCCATAGAACCAGGGCGGCGCGGCCGAGGTGGGCGAAAGTCCAATCACTAACTTATCCCAAAAGCTGCCGTATTTGCGCGAAAGAGAAAGCGCCAGAAACAGGCTGACGAAAAACAGAATCAGGTTCGAGGTCCCCATCAAGAGCAGGGTGGCTGGCAGCCTCTCCAGGATGATCAGGCGCACCTGTCGTGAACCGCTGTCGCTGGTCATATGGAGGGCGCGCCCCAGATTCAATTGCAGCGCGTTTTTTAAGTATTTGAGCGTTCGCAAAACGAGCGGCTGGTCCAAATTCAAGCGCTTTTCTTCCAGCCGAATCCGCTCTTCAATCTGGGTCTTCTTCTCTTCGTTGCTCATATTTCGGCTGGCGGGATTGTTCACCACCATTTGCGTAACTCGCTCACGGATCTCGTTGCGCATGATGGTGTCAACATGGCCGCCCATGTTCGCGATCATAATCGTAAGATAGATGCCAATTACGATGGTGACAAAAAGGGTGAGCAGCCGAACGATTGTATATTTTGCCACACGGGCGAAAGTCCCGCTGGCGGATTTCTTTTTGACAAGCGCGAAGTCTGACTGATTGGCTGTGGTCATGTTCTTTCCTCAAAGTAAGAATGCCAGGGACAAGAAAAGTTCCTTGCCCCTGGCATTTTATGCACAGCGAAACGTGCCTATCCCATTACGGGGCAGTCACAAAGTCAATGCTGGTGAAGGTCGGAACGCTCACAGGGATCAGAATGACCGCAACTTCAAGTTTGTTGGAGCCAGCTTCAAGTTTGGCGGTGACATCCGCCGGCAGAATCACCTGATACTGTCCGTCGGCAACTGCCTGAGCTTCGCCAACCAGAACGACTTCGTTCTTGGCGTTGTAGAGCAGGAACTTAACCTGCTTGATGTCGGCCTGCGGATAGGGCTGGTCGTTGTAGGTGATGTAGACGTCAAAGGCGGCTTCTTCGCCGATCTTAACCTGACCAGCGCCGTCCAACTCAGCCTCTGCCAGCATGGGTTCGCCAAAGCCGGACCAGCGTTCAGCCAGGTCGGGATACCCTTCGTAGCGCTTGAGGGTCAGGGTCTTCTCGGTCAGGAACGCCTTGTCCAGGTAGTACGGACCGGTGCCAACGATGAAGTGACCGTGGTCGGCGTACCATTTCTGCAGGTTGGCGTAGCGGGCAGCCGCTTCGTCGGCAGTGACGTACTGGCTCATGGTGGGGGCGTAGGGGACGTACTTGTCGGTTTCAGCCTGGTCGAGGTGTTTCTTCAGGATCTCCAGGCTGGGGCCGCCCACAAAGCTGGTCCATTCAACTTCCTTGGCGCCGGACTTATCCGAGGAGTAGGCCAGTTCGCCAGCCGCTTCGGCCAGGTTGCCCAGCGCGATGACGTCCCAACTGGCTTCGCCAAAGCCGTAGTTCGGCCAGAGCGAGGTCGCCATATTTTCGGCGTCAGGCTGGGTCAGGTCGGCGTAATATTCGACGACCAGCGGTTCGGTCGAAACGATCTTGACGCCCTTGAAGTAGGACATGAAGGATTCGAAGACCGGCACCGCGGCTTCGTCGTAAATGGCGCTATCGGGCTTGGCGCGGTCGAAGGTGAGGATCAGGGCCATAACCACGTCGGCGGCGCTGAAGTTGCTGCCGTCGTGCCATTTGACCGTGCTGTACAGATCAGCCGGGTAGTAGACCACCGATTTCATTTGGGAGGTCACGCCTTCTCCAGCCGGGATGAAGGTCTGGGTCTTGGCGTCCCAATCCGCCCAGGCATCCGCCGGGACCTGAATTTCAGGCGCGGTCGAGAGCGTCACCCAATCGAGGGTCTTGTTGGTGGGGGGCAGGCTGTCGAGGACGGTGATTTCCGCTTTTTCAGCGCGCAGAGGCCAGGCGAGACCGGTGTAGGGGTCGGCCATGAAGCCGGCGCTGGCGGTGGCGCGCTGGGCGCCCTGGTCAAAGGTCCAGTTGCTGCCGCCAATCTGGTTCCACGGATCGGCAAACATGTTCTGGGTGGCCCATTTCAGCTGGCCGCCTTCCTGGCCCTTGAAGCGCAGGGTGAAGGGGTACAGCTGGGCGCTTTCCACCCCGGCCGCCAGGTCGGAGGTGACCTGAACGTTGGTGTTGTAGGGGGTGTAGTTCTTGCCGTCAATCAGGAAGACCTGCAGCGAATCTTGCAGGCTCAGTTCCATGGCCTTGGCGAACATGTCGTGGCGCTCGGCAAGGGTCGTGAATTTGCCGTTGTTCAGGTCGTCGCCGACTTTCTGGAATTCAGGATCGGAGACGTTGGCGAGGAAGACCGGCATGCCCTGGACGCTGGTGTTCAGGTACATCTGCTGGAACATGTTCTTTTCATCGCGGCTGATGGCGATTGAGGACCAGGCGGCGGTGTAAGAGTGCCACAAGCAATCGGTCGGTTCGCTCTGAATCCAAAGCGGGGAGGCTTCGGCAGCGTTCTTGTATTGGTGGTCGACTTTGAAGCCGACGGCTTCAAACTGGGCGGCTACGTAATCGCCGATCGGTTTGCGGGTGCCGTCGCTGTCGGGACGGGTCAGGAGGATGATGGTGACGGGAGCGCCTTCATATTCCCATTTGCCATCGGCTCCGAGGGTGGCGCCCATGCCTTCCATTTCGGTCTTGATGACTTCTTTGGCCTTGTCGAAATTGTAGGCATACTTGGCTTCAAGCGCGCGGGCAACATCTGCCAACTCGGCATAATCGGGGCCGTTGGTCTGGATGGCGAAGAATTTCACCAAACCGCCGCCGGCGTAAACTTCCTGGTTGATGTAGTTGCGGTCGTAGAGCCAGTTGGTGGCTTCGCGGATTTTGCGGTTGGAGAAAGGATTCAGCATTTTCGGGTCAGAGCAAACTCCGGGGTTGTAAATCATGTCGTAATACAACCCGTTTGAGCTGGAGTAGCTCAAGCCCGCTTCTTTAATCGCTGGCAGGTCGGCAGAGGAGCGGCCGTTGGCATAGATGTCAATGGCGCCAGCCTTGAGCTGGGTAACCGCCGAGTCGCCAGAGACGACAGACATGACAATCTCATCGAGCCAGCCGCCGACACGGGTGGAGGGTTCAGGAGTGGGCTCCTCCGTGGGCGCAACGGCAGTGGGCTGTTCCGCAGGTTTTGTGGGGGCGGGGGCCTGCGTCGGCGCCTCGGTCGGCTTGGGAGCGCACGCGGTGAACAGCATGGCAGCGATCATCAGGACGCTGAACGCAAGCATCAAACGATTTTTAGACATGGTTTTCTCCTCCTACAGAGAAATGTGGGATTAGATGGTTGTGTGCCTTACAAAACGCTCAACAGAATACTCTTCCCGAAACCACCTCCTTCCGAAGTCGTTTAAATCGCGCTTTTTTGCGCGTGAGGCAATATGGTAGCATAAGGAAGTTATAAAGTCAAGAAGTCGCGTTTGCGGACGGTTGCGACCGCGATATGCCCAAAACGCCAAAGACCGGGCAGTACCGCCTGCCATTGTGAAGGCCGTCAAACGCCGGTTCGAGCGGATTATTCAAGAGACTCGTCCAGGTTTGACGAGGCGCGTTTTCTCCGCAGGATGAGGAACAGGATCAGGAGGAGGGTCAACGCGCCGGCGGCGGGCAGCGCCCAGCGGCCGCCCCCGTCTCCCGTCTCGACCGGGACCCGGCCCGGCGCGGGGAGCGGAGTCGGGGGCGGCGTCGCGCGCAGGATGGGGATTTCGGCGGCGGCCGCGGCGTCCAATTCCCCGACCCCGGTCCACAGTCCGTTTTGCCGCAAAAGAAAAGCCGTCACCCGCCAGGTCTCCTCTTCGGTCAGGCTGCCTGGCTTCCAAAACGGCATCGCCGCGCGCGTGTAGGCGTACAGGGCCGCGGCGTTCGGGAAGTTCTGCAAAGCGCCCGGTCCAATCACGGCGGGGATTTCACGCGGCAGCCGGAAGCCATGCTCGTAGGGACGCTCGCCATGACAGCCAGAGGTCCAGCAGTTGCGGTCTTCCGGCGGGTATACGGCGCGGAATTCGTCGGTCAGTCCCTGGCCTCGGTCGCCGTGACAGGGCAGGCATGAGAGCCAGTAGACCTGGGCGCCGTAATCAGCCTGGGATGGAATGGCTGGCAAAATGGGTTGGGCGAGGCGGTCGGGAGTGGGAGTCGGCGCGGCCTGCCGAACGGAGGAGGCTTGTCCTCCGTCGAAAAACAGCCCTGCCAGAAGCAGGGCTATTCCAAACGGGATCAGGATGAGGCGGGAAAGATTCCGAGCCGGCACAAGTTTAAGTCCTGCCGCGCATACGCGGGTCAAGCACGTCGCGCAGGGCGTCGCCGACCAGGTTAAATCCCATGACGTATAGAACCAGGATCAAGCCGGGGTAGATGATGATGTACCAGTAGACGTTGAGGCTGGTGATCCAGTTGCGGGCAAAGGAGAGGATCTGTCCCCAGTCTGCGTAACCTATATCGGTGCCGATGCCGAGGAAGGAGAGGGCGGCGAAGGAAAGCACCACGTCGCCGATGGCGAGCGATGCCAGCACCAGCGTCGGGAAGATGGCGTTGGGGATGATGTGGCGGAAGAGGATGCGGCTGTCTTTCACGCCGATGACGCGGGCCGCCATGATATAGTCGCGCTCTTTCACCGAGAGGATGTCGCCGCGAATGATGCGGGCGTAGCCCATCCACCCAAAAGTGATGAGGGCAATGATGGCCGGGGCCAGACTCCTTCCAAATCTTGGCGTGATCACAGCCGCCAAAATCAGGGCGGCCAGCAGGAACGGGAGCGTCAACATCACGTCCACGATGCGCATGATGATATTGTCCACCAGGCCGCCGTAATAAGCGGAGACGGAGCCTACGATGATGCCGATCAGCACGGTGGCGATGACCACGATCAGCCCGGTCTTGAAGGCGGTGCGGGTGCCCCACACCATGCCGTAGAAGATGTCATACTGGCCGGTGGAGACGCCAAGCAGGTGAGTCCATTTATCCTGGCCGGTGAGCGGTTTGTACCAGAACGGCGTTTCGGGGACATTACGACTCCACTCCGAGCCCGGCGGACGAGGGTTGGGGCTGAATCCGTCGCGCGGGATCTTATAGGGGTCTTTGGGCGTGACCGGGGGGGCGATCACCGGGGCAAAGACGGCGATAAGGATGAAGATGCCGATAAGGATGAACCCTGCTATGGACGCCGGGGTTTTGAGCAGGCCTTTGAGGATCCGGTAGTTTTCGGGGCCGATGAAGCGTTCCAGGCGGCCGATGGGCCGGACGGCAATGGTCTCGCCGAGGAGGGGATTGTTTTCTGAGGGAGCGGCAGATTGGTCCATGAAAGCCTCCTACGAAAGCCGGACGCGGGGGTCGATGAACGCGTACATGACGTCAACCACCAGGTTGGAAAGGATGAGGATCAGCCCGTTGAACAGGGCGAAGCCCAGAACGGTCACTACGTCGAGTTGGGCGGCCGCCTGGGCCGCCGCCGAACCGATGCCCGGATAGACGAAGACGGTTTCCGTGATGACCACGCCGCCGAGCAGGCCGATAATCTGGAAGCCGGCCAGGGTGACCACCGGGAGCATGGCGTTCGGCCGGGCATGTTTGTAGATCACGTCGTGTTCGGGAAGTCCCTTGGAACGCGCCGTCGTGACGTATTCCATGCGCAGCGTTTCCAGCATCGAGGAGCGCGTCACGCGCAGGAAGGTCGCCCAGGAGATGTAGGAAAGGGTCAAAATAGGCAGGAACATGTGCCGCAGCGCGTCCAGGAAAACGTCAAAGCGGCCGTTCAGCAACGCGTCAAACGTGAGCAATGTGGTGTAGCGATGGAAGGTGGCGGCGTTGACCACCTGGGAAGCCCAGTCTGAAAGCCGCCCCGGCGGGAACCATTTCAGGTTGGCGTAGAAGATCATCAGCACCAGCAGGCCGAACACAAAGGTCGGGAAGGACGTGCCGACAATGCTGAAGATGCGGGCGGCCTGGTCAATGAAGCCATTTTGATGCACCGCCGCCTGCACGCCCAGCCAGATTCCGACCAGGATGATGGGCGCCACCGCCCAGATAGCCAGGTCAAGGGTGTTGGGGAAGCGGTTCTTAATGAGGTCCGCCACAGGCTGGGAGGCCACGCGCGAATAGCCAAAGTCGCCGAAAAGGATGCCGCCCTTTCGCTCGCCGGTCGGGCCGGGTTGTCCCACCAGCCAGCGCCAATACTGCACGTAGAGAGGCTTATCCAGTCCGTACTGCTTGATGATGCCTTCCACCGCGCGGTCGTTCTTGGGGATATCGCGTACGTACAGGGCCGAGCGTTCGATCGGGCTGAGGAACTGTAACATGAGGAAGATCAGGACGGTCACGCCAAATAAGAGCAGCGGGACCAGCAGCAAACGGCGGATAATGAAGTTGATCATTGTGGCACCTCAATTCTGCTTTGTTTTTGCCATCTGGAGCGCAATAAAAGCGGCAGACTTTGATTAGGCTCCAGATACCAAAAAGGAAGGTTGGGGAGCCTGTTGCCAGGCTCCCCAATTTTTTACAGGTTCTCTGACAGGTTAGTCCTTGGAAAGCGCGTACCAGTACATGCCAGAGTAGATCGGGTTGTAGTACCAGCCCTTCACCCAGCGCTGCTCGTAGCGGCGGCCGGTGGCGGTCGCCAGCAGGATGAGGGACGGGTTGTCGTACTGCATCTGGTTGACCTGCGCGTAGATCTCAGCGCGCTTGGCGGGATCAACCTCGGCCACGCCCTTGTTCAGCAGGTCCTGGTAGGCGGCGGCCATGTCTTCCGGCAGGGATTGGCGGCGGCCATAGGTGCCGGTGAGATAAGGCACATACCAGTTGTGCGGGTCGTGGATGTCTTCGAGCCAGCCGCTGATGAAGATCGGCAGGGTCTTGGCGCGCTGGGCCTGCAGGAACGCGGGCCACGGCAGGCCGAGCACCTCGACCAGGAATTTGTCGTTCACCGCGGAGAGATTGGCGGCCATGATCTCGGCCACAGTCTGTCGGGCGGTGTTGCCCTGGTTGTAGGTAGCCTGGAAGCGGAAGCCGGTGGTCCAAACGTCGCCTTCATCGTCCTCGCCGGCGGGTTTGCCGTCTTTATCGAGGTCGGCGGCTTTGAATTCCTCTTCGCACTTGGCTTCGTCGAAGCTGTAGTGCGGCGCATTGGCGTCGTAGCCGGGCATGCCCTGGACCGGGATGGTCAGGGTTTGCACGCCTTCGCCGATCATCACGTCGCGGATGTAGGTGTCCCAGTCGAAGCAGTAGTTGAAGGCCTTGCGGATATGCTCATCGGCAAAGAAATCAACCGGGATGCCGTTGCCATCCAGCGCGCCGGAACCAATGTACTGGTTGCTGGCGATGTTGAAGTTGAAGAATACGTCAGTGTGCGTAACCTGCGGGATGCCGACATAGCGGCGATAGGGGCCAGAGCCGTCGCCCACAGGGGTGCAGGCGCTGAAGTCGCCGGTGGCGGAATCGTACGCGCATTCTTCGCCGACCTGCGGGTCCACCTGGGCATAGTCTGCCTGCGAACCCACAACCAGGTTATCGGAATCGCCAGCCTGGAACATGGCGAAGCGGGTGCCGAACTCGCTGACGTTCTTGATCACAACGCGCTCGAGAGCGGCAGGACCGGTCGGGCCGCCTTCCCAGGCGGGTTCGGTGCGCCAGTAGTTGTCGTTGCGGACAAGAACGATTTCCTCGCCCTTGGTCCAGTGGTCCAGTTTGAAGGGACCGGTGCCGTTGGCGATGGAGGTGAAGGGATCATCCTCGGAAGTGAACGCATAGAAGTTCTGCCAGGTGTCGCAGGAGCCGTCCCAGCCGCCGTTCTCAACGACCCATTCCTTGTCCATGATGGAACCCCAGTTGTTGGCGATGGTCGCCAGGAAGGGCCCCCAGGGAACGGCGAGGGTCATGGTCACGGTGCCGGCGGCGTCGTCAGCGACGATGGCGGCCTGGGTCTTTTCGCAGGCAGCCTTCAGGGCAGCCGCGTCGGCGGCCACGAGGGCTTCGCGGTCGTCATAGAGGCCGCCTTCGGGGTCGACAAGCACGGAGATGTCGTCAACGCCAACGCCGAAGAAAGGCTCGGTCAGCATCCACTGCGGGGAGGCGGTGCTGCCCTGCAGCAAACCGCGCTGGAAGGTGTAGGCAACGTCCGACGGGGTCAGGTCGCCGCCTGCATGGAACTTCACGCCCTTGCGGATGGTGAAGGTGTAGGTCTTGCCGTCCGCGGAGATGTCCCAGGATTCGGCCAGTTGAGGGATGAACTCGTCGGCGTTTTGCCGGTTGTACCAAATCAGGGTCTCGTAGATGTTGGCGATGATCTCACCGCCCGCGGTCTCGTAGTCGAGAGCGGGATCGAGCGTTTCAGGTTCGCCGAACGTCGGGCGGAAGTAGGTGGTCGCATCGGCCGACGCGAAATCCGAAGCCGGAGCGGGGGGCGCCTGAGTTTCCACGGGCGCCTGGGTGGGTTCGCCGCCGCTGGACGGGGGGGCCTGTGTAGCGGTGGGAGCGGGCGCGCCGCACGCCGCAAGCGCCATGCTCGCGATGATCAACAGGCTGAACAGGGTAAATAGTTTACGCATCTTTCTTCTCCTCGTAAATTAGAAACGGATTTTGAACGAACATACTTACGGGTTCAGGGACAAAGCTACCTGAGGGGACATCACCTCCTTCCAGGATGGATCGGGAACGCTAAAGGAAACGTTCAGCGAAGAAACAGGCAACGAAGTGGCCTGGCGTGATCTCGCGGAACTCGGGGCGGGATTCCGCGCAGACTGGCTGGGCGATCGGGCAGCGCGTGCGGAAGCGGCAGCCGGAAGGCGGGTTGGCCGGGGAGGGCACGTCGCCTTCCAGGATCACGCGCGCGCGCTTCGCGTCCGCCACCGGGTCCGGTATGGGGACTGCCGAAAGCAGGGCCTGGGTGTAGGGATGGAGCGGCTTCTTGTACAGCTCATCCCGCTCCGCCAGTTCCATGATCACTCCCAGGTACATCACCGCCACGCGGTCGCTGATGTGACGGACCACCGAAAGATCGTGGGCGATAAAAAGATAAGTGAAGTCGAACTGTTCCTGCAAGTCTTCGAGCAGGTTGATGATCTGCGCCTGGATGGAAACGTCCAGCGCGGAGATGGGTTCGTCGCAGATGATGAAGGAGGGTTGGAGGGCCAGCGCGCGCGCCACGCCAATGCGCTGGCGCTGCCCGCCGGAGAATTCGTGCGGATAGCGGCTGGCGAACGAGGGGTTGAGCTTGACCACATCGAGGAGATGTTCGACGCGCTCACGGATCTCTTTGCCGGTGACGGCGTTGTGGACCATGAGCGGCTCGCCGACGATCTGCTCGACGGTCATGCGCGGATTAAGGCTGGCGTAGGGATCCTGGAAGATCATTTGCATCTTGCGCCGCATCTGCCGCATCTCTTCGCCCTTCAAATGGACCAGGTCTTTGTCTTCGAAATGGACTTTTCCGGCCGTGGGTTTGTATAGTTGAAGGACCGTGCGGGCCACCGTAGACTTGCCGCATCCCGATTCGCCCACCAGGCCGAGCGTCTCGCCGCGGTAGACTTCAAAGCTGATCTCGTCCACCGCGCGCACCGCTCCCACCTGGCGCTGGAATACGCCGCGATAGATCGGGAAGTGCATCTTCAGGTCTTCGACTCGAAGCAGGACTTCGCTATTGGCGCTCATGAGCGGGGCCTCCCGGTTTTGGTGTCCACCCAACAGGCAACGCGATGTTCGGGTGTGATCGATTCGAGGGCGGGATTTTCCTTCCAACAACGTTCTAACGCCCATTTACAGCGCGGCGCGAACGGGCACGCATGCGGCTTCTGATAAAGCACCGGGGGCAGCCCCTCGATGGAGAACAGCCTGTCGTGCTGCTTTGCGTCCACGCGGGGCAGGCTGCCCAGCAAGCCGATCGTGTAGGGATGCGAAGGGTTGGCGTAAAGTTCCCCCACCGAGGCTTCTTCGATAATAAAGCCGCCATACATGACCACCACGCGGTGCGCCAGTCCGGCCACCACGCCCAGGTCGTGCGTGATCCAAATGACAGCCATGCCCAGTTCCTGGCGCAAGCGCTTCACCAGGTCGGTGATCTGGGCCTGGATGGTCACATCCAGCGCGGTCGTGGGTTCGTCCGCGATCAAGATCTGCGGGCTGCAGGAAAGCGCCATGGCGATCATCACGCGCTGGCGCATACCGCCGGAATACTGGTGAGGATAATCCTTCAAGCGCTCCATCGCATTGGGAATGCCCACCATACCCAGTAATTCGGCCGCGCGTGTTTCCGCCTGTTTCTTCGTCATGCCGAGGTGCAGCGCCAGCGGCTCCGTCAATTGCTTGCCGATGGTCAGCACCGGGTTCAATGAAGTCATCGGGTCCTGGAACACAATGCTGATCTGGGACCCGCGCACGTGGCGGATCTCTTCATTGGTCATTTTGAGCAGGTCATGCCCGGCGAATTTGGCCGTCCCGGCAACCACCCTGCCGGGCGGGTTTGGGATCAGTCCCAGCACGGAAAGCATGGTGACGCTTTTTCCGCACCCGCTTTCGCCGACCACTCCCAGGGTCTCCCCCTCTTTCAGCCCAAATGAAACGCCGTTAACTGCATGGACCGTCCCATCCGGAGTTTTGAACACAGTCTCCAGGCCTTGCACATCTAGAATGGTATCAGGCATTAGCAAGATCCTTTTGTGTTGTAGGATAAAAAAGCCTTTGGGTTCAAACCAATGGGGGAATTATACCCAAATATCAAAGCGAGTCAACCGACGGACGGGAAGCGGCGGCCTCCCGGTCAAGGACGTCATCGGGTTGTGTTAGAATTTCTCACCATGAAAGAACGGCCGCTCCTCGTGTTGGCGTCCAACTCGCCGCGCCGCAGGGAATTGATCGCCCTCGCGGGACTTCCCTTCGAGACCATCGTCCCGGATGTGGACGAAAGCCTCCTCCCCGGCGAAGCGCCGCGCGACTACGTCCGCCGCCTCGCCGTGACGAAGGCGCGGGCCGCGTCGCCGCGGGCGGACGCGTCGCAGGTCGTCCTCGCCGCGGATACCGCCGTCGTGGACGGAGACGCGGTTTTGGGCAAGCCCGCCGACCCGTCGGACGCGACGCGGATGCTGCGTCAGCTGCGCGGGCGCGTCCATCAGGTCTTCACCGGCATCGCCGTCCTGCGCGTCCGCGACGGGAGTCTCGCCGCGGATGTGTGCGTGACCGACGTGCCGATGCGCGCCTATGGCGACGACGAGATCGAAGCCTATGTGCAGACCGGCGACCCGCTCGACAAGGCCGGCGCGTACGCCATCCAGCATCCGCGCTTTCAGCCCGTCGCTTCGATGAGCGGCTGCTACGCCAGCGTGATGGGACTGCCCCTGTGTCACGCCGCGCGCCTGCTCTCGCAAATGGAGGCGGCGCCGCGCGCGGATGTCCCGTCCAATTGCCAGTCATTCTTAAAATACAACTGTCCCGTTTACGAGGAAATTCTCGCTCCCCAACGCGCGGAGTGAAAGAGGAACGAATGAAAAAATTCCATTTCGGCGTCGCGCTCGCGCTTCTGTTTCTGGCTGGCTGTTCCGGCGGGGGCAAATTAGGCGGCTCGCTTTTCCCCACGTCCACGCCCCTGCCCACCGCCATCGCGCGCGTCACGCACGCGCCCGACGCCGCGCCGGTCGTTACCGCGTTTTTGGAATCCTTAAAAAATGGGGATTACGCCTCCATGTACGCCCTGCTCGACTCGGCCTCGCAGGCCGCCGTCACGCAGGACGACTTTACCGCGCGCTACCGCGAGACTCTGAACACCCTCAGCGCGTCCACCCTGGACTTTGAAGCGGGCGCGGCCGCAACCGGCCCCGCCGCCGCCCAGGTCCCCTTCCGCGTCACCTACCATTCCGCCCTGGCCGGAGACATCGCCCGCGACATGACCGCCCGCCTCGTCCGCGAGAGCGGCGGATGGCGCGTCCAATGGGACGAGGGGATGATCCTGCCCGAACTGGCGGGAGGCAACCGCCTCGCGCTGGACTGCAAAGCGCCCGCCCGCGGCGACATCTTCGACCGCAACGGCGAGCCGCTCGTCTCGCAGATGGAAGCCATCGCCCTCGGCGTGGACACCGGCAACGTCAACTTCGACCGTCTCTTCGATCTCACCAAAGAACTCTGGCAGGTGACGGGCGTCAACCCCGAAACGCTCAACAACAAGATCGTCGCCTCGGGGCCCGGCTGGTACATCCCCGTCGGCACGACTTCGCGCGAGGAGGGAGCGCGGCTGCTCGGCATGCAATTCAGCGGGCTGGTGGTCAATCCCTACCAGACGCGCTACTACCACAACAGCGGCATCGCCTCGCAAACCATCGGCTACACGTTGAGCATCTCTCCTGAAAACCTGGACGCCTACAAACGCCAGGGCTACTGCGGCAACGAACGCGTCGGCTGGATCGGCGTGGAAAAGGCGGAGGAAAGTTACCTGGCCGGCGAACACGGCGGCTCGCTGTACGTCGTCAACCCGCAGGGACAGATCGTCACGGACCTGGCGCAGAAAAAAGAGAAGCCCTCCAGCAACGTCTATTTGACGCTGGACAAAAACCTGCAACTCGACGCCGAACGGGCGCTGGCGAACTTTACCGGCGCGGTAGTCGTCATGGAGCGCGACAGCGGCCGCGTGCTGGCGCTGGCCTCCTCGCCCGGCTTCGATCCCAACCTGTTCGACCCGCAAAACTACAACAACGGCGAGCTGCTGCCCGCCCTGCTCAACAACCCCGACCGCCCCATGTATAACCGCGCCACGCAGGGACAGTATCCGCTTGGCTCGGTCTTCAAGGTCATCACCTTCTCCGCCGGCCTCGAAAGCGGACTCTACCTGCCCGAGACGACCTACGACTGCCAGTACGACTTCACCGAACTACAGGACCGCACCCTCCACGACTGGACATGGGACCACTGCCAGACCCGCCAGCGGGCCGGCCTGTTTTGCAACACCAGCGACAGCACACCTTCCGGCGTCATCACCCTGCAGCAGGGACTCATGCGCTCGTGCAATCCCTACTTCTGGCACATCGGCCTCGACCTCTACAACAACAACCGCAGCGGCGACATCGCAAAGATGTCGCGCGCCTTCGGGCTGGGTTCCCTCACCGGCATCGTCGGCGTGGAGGAAGAGCCGGGACAGATCCTCGATCCCGCCACCGAACTCGAAGCCGCCAACCAGTCCATCGGCCAGGGCGACGTGCTGGTGACGCCGCTGCAAGTGGCGCGCTTCATGGCCGCCATCGGCAACGGAGGCACGCTCTACCGTCCGCAGTTGATCGAGAAGATCGTCGGCCCGGACGGGGAAACCCTCCAAACGTTCAAGCCCGACCCGAAGGGGACTCTCCCCATCCAGCCCGACCGTCTCAAAGCCCTGCAGGAGGCCATGACGTGGGTCGTCACCAACCCGCGCGGCACGGCCTACTTCCGCCTGACGCGCAACGGCAACCTGACCGTCCCCGTGGCGGGCAAGACCGGCACCGCCGAGTCGAACATCCCCGGTCTGCCGCACGCCTGGTTCGCGGGCTACAGTTACAACAACTTCAACGGCAAACCCGATATCGCCGTGGCCGTCATTTCCGAATACGTGGGCGAAGGCTCCGACTACGCCGCGCCCATCTTCCTCTATATGATCGAATCCTACTTCTACGACCGGCCGCTGCACACTACCACCTGGTTCGGCCCCATCGGCGGCCCGGCCCTCTTCACCCCCACGCCCTTCGGCGGCATCCCCACAAAGACGCCGAGGCCGTGACCAGATAATTCCCGCCATGACCGACTTCCTTTCGGGACTCATCGTCCGCGCCCAATCCGGTTTCTTCACCGTGGAGACCGGGGAGGGCGCGGTCGTTTGCGGGCTGCGCGGACGCATCAAACGCGGACCCCGGACCGGCGACCTCGCCGCGGTGGGCGACCGCGTCCGCGTCACGCGCCTCGCCGACGGGTCCGGCGTGATCGAGGAGGTGGAGCCGCGCCGGCGCGCCATCGTCCGCCTCGACCCGCGTCCGCTGGGAGTCTATCAACAGATCCTGCTCGCCAACCCCGACCAGGCCGTCTTCGTCTTCGCCTGCGCGCAGCCGCGTCCCCGCTTGCGGATGCTCGACCGCTTCCTCGTCGTCGCGGAGAAACAGCGCATCCCCGCCATCGTCGTCGCCAACAAAATTGACCTGGCAGACGATCCGCGAAAAATCTTCGGCATGTACGAAGACATCGGCTACCGCGTGATCTACCTCTCTGCCAAGACCGCCGCGGGCATGGACGAACTGCGCGCCGTCCTCGCGGATAAGATCAGCGCGCTGGCCGGGCCGAGCGGCGCGGGGAAGTCGTCCCTGCTCAACGCTTTGCAGCCTGGTTTGGGCCTGGCGGTGAACGAGGTCAGCGCGGCGATGGGCAAGGGCAAACACACCACCGTGACGCGGCAACTGATCCCGCTTCCCGATGGAGGCTACGTGGCCGACACGCCCGGCTGGAAGTCCCTCGCGCTGTGGGACACCGAGCCCGAAGAGATGGACGCCTACTTTCCCGAACTCGCGCCGCTCGTGGCTGAGTGTCAGTTCAGCGACTGCACCCACGAACACGAACCCGGCTGCGCCGTCCGCGCCGCGCTGGAGGCGGGGAAGATCCATCCCGAACGGTACGAATCGTATTTAAGGTTGAGAGCGGGACAAGAATAGCATTTACGATTTTGGCTTTACGCTTTACGATTGACCGAACTGATGACGGATGACCGATGACGGATGACGGATGACTGACAATTGGAACCTCCTCGGAAACGCCTGGGCTGTGGATATGCTCCGCCGTCACGTCGCGGCTGGCGAGGCGCGCCACGCCTATCTCTTCCTCGGTCCGCCCGGCGTGGGACGGCGCACGCTGGCGCTGCGGTTCGCGCAGGCCTTGAACTGCGCCAACCCGCCCGCGCCCGGCGAGTTCTGCGGCGAGTGCCGCGACTGCCGGGAGATCGCCGCGCGGCGTCACCCCGACCTGAGCGTCGTCGAGCCGACCGTCCTCAATCCCGACAACCGCAAAGAGTTGATCCCGGCGCGTTACGGCGAGATCCGCATTTCGCAGATCCGCGAACTGCAAAGACTGATCAACTTAAAACCGTTCCAGGCCCGCTGGCGCGTCGTCGTCTGCGAGCGGTTCAACCAGGCCAACATTGAAGCCTCGAACGCCTTCCTTAAAACCCTCGAAGAGCCGCCCGCGCGCGTCATCGTCCTGCTGACGGCCGACACCCCCGAATCGCTGCTGCCGACCATCGTCTCGCGCTGCGAGGCGCTGCGTCTCCGTCCGCTCCCCATCGAGGCCGTGAAACGGGAACTGGAAAACCGAGGCGTGGAAAGCGGCCAGGCGGAACTGATCGCGCACGTCAGCGGCGGACGTCCCGGCTACGCCCTCCAACTCGCCGAAGACAAATCCCTGCTCGAATTCCGCCGCCAAAAGCTGGACGACCTGGTCCGCCTCGTCTCGGCGGCGCGCGTGGACAAATTCGCCTACGCCGAAAAACTCGCCAAAGACAAAGACGCCCTGCGGCAGACGCTCCTCGTCTGGGAGACCTTCTGGCGCGACGCGCTGCTCCGCGCCTCCAAAGCCGACTCGCCCGTCCTGAACGCGGACCGGCTCGAGGAGCTGGACGCGCAGGCGGCGCGGCTTGGCCTGACGGGAACGCGTCGCCGCGTGACCGAGGCGGGGCGCGCCCTCCGACAGGCGGAGCGCAACGTCAACGCGCGGCTGCTATTGGAAGTCCTGTTGATGGATTGGAATTAAGCGGGGAAGTCAGGCCTGTCCCGGCCGGTAGGGAATCGAATCCGCGAAGTCCGAAAGAGCCTGCGCCACGGCCTCGGGCTGTTCGAGCATCACCATGTGTCCCGCGCCGGGGAAGACGACCAGCCGCGCGGCGGGGATGCGGTCGCGTAAAAATTCCGAATACTTGACGGGGGTGAGACGGTCTTCGCCGCCACAGAGGATGAGCGTGGGGACGGCGATCTCGCCCAGGCGCGGCATCACGTCGAATTCGTTGCAGGCCAGAAAGTCGCCGTGCAAAACGGCGGGACGGATTTCCGCCATCTGGCGCGCGGCCAATTCCTTTAAGGATGAAGACGCGGAGGCCCCGAACGCAAAATCGTTGACCAGTTTGACCGCCGCCGGGAAGGTGGCTTCGCTGGCGGTGTTTTCCAAGATCTGCGGCGCCACGCGCAGGCGCGCCCCGCTGCCGACGAGTCCCAGCCCGATGACGCGCTGCGGGAAGTCGAGCGCGAGCGTGAGGGCGACGGCGCTCCCCATCGAATGACCGACGAAGACCGCGGTGTTGAAGCGGACGGCGTCGAGGAAGTCCACTACGGCGCGGGCGTAATCCGCGACGGACTGGCTCCCGATCCCGCCTGATTTGCCGTGACCGGGCAGGTCGAGCGCGAGGACGCGCTGGCCGGGCATCCGTCGGACTTGCGGAGGCCAGTGCAGGTGAGTCCCGCCCGCGCCGTGGATGAAGATCAGCGGGGGGCGGGAGACGTTTTCCGCGCCGTGAGAAAAGTGAAAGATGTTGTTGACAGGCATGGCGCAGCGGCGAGATAATATTTTGCCTTACTTCTTATGATGCAGGCGGTCCGCGGCTTCCTCGGTGAATGGGATGTAGACCTGGACGCGCGTCCCCTTGCCCGGAGCCGAGTCGATATTCAACAGGCCGTTCACCAGTTCGGCGCGCTCGCGCAGGTTGATCATCCCCAGGCTGCCGCGCTTGTCGTAGGCTTTGTTGATCGCGGCCACATCGAATCCGATACCGTCGTCCATCACTTCGAGCAGGGCGATGCCCGGCTCGAACTGTCCGAGGCGGACGGCGATGGTGGGGGCGTTGGCGTGCTTGCGCGCGTTGTTGACCGCCTCCTCGATGATGTAGAAAATGACGCCCTGCTTGCCCATCTCCAATTGATCGGTCACGCGGGGGTCAACGTTGACGATCACGTTCTGGCTGAACGTCTCGCGCATTTTCTCGGCCATGGCCTGCAAGGCCGCGGCCAGTCCCTGCGATTCGAGGATGAGCGGACGCAGGGTGAAGAGCATGTGACGGATCTCCTTGGTGGTGCGGTGCGCCAGTTCCTCGATCTTGACCAGTTCATCCGCCGCGGCTTTGGGATTCCGCTCCGTCATTTTGCGCGCCAGGTTGACGCGCATGGCCATGGCCGCCACAGACTGGGTCGGGCCGTCGTGCAGGTCGCGCGCCAGTTTCTTGCGCGCCTCCTCGTGGACCTCCACCATGCGGTTCTTCTCCTCCACCAGGTCCTGGTAGAGACGCGCGTTCTGGATGGCGACCACCGCCTGACGGCCGATGATCTCCAACATACTGACGCGGTCCGGCGTGAAATAATGCGGGTCGGGATGCGCGAACAGCATCGCGCCGTAGACGTTGAACCCGCTCCGCAGGGGGAAGCAATAAGCGGAAGTGCAGGAGCGCAGGGCCACGATGCGGCTCAATTCGGGATCGTAACTGATGCTGGAGGAAAGGATGGGCTCGCCCTCGTCCACGACCCGCTTGAGCAGTCCCTCCGCGCCCAGCAGGGTCACTTTGAGGTCCGCGTTGGTGAAGCGCCGCGCCGAACCGATGCGAAGTTTATCGCCCTTGAAAAGGAGGACGGCGCTGACGAGTTTCGCGTCATCGCCCGCCTCGGGTTCAGGATTGAGCGCGGTGTAGCCCATGTCCAGGGCGGAATCGAGCACGCGCTTGTAACTGAGCGTGGCGGTCAACGTGGAGGTCAATTCGTAGATGGCGCGCAGGCGTTCGCTCTCGATATACCACTTGCGTTCCTGCTCGCGCAGGCGCTTCTCGCGCGCCAGGTGCAGGTAATCCGACAATTTGCTCCCGAGGAAACCGAACAGCGCGCCGAGCGCCAGCGTCGCCGCCAGGGCAATCGCCAGGGGCAGGTTGAACGTCAGGGCGTGAGCCCGAAGCCACACGCTCCCAAGTTCAATGAGGGCGAACAGGAAGGCGACGATCAACGTCCCCGCAAGCTCGAAATAGACGGAGGCGGTCAGGATCGGCAGGAGCGGCATCCACACGGCCGGGCCGGAAAGTCCGCCCTGCAAAAAGAAAAAAATCGCCGCGAACACGAAGTCCACCGCCAGGCCGATTTGGCGGTGCCAGGTCATGCGCAGGTTCGTGGCCGCGAAGAACGTCATCGCCACGTTCCAAAGCAGCAGGACGACGATCGGCCACGTCACCGCGAGCGAAAGCCCGCCGCCCAGTCCCAGCGAGACGAGGATGCCCGCCAGCGCGATCCAGCGCAGGGAGATGACGAACCAGTCGGCGATGTAGGGCGAATCGTACGTGCGCATGGGCGTATGATACCCGAAAATCCTTAAGCGAATGTTTGCAAACTGATTTCAAGAATTTTTTGAACCGCCAGGCCCGCGAAGAACGACTCTTTGCTTCTTCGCGCTCTTCGCGGCGGCGGACTTTTCAGGCGCGAAGCTGGACGCTAAATTTCGTACCCCATTTTTTTCAGCGCGGGACCGAACCGCTCCGCCAGGACCGCCTGCTGCGCCGCGTCGTAGGCTTGACGGAAGCGCCCGATCTTGCCCTTGTAAAAGTGGAGTCCCTGCTGGTTGTCGTTCGCGCCGGGACGGTATCGCTCGATCACTTCCCGGACCTCGGGCTGGGCCCCGTCCAATTTAAGGAATCCAAGCAGGCGCGTAATCTCGTTGTCGTAATCCGTCAGCAGGTCTTCGTAGCGGGCGGCGAGGACGCGCTTTTCCTGCATCCACTTCTCCCAGATGCGGACGTATTCGGCGGCGAACTCCAGCGTCTTCTCGAAATCGGTCAGGTGCGAAAACGCGTTGGGACGTCCCTTCTGGATGGCGCGCTGGCCGAACTCGTACGCGGAGAGCATGGCGTCGCGCGGGTCGCGGTAGATGTAGGCGACCTTCAAGAGGCCGATCGCTTCCAGCAAACGGGACCAGGTCGAAGGTCCCGCGTGAGCCTTGATGACGAAGGTGTTGCCCATCAGCGCGGGGACGGTCGTCATCGCCAGCCGCCGGGCGGACAGGACTCCGATGTTGCAGTTCACTTCGGTCAGGATCTTTTGCAGGCGGTATTTCTCGCGGATGTCGCGCGCGTCGGCGGCGCCTGTGGCGGCCATCAGGTCGTGGATGACGTTGTAGTGCCAGCCCGAACCGGCGCGCGGCATTCCGACGGAAAGGACGATCATGTATGTGCCTCGGTTGCTTTGGTGTGCAGGGCGCTTTCCACCCCCGCCATGATCCCGGGAATGATCCAGATGTTCGGCGTGGCAAGCGAATCCTGGGTCACATTATACAGGCCAATCGCCAGCCACGCAAAAAGCGCGGCCACGCCGAGGAAGCGGGAAAATCCCTCGCGCCGCAAAAAGTCGAGGGAGGCCGCCAGCGTAGAAAACTGGAAGACGAAAAACAGGACGAACCCGGCCAGTCCGGTTTCAGCCAGCAGGCGGACGTAGAGATTCTTCGGGTTGGGAAAGAGCCTGCTCTGCGGGTTCAGCATTTTCGCCACCTCGGGGACGGTGGTGAGCGTCCAGTCGGGCAGGTTGCCGTAGATCCAGAATCCGCTGGCGCCGAGTCCCACGCCCGCGAGGGGATGTTCCTCGAAGGCGGCCAGCGCGCCTGTGGCGTAGGCGCTGCGCGCGCCCGCGTTGATGCTGGTCAGGTACTCGTTGAGATTTTCCGCGGGCGCGTCCCACAGGCGGCGGAAGTAATTTTTCTGACCGAGGAAGAACGCCGCGCCGATCAGGACGCCGAGGGCGGCCGCGATCAGCGCGAGACGCGGCAGCCAGCCGCGGCGGAATCCGCCGAAGAACCAGGTCCGCGCGGCGCGCAGGTGGACGCGCCCGACGAGAAGGAAGACCAGTCCCGCGACGCCGACGCCGATCAGCAATCCGCCGCGGGAGTAGGTGGCGAGAAGCGTCAGCGCGGCAAACGCGAGGAGAGCGGCATCCAGCCACTTCGTCCGCGTGAGGCGGGTGTTCGTCAGCAGCGCGGCGAACAGGATCGGCAGGTACAGCGTCACGATCTGTCCCGCGAGCCAGGAGGGTTCGTAGGCCATCCCTGAGATTCGATTCGTGCGGATGAGTTCGCGCACCGAGAACGCCAGCTGCCAGTGCGTGACCGTCTCTTTTTCGAGCAGGGGCGTGTAAAACGTGACGGCTTGCAGGGCGCACCAGGCCAGGTCGAGACCGAGGCCCGCGAGAATCCAGCGCATTGTGAAGCGAGCGTCGGACTCGCCGCGGTTCATCCAACTGGCGGAGAGGAAGAACGCCAGCCCGATGACGAGGGTGACCAGGGCGCGGAGGGCGCGTCCCGAATATTCCTGCCCGCGCAGGGAGATCGGGGCGATCAGGAGCCCGAGGCCGGTCGCGGCGACGACGGCGGCCGCGAAGACCGCGAGCAGGGTCACGCTCCCCGTCCACGGGAAGAGGCGTTCGCGGCGGATGGATTGGATCAGCAAAAGGGGAAGGAGCAGCGCCAGCGGATAGAGCGCCAGCGGGCGGACGTAGGTGGTCTCGCCGAGGAAGGGGAACCAGCGAAAACTGGTGACGGGCAGGGACACGAGCGCCGCGGCCCATAACCAACGCGAAATACGGTGAGAAAAATCGGAAGAGGGTTGCATCGAGGTGCGCGTGACAGGTGACAAGTTACGAGTTACAGGTTACGAGTTGCGAGTTGCGAGTTACGAGTTACAAGTTGCGAGTTACAAGCTACGAATTGCGGCGATCTCGTGGCGCGAAAAATAAAACGGCGAACGCGCCGAGGAACCACGCCGCGAGCGTCCCCGCCAGCAGGTACGAACTGAGCGGCGCGCTTCTCCGCGCGGACAGGTCTGCGGCTTGCGTGACTTCGATTCGGATGAAGGAGTTCAATCCGCTTTGCGAGTTGATGTTCGCCTGAGCCGCGTCTGCAAACGAACGCGCCCACGCGGAGGCCAAAGTCTCGGCGCGTTGGGCGTTCCTGTCGTCGGCGTAGAAACTCCAACCCGCCTCGGCGGGTTGACTGAGCCACAGTTTCCCCTCACGCAGTTCGCGGACGGTCGCTCTGCCGTCAGCCGCGGCGACCGCCTGCAAGACCGCGTCGGACCAGGCGATCTCCTCCAGCTTGCGCGTCTCGCGTTCGAGATAGTAAAACTGCTGACGGTCAATCTCCTGCGGCCAGGCCTCCTCGAGGTTGAAGTCCACGTTGACGACGGCGCGCGCCCGATACGGCGGCGGCGCGAGACGATAAACCGCCGCGCCGACGAGTCCGCCGATCAACGCGGCGAGAATCCAGAAACGCCAGGCGCGCAGGAGGCGGATCAGGTCGTCGAGAGAGGGAGGGGAGAAGAGGAGGGACATGGGGGGCAGTAATCAGTGATCAGTGATCAGTGATCGGTGTTCAGTGATCGGTGTTCAGTGATCGGTGTTCAGTGATCGGTGTTCAGTGATCGGTGTTCAGTGGCGATGCGGAGAAAGGTCAATCTCCAATCTCCAATTACCAATCTCTAATCACCAATTACCAATCTCCAAATTATACGCCAAGCCTTTTTCTGAATCTCCAGTTCCACAGCGGGGCGATGAGTTTGCGGACGTAATACTTCGCCACGATGGGCGAGAAGAACGAGCCGCCGTCGCGGTAGTGGACGCGCAGCATCTCGGGCCAGCAGCGGTCGTCGGCGGCGACGGTCTTGCCCGAGGCGTGGATGCGGAAATTCGCCCACGTCTGCCCCGCGAGATAGCGCAGCTCGGCGCGCGCGGCGATGCGCGTCCACAGATCATAGTCCATCGCGAAATAGAACGACGGGTCGAGCGGACCAACCTGCTTCCACAACTCGGCGCGGAAGAACATCGTCTGCTGCGGGATATGGACGTAGCCGCGGCGCAGGCGCGGCAGGTCCGTCTGCGCGGCGGGGAATTTGCCGATGACGCGTCCCTGCTCGTTGATGTAGTTGCAGTCCGCGTAGACCATGCCCACTTCGGGATGATCCAGCAAAAACCGCACAGCCTGTCCCACAGCGCGCGGCTCGTACGTATCGTCCGAATTGATCCACGCGAAGATCTGTCCCGACGCGCGCGCGAATCCCTTGTTGATCGCGTCGGTCTGCCCGCGGTCTTTTTCGCTCACCCACCAGGCGAGTCGGTCGGCGTATTTTTGGATAATGTCCAGCGAGCCGTCCGTCGAGCCGCCGTCCACAATAATGTATTCGATGCGCGGATAATCCTGCGAAAGCGCCGACTGGATCGCGGCTTCCAAAAACCGCGCCTGGTTGAACGACGGCGTCACAATCGAAACGGTGGGCAACGCGGCAGGCTTCATCTCACTCCCATTTCACGTCGGCGTAAAAAAGGCTGGCGGCGTCCTCGGTCAACTCGCGGACGCGCGCGGCCTCGTCCGCGCTCAAACGCTTCTTCCAATTTTCGAGATTGGCGCGGCTGTCCAATTTGACGGAGTGGACTTTGCGACTCGACAACTCGACGGGATTCTCTCCGCTCGACGACTTTCGGATCGTTTCCTGGACTTGAGCGGGGTACGCCAACCCGAGCGACTCAAACACCCGCGCGAATCCCGCGACGGGATCGCGCGACAAGTCCTCGTGCCGCGCGATGACGATGGACGAATCCCGCGCCGCGTACTCATGGACGACGCGGTAGACCATCCGCCACAGCAGCGCGGCCTGGCCGAGAATGTCATCGGGACGCGTCCGCTCCATGTCCGCGCGGAAGGGTTCGAGATGGTCGCGCATCAACAGGGGCTGATCGAGCAGGTCTTTGAAGTCGAAGGGCCAGTTCAATTTTTTGAGACTGCTGGCAAACGCGGCGGGATGGCGGACAGTCACGACGACGCGGCAGTCCAGGCGTTCGACAAACCACGGGATGGAGAAGACCGCGAACGGGTCTTTGAGCAGCGCGGGCTGGCGCGCGATCCGCCCACGCAGGAAGATGCCGAGGTCGCGTCCCATGCGGAGGAAGTCTTTCCGCGAGCGGAGCGATTTCAACTCGGCGGACAATCCATACCGAAGCGCGAGAGTCTTTTGAAACGCGGGGAGGCACTCGGCTTCGTTTTCGCGCGTGATGTACTGATACCACCTGCGGACGGGCGCGCCCATCACCCCGGGCCGATGCAACACATTGAGCGGCTCGCTGACGTAGGCATATCCGCCCGCGGACAGCATCTTGCCGACCCAGGTTGTGCCAGTGCGGTGCGCGCCAGTGACGAGAAGGGGTTGGTTGGTCATGGTGGAAATGCAGTACACGGATTACGCGGACAAGAGAAATTTATACGGATTTAAAAAAACCGTGAAATCCGTGTACAAACAATCACGGGCTCTCTTGCGAGGCGGAGATGGAATCCACGTCGTAGACGATGGCCGCGCAGTAGTTGATCCAGTGGCCGGGACGCGGGCCGAGGTCGTTGACGCCCGCCACGCCGGGCAAGCCAAACGTGACGATATCCCTCTCGCCCGAGGCGGCGAGAGAGCGTATCTGCGCGTCGCGCGCGTCCCACCGCGCGGCGTAATGCTGGTATTGCGGGATCAACTTGTAGTTGTTGCGGATCGTCCACAGCGGATACAGCGCGAGGACGAACAGCGCCAGGGCGACGAAAGCCGCCGACCCGAGCGGCTGGGGCAGGCGCGTCGCGAACAATCCGAGCAGCCCGCCGAACGTCAGGGCGGACGCGGCGAGGAGGACGTGCGCCGGGAAGCGGACGCGGTCAACGGGAAAGGATTGTCCGTACGCGCTGGGCGCGAAAGCCGCAACGATCAGGACGTAGGTCAGCAGCGGGACCAGGATCAGTCCCAGCCAGGCGCGGCGCGGCAGGGTAACTTCGTCCGAGCGAAAATGGCAATACGCGAGCGCCGCGCCCGCGAGGAGCGCGAATCCGAGCGGAAGTTTGAGCAGGCGGACGGCTTCCGAAAGGAACTGCACCGCGTAGGTGAGCGAGCGCGCGACGACATCCAGCATGGACGGCGCGGCCGCGGCGTCGAGGCGGATGGCGTTGGCGGGCGTGACCAGCATCCCGATCATCGCCAGCAACGCGCCCGCCAGCGTCGCGGAGACGAGGACGAAGGCGGCGGCGCGGGTCGGCGTTTTGTTCCAGAGGAAGTTGGCGACGAGCGCGAGTCCCAGAATGGAGATGTGCAGCGCGCCCGCCGTCTCGGAGAGACCGCCAGTGAAGAACGCGGCGAAGAAAAGAATGACGATGGCGGCGCGGAGCCCAGCGCGGGCAGAAAGGACGCGCGTCCCGCGCAGGATGCCCGCGAAGATGAAAGAAAAAATGACGAGCGGCAGGAAGTACGTCATCAGCCCGGGACGCCACTGCACGGACTGGAAGAGATTCGGCGCGGTGTAATAGGACACGAGCGCGACAATCTCGGCGGCGAGGAGCCCCGTCCAAAAATCCCAGCGGAGGCGGAGCAGGCGCGCGGCCTCGTAGAGCAGCCACGTCAGCCCCGCGAGCCAGAGCAGGAGGGAGAGGGCGGCGAGCAGCGCCGCGCCGCGCGGACCGAAGAGGTCGCTGAACCACGCCACAATCTCGTTGGAGAAGCGGTTCGATGTGTACCAATATTTGATGAGACTCGCCGTCAGCGGATCGAATCCGATCAGCCGCGCCGAGATACAATAGTCGTCGCCGGTGGGACGGATGAACGCCGCCAGCCAGACGTACGCCGCGAGCGCGGCCGCCGAGGCGAGGGCGAAGAAAATTCGCAGGATGCGGAAGGTCTTTTCAAGCATGGAGTCGGGTCAAATCCGTACACGGATTCTCGCGGATAGAACCATAAAAAAATCCGTGTTTGTCCGTGCAATCCGTTAAATCCGTGTACAAAAAAGAGTTAAGCTACTCTCTCATGCACACCTGGCTGAACACGCACAGTATAACAAACTCGGAGCGGAGGCTGGGACGATCTCCCCCCAACGCGAACCTCCCCCGCTCAAGGCGGGGGAGGCTGGTTTGGCTTACTTGATCCCGTACGTTACGCTGACGGTCGCGGTGATGGTCATCTGCCCGGGTTCGATCGGCACATTGGCCTGGACGGGCGAGCCGCCTCCG
Organism: Candidatus Denitrolinea symbiosum; assembly: GCA_017312345.1. Taxonomy (NCBI): domain Bacteria; kingdom Bacillati; phylum Chloroflexota; class Anaerolineae; order Anaerolineales; family Anaerolineaceae; genus Candidatus Denitrolinea; species Candidatus Denitrolinea symbiosum. The sequence continues at coordinate 685,837 of BLAA01000001.1, read as the reverse complement.
CCGCCGCGTCCGAACTCGGCATAGACATAGGGCGTCGAGTCGGCATAGGAGATGTTGGTGATCTCCATGAGCGACACGTTCGCCAGCCCGGCCAGTTCCTGCGCCTGCTCCTGGGCGTTTTTCATAGCCACAGCGCGGGCTTCCTTCATGGCCGCAGTCTTATCCGCCAGGTCGAACTGGATGCTATTGATGGTGTTCGCGCCCGCCTGGACGAGCGTATCGAGCAGGCTGCCGATCTTGGTCAGGTCGCGCACCGTCACATAGACGGTGTTATCCACGGCATAGTTCTTCTCGCCGGTGGGACTCCCAGTGGCGGGGTCATAGCGGTCAATCGGCCAGATGCTGAAATTGCTGGTATGGATGTCCTTCGCGTCCACGCCCCACTTCTTGAGCGCGTCGATCACCTTCGCGGTCTGAGCGTTATTCTCCGACACCGCGTCGGCGGCGGTCGGATTCTCGGTGTGGACGCCGACATAAATGTAGGCGATATCAGGCTTGATGAACGCCTGCCCGGTTCCGGTCACGCTCAAAACGCGCTCGGCAGCCGCGGGGACGACAGCCGCCGGCCCGCAGGCGCTCAACGCCAGGGCCGCCAGCAGGATCACAAAAACGAACAAAGATTTGATACGCATTTTCACTCCTTGTGAATTCCAATTTCACGACTCAAGACGCCGCCAGGCAAAAAAAGTTCCCGCTTGAATTTTTCCAATTTTGTCGGTACAATCCTGATACATTTGTTCTATTCAAAATAACCATGCCGATCAACTTCCAGGAAGTCTACGCGCATATTCGCGAAATCGGACTGGGCGCGCGCCAACGCAGGCAGGCCCTCGACGAACGCCGCGCCCTCGCCCGTCAACTGATCGAGGCGTTCGACGGTCAACTGGACCTCCTGCGCGCCAAAGTGGACGCGGCCAAAGCGGCCGACGCGAACCTCCGTTGCGCGGTCCCGCTCTCGGAGCCGCTCGCGTCCTCTCACCCTCTGCCGGGCGCGGCCATAGACGCGGTCCTCCTCGCCGCGGACGGGTCCCAGATCCTCCCCGACCGGCACGCGGCCGTCCAATTCGGCCTCGTCAACGTCGGCGCCATCGTGATGAAATTGAACTCCGGCGCGCCCCCGCAGGTCCACACCGACAGCCGCCTGCTCTTCGACCACGAACTCTACACCGAGACCGGCTCGGTCACACAGGACGACATCGAGTTCAGCCGCGACATCGCCGAGCGGAGGAAACTGCTCGAACTGGCGAAAGACCACACGGGGACGCTCATCGCGCTCACCGACGGTCCCGTCGAAATCTGGGGAGCGAAAAGCGCGGACGAGGGGGAATACCAGCGGACGTTGACCGAGCACAAATCCATTCTGTCCCAACTGCAAAACCGCGGGGCGATTGTGGCTGGCTACGTGGACAAACCTGGCGCGGACCTGCTCGTCCGCCTGCTCGAACTGACGCGCCTCGACCCCGACCAAATGAAGGACGTCCGCCGCCAACATCCCCTGCGCGGCGTGACCGACCGCTGGCTGTTCAGCGGGATCCTGAAAAGCCGCGAGCGTTCGGCGGTGTTCGCGCTCCAATCCAGTTCGCGCGTCCGCTACACGGGAAGTTTGAGCCTGCACTTCTTCTACCTTAACGTCGGCGGCGAGAGACATCCCTCGATCGTGCGCGTGGAAGTCCCCGAATGGGTGGCGAAGGACGAGTCGAAACTGGACCTGTTGCACGCGGCGTTGATCCAGCAATGTCAGGCCATGGGGGCGCGGCCCTATCCGTATATTTTGCACCGCGCGCACGAGATCGCGGTCGTTTCGTTCGAGGAGAAGCGGCAGATCGAGCAAATGCTTCAGGCCGAGCAATTGAGAAACGACGAAGAGTTGGATTCCATTTCCGCAAAGCAATCGGCCAAAAATCTGGCTGGAAGGACGAGGTCGAAATGACGCATGAAATCATCGGTCATCTATTGAGCGCGGGGACGACCCAATTCACGGTCGGGTGTTCCGTTTCGCAGTTGAACGTCCCCTCCTTCGGCGCGTTGGTGCGCGCCCCGCTGGGCGAGGGCTATCAGGTCTACGGGCTGATCCACGACATCCATATTGACGACGACGGGCTGGTGCGTCAACTCGTCACCGCGGACAACGTCAGCGAGGAGGTGATGCGCGACAACCGCGAGCGGAGGATCGTCCCCGTGGAGATGTCTGTGCTGGCGGTGGGATATGAGCAGGATGGCAGGATCTTCCACCTGCTCCCGCCGCGTCCGCCGCTGAGTTTGGATGTGATCTATCTGTGCGACAGGAAGGACACGGCGCGCTTCACGGAGCGGTTCGGGTATTTCCGTCACATATTGAACGCGAAAGACCTGCCCATCGGCGAAGTGTTGGCCGCGCATATCCAGCAGGCGCAGTCCGCACGCGAGGACAAATCCTGGAAGGATCGGGCGACGCAGGAAGCGATCACGCTGCTGCGGGACGATTATCCGACGCTGATGGCGGTGCTGGGCGCGTTGGGAGAAGTGGTTTAAAACCTTTAAACACGAAGGCGCACGAAGGCGACGAAGGTTGGTTGTGTGATGGTTGAGAGGCGTTCGCTCCGAGTTTGATTGAGGATGATTTTGGTGAAGGAAAGGCAAGACCTTTAAACACGAAGGCGCACAAAGGCGACGAAGGTTGGTTGTGTGATGGATGAGAGGCGTTTGCTCCGAGTTTGATTGAGGATGATTTTGGTGAAGGAAAGGCAAGACCTTTAAACACGAAGGCGCACGAAGGCGACGAAGGTTGGTTGTGTGATGGTTGAGAGGCGTTTGCTTCGATTCTGTTTGAAGATGATCTTGATGAAAGGTGAAGGGCAAAATGACTAATCCACCAAAGAGACTCTATGTGCCAGTTTCGTATGATGCAGAAAAAGCAGGAAAGATACTTTTGGATGCGGCATTCAAAGTGCATACCAAGCTTGGTCCAGGTTTACTTGAGTCGGTTTATCGGATCGCCGTGAAGCATGTTATCGAGAAAGAAGGCACACTCGCCGAAACCGAAGTGAAGATTCCGATTGAATTCGATGGTGTGATATTTGAATCGGGCTTGCGTTTGGATTTGTTGGTAAATAAACTCGTGATCGCCGAATTGAAATCCGTAGAGAAGATGAATCCTGTCTACGAAGCCCAATTGATGACCTACCTCCGCCTGAGTGGACTCCGTCTTGGTTTCCTCATCAACTTCAACGTCCGTCATCTCAAAGATGGTATTAAGCGAATCGTAGTCTAACAATCCAGCGACAAAGGGATTCAAAGACTCCATAATCAAACTCGTCCCCCTTCGTTGCCTTCGTGCCCTTCGTGTTTAAAAAGGTTTTCTCAATAAACTCATCCAGCAACAAAGGGAATCAAAGACTCCACTCCCCCCTCGTTCCCCCTTGGTTGCCTTTATGTCCTTCGTGTTTAAAAAGAGGTTTTTATGGAAAACAGAACCCAAATCGGCTATCTCGTCGGCGGCGGGTTGAAAGAAAACTTCCGCGTGCGGCTCACCGTCTCCCCGCAGGAGATTCAGGAGGGCGCGTTCGTCGTCATCCGCAGCGGGGACTGGAACTACTACGGCATCGTGACCGACATCCAACTCGGCGCGACGGACCCGCGTTTCGCGGACGAGCAGACCGAGGTGCGCTTCCCGCCGCAGATCGCGCAGGCGCTGCACGGACAGACGCTCTTCGCCAACCTCGAAGTGTTGCCCAACCTGATGCTGGAGATCGGTCCCGAACCAGGGACGCCCGAATATACGCAGTGGCGCGGCAAAATAGACGCGGGACTCGCGGAGGAGCCGCGCATCCTGCCCGTCAAGAACGTGCCGCCGCATCACGCCGCGGTCTATCTGGCGGGCGAGGGCGACATCGCCGAGATCTTCGGCAAGCCCGATGCGGACGGCAACTTCATCATCGGGTACACGCGCGAGCAGGGACATCCCGTCTGCGTCAACCTCGACAGGTTCGTGCAGAGATCGTCGGGCGTGTTCGGCGCGACGGGGACGGGCAAATCGTTCCTCACGCGGATGATCCTCGCGGGGTTGATGCACCACAACGCCGCGTCCGTGCTGGTGTTGGATATGCACAACGAGTACGGCTACGACGACGTCGCCTCGGACACGAAAAAAGCCGTGACGGGACTGAAGACCAAGTTCAAGTCACGCGTGAACGTGGTGGGATTAGGCGCGGGCGCGACCATCCGCGGGCAAGTCCCCGATTTCAATTTGGAGATCGCGATGTCGGATATTTCCTCCAGCGACATCGAGATGTTGACGCGCGAGTTGAATCTCAAAGAAACCACGCCGACCACGTTGAACGCGCTGTGGACGTCGTTCCGCGAGGAGTGGTTCAAACGCTTCAAAGAGATGAACCGCGAGGAAGTAGAGATCGCCGACGAGAAGGGAAAGACGCGGCGCGTCCCGCATCCCGACAGCGTCGCGGCGTGGGCGGACGCGAACGGCGTCAATGTGACGGCGGCGGAGGCGCTGCACGATAAACTGCGTCGGCTGTTCAACAAGAGTTACATCGTGGAGAAACCCGCCGCGGACAGCGTGCTGGAAATCATCCGCGCGCTCGAAGGCGGGAGGCACGTCATCCTGTCGTTCGGCGAAAACGAAAGCGATCTGGATTACCTGCTGGTCTCGAATTTGCTGACGCGCAAAATCCGCAGCGCGTGGGAGCGGAAGACCAACGAGTTCCGCACGCACGGAAAGGCCGAGCCGCGTCCGCTCATCATCGTGGTGGAGGAGGCGCACAAACTGCTCAACCGCGAGATGGCCGCGCAGACGACGTTCGCCACCATCGCGCGCGAACTGCGCAAGTATTACGTGACGCTGCTGATCGTGGACCAGCGCCCGTCGCAGATTTACGACGAGGTGATGTCGCAGTTGGGGACGCGCATTTCAGGCTGGCTCGGGGACGAGGACGACATCCACGCCGCGCTCTCGGGTCTTTCGGGACGGGATGCCCTGCGCGGCATGTTGGCGCGCCTGCAACCGAAGGAGGAAGTATTGCTGTTGGGATGGGGAGTCCCGATGCCGCTGCCCGTGCGGTCGCGCCGCTATGACGAGGCGTTTTGGAAGGAGTTGCTCGGGAGCAAGAAGTCCGAGGCACAGAGTTTGAAGGAGTTGGGATTCTAATCTCCTCGAGATACGGATTTTTAATTCTTCAAGGGATTTTCTTTCGTTGACTCCGCGAAGCGCCCTGTGGGTCGTGATCCTTCGTGTTAATAAAGAGATTTTCCAAAGATATCAGTACATCTTTCCCAAAATGACAGTACATCTTCCCCAAAACATCTAAATGTCTTTCCCAACGAGTCTAGACCCGTTCCCAAACCTTCCTAGAGAGGATCCCAAACCTTCCTAGAGAGGATCCCAAACCTTCCTAGAAAGGATCTCAATCTTTCCTGGGAAGGATTTTTGGGCGGTTTTCGGCGGAAAAAGGCGCAAAATCGTGACTTTCCCAGGCTAATGTCAGACAAATCCGCCAAACCGCAAACTATTATCCGCCGTTCACGTTCTTTTCAGGGACAATTAAAGTCCGCATGTAGAATAAAGGGTGCATTCTCCTTACAAACCCCGAATGGCTCGTGGCAGGCCAAACGGGGTTTGGGTTTTAAAAACCACTGACCGCGCGCCGCCGAAACCCCAGCCTTTTTCGGTGTACAATCCCGCCATGAATCAACCCACCCTTGCCGACATCGAATCCCTCGCCCGCGCTGCGGGCAAAATCCTGCGCGACGGCTACGACCAGGAACACGACATTCAATTCAAAGGCGTGATAGACCTCGTCACCGAGATTGACCGTCAATCCGAAGCCTTCCTGCTGGACGAGATCTCGCGCCGCTGGCGCGAAAGCCGCGTCCTCGCGGAGGAAAGCGGCGAAAGCGGGGACGGCCGCCTGCGCTGGTACGTGGACCCGCTCGACGGAACCGTCAACTACGCCCACGGCGTGCCCATCTTCTGCGTGTCCATCGCCTGCGCCTGGGACGGGACCACGCGCCTCGCGGCGGTCTACGACCCGATGCGCGACGAAATGTTCAGCGCCGAACGAGGACGCGGCTCCCGCCTGAACGGCCGACCGCTGCGCGTCTCGCGCGCCGCCGAACTTCAACAGTCCCTGCTCGTGACGGGCTTCCCCTACGACACCTGGACGGCCAAAGTCAACAACCTCGAATACTTCGGACGCTTCGCGCGTCAGGCGCAGGGGGTTCGCCGCCTCGGTTCGGCCGCCCTCGACCTCTGCTACGTGGCCGCCGCCCGCTTCGACGGCTACTGGGAACTGACCCTCAAACCCTGGGACGTGGCCGCGGGCGGGCTGATCGCCGAGGAGGCTGGGGCGCTCGTCACCGACCTGCAGGGCGGCGCGGACTACCTCTCCCCGCCTCAATCCGTCCTGGCGGCTGGGCGCGCCCTGCACGAGAAGATGCTCGACGTTCTGCGCGCGCCATAGTCTCCCCGCGCATTGACGAGACGCTTTAAACAAAAATCCTCCTTTAAGGGAGGAAGGTAGTGAGCGCGGAGAGATTCGAACTCTCAACCAATGGCTTAAAAGGCCACTGCTCTGCCATTGAGCTACGCGCCCGGGGGATAAGCGAACTGCATTCTATCATGTGAAATGACGAGCGTCAACGTGACGAGCGAATATGTTCTTCTCGAAGACGCTTGACAACTTGACTGATATGGAACGCGAACAGCGCGAACGCCAGCGCTTGCGGGGCGCAAGGGTTCGCAAATTCGCGGCATTCGCGCTGAAAATCCTCACACCTTGAGAAAGCTATACCCACGTAAGTTCGCGGTCTTTCAAAGCGGACAATTGCCGGGTACACTTGCCGGCAACAATCCACCTGAAGGAGACATTATGCGATTCGTTCGTTTTCAAATCGGGGAAGAACGGCCGCAATTCGGCTGGCTGCACGGCGACAAAGTTGGCCGCATCGAAGGCGACCTGTTCGGCGCGTACAAACGCTTGACCGCCGACATTCCCCTCAAGGATGTCCGCCTGCTGGCGCCGTCCACGCCGAGCAAGATCGTTTGCGTGGGACGCAACTACGTGGAACACGCCAAAGAACACGGCGCCGAGGTCCCGAAAATCCCGCTGATTTTTTTCAAGCCGCCGTCTTCGATCATCGCGCCGGGCGAGGCCATCCAACTTCCGCCGCAGTCCGCGCAGGTGGAACACGAAGCGGAAGCGGTGATCGTCGTCGGCAAACGCGGACGAAACATCACCGCCGAGGCCGCGCGCGACTTTGTGCTGGGCTACACCGTCGGCAACGACGTCACCGCCCGCGACCTGCAGCAGACCGACGGTCAGTGGACGCGCGCCAAGGGCTTCGACACGTTCTGTCCCTTCGGCCCCTGGATCGACACCGACTTCGACCTGGCGGACGCGCTGATCACCTGCCGCGTCAACGGGCAGATGCGCCAGCTGGCCTCCACCCGCGACATGGTCTTCGGCGTCGGCGTGCTGGTGGCCTACGTCTCCTCGGTGATGACGCTGGAGCCAGGCGACCTGATCTTCACCGGCACGCCGGCCGGCGTGAGTCCGCTCCAACCCGGCGATACGGTGGAGGCGGAGATCGAAGGGCTGGGTCTGTTGAGCAACCCGGTGCGGAGCGCCGACTGAAAAAAGGGAGGAACGGAAATTTCCCGGCCGTCTCGCCGGCGCCGGCGGCGGTCGGATTGCCCCCAGATTGCCCTTGAAAAGGGCGCTATTTTCAGCCGAGTGCGGTATACTTCGCACATTGTCAACAGGGGTTTGGCTGATTCTCGATTGAGGTCATCGAACGCCTGCATTTTGTGGCCTGCACCAGGCCAACGAGGAGAATATGGAATCGAAGTTGTACGTTGGAAACCTGCCCTATTCCGCTACTGAAGAGGAATTGAAATCCCTCTTTGAACAGGCAGGCACGGTGACCTCCGTGGCGGTCATCAAAGACCGCGAATCTGGCCGTTCCAAGGGCTTTGCCTTCGTCGAGATGAGCACTGCCGAAGAGGCCCAGAAAGCCATCAGCATGTTGACCGGTCACATGCTGGGCGGACGCGACCTGCGCGTCAGCATTGCCCGTCCGCGCGAAGAGGGCGGGGGGGGGGGCGGCAGGGGCGGCCGCTCGTTCGGCAATCGCGGCGGCTACGGCAACCGCGATCGCGGAGGCGACCGGCGCCGCGACTATTAATCTCCTCCTGGCCGCGCCAAATGGACTGAAGTCCTGAAACCAGATACAAAAAAGCGTCCCCTGTGAATGAACAGGAGGCGCTTTTTTATCAGGCGCTTGCAAAAAACGCCAGCTTACGCGGATTCTCGCGGGTAGAATCATAAAAAATCAGTACTTCACAAAAGCGCCATGGGCGGTCTCCACCGTCAGATTTTCGCTAGAGAACGCAAGTTACGCGTAGTTTTCGTGATCTACTGAAAATCCGTGCTATCCGTACAATCCGTCAAACCCGCGCGCAAAAAGGAGTTGAGAAAGGCTCTCTTACGGACGTTTTTTATCCTCACCCGGTTTTTCTCGAAAAGGGATCATCATCAGGAATCCCACCGCAATGATCGCCTCGCCGACCATGATGCCGCGCGCCTGCAGCGGCCCAAAGAACGGGCCTTCGGGTCCCAGCTGCGTCCCCATACCGAGCCAATCGGCCATGGCCGCGAACACCGAGATGACGTAGCCGGTAGCGACCAGGCGCACCCCAATATCGGCGGGGATAGTGCGTTCGCGCCCCCGCCAGAGAGCCATCAGGCCGACGTATCCGCCGAAGCAGAGAATTCCCAGCCCGAACAGCAGGGCGGAGATCTGGATGAATCCGACCGTGGGGCTTCTATCCCAGCCGAACCAGGCGGGTTTTGCTCCGACGATGAAGATGAAGAATCCAAGCAGGGTGACGCTCAATCCCAGGCGGACGCGCGCCCGCGAGGGCGTTCCCTGTGAAGACGGATCGGGGAGGGAGGCGGGGTCGGGTCGGGTCATCAGGGCAGGTTCTCCTGCAAATAATGGAGCCAGTTGCCGCCGAGGATGGCTTCCACGTCGGCGTCGCTGTATCCACGCGGCCGGAGGAGATCGGCCAGTTTTTGTAAATCGGCGACGGTGTCTATCTCTGGCGGGACGGATTGTAACCCAAATCCACCGTCGAAGTCGGAGCCGATGCCCGCGTGACGGGCATTGCCGGCGATCTGGCAGACGTGATCAATGTGGTCGGCGAGGACCGCGAGCGGGACTTCCTCGCGGCGGCTTCCGCCGGCGAGCGACCACCCAACTTTGAGAAAGGCGTTGAATGGGATGAGGCCGATTACGCCGCCGCGTTCGATCAGGCCGCGCAGGAGGCGGTCGGAGAGGTGACGGTTGCTTTCGCTGCCTTCGAGCAACGCGAGGCAATTCCCGTGCGAGGCGACGATCGGGCCGTCGTAGAAGTCGAGGGCTTCCAGCGCGGCGGCTTCGTCCATGTGACTGAGGTCGAGCGTGAACGGGAAGTCGGACATGGCCCGGAGCAGGGCGCGGCCCTCGTCGGTGAGGGGGCCGGGTTCGCGCGTCCCGCCGCAGAAACGCGTCCCCGCCCAGGCGGGACCGATGAGGCGCACGCCGAAGTCCCACCACTCGGCCAGTTCGGAGGGGCTGCGGACGCCGTCCGCGCCCTCCATCAGCGGGATGAGGCCGACGGGATGCGCGTCGGCGGGGGAATGCCAGCGGTCGAGGATCCGCTTCAAGTCCGCGCGGGAGGCGATGAGGGAGAAGCGGTCGGGGTGGGAATCGACGAGTCGGTGGTAGGTCGTCAGTTGGTCCCAGTAGAGGCGGCGGGCGGCGGCGAAGTCCGAGTCGGGGTAGAAGAGTTTTTCGTCCTCGCTCACGCGCCGGCGCGCGGGCGAGGCGAAAAGGGTGGCGAAGACGACGGCGACGCGGCCGCGCTGGTAGTCGGGCCAGCCGAGCAGGGTGTCGCCGTTTTGTTCGACGGCGGGGGAACCGGCTTCGAGGGCGCGCGTGTCGCGGGCGGCGCGGGTGTAGTCGCGGCCGAAGGAGAGGATGTTCCAGGCCAGGTCTTCGTGGGCGTCAACGATGATGTGCATGTGTAAAAAGAGCGCACCTTGCGGTACGCTCTTCGGATTTCAGGCTTGCGGTTCCTCGGGCGGGGCGGAGGTTTCTTTCTCTACGGGCGGGGCAGGAGCCTCTTCACTCTCAACCGGCGCGGGAGTTTCCTCTTCTACGGGCAGGGCGGAGGCTTCCTCCGCTTTTTTCTCCTCGGCCATCAGGAGTTTAAAGTCCTTGTCGGCGAAGGCGCCCGAGTCCACTTTGCGGAGGCTGAGGCCGATGCGGTGCTGGTCGGTGTCTATGCGGATGATGCGCAGGGTCTTGACGTCGCCGTCTTTGAGGACTTCCTTGGGATGGTCAATGCGGTGGTCGCTGACCTCGGAGATGTGGATGAGGCCTTCGAGGTCGCCCTCGATGCGGGCGAACGCGCCGAATTTGGTGAGGCGGGTGATGACGCCCTCGACGAGCTGCCCGACGCTGAATTTGGAGATCTTGGCCTGCCAGGGGTCTTCCTGCAATTGGCGGATGGACAGCCCGATGCGTCTCTTTTCGCGGTCCACATTGATGACTTTGACTTTGACTTCCTGCCCCACCTCGAGCGCTTCGCTTGGATGCTGGATGTGTTCCCAGGAAATCTCGGAAAGGTGGACGAGGCCGTCCGCGCCGTTGATGTTGACGAAGGCGCCAAACTCGGCCAGGCTGGTGACGCGGCCGGTATAGGTCCTGCCGATCTCCAGTTCGGAGATGACGCGTTCCTTGACGGACTGGCGCGATTCGGAGCCGGCGGCGCGTTCAGAGAGGATGAGGCGGCGGCGTTCGCGGTCCACTTCCACGATGCGGACGGAGATGGGATCGTTGATCATCCTGCCCCAGCGCTGTTCGGGCGTCTCGCCCACGGCGGCGGCGCGCCGCGCCGCGCCGATCTGCGAGGCGGGGACGAAGCCGCGCAGTCCGCCGACGGCGACGATCAGGCCGCCCTTGTTGAAGCCGGTGACTTTACTTTCGATGACTTCTTCTTCAGAGAGCATGCGTTCCACGTTTTCCCAGGTCATTTGCTCCTGGGCGCGCTTGAACGAAAGCACGACGTTGCCGTTGTTATCTTCGGGGCTGAGCACGTAGACCGGCACTTCCTGGCCGACGGCGAGGGCGGCGCGTTCCTCCGCGGAAAGCGCTTCCAGTTCACGCCCAGAGACGAGGCCTTCAGACTTGGCGCCGATGCTGACAAGGATCTGGTTCGGACCGATGCTTGCAATTACGCCGCGACGGACCTCCCCCGCCTGAGGCAGTTCAACGCCCGAAGATTCCTCTAACAACGTCTCCATGCTCTGGTTGTTGTGGGATTCGTTCTGGTCTGTGTGCAGGTTTGCGGCCCCCTGCCCATTGAGGGCTTCATTTGATTCCATCACGGGTGACTCCAATTAAGAAAAATGTAAGCGGATTTTACACGCGTTTTTATAAGTTGACAACCCTGCGCGTTCACCGTGTTAGCCCAAAGTAGAAATGTCCCTTTTCGCCATAGTCAAAATGTCCCCTTCGTCAATCTCAGGAGAGACATCCGAAAGGGACATACTACCGATGAGCGCCAGAGAACTGGATCGCCTGAACGCAATGCAACAACTGGACGAAAAGCGGATGAGCCAGAAAGAAGCCGGGCGCGGGCTATTCCCGCATGGAGCGTTCCAGCGCGGCGAGGTCCACGCGCGAGGTCAGGTCGAGACTGAGCGGCGTGACGGACACGCGGCGCTTCTTCCGCACCACAAAAGCGTCGGTGCCGTCGGGTTCCTTTTCGAGGCGGAGGGCCTCGCGATATCCCACCGGCGCGGGGACGTCCCACGAATCGCGCTCAGGTTTGAGCGGGTCATAGTAACGCTGGCGCGTAAGACGGGTCATCTCCCAGGGCGTCTCGGCGGTCGCGTCCGAAGGCACTTCCACCTTCAGCAGGTTCACGTCTTCGGGCAGGGAATTGTCCAGCAGAAAGCGGGCGAACTTCGCGGTGAACTGCGCGGCCGCGGCGAAGTCGATCTCGCGCGAGTAGGAAAGGTGATACTGCTGCTGCGTCTCCAGCGAGACGGCCAGCGACCGCACGCCCAGCGCGGCGGCTTCCAGGGCCGCGCCCACCGTCCCTGAGACGGTGACGCCCGTGCCGATGTTCTCCCCGTAGTTGATCCCCGAAACGACCAGGTCGGGACGCTGCGGCATGATCTCCAAGATGGCGTGCAGCACGGCCTGCGCCGGGCTCCCGCTCACCGCGTAGACGGTCCAGGTTTGGCCGTGGACGACGAGCGATTCGGGGGTGATGACGCCGCTCGAGGTCGAGGGGAGGCTGCGCCCCATCCCCGAAGATTGTTCGCGGGGCGCGGCGACGGTCACGTATCCCAGGGCCGAGAGCGCTTCGGCCGCGGCCCACAGCCCGGGCGATTGGATGCCGTCGTCGTTTGTCAGGAGGATTTGCGGTTTCTTCATGGCGTAAAAATAAGGAGCGGGATTCCGCTCCTCAACTGGCGCCTCTGGCGCGACTCGAACACGCGACCTTTTGGTCCGCAACCAAACGCTCTAATCCACTGAGCTACAGAGGCAAAGGCGACGGGATTTTAATGCACATTGAGAGATGGGTCAAGCCTGAATTCATGGCTTTCACAAACCGCCGTCAGACAAACCCATCGAACCGCAAAGCCCGCGAAGATCGCGAAGAAATTCGATTAAATTTCGCGTTTCTGGCGTTCTTCTCGGCGGATTTCTCCGTCGGCGTAAAAAATTTCCGATTTTGAGAAGCGCGCCGCGCGCTTGACATCCGCCCCCTTCCGCCTGATACTTGCCCAAATCCACTATCGCGAGGCAAACGATGTCCGAGAAAAGAACTGGCTACCGCGCGTTCGTGATCGTTGTGTTCTTTCTGTTCGTCCTTCTGCACCAGACCGACAAATTGCTGATCGGCTCCATGCAATTGCCGGTGAGCGAGACGTTCGGGCTGAACGACCTGCAATGGGGATTTATCAATACGGGCGCCCTGATCGTGGGGACGATCTTCTATCCCCTCTGGGGTTATCTATATGACCGCTACGCCCGCGCCAAACTGCTGGCGCTGGCCTCGTTCATCTGGGGCGCGACCACGTGGCTCAGCGCCGTCGTGCGAACGTATCCGCAGTTCCTGGTGACGCGTTCATCCACCGGCATTGACGATTCGTCCTACCCCGGCCTCTACAGCCTGGCGGCGGACTACTTCGGGCCGAAGCTGCGCGGCCGCGTCTATGGCATCCTGCAACTGGCGCAGCCCATCGGCTACCTGCTCGGCATGATCCTGGCTTTGATGGTCGCGCCGAATCTCGACGGGCTGATCTTCCGTCTCGAAGGCTGGCGGACGATCTTCCTCTTTACCGGCCTGCTGGGAATCGCGATGGCCGCCGTCATCTACTTTGGCATCAAGGAAGCGCCGCGCGGCCAGGCCGAGGAGGAGTTCGAAGGCCAGGAGATCGGCCAGTTCCGCTTCAACTGGGACGCGCTCAAAGACGTGATGAAGAAGAAGACCATGTGGTTCGTCTTCCTGCAAGGCTTCGCGGGCGTCTTCCCGTGGAACGTCATCACCTTCTTCTTCTTCGGCTACCTGATGACCGAGCGCGGCTACGACAACAACGCGGTCCTCCTCACGATGGGCCCCGTCGTGCTGATCCTGGCGGGCGGCTACTTCGTCGGCGGCATGTTGGGCGACTGGCTCTTCAAGCGCACGCTTAAAGGCCGCATCATCGTCTCGAGTGTGGGCGTCATCCTCGGCGCGCTCTTCCTGTTCCTCGCCATGAACACGCCCGTTGACCAGCGGACCACGTTCTTTATCCTGATGTGTCTCACCGCTTTGTTCATGCCGTTCTCCTCGCCCAACGTCACCTCCACCGTGTTCGACATCAGCCTGCCCGAGATCCGCAGTTCGGCGCAGGCCGTGGAATACTTCATCGAAAACAGCGGCGCGGCACTCGCTCCCACGTTGGCGGGCGCCATCGCATTCTCCACGGGCAGCAAGCAGTTCGCCATCACGGTGGTCTGCGTTACGGCCTGGGTCTTGTGTTTCTTCCTGTACCTCGGCGCGCTCTTCTTCGTGGAGCGCGACATCAAATCCCTGCACGCGCAACTGGCCGAACGCGCAAAGAATTTGTAGAGCGAGATAATCTCGCTCTATTTTTTCTTATGGACGTCATCCCTCTCGACCTCTCGAACAAAAGGCAGACGCGGGACTTCCTCGACCTGCCTTTCTCCATCTATCGGGACATCCCCCAATGGGTCCCTCCCCTGCTGACGGACGAACGCCTCCGACTTAACCCGAAGCGGTTCCCGTTCTACAGACATTCCCGCGCCGCGTTCTTTCTCGCTTACGAGGGGACGCGTCCCCTCGGCCGCATCGCCGTCCTCGACAACCGCAACTACAACGACTACAACCGCGAGACCGCCGCGTTCTTCCATCTCTTCGAGTGCGAAGACAACCTCCCCGCCGCGTCCGCCCTCTTCGAGGCGGCCTTCGCCTGGGCGCGCTCGCGCGGACTGAACAAAATCCTCGGTCCCAAAGGCTTCACGCCCCTCGACGGCTTCGGCCTGCTCGTCAAAGGCTTCGACCTCCGTCCCGCGCTTGGACTCCCGTACAATCCCGAATACTACGTCCGCCTCGTCGAAGCGCAGGGATTCGTCAACGCGGGCGAGTCCGTGTCGGGCTGCCTCGACGCGAACATCCGATTCCCGCCGCGCATCCACGAACTGGCGGAACGCGTCGCCTCGCGCCGCGGACTGCGCGTTGCGCGCTACGCGAAGCGCTCCGACCTGCGCGCCCTCGTCACGCGCCTGAAGGAGCTCTACAACAACGCCCTGCGCGATACGACTGGCAACGCCCCTCTCACCGACGACGAAGCGAAAGCGCTGGCCGACCAACTGCTCTGGTTCGCCGACCCGAAACTCATCAAGATCGTGATGAAGGACGACCAGCCGGTCGGCTTCCTGTTCGCCTATCCCGACATATCCGCCGCGCTCCAAAAAACGCGCGGACGTCTCCTCCCCTTCGGCTGGTGGACTCTCCTGCGCGAACTCAAACGCACGGACTTCCTCAACATCAACGGCGCGGGACTCATCCCCGAATACCGCGGCTCGGGCGGGACGGCCATCCTGTACAGCGAGATGTTCAAGTCCATCGTCGAGTCGGGACAGTTCCGCCGCGCCGAGGTCGTCCAAATCGGCGTCGAGAACGAAAACATGCAGCGCGAGATGGCAAACTTCGGCGTGGATTTCTACAAAGTCCACCGCGTCTACCAGCGCGGACTTTGACGGGGCTGGCAAAACGCCCTAACCGCATAATCTTCCAACCGCCGAATCAAAAAGCCCCCGCCGTCTCCGACGAGGGCTTACCACTTACTGATTACTGATTACCGGCCACCCCCCGCCAACGCGTCCACTTCATCCACGCGCTTCTTGAATTGACTCATATACAGATCGTAGTAGAAGCCCTTCTTCGCGAGCAACTCCTCGTGAGCGCCCTGCTCTACAATATCGCCGTGGTTCATGACGAGGATCAAATCGGCGTTGCGAATCGTGGAGAGACGGTGCGCAATGATGAACGAGGTGCGTCTACCGGAATTCATCAGGTTGTCCATCGCTTCCTGAATGAGGATCTCGGTGCGCGTGTCCACCGAGCTGGTGGCCTCGTCGAGGATCAGGATCGTCGGGTCGGCCAGGAACGCGCGCGCGATGGTCAGCAGCTGCAGCTGTCCCTGCGAGATGTTGGAAGTCTCCTCGTTGATGACCATCTGGTAACCGTCCGGCCAGGTGTGGACGAAGTGGTCCACGCGCGCGGCTTTGGCGGCGGCGATCACTTCCTCGTCCGTGGCGGTCGGCCGCCCGTAGCGGATGTTCTCCATGATGGAAGCGTTGTAGAGCCAGGTGTCCTGCAGCACCATGCCGAATATCTTGCGCAGGTCATGGCGCGTAAAGTCGCGGATGTCGTGACCGTCCACGAGGATCGCGCCGCCGTTCACGTCGTAGAAGCGCATCAGCAATTTGACCATCGTCGTCTTGCCCGCGCCGGTCGGGCCGACGATGGCGATCTTCTGGCCGGGCTCCACCTTCGCGGAGAAATCATGGATGACGGGTTTGTCGGGGGCGTAGCCGAAGCGGACGTTCCTGAATTCGACGCGTCCCTGCGCCGCGTCCAACTTGACGGGGGAGGCGGAATCGGGCGTCTCTTCCTCCTCCTCCAGAAATTCAAAGACGCGCTCCGCGGCCGCGGCCGTCTGCTGGAGGATGTTGGAGATGTTCGCCAGCTGCATGATCGGCTGGGTGAACGAGCGCACATACTGGATGAAGGCCTGGATATCGCCGACGGTGATGGCCCGTTTGACGGCGAGATACCCGCCGAGGATGGCGACCGCCACGTAGCCCAGGTTGCCGATGAACGACATGATCGGCATCATCAGGCCAGACAGGAACTGCGACTTCCACGCCGAGTGATAGAGATTGTCGTTCGAGACGTCGAACTTCTCGATACTCTTCTGTTCGCCGTTGAAGGCTTTCATCACAATGTGGCCGCCGTACATCTCCTCCACGTGCCCGTTGACGTGTCCGAGATGGTCCTGCTGCTGCTTGAAATACTTCTGCGATTGGCGGACGATCAGCATCACGACCGTCATCGAAAGCGGGATGATGATCAGCGCCACCAGCGTCATCCAGAAATTGATGGACAGCATCATGATCAGCACGCCGACCACCGTCACCAGCGAGGTGATGATCTGCGTCAGGCTCTGGCTGAGGGTCTGGTTGACCGTGTCCACGTCGTTGGTGATGCGGGAAAGGACTTCGCCGTGCGTGACGCCGTCGAAATATTTCAGCGGCATGCGGTTCATCTTCTCGGAGATATCGCGGCGGAAACGATAGGCGATATCCGTCGAGACGCCGGCCATGATCCAGCCTTGAAGGTAGGCGAAGAGCGCGGAGACGAGATACAGGCCCAGCGTCCAGAGAACGACGCGGCCAATGTAGTCGAAGTCAATCCCGCCGGCGCCGTTCAACCGCGCCATCACGCCTTCGAAGAGTTTCGTGGTCGCGTTGCCGAGCATTTTCGGTCCCGCGATGTTGGCCGCGGTGGAAGCGACCGCGAAGATAAAGACGACGGCCGTCTGGAGGCGATACGAGTTGAGGTATCCAGCCAGCTTGCGCATGGTGTCGCGGAAGTTGCGGGCCTTTGCGCCGGGCAGCATCGCCGCCATCGGACCGGCGATGGCGCCGCGCTGCGACTGGGATCTTCCCTGGTGCATCATGCTAATTCCTCCTTGCTGAGCTGCGAGAGCGCGATCTCCTGGTAGGTTTGGCAATTGTCCATCAGTTCGCGGTGCGTGCCTTTGCCGACGATCCGGCCTTCGTCGAGGACGACGATCTGTTCGGCATCCTTGATGGTGGAGACGCGCTGGCTGACGACCAGCAGGGCGCTGCCGGCAGACTGTTCTTTGAAAGCCTGGCGCAGCGCCGCGTCGGTTTTGAAATCGAGCGCGGAGAAACTATCGTCGAGGATGTAGATCGGCGGCCGTTTGACGACGGCGCGCGCGATGGAGAGACGCTGCTTCTGCCCGCCCGAGACGTTCTGCCCGCCCTGGGCGATCTCTGCGGCCAGGCCTTCCGGCCGCGAGGCGACGAACTCCCTGGCCTGCGCGATCTCAAGGGCAGATTCCAGCCTTTCGGAAGAGACCTCCTCGCCCGCGTAACGCAGGTTGGATTCGATCGTGCCGGAGAACAGCGAACTTTTCTGCGGCACATAACCGATCTTGTCGCGCAGGTCGCGCTGGGTCACCTCGCGGATGTCCACGCCGTCCACGAGGATCGCGCCCTCCGTCACTTCGTAGAAGCGGGGAATCAGGTTGACGATCGTGGATTTGCCCGACCCCGTCGAACCGATGATGGCGGTCGTCTGACCGGGCTGCGCGGTGAAGTTGATCCCCGACAACGCGTCGGCGTCCGCGCCGGGGTAGCGGAACGCCACGTTCCGAAATTCCACCGACCCCTTGAACGGCGCCGGGAACCGCTTCGGCTCCTTCGGGTCGCGGATCTGCGGTTCGGCGGCGAGCGCCTCGTGGATGCGGTCCGCCGAAACCGAGGCGCGCGGAATGATGATGAACATCATCGAGAGGAATAGGAAGGCCATCACGATCTGCATGGCGTATTGGATGAAGGCCATCAGGTCGCCGACCTGCATGTTGGCGTTGGACACTTCGACGGCGCCGAACCAGACGACGCTGAGCATCAACACGTTCATAATGAGCATCATCACGGGCGGCATGACCACCATCACGCGGCTGACGAACAGCATGAGAGAGGTCAGGTCCTGGTTGGCCTTGTCGAAACGGTTTTCCTCGAACTTCTGCATGTTGAAGGCGCGGATGACCATCATGCCCGAAAGATGTTCGCGCGAGACCAGGTTAATGCGGTCCACCAGTTTCTGGATCAATTTAAAACGCGGCAGGGCAATCGAGAAAACGACAATGACGAGACTGATCAACATCAACACGGCCACGCCGATGAGCCACGAAAGCGGAGAATCTTTGGCGGCCACTTTGAGAATGCCGCCAATGCCGATGAGCGGCGCGTAAAACATCATGCGCACAGCCATCATCACGACCATCTGGATCTGCGTCACGTCGTTGGTGGTGCGCGTAATGAGCGAGGCGGTCGAAAATTTATCGAACTCGGCGCTGGAAAAATTCTCGACGCTGCGAAACACGTCGCGGCGGATGTCGCGCGCCATCCCAGCCGCGATCTTCGCGGACAGGAATCCCACGACGACGGTACACACGCCCGAGGCGAGCGTGAGCAGGAGCATCCAGCCGCCGACGTTCAGCAGGTAACTATTTTGCAGTTGGTTCGTGTCCAGGCCGAGGGCCTGATATTCCTCTTTCACCGCGCCGACGGCGGCCTGCGCGACCAGCGCGTCGCCGAGGGACGCGAATTTCTCGTCCATCGAGGCGGAGATCTGTTCGCGTTGCGAAGCCGGCATTTGCGCCAGCGCGGCGAAGACATCCATGCCCGGCGGGAGTTTCGTCAGGTCAAGACCGCCGAACTGCCCGGACATTTGGGCCGCGGCGGCCGGGTCCGCGAGCGCCTTCTCAATCCCCGCGACGGCCAGCAGGGCCTTCGCCATGATCGGGTTGAGCCGGTCCAATTCAGCCCGCTCGACGTTCTTCAAGACGTAGACCGGCTCGGCGGCGAGGGGCGGATATTTCTTCAGGTACGTTTCGTACTCTGCGGAATTTTCGTCCACGAGGACGTACGCGTCCAGCACGGCCTCCCTGTCCGCGTCGCTCATGAACAGGACGACGCGGCCCATCTCTTTGGCGCGGATTACCTGCGGGAGCGCGTCTTCGATCCCGCCCTGCTGGATGCCCGTGTTGACGATGCGCGAAAGATAGTCCGGCAGGGCCAGGTCGAAATTCGCCTGCGCGAACAACAGCGCGACGGCAAGCAGGAGCATAAACAGATACGGTTTGGCGTATTTTCTAAGTTTGAGCATGGTTTTCCTTAAAGGGAAATGAGGATTGCGGATGAATGCGGAAGCAAATGCGCCGGCCGGCTACTCGTCTATCTCGTCCGCGGCCGCCATCAGGATCGTTAACGATTCGCGGATCTTCGTCTTCTGCTCCGCGGAGAGCGAATTCTCCAATGCGTCCACCCAGCGGAAGCGTTCGGCGATGCTCTTTTCGATCAGTTCCCGGCCGCTGGCAGAGAGCGTCACCTGTTTGGCGCGGCGGTCGTTCGGGTCTTCGGCGCGATCCAACAACCCCAGCTGGACGAGTTTGTCCACAGTCTGGCTGGCCGCGGCGGCGGTGATCTCCATGTGTTCGCTCAAGTCGGAGATGCCGCATTGTTTTTTATAATAGACCCGCATCAACAGAAAAAACTGGGGCATGGAAAACCCCAGCGATTTGACGTAGCGCGCCTGGTCGCGCATGGTGCGGTGGGAGATCGCTTCCACCCACTCGCGCAGGGATTGGGAGATTTGAGAACCGGACATAGTTAAGCCTTCTTTTTAGTTAAGCGGGCTAAACTATATACGCGTGTTAAGTTATCGTCAAGTGAATGGGATAAGAAGAGTATTAGAAAAACGAACACGCCCGGAGGCTGCTCGGGGCGTGTTTTTTTGGACGGGAAGCCGGGTCACTTGGCTTTGACGGAGATCATCTTCGGTTTGACCTCTTCCGCCTTGGGCAGGCTGACGGTCAGGATGCCGTTCTCGAATTCAGCTTTGGCCTTATCCGCAACCACATCGGTTGGCAGGGCGAAGGTGCGTTCAAAAGCGCCGTAGCGCTGTTCGCGCAGATGATAAGCCCGCTCTTTCTTCTCTTCTTCCTGCCTGAACTCGCCTTTAAGCGTCAACATATCGCCGGTGATGGAGATTTGCACATCGTCAGGCTTCAAGCCGGGCAGGGAGGCCTTCACGATCACTTCATCGTCGGTCTGGTACAGGTCCACTGCGGGAACCTGCCAGCCTCCCGCCGCGCCGAGGGACGGGGTGAACGCGTCGTTGAAGAGACGGTCCATTGCTTCGCGCAGGGTGATCATCTCGCGCATCGGTTCAAAACGGATCAAATTGGACATAGCAGACTCCTTTCTTTGCCATTGAAGTTTTGTACCCATAATTTAAACGGCCTGCGTTAAAAAAACGCAAGCCGCTCGTAAAAACTCCGTTAGAGATTTCGATTCAGCCCCCGGGACGCAGGCCCGTCCGCCGCTTACCTGCGCGCCTACTTCCTCCGAAAATCCACAAAACGATAGCCGACGCCGCGTTCGGTCAGGATATATTTCGGGTTGGCCGGGTCCTTCTCCAGTTTCTGGCGCAAATAGTTAATGTAGAGACGGACGTAATGCGGTTCGTCGCGATACTCGTAGCCCCATACCTTCTGCAACAACTGGTCATGCGAGACCACCCACCCGGCATTCTGGACAAGGTGGTAGAGCAGGCGATATTCGGTGGGACGCAGTTTGACGAGCTTGCCCTCCAGCCAGATCTCGCGGCGGTCGAAGTCAATTTTGAGACGGTCGTCCACCTCGATCAATCCGTGCATGGCGCCGGTCGCGCCTTCCGTGCGACGCAGGACGGCCCGGATGCGGCTGACGAGTTCGCGCGGGCTGAATGGTTTGGTGACGTAATCGTCCGCTCCCAGTTCGAGGCCGCGCACGCGGTCGTCCTCCTCGCCTCGGGCGGTCAGCATGATGACCGGCACGTTCGTGAACTCGCGGATGGTCTCCAGCACGTCGAAACCGTCCACGTCGGGCATCATCACGTCCAGCAGGATGATATCGGGATTGACGTCGCGCATTTTCTGGATGGCCTGCTTGCCGTTGAAGGCGTCGGCGACGATAAAGCCGTCGTGTTCGAGGTTCATGCGGATGAAGCGCACCATCCGTTCTTCGTCGTCCACAATGAGGATTTTCCTGCGGTCAAAATCTGCGGACATCATTCCCTCACGAAGCTGACGATCTGTTCGGCTTCTTCTCCGCCCAGCACTTCGATGAAGCTGACGCGGCTGAGCGGCCAGATCACCTTGACCGCGCGCGCGTCGATATAGTGGATCTCCTTCCCGTCTCGGCGATGAGGGTTGATCACGGTGATGACGGTATCCTCGGGCTGGGGCAGTTCCTCCACCTCGCCGGCGATGAGTTCTTCGCCGGCAATATGGAGCAGGATCATGTGCGACATGGCGTCCCTTTCCAAACTGACTAACGGATCAATATCTGAAACTTCAATTTTCCAAGCGCCACCACATCGCCGTGATTCAGCAGGCGTTCCGTCTGCGGAGTCAGGCGTTTGCCGTTCACGTAGGTGCCGTTGGAGGATCCGAGGTCCATGACGATGACGCGGCGGCCTTCGCGTTTGATGAGCGCGTGCATCCGCGAGACCCCGGCCGCGTAGGCCTGGTAGAGCGAGAGGTCAATATCCGGCACAACCGGCTGTCCTTCGCTGATCCGCCCGAGGGTGTATTCGTCGCGGTCGTTCAGGGGCAGGATTCTCCCGCTTTCCATCAGGTGCAGCGACCCCCAGGCGTTGTCGGTGATGGGCGGCGGAACGGCAAGCGGTTTGCTGGTCCCGGAAACGGCGACGACCTTATCGGTGCGGATGGATTGGGTGGCGACGTCCCCCGCGACCAGTTGGGCTCCGCATTCGGCGCAAAAGATGGAGCCGGGCGGGTTATCGTGCTGACAATTTTTACAAGTGATCATAGCAAAGCCTCGTCTTGCTGCATTATCAATGCGCGGGTCGCGTATTTGATATCTTTTTCGCCGGTGAGAGAGAAGGTATGCATGCGCTGGACGTTATCCGCTTCCAGCAGGATGGTGTTGGCCAGGTCGTGATGTCCCTGCGAGAGCAGGTGCGCCGCGAGATTTTGCAGCGAGCGCGTGGCGCGGTCGTACTGTCCCGCCTGCGATTCGTGCCGCGCCCGTTCCTGCATGCGATATAGCGTCAGGCGGGAAAGCGCCTGGAGGATGGCGGTCGGCGGGGGTTGGGCAGACGGGGCCTCCAGGACGTCGCAGCCGATGCGGACGCGGATCGGCGGCAAGGGTATGGGGCGCGCCGCCATGGCGATCTTGAGCGAACCGTTCAGCAGGTCCACGCGTCCCGTCGAAGTCGCGGCGGGCGATACGTGAAATTCGAACAGCACGCTCAGATTCACGTCGCGCAATACAGGCCCCAGCTGCGTGATCGCTCCAAAGGTCACCGGCCCGGCTTCCGGCTGGAGGCGGAAGGCATAGTTGAGCTTCACGGCCTCTCCCAGTTTGCCTTCGAGAGAGATGTCTTCGGCGACAACATTGGCGAGGGCGTTGAATTTCTCGGTCAGCAGTTTCTGGATATCCTGCGGCCGGGCGATGTAGCGGCTGGTGTTCCCGGTGCGGCTCGCCACCTGGTCGAGAAAGGAATCGTTCCAGTCGGCGCCGATCCCCATGGCGCTGATGCCGATGCCCTCCCGCGCGGCCTGCGAGGCCAGGTCGAGGCAGGCCTGCTCGTCGCCATAGGTCTGTCCGTCGGTGAGCAGGATGAGGTGGTTGATGCGCCGCGAGTCGCTGCCGCGCCGCAGTTCGTTCAGTCCGCTTTCCAGTCCGCGCAGCATTTCCGTGGCCCCGCCCACTTGAATATCACGGATGCGCGCTTCCAGTTTCTGGCGTTCAGCCCGGTAAGAGGCGGGGATCGCCACTTCGGCGTTGTCGCCGAACACGACCACGCTGAAGATATCTTCGTCACGGAGACCGCGCATCACCTGAATGGAGGCGGCCTTGAGCAGTTCCATCTTCGCGCCCTTCATGGACGTGGAACGGTCCAGCGCCAGGCAGATATTAAGCGGCGGGACGGGCAGCGCGTCGGCGCCGCGCGTCTTCATGTTCAACAGCACATATACCAGCTGCGCCTCCTGCATCCGCACCAGGTGAGGACGGCTGTAGAGAATCTCCGGGACGATGGGAGAGGAGGGCGAATCCGCCGGCGGAAGGGTCTCGTCGTATTCCTCGCGCCGCTTGGGGTTGGAGAGAGTCTCGTAGGCCTGCTGGATCTCGAGGAAGAATTCCGTTTCGCCGGGCGCTTGATTCTTGTCGGGATGCAGGCGCTGGGCCGCCTCGACGTAGGCGCGGCGGATATCCTCCGGGCTGGCATCCCGAAGAATTCCAAGAAGCGCGTAGTAGTCTCGTTTTGCGTTCACGTCAGGTTCAACCCATTAATTGGACGAGCGCCACGCTGATGTTGTCCGGCCCGCCGGCGGCGTTGGCTGCCTCGACGAGCTTTTGACAGGCGCGCGGCAGGCTGGGGGTATCGCGGATGATGCGACTCAACTCGGCCTCTGAAACCACGCCCCACAACCCGTCGCTGCACAGCATGAGAGAACCGCCTTTCGGGAAGGGAATGGTGAAGATGTCCGGCTCGAAGATCTCGCCCTGTCCCAGCGCGCGATAAAGCACGTTGCGGTGCGGATAATTTTCCGCCTCCACGGCGCTGAGGTGTCCGAGCTCTTCGAGGCGCTTGACCAGCGAATGGTCGCGCGTGATCAGTTCTATTCTCCCGTCAGGATAACACATGTAGGCGCGGCTGTCGCCCATGTGAGCGATCGTCATCTGCTGGCCCAGGATCAACGCGGCCGTGAGGGTGGTGCCGCTGCCGGGCGCCTCGCGCTGGATGATCCTGTGCGCTTCGGCCATCGCCGCCTGTACGATTTCCTGTAAAGACTCGTCCAGCGGTTCAGATTTCAAATTGAAAAGATAGGGATGAAATTTCCTGAGCACGCTGCCCGACACAGTGCGGATGGCAATGTTGCTCGCCACTTCCCCGGACTGGTGGCCGCCCATCCCGTCCGCGACGATATACAAGCCAAACGGCGCGTTGTTGCCGTTTCCCGCCAGGGTGGAGGTGAAGGCCAGCAGACTGTCTTCATTGAGATCGCGCTGTTTGCCGATGGATTGCCCGCAGGCCGCAACCAGTTGCTGCAGGTCGTAACGGACGCTGGGCGCGCCGGTGATGGATTTAAGCTGCTCGTCGGTCAGCGGCGCGGTGGTGGCGGTTTCCTGCTGGGGCGGCTTGCGAAACATTCGGCGGATAAAATCGAACACAGGGACTCCTTCTCAGGCGAGCAGGGCGTAGATCTGATGGTCGGTTGAACCGATATAAACGATGTCGTCGTAAACGAGCGGCGTGCCGGTGATCGCGCCTTTGGTGGCGAACTTCCAGCGCAGGCGACCGGTCCGGTATTCGAGACAATAGACCTGTCCATCCACCGAGCCGCAATAGACCGAATCGCGATAGATGACCGGCGAGCCGCTGACCTGGTGATCGGTGCGGAAACGCCAGAGCTCGCGCGCGCTTTGCGCGTCCACCGCGTAGATGAACCCGTCCGCCGCGCCAGTGACGATGACGTTTTCCGCCAGCGCCGGAGTGACGATGGAACCCTTCCCCAGGCGGAAACGCCAGACAATCCAGCCGCTGCGCGCGTCCAGCGCGTAGAGGGTGTTGTCCATCGAGCCGAAATAGACCGCCTGCCCGACAGCAATGGGGGAGGAGGTGACGGCGCGTTTGGCCTGGAAGCGCCACTTCATCTCGCCGCGGAAATCCACGGCGTAAAAGTCCCCGCCTTCATTTCCCACGTAGACCAGTTCGTTGGCGACAAAGGGCGTGGAGCGGACAGGGAAGGTGGTCTCGAACTTCCAGGCGGCGCGGCCGGTGTTCACGTTTACGGCGTGCAGGTAATGATCGTCCGAGCCGAAGAAGATATGTCCCTCGGCGATGCGCGGCGAGGAGCGCACCGGCCCCTCGGTGTAGTACGTCCACACCACCTTGCCGGAACGCGCCCCCACCACGTGCAGGCGGCGGTCCTCCGAACCAAAGTAGACATTGTCTTCAAAGACTGCGGGCCGCGTGACGACGCCTCCTTCGGTGGGATACTTCCATTGGAATTTGCCGTCGGCCGCGTTGATGGCGTACAGGTTATTGTCGTAGGAACCGATGAAAACCGTCCCGCGATGGATGGCGGGGGTGCCGCGAATTTCGTCCTCGCACGAGAAGGTCCACAGCGGCTTGACGGCGCTGGCCTGCAGACTGGCGGTGGGCATGCGCGTGAGCATGCCTGTCTTTCGTCCCGCGTTTAGCAGGGCTTCCTTCATGTCGCCTGCGGTGGGATAGCGATCCTCGACGTTATATTGCAGCGCGGTGTTGATGACCGCCTCCAGTTCAGGCGAGACCGCCGGATTCATCTTGCGGATGGGGCGTTCGTTGAACGAGAAGGGCGGCTCAAGACGCGGGTCGCGGCGCGTCAATGTGTGATGGAGGGTGGCGCCCAGGGCGTAGATGTCGGCCAGAGGCGTGGCTTCGCCGCGGTATTGTTCGGGCGGGGAATAGCCCTCGGTGCCGATCATCGTCCCCTTGACGCCGGTTTGGAAGGTTTTGGCGATGCCGAAGTCCACGAGGATGATGTCGCCGTTGTGGTTGACCATCACGTTGGAGGGCTTCATGTCGCGGAAGATGATCGGGTCGGGTTTGTGACCGTGGAGGTAGGACAGCACGTCGCACAGTTCGATGCCCCAGGTGAGCGCCTGTTCCTCCAGCAGGAAACCGTCCGTGTCGGTGATGATGGCTTCGAGATCCTTGCCGTGGATGAACTCCAGCACGAGGTAAGAACGATCATCCTGCGAAAAATAATCGTAAATGCGCGGGATGGAGGGGTGGTTGAGCGTGGCCAACAGGTTGGCTTCGCGCTCGAAGTTCTGGACGATGGTCTGCCGCACCAGCGGGTCGGGAGCGAGGTTGACCATCTCTTTGACCGCCACCAGTTTTACCACATTGGGGAAGTGCAGGTCGCGGGCGCGGTAGACCGATCCCATGCCGCCAACGCCGATCACTTCCTGAATCAGATAGCGTTGGGCAAGCGTGGCTCCCGATTGCAATTGCCTTCGGGGGGTGTTGCCGTCTTCGTCCAATGGCTGGGTAATTCGGTGGGTATCCAGGGGGACTCTCCTAATTTGCAGATTATATTGTGCAAAGACGGGATTGGCAACATTGTACCGCCGTTTCCCATCAAATTTGCAAGTCGGTTGGATGGGGCTGGCGGGCTGAGCACAAAGTCATGAAGGCGCGCAGTCGCAAAGAATTTGCGGCTTTGCGCCGTGACGATAAAAAATAAAAAATGCCCGAGGCGTCGCAAGTCCGCATCGGGCTAGGGGGATAATGGGTCGGGCGTCATCGTTTCTCGACGCCCATGTTGCTCAGGTCGTCGGCGTTGAACTGGGACAGGAACCAGTCCCCGCCAGCGAACGCGAGCGCGGCCAGGCAGACCAAAGCAATGAGAGTGAACATGGGGCCTCCTTTCGTCATGAGTTTCATCTATGATCAGTTTAACGTTTTTTAATCAAAAAAGGCGCTCCCCTTTTAGTACTGTTATGGATTTGCCATACCGTTATGAAAGGAATGGAGATGTGACGACGGGCGGCCCGGTTTGGTTCCCGAACGACGCGGAGAGACAGGCGTGTCCAAGAGCGGCTAAACTGGCAGGTTGAATACAGATTGGAACGCGAATATTACGAATAGGCGAATTTTGCGAATTTCTTTGGGGTTCTTCGCGTCACACCTGCCCTTGCAAGCGACGCCAGGGTTCGCAAATTCGCGGCATTTTTCCCGAAATTCAGTTGACAAAAAAAACGATTCGGATAAAATAAGCAGGCACTTCAAGCCGAAGTGGCGGAATTGGCAGACGCGCTAGGTTCAGGGCTTAGTGGCCGCAAGGTCGTGAGGGTTCAAGTCCCTCCTTCGGCACAGAACATGAGACCCGAGAAATCGGGTCTTTTGTTTTAAACGCCGCAAACTGGACTGGCAGCCCGGCATATGCTGCGCGTCGAAAATTCACAGCGATTCTCATGAACTTCTCGTCTTTCGGGGCATTTTCGACAGGGAGCGCATGGTATAATTACCCTAACTACAGCGTGTACTTCATCTAAAGACACGAAGTCAGTTCTCGGCGGACTCGTGTCTTTTTAATGCCTGTAACACTCAAAAACCAGGTTTCTATCGAACGAAAGAGCCACTATGGACATCGGAACCGTTCAACAAGTTGACATCGACGCGCAGATGCGCGAAGCCTACCTCGATTACGCCATGAGCGTGATCGTGGCCCGCGCCCTGCCCGACGCCCGCGACGGACTCAAACCTGTCCACCGCCGCATCCTCTACGCCATGGATGAACTGGGCATCCGCTCCAGCGGATCGTACAAAAAGTCGGCGCGCATCGTCGGCGAGGTGCTGGGCAAGTACCATCCGCACGGCGACTCAGCCGTCTACGAGACGATGGCGCGCATGGCGCAGGATTTCTCGCTGCGCTACACCCTCGTGGACGGACAGGGCAACTTCGGTTCGATTGACGGCGACGCGCCCGCGGCCATGCGTTACACGGAAGCGCGTCTCAACAAAATGGCCGAGGAACTGCTCGCCGACCTCGACAAAGACACCGTGGACTTCGTCCCCAACTTCGACGATTCGCTGAAGGAACCGTCCGTCCTGCCGGCGCGGCTTCCCAACCTGCTGCTGAACGGTTCGGCGGGAATCGCCGTCGGCATGGCGACGAACATCCCGCCGCACAACCTGCGCGAGCTGGCGCGCGCCGTCAACTTCCTCATTGACAATTTCGACCGCGCCGACGAGATCACCGTGGAAGAATTGATGAAGTTCGTGCCAGGTCCCGACTTCCCGACCGGCGGGATGATCGTCGGGACGGAGGGAATCGTCTCGGCGTACGCGACCGGCCGAGGTCGGGTGGTGATGCGGGGCGTAGCCCACATCGAGGAGATGAAGGGGAGTCGTCACCAGATCGTCATCACCGAGATCCCGTACCAGGTCAACAAAACCAGCCTGATCGAGCGCATCGCCGAACTGGCGCGCACGGAAAAAATAGACCAGATCTCGGACATGCGCGACGAAAGCGACCAGCGCGGCATGAGCATCGTCATCGAACTCAAGCGCGGCGCGCAGCCGAAGAAAGTGCTCAACCAACTCTACAAATACACGGCGCTGCAATCCACGTTCGGCGTGCAGATGCTGGCGTTGGTGACCGACGCGAGCGGACGAAGCGAGCCGCGCATGCTGCCGCTTCGGACGGCGCTGCGCATCTTCATCGAGCATCGGCAGACCGTCATCGTCCGCCGCTCGAATTTCGAACTGGCAAAGGCGCGGGCGCGGCAGCACATCCTCGACGGGCTGCTGATCGCGCTCAACAACATCGACGCGGTCATCAAGACCATCCGCGAGGCCAAAGACGCGGACGCGGCGAAGACCAGCCTGATGACGCGCTTCAAACTCAGCGAGTTGCAGGCGCAGGCCATCCTCGACATGCAACTGCGGCGGCTGGCCGCGCTCGAACGCTGGAAGATCGAAGAGGAACACAAACAGGTCGCGGCGCAGATCGCCCACCTCGAAGACCTGCTGGCGAATCCCAGGAAAATCCTCGCGCTCATCCAGGACGACATGAACGAAGTGATCGAAAAATACGGCGACGACCGCCGCACGAAGATCGCCGCCGACGCGAAAGAGGAATTCCACGAGGAAGACCTCGTCCACGACGAGGCGGTGCTGATCAGCATCACCGAGCGCGGCTACATCAAACGCGTGGCGGCCTCAGCGTTCAGGTCGCAGAGCCGCGGCGGACGCGGCGTGATCGGCCACACGACGAAGGAGGAGGACGAAGTCGTGATGCTCATCCCCGCCCGCAGTCTCGACACGATGCTGTTCTTCTCGGACAAGGGCAAGGTCTACTCGGAGAAGGTCTACCAGATCCCCGACGCCGACCGCGCCGCCAAGGGCATCCCGCTCGTGAACGTCCTGGCGCTCGGCGCGAACGAACGCGTCACCGCGGCGATAGACGTCTCGAATTTCGAAGCGAACAACTACTGCATGATGGCGACGGCGCGCGGCAAAGTCAAGCGCGTGGACATGGAGGAATTCGCCTCCGTCCGACCTTCGGGCTTGATCGCCATGACTTTGGAGGAGGGCGACACCCTCGGCTGGGCGCGCCTGACGAGCGGCCAGGACGAGATCATCCTCGTCACCGAAAACGGACAGGCGCTGCGCTTCAGCGAGGACAAAGTCCGCGTGATGGGACGCGCCGCCGGCGGCGTGCAGGGCATCCGCCTCGCGAACGGGGACGCGGTCACCAGCATGACGGTCGTCCAGCCCAACGGTTCGCTTTTGATCGTGACGGCAAACGGCTACGGAAAGCAGACCCCGCTGAAGGATTATCCCGCCAAGGGACGCGCCACAGGCGGCGTCGCCACCATTGACCAGAAGGCCCTCGCCGTCACCGGCAAGATCGCCTCGGCGCGCGTCGTCCAGATGAACGACGACCTGACCATCATCACCGCCAACGGCGTCACCCTGCGCCTGAAGGTGAAAGATGTGAAACAGGCGGGTCGGTCCACGCGCGGCGTCCACCTGATCAAGCCGCAGGAAGGCGACAGCGTGGCTTCGGTGGCGCGCATCGCCGTGGAAGAATTGAAGAAGGCGGGCGCGCAGGTCAATGGGAACGAGGACGCGGATAAGGAGCAGCCCGATCTGCTGTAAGAAAGCGGCCTCCATTTTGACGAAATAAAGGCGTCTTCATGCCCGGCATGGCCGTCGCCCCGCTCCAAACGCCCAGCTAAGAAAACATCAGGCTGGCAGGGAAAATCCTGCCAGCCTGAGCATTAACTGAACAGCATTGGTTTACGGCCGCGCGATGGTGAAGATCGGGGAAGTCCAAGTCTCCCAGTCTGCGGGATTCCTGTAACTGCCGAGGGCCTTGAGGACCGAAAGTTTCACGAAATACTGTCCATTCGGAACGGTGTAGGATCTTCTGTGCCGGGTCGTCGTTCCATCCCAGGCAAAGGCGAAGAAGCCGGTGGATGTGCTGTTGCGGATCATATATTCCATATCGAGGACGCTGCCCACCGACTTGCCTGTGACCGCGTCGAAGGCCTCGATTCGGAACAGGCGGGACTGATGCTCCAGGTGTACCAGGACGTAAGGCAGGTCGCCACCGGCCAGGGTGAACGTCGTCACCGTATCGTCGTAGAACTGATCGGTCAGCAGCGGCAGGCCGTAAGGATCGGTCAGCGCCTGGATGGACTGGTAATCGCCCACGAACCCGGCGAACGGCACACGGAGGGCCGGGCTGCCGTCGCGAGGCGTGATGATGATGTAGCCGCCGTACTGACCCTGATCGGGATAGGTGGGCGGGGTAACGGTGACGTAAATCTTCTTTTCGCCGCGGCGCGGGATGGTGACGCTGGACGCGCTGAAAGCGACAGTCGCGTCGGAGTCAAAGAAACCCGGAGTAATCACGCCGCTGGTGGACAACGCGTTTTCGAACGAGAGATCGTAGGTGGCCTGCGCGTTGCCGTTATTTTCGATCTTCAACGCGCGGGTGACGGGGCCTGCGGCGCTTTCGCCCAGAGACAGTTTGCCGGGCCGGACGCGAGTGGTGGCCAGGATGGCCTCGTCAATGCGCGCCATGCCGGCGCCCTGCCGGTGGACGTTATCCAGGTAGCCCAGTCCGGGATTCCCCCACCACAACGCGGGATCCGCGCTGTTCTGCAGTACATCGCGGACTTTATCCGCGCTCAGGTGGCGGAACCAGTGGTGTTGCTTCCAATACCAGCCGGGATGCCTGAAGGCCTGCAACAACAGGGCCGCGCTGCCGGCCACGTGCGGCGATGCCATGGACGTGCCGCTCAAGGTGGCGTAACCGCCCTGTTCCAGGGGGAAGGTCGAGTAGATGTTGCCGCCCGGCGCGCCGATATCCGGTTTCAGCGCCAGGTCGGGCGAGAGGCCGTAGGAGCTGAAGGAGGAGATCAGTCCGCCGGTTGGGCTGGGGAAGGACGCCTGCTGGTCGGTCCAGGTCATGGAAATGGGAGCGGTTTGCGCCTGGATGAACAATCCATCGGCCAGGGAAATGCCCACCACAGGGGTAACGCCGTCAATGGGAGCGCCGAGAGTCCCGCTAAAGACGCCGGCGGCATTGTTGTAAATAGCCACAGCCGTTGCGCCTGCCGTGATCGCCTTGGCGGCCTTCTCGCCAAACGAGCAGGCGCCGCGGGAGATCAGGGCAACCTTCCCGTTGGGGTCCGCCAGGTAGGCGTCGGCATTGCAGCCCCGCCCGACATAGACGATCTCTTCTGTGCCGGAGGTCGGCGTGGGACCGGCAAACGTCATGGAAATGTAGCCGATCTTGGCGCCGTTGACCTCAAAGTAGGGCAGCAAGACATCCGTGTTATCGAAGGAGGCCACGCCAATGACTTCATCCCCAAGCCCTGGGGAGCCCGCTGAATACAGTCCGTTCGCGCCGCTGTTGCCGATGGAAGCGACAACGACCATTCCCTTCCTCACCAGGCGCGAAGCCGCCACAGCGGTAGGAGACTGCGGCCAATCGTACGGCGAGCCGATGCTCATATTCAAGACTTGCATCCTGTCTTTGTAGGCGCGCTCCATGGCGGCCAGCATGATGTCGTCGGTGGTGGAGCCTTCGCAGCCAAAGACGCGATATGCGCCAAAGGTCACTTCAGGCGCCACGCCCTTGACGACGCCGTTCGCGCCGATGATGCCGGACACGTGCGTCCCGTGACCGTTGCAGTCATCCGGGTAGGGATCGGGCGCCGGGACCGGGTTGTAACTGGGCGAGGTATCGTCCGCATTATAGGCATCGCCGACAAAGTCCCAGCCTTTTGCGACGCGGCAGCCAAAGCCGAAACATCCGCCCAGGTCGGGATGATCGTAGTCAATGCCGGTGTCCATTACCGCGACTTTGATCCCTTTGCCGGTGTAGCCCAGTTCAGACTGCGCGACATCCGCGCCGATCATGGCGAGCGAGGTGTATAGTTCGGGGTTGTAGGAGGAAGCCGCGGTCTGCGGGATGGGGATTACCGAGACGGGGTAGATCGCCTTGACGCCCGGAATACGGCTCAGTTTCCCGAGTTCGGACGTGGCGGCAGAAACCGAGAAACCGTTCCACAGGGCGCTGTAGCGGTAGCGTTCCGTGTACTTGATCTTCTCTTTTTTTGCTTCAGCACGGAATTTCTGTTGTTCAGAATCGACCGTTTTTTGGGCGTTCCCATCGGCAACCGGCGCGCCCGTCATTTCAACGAACCATAAATGAGGCGTTTCATCGGTCAGTTCCCCGTTTTCCGCCGAAGGGGACGCGTCAAGCGGAAGAAGCGGGCCGCCATCGCCGGCCGAAACCGAGGGCGCGATGCAGACCGCCAGCATTGCGACAATCAGCGCGGTTCTAAACCATTTTGCATTCATCCTGTATTCTCCTTATGGTTGACTTGTGTTCGGGTTTTCCACAGAAAAACAAGATCAGGAGAATTTGAGTTATCTTGATATAAAAACCTCCTTTGAGAAACCATGACCGTCGGACACACGATACCTTCGACAAATCAGCGGCCTGCTTTTCCATCGTCCGCTTTGCGCCGCCTTGCAGCAGATTGGCCCGTTCGGTCTGGCAGACAGTATCATCATAACAAAAATGCAAGGAAAATTCAATAGGCTATGAAAATTTTCACGAAAATGCCCCCGTAAAGAAGCCGCGCCTGGGAAAACGCGCCAACGAAGCCCAGCGCGGGCGGTTAAAAGGCTCAATTTCCCCTCACAGAGCCAGATCGCGGCCGGCGTTACGCGCCGTCCCGCAGGTTTGAACGAAAGAACGAAGGATTTATGAGAACTTCAGCCGCGCGCTTCCGCTCAGCCTTCCACCAGCATCCAGGCCGGGTCTTCCATCAACTGCTTGATATGCACGAGAAACTGAACCGATTCGCGGCCGTCAACGATCCGATGATCGTAGCTGAGCGCGACGTACATCATGGGCTTGATCGCCGCCTGGCCGTTCAATGCAATCGGACGGTCTTCGATTTTATGCAAGCCGAGAATCCCGACTTGCGGCAAATTCAAGATCGGCGTGCTGAGCAGCGATCCGAACACGCCGCCGTTGGTGATGGTGA
The DNA here is from genome assembly GCA_017312345.1 of Candidatus Denitrolinea symbiosum. Taxonomy (NCBI): domain Bacteria; kingdom Bacillati; phylum Chloroflexota; class Anaerolineae; order Anaerolineales; family Anaerolineaceae; genus Candidatus Denitrolinea; species Candidatus Denitrolinea symbiosum. Next base: position 652,321 of record BLAA01000001.1, on the reverse strand, counting down.
ACGTGCCGCCGCGCAAATCCTCCACCGATAATTTTCCCAGCCGCGTTTTCTCCGAAAAGTCCTTGATGCGTTTTTCGATGTCGGCAAAGGAAAGTTTATCGGCGTCGCGGATCACCGGCACGACCAGGCCTTCTTCGGAGCCGATCGCGATGCCGATGTCGTAATAGTTTTTATAGACAATCTCGTCGCCGTCCAGTTCGGCGTTGAGGGCGGGGAACAACTTCAACGCGCTGATGGCGGCCCTGGTAAACAGGGACATGAATCCCAGTTTGACGCCGTGCCGTTTTTGAAATTCTTCGTTGCGGCGTTTTCGCAGGTCCATCGCCGCGCTCATGTCAATTTCGTTGAATGTGGTCAGCATGGCGGCGCTTTGTCTGGCTTCCAGCAGCCGCTGCGCGATGGTGCGGCGGCGCCGCGTCATTTTGACCCGCGCCTCGCTTCGGGAGGCGGACGAATCCGCCCGACCCGGCGCGGCCGCGTCCGACTCCAGTTTGGCCGCGTCCTGTTTCTCCGCCGCCCGCAAATACGACTCAACATCCGCCCTGGTGACGCGTCCGTCGCCCCCGGAGCCGGCGACCTTGTCGAGGTCCACGTTCTTTTCCCGGGCCAGGCGGGCCGCCACCGGCGAGACCTGCCGCGCAGGCGCGCGTTCTGCAGGCGTCCCTTGCGCCGCTTCCTTGAGCGGCTCCGCCTCCGCGACGGGTTGGGGGGTCTTCGTCTGGCTTTGTTTCTCGTCGAGCAGGCCCAGGACGTCTCCCACCTTAACGTCGCTTCCTTTGGGGGCCTGGATTTTCTGTAAAACGCCCGAGACTTTTGCGCCCACCTCCACGTTGACCTTGTCCGTCTCCAATTCAACCAGGACGTCTCCCATATTGACGAAGTCTCCCTCCTGTTTAAGCCAGGCAGAGACGGTCGCGTCCAATACGGATTCGCCCAATTCAGGAACAGTAATGTTTACCGTCATGTCAACCTCTCATTTTCACAACGCTGGATGTCTGCGATTTCTTTTCGAACATAAAGGCCTGCTCGACCAGGGAGCGTTGATTGGCCCGATACAGCGTCGAAGAACCTTCGGCCGGGCTGGCGCTTTCGGGTCTGCCCACGTAATGCACCGTCAGTTTTCCTTCCGCCAAATCCCTGAGCAACGGTCGCAAATATTTCCAGGCTCCCATGTTGAACGGCTCCTCCTGCGCCCAGATCAAGCGTTCCAGATTCGGATACCCGTCCAGCAGCGCTTTCAATTGTTTTTCTGGAAATGGATACAGTTGCTCCACGCGCACAAGCGCGTCGTCCTTGTTTTCCCGGCGCAGTTCGCTCGCCGCCAGGTCGGCGTAAATGCGTCCGCTGCACAGAATGACGTTTCTGACGTCGGATTTTTCGCCGGGCAGGTCCGGGTCGTCCAAGATGCGATACCATTTTCCCGAAGTTAATTCTTCCACCGGAGAGGCCGACAGCGGGCTCCTTAACAATCCCTTCGGCGTGAAGACGACCAGGGGCAGGGGGTCCGTCTTCAAGACCAGCGCCTGGCGGCGCAGCAAATGGAAGTACTGCGCCGCCGTGGAGGGATACGCGATGCGGACGTTCGTCTCGGCTGCCAACCCGAGGAAGCGTTCGATGCGCGCGCTCGAATGGTCTGGCCCCTGGCCTTCATTCCCGTGCGGCAGCAGTAAAACCAGGGAGGGGGCAAAGCCCCATTTGGCGCGTCCCGAAAGCAGGAACTCGTCGATCATGCCCTGCGCGTTATTGACAAAGTCGCCGTATTGCGCCTCCCAGACGACGAGCCGCTCCGGCGCGGCGAGGTTGTAGCCGATTTCAAAGCCGACCGCTCCCGCCTCGCTCAGCGGACTGTTCAGCGCTTCGAACGCGGCCCGGGCCTGCGGGATCGTTTGCAGGGGGATGCGCGGCTGGCCCGTTTCCGCGTCGTAAAAGGCGGCGTGACGCTGGCTGAACGTCCCGCGCACGCTGTCTTGTCCCGTCAGGCGGACCGCGATCCCCTCTTCCAGGATGGAGGCGAACGCCAGTTCCTCGGCTGTCGCCCAGTCCACCCTGGCCTGGGCGTCATCGAACAGGCTTCTCCGTTTTTCCATGAATTTCGCCAGCTTCGGATTCAGGCGGAAGTCCGCCGGGAATTGAAGCAGCGCCTGATTTAAATCCCTGAGGCGTTTTTGAGATACGCCGGTTTTTACTTTTTGCGCCGCGCCCTTTGGGGGAACCTGCGGAAGCGGTTCGACCAGTTCCTTTTCGGCGTCCAGTTTTTCGCTGATCTGTTGCAGGTCTTTGAGGAAGCTTTGCAGGATCTGCCCGGCTTCGCCCGGCTCCGCCGCCTTTTCCGCCTCCAGTTTGTCCGCCCAGATTTTTCTGACGGTGGGATGCGCGTCAATTTTGCGATACATGACCGGCTGCGTAAAACGCGGTTCGTCCCCTTCGTTATGACCGTACCGCCGATAGCCGATCAGGTTGATCACAAAATCTTTTTGGAACGTCTGGCGATAGGCGAAAGCGGTCCGGGCGGCTTCGAGACAGGCCGGCGGGTCGTCTGCGTTGACGTGTATCACGGGGATTTCAAAACCCGCCGCCAGGTCGCTGGCGTGCAGGCTGCCGCGCGATTCGCCGCCCTCCGCCGTAAATCCAAGTTGATTATTGGAAACGATATGCACCGTCCCGCCGACGCTATAGCCCGGGATGCGGGAGAAATTCAAAGTCTCCGCCACAATCCCCTGGCCGGTGAAGGCCGCGTCGCCGTGGATCAAGATCGGCAGGGATTTGTTTTCGTATTTCGGGGCGCCGCCGCCTTCCGTCTTTGTGTCGTATGCCCGCGCCATGCCGACCAGCGCCGGGTCCACCTGCTCGAGGTGACTCGGGTTGGCCGGCATATGGATGACCAGATCCGTCTCCGCGCCGCCGCCGATCGCTTTCTGCGCGCCGATGTGATATTTCACGTCGCCGGTCCAGCCGAGTTCATCCCAGGTGGTGGCGCGGCCTTTCGGGTCGGCAAATTCCGCCAAAATCTGGGCGTATGGTTTGTGTAAAACATGCGCGAGGACGTTTAACCGCCCGCGATGCGCCATGCCGATCAAGACTGTCTTAAGTTTGGCGCGGGAGGCAGATTCCACGATCTCGTCCAGCATGGGGATGAGCATGTCCAGCCCCTCGATGGAGAAACGGGTTTTGCCCGGATAAACGCGGTGCAGGAACAGTTCGAACGCCTCGATCTGGCTCAGGCGTTCCAGGAGCTTTTTCCCGTCGAACGGTTGTTGACGGTACGCCCCGCGTTCCGCCGCCCGGTACAACCACTCGCGCTCTTCGGGGACGCGGATGTACGCGTAATCGTAGCCGACGCTCCCGGAGTAAATGGAACGCAGGGACTCAATGGCCTCGCGCGCGTTTTCGTCCCCCGCGCCGGAGATATTCAAAAGGCTGGCGGGCAAAGATTCCAGATCCGCCGGGGTTAGCCCGTAAAATTCCAGGCTGACAAGCGGATTTTCTTCCCGCGCGGGGTCCAGCGGGTTGAGATTGGCGGAAAGGTAGCCGTAGGAGCGGATCGAACGGGCCAGATCAATCGCCCCCGTCACAGCGGTTAAGTTGAAGGCGGAAAGCGCGGCGTCGGCCGTGTTGGGAGGGCGCGCCCCCTCGTTCTCAGGAGGAGACCAGTTCTGAAAGAACCTGCGGCTCTCCTCGTCAAGGCTGTTTGGGTCCGCCCGGTACCGTTGATACATTTCTAAAATATGGGCGAAATTGGGACCGTAAAATTCTTGTTTCATCTTCTCTCGCGTCTGTCCTTTAATCTTATCAGCAGTTAACGATCCGGCGCAAGGCGGGCGGGAGGCTGGACGTGATTTTCTCAAATTAAGCCGGGCAAACCGGTTGAAGCGCAAGGCCGCGAAGATCGCAAAGACGCCTTCCCGGTCCCGGCTCCTGCGCCGTAACATTAAGATTTCGGGCGAGACTCATCGCCTCGCCCGATATGGTTAACCGAATCGTTCTTCCTTCCACACATCCGCGCGGTTGTGATAACCGGCCTGCTCCCAGAACCCCTTGCGGTCATGCGGCATGAATTCCAGCGAGCGCAGCCACTTGGCGCCCTTCCAAAAATAGGGAGTCTCCAGCTCGCGGCCGGGGATGAATCCCACCACGCCGCGCAGGGGATATCCATGATCGGGCGTGATCGGCTCGCCGTTCAGATGGGTCGCGAGCAGGAAGTTATCCGCCAGCGCGACCTCGATGGGCAGGTTGACGGTGAATCCGAACTCGGCGTGCTGCATCAAGTGCGTCGCGGACGGTTTGATCTGGACGAGGCCGTTTTCGACCAGCGTCCGCACCGACACGCCCTCCCAGACCGTATCGAATTTGCTCCAGCGCGTCACGCAGTGGATGTCCATCTGGATTTTGGCGCGCGGCAGTTGATTGAACTCGTCCCACGTCCAGGCTTTCTCCGCCTCCACCTCGCCCCAGACGCGGAAATTCCACGTGGACGGGTTGAACGGCGGGACCGGCCCATAATGCAGGACGGGGAATTTCACCGTCAACGATTGGCCGGGCGGGAGGCGTCCCTCTTTGCGGACGCGCTCTTCTTCTCTTCGACGATCCAAATCTGTGGGAAACATGGCGTTCTCTTTTCAACAAGGCGTCAATCAAGCGGACAATAATCTCCGCGTCTGCTCAACGTCCGCGTCGATCTGTTGCAGCAGCGCGTCCACCGAATCGAATTTTAATTCATCGCGCAGGCGGGAGACGAATTCGAGCGTCAACGTCTCGCCGTAGATGTCGCGGTCGAAATCGAGGAGGTACGCCTCCACATTGACCGTCCGCTTGTCGGGGGTGAAGGTGAGGTTGTAGCCGACGTTGGTTGCGGCCGCGTACACGTCCGCGCCGAGGCAGGCGCGGCAGGCGTAGACTCCGTTCGCGGGCAGGAGTTTTGATTCGGGGTAATGGATGTTCGCGGTCGGGATGTTGATGCGCCGCCCGCGTCCGTCGCCGTGGATGACCGTTCCCGAGAGCGCGTAGCCGCGTCCGAGCAGACGCGCGGCCGCCTCCACGTCCCCGCGCGAGACGAGGCCGCGGATCTCGGTCGAGGAGACGACGCCGCCCGCGTCGTTGACCGCGTCCACCACCGAGACGGCGTATCCGAGTTCGCGTCCCAATTCGGTCAGGCGTTCGGCGTTGCCCTCGCGGTTTTTCCCCAGCGCGAAATCGTAGCCGATGATCAGATGACTCAAACCCAGATGGTCTTTGAGGCGCGCCATGAAGTCGCGCGCGGAGGTGTTCGCCGCGGCCCGGTCGAACGGGAAGGTGATGACCGCGTCCACGTTCAGGGAAGCGGCGAGCGCGGCGCGTTCGTCGGGAGTGGTCAGCAGCCGGATGTCGCGTCCCGCGAGGACGAAGGCGGGATGCGGGTCGAAGGTCAGCAAAACGGCCGGCGCGCCGAGGGCGTGCGCGCCCGCGGTGAGTTGACGCAAGATCGCCTGGTGACCGCGATGGACGCCGTCGAAGACGCCGATCGTCAGCCAGGCGTTTTGAAGCGATACGTCGGCGAGGGAACGGTAATGCTGCACGGGTGAAGGCAGTTTGAGAAACCAGGTTTCTGGCAGAAACCTGGTTTCTGATTTAATTTTCGACTTTGGCTTCGCTGGTGAAGAAGACTTTCTTCGGCTGCCATTCGGGGGAGCCGTCTTCGCCGGCCGCGGGGATCATGAGGGCGATGAGTTCGCCCGCCGCGCTCACGCCGCGCACCATCTCGGAGGCGGGCGCGTCGGCGGCCTGCTTCACGCGGTGACCGTGACGGACTTCCTCGACCTCGTCGGGGTTCAGTTCTATGGCCGGCCAGTCGGCAAGGGCCTCGGCCGCGGGGATCAGGTATTGATACCAGTTGCCGGCCTGGAAAGCCTCCTGCAATTTGCGGAGCGGCGTCGCGTCGCGCAGGCTGAAGCGTCCGCTTTTGGTGCGGCGCAGACCGACGAGGTACGCGCCGGTGCCGAGTTGCGCGCCGATGTCGTTCGCCAGCGAGCGGACGTAGGTGCCGCTGGAGCAATGCACGTCCACCACCGCTTCGGGCGGCGCCCATTCCAGCACTTCGAGATGATGCACCTGGATCTTGCGCGGGGTCAGTTCCACTTCCTCGCCCTGGCGCGCCATGTCGTAGGCGCGGCGTCCGCCCACTTTGACGGCGGAATACGGCGGGGGCGTCTGTTCGATCTCGCCCTCGAAATTCTTGAGAATCTTTTCGAACTGTTCTTCGGTCACGTTGACCGGCTGCTGGGACTGCTGGACGAATCTTCCGTCGGCGTCGAAGGTGTCGGTGCTGGAGCCGAGACGGATGATGGCCTGGTAGCGCTTGTCTGAAGCGGAGACGTACTCGCTCAGGCGCACGGCCGGGCCGATGAGAATGACCAGCACGCCCGAGGCGCGCGGGTCCAGCGTGCCGGTGTGGCCGGCGCGGCGGATTCCGGTCCCGCGGCGGACGGCTTCGACCACGTCGTGCGAGGTCATGCCGACGGGTTTATCCACCACGAGGACGCCGGAGATGGCGTTCTTGATATCCTGACTGTTCATTGTGTTTTCCTCCTGGAAAATTGGCGGGTGAGGCCGGGTTGAATTCTACCAAACTTGTCTGATTTCGAGTATTTATTTAAATTCCAGCATTTCGCGCGTCGTCTTCAGAACGAGCGGCTGGATTTCGCTTAATTGGCCGGGGACATCCGCCCCGGCCGCCGCGGCGTGACCGCCGCCGTTGAAGCGTTTCGCCACTTCCGCAACGTTGTATCCGTCTTCGAGGGCGCGCCACGAAATTTTGACGTGTTCGTTGCTCTGCTCGACGAAGACCATGCCCACTTTCGGTCCGTCAATGGCGGAGATCATGTTGATGAGGTCGGCGTCGTCGTTGCCGCCGTAGCCCGAGGCCTTGCGGTCGGCGAGCGTCAACGTGCCCCAGACGAGGCCGTCTTCGCTTTTCAGCGAGGAGAGACCGGCGCCCCAATAGCGCGCCGCCGGGTAGGACTTTCGCACGAGGGAACGCATGTATAGTTCGGGCAGGTCCGCGCCGCGTTCCATCAACCGCGCGGACTGGCGCAAGGCTTCGGGCGAGGTGTTCGCGGTGCGGAATCCGAGCGTGTCGGTGACGATGCCCGTCAGCAGCGCGGCGGCGACGGGCTGCGTAATTTCCAATCCCCATGCGGGCAGGCAGTCGGTTAAAACGGCGGCGGTGGCGACAGCCTCGCCGACGATGAGATTCAAAGTCCCGAATTTTTCGTTGGTGATGTGGTGGTCTATGTTGATGTCGGGTTTGCGGACGGCCTCGAAGGGTTTGCCGAGACGTTTGAAATCGGCGCAGTCCACCGAGATGAACGTGTCCCACTCTCCTTTCGGTTCCTTCTGAACCTGTTCATGGCCCTCCAAAAAACGGAAAGAGGCCGGGACGCCGTCCTGCAAAACCATCTGGACGGTTTTCCCCGCGTTCTGCAAAGCCAGTCCCAGGGCAAGCAACGAACCGATCGCGTCGCCATCCGGACGGACATGCGATGCAACGAGGACGCTTTGGGCTGAGGCGAGTCGATCCCCAATTTGCTTGATGATCGCGCTATCCATATTGTTCAGTTCACGTTGGTGAAACGTTTTCGCTCCTTGTGTGATTTTATTGTACAGTCGGTTTCTAAACAACGGATTAATGTTGTCTATCCATTTGTACTATTTCAAGTCTGTTTTTTCTCGCGCAGCTCCGCCAGTTTCTTTTCGACATGGTCGGCGTTTTCGGGAGTGGGGTCCCAGTGGAAGCGCAGGCGGGGGAAGACGCGCAGGTCGACGCGCCCGGCCAGGGTCCGGCGGATGAAGCCGCCGGCAGATTCGAGTCCCGCGAGGACCTCGCGGCTGCGTTCGCGTCCCTCCAGCGCGGAGACGAACACGTCCGCGTAGGCCAGTTCCTTATCCACTTTAACGTCGGTCACATAGATAAGTTCCAGGCGCGGATCGCTGATCTCGCGGACGAGCATTTCCGAGAGTTCCTGGCGGATACGGTCTGCGATACGTTGGAGGCGAATACCTGAGGGCATAATTTCTCACCAGAAAAGAGGAATCCGAAAGTTCTGCTTTCGGAAACGAAAATCACTCCGATTTCTCCAGCACGTAACACTCCAGCATGTCGCCCGGCTCGATGTCGTGGAAGTTTTTCAATCCCACGCCGCATTCGAGACCGGAGCGGACTTCGCGCGCGTCGTCCTTCTCGCGCTTGAGTGAAGACATGTCGCCCTCGAAGACGATGTCGGCGCCGCGCTTCAAGCGGACTTTCGCGCTGCGGCGCAGTTCGCCTTCGAGCACGCGGCAGCCGGCGATCTTGCCGATCTTCGAGATGGGAAAGACTTTCAACACCTGCGCCCGCCCGACGGAGCGCTCCACGAATTCGGGCGCGAGCATGCCCTTGAGGGCTTTCTCGATATCTTCCGTCAGCCGATAGATGATGTCGTAGAGACGGATGTCCACGCCCTCGGCTTCCGCGAGACGACGCGCCGCCACTTCGGCCTGGACGTTGAAGCCGAGGATGATGGCTTTCGAGGCGGAGGCCAGCATCACGTCGTTTTCGCCGATGTTGCCCGTTTCGGCGTACAGCACGTGGATGGTGATCTCGCCTTCGCCGAGTTTCTCCAACTCGGTCAGGATGGGTTCGAGCGAGCCTTGCAGGTCGGCTTTGAGGACCAGGTTGAGGGATTTGGCCTCGCCCTGTTCGTAGGCCGAGAACAGGTCTTCGAGCGAAAGTTTTTTGCGTTCCTGCGATTTTTTCTTGATGGCCTCGAGGCGTTCGGCGACGATCTCGCGCGCCGCGCGGTCCGATTCGACTACTTCAAAGAGGTCGCCGGCTGCGGGGATGTCGGAGAGTCCCATCACCAGCGCGGGCGTGGACGGCCCCGCCTTCTTGAGCGCCTTGCCGCGGAAATCGGTCATGGCTTTGATGCGTCCGTGCGCGATCCCGGCCACCACCGCGTCGCCGGTTTGGAGCGTCCCGTTTTGGACGAGGAGCGTGGCGACGACGCCGCGCGCTTTTTCCAGTTCCGCCTCGATGACGCTGCCGATCACTTTGCCGTTGGGGTTGGCGCGGATGTCGGCGTTGTCGGCCACCAGCAGGATGGCCTCCAGCAGGTCGCCGATGCCCTGTTTCTGCTTCGCCGAGACCGGGACGACCAGCGTCTGCCCGCCCCAATCGTCGGGGACGAGTTCCTGCTCGGCCAGTTGCTGCTTCACGCGGTCAACGTTGGCGTTGGGACGGTCCACTTTATTGAGCGCCACAACGATGGGGACGCGCGCCGCGCGGGCGTGCGCGATGGCTTCCTTCGTCTGCGGCATCATCCCGTCGTCCGCGGCCACCACCAGCACCACCACGTCGGCGCCCTGCGCCCCGCGCGAGCGCATGGCGGTGAAAGCCGCGTGCCCGGGCGTGTCGAGGAACGTGATGAGGCGTCCTTTATGCTCCACCTGGTACGCGCCGATGCGCTGGGTGATCCCGCCCACCTCGCCCGCGGCCACGTTCTCGGAGCGGATCGCGTCCAGCAGGGAGGTCTTGCCGTGGTCCACGTGACCGAGGATGGTCACCACCGGGGCGCGTTCCTTGAGCAGCGACGCGTCCTCCCCGGCGATCCGCTGACGCCAGAGCGGCACTTCGCCCACCTCCTCCTTCGGCGCTTCGATAGCCGCCTCGGGGACGGCTTCGAGTCCGTATTCCGCCACCACAATCGCCGCCGTGTCAAAATCCACGGATTGATTGATGGTAGCCATTACGCCGTTGGTCATCAATTTTTTTATGACTTCAATCGGGCTTTTTTCGATGATCTGAGCCAGGTCGCGAATGACGATATTCGAGGGCAGTTCGATCTTGTGTCCGTTCTCGTTCATGGGACGCCTCCTGCGTTGAATTCGATCCTGCAAGCCGGAATGACTTCCCGGCCTGCCCTTTCCCACGAAGCGCGCCAGTGAACGAGAGAAAAATCAGGCGATCACATGGCGGGCGCGTCCGTGGACGTTTCTTCGGGAAGCGCCGCGGCAAATGCCAGCAGGCGTTCCCGGTCTTCCGGCGTCAATTCGGCCTTCAACGCGTGGGCGAGCGCCCCGCGCAGGCCGCGTTCCCAGCAACTCCGGCGGTCGTGCAGGTAAGCCCCGCGCCCGGCCAGTTTGCCGGTCGGGTCTACCCGCGCCCCTTCGGCCGTCCGCACGACGCGGATCAATTCCCGCTTCGCCAGAGTCGTGCGGCAGCCCACGCAGGTTCGTTGAGGGACGTGTTTGACGCGCTGTTTCACTACTCTTCTTCCCAGGCTCCGTCGCCGCGCTTGTGTTTCTTGCGGCTCACGACTTCGCCCAGGGTCTCGTCGTACTCCAATTCAACCGACTTCTTCTTGCCTTTCTTCTTGCCTTTCTTCTTGTCGCCTTCGGATTCTTCCTCCGCGCCGGCGGTCGTAAAAGTTTCCGGCTTGAAGGCGAACATCTCTTCGAGCGACACGCCGTCCTTCATGGCCGGCGGCTCCTCGACTTCCTTTGCTTCGACGACCGCCTCGACAGGCTGGACGGCCTCCGCGGCCGGCGCGGCCTCCGCGGCCGCCTCCGCTTCCTTCTCGACCTCGGGCTGGGTCTCCGCTTCGACGGGTTTCTCCGGCTCGGGGAACGTCAGCGCGGCCAAGGACTCTTCGATATTCTGCATGGCCTTCGGGCCCACGCCGGCCAGTCCCAACACTTTGTTCGCGTCGGTCTTGAGCGCCACCATCAGATCGCCGACCGTCTCGTAGCCGGCCTCGGTCAGGATGACAACCACGTGATTCTTGATGCCCGAATCGTCCAGTCGGACGTTGAACGCGCCCGCCGGGATCTCGGCACGGACGGCGGCCGCCTGCTCGTCTTCCACGCGCGCGGCCTCTTCCTTGATCTGGACGGCGCCGCGCTCCACGCGGTCCACGAACTGCGTCAACTGGGCGAACTCTTCGGGCGTGACGGGCCGATTCTCGGCCTTCTTGAGCAGGATCTCCTCGACGGCGGGGATAGTCTCTTCCAGTCCGGGCAATCTGGCGGCCAGTTCGGGATCGTCCTTAAACTTCTGGATGGTATCCGCCGCGGCCTCGGGCAGGGACTTGATGTCAATGCGCCAGCCGGTCAACTTGGCGGCGAGGCGGGCGTTCTGCCCGTCGCGGCCGATGGCGAGGCTCAACTGGTCCTCGCCGACGACGACGGTCGCGGTCTTGTTCCCTTCCGAGTTCTCGGACAGGTACACCCCGCTGACGCGCGCCGGGCTGATGGCTTTGGAAATGTAAGTCACGGGATCGGCGTCCCACTGGATGATGTCAATTTTCTCGTCGTGCAATTCCCGGACGATGGCCTGAATGCGGACGCCTTTGATGCCCACGCAGGCCCCCACCGCGTCCACGCCGGGCTGGGTGGCGAGGACGGCCACTTTGGCGCGCGCGCCCGGCTCGCGGGCGATGGCGCGGATCTCCACGATGCCGTGATAGATCTCGGGGACTTCGTTTTCGAGCAGGCGGCGCAGGAAGTTGCGATGGGCTCGCGAAAGGATGATCTGCGGCCCGCGCGGGCCGTCTTTCACCTCCAGCACCACGGCGCGCAGGCGGTCGTGCACTTTGAAGCGCTCGCCCGGCACCTTCTGGTTGTTGGGCATGTTGCCCTCGGCCTTCATATCCAGCCCGATGGTCACGCCCTGAACGGGACTCGAAGCCTGCACCACGCCGCTGACAATCTCGCCCACCTGCCGCTGGAAATATTCCAACTGCGCGCTTCTCTCGGCTTCGCGGATCCGCTGCTGGATGACCTGCCGCGCCGTCTGGGCCGCGACCCGCCCGAAGTCCGCGGGAGTCGTCTCCACGACCACCACATCGCCCAACTGCGCTTCGGGGCTGGCTTTGCGGGCCGCATCCAGCAGCACTTCAGTGCGGTCGTCCATGATGTCTTCGACCACTTCTTTTTCGGCGAAAATGGTGACCTGTCCCGTGTCGGGATCGAGTTTGGCCTCCACGTGCTGCGCGGCAGACGCGTTGACCGCCCGCCGATAGGCCGAAACCATGGCGGACTCAATCGCCGAAAGGATGATCTCCTTCGGCAGTTGTTTTTCCTCCAACACTTCGTGGAAGGCGAGAGCGAATTCGTTCCTGGTGGGCATGCTTCTTTCTGACTCCGTGAATGTCCGTGTATAAACAGAAAACTGGGGGCTGCCCAGTTCTCGGTGTCAACAGGATTGGGTTCTACGTACGTCACGGATTCTAGCATAGAGGCGCGAGTTCCGCAAGTGGACGCGCGTTTTTTCGCATGGTTTTCTAAACGCTTTGTGCAATCGACGCTTTTCGCTGTCATTGCGAAAGACGGAAGACGCTCTTTTTCCTGTCATTGCAAGACGCCGCAGGCGTCGAAGCAATCCCCGCGCAAGCGGCGGGACGCTTCGCTCCTCCAAAAACTGACGAGGAAAATTTACTTCCAGAGCGGGTCAGGAAAGACAGTCGTTTTGGGGGTGAAGTACAGTAGAATAAACGCACACAGAACTTACACGGCAGGCAGAATATGACAAAGAGAATCGGAGTCCTTACCAGCGGCGGCGACGCCCAGGGCATGAACGCGGCCGTGCGGGCCATCGTCCGCACGACGCTGAACAAAGGCGCGGAAGTCTACGCCATCTACGAAGGCTATCAGGGCCTCGTGGATAATGGCGACTACATTAAAAAGATGGACTGGAGCTCGGTGGGGGGAATCATCCAATTGGGCGGAACCGTGATCGGGTCCGCGCGCTGCGACGCGTTCCTCACGCGCGAAGGCCGCAGGCTGGCCGCGAAAAACCTCGTCAAAGCGGGGATCGACGGGTTGATCGTCATCGGCGGCGACGGCTCGTTGACGGGCGCGAACGTCTTCCGGCAGGAATGGCCCTCGCTCATATCCGAACTCGCGAGCCTCGGCGAGGTCACGGCGCAGGAAGCCGCGGCCTTCCCGAACCTCTCCATCGTGGGGCTGGTCGGCTCGATTGACAACGACTTCTCCGGCGCCGACATGACCATCGGCGCTGATTCGGCCCTGCATCGCATCACCGAGGCGGTGGACGCCATCACCAGCACGGCCGCGAGTCACCAGCGCACGTTCGTCGTCAAAGTGATGGGGCGCAACTGCGGCTACCTCGCGTTGATGGGCGCGCTGGCCTGCGGCGCGGACTGGGTGTTGATCCCCGAAGCGCCGCCGAACGTGGACAACTGGCAAGATACGCTGGCCGAACGCCTCCGCGCGGGACGAAAGGCCGGCCGCCGCGACAGCATGGTGATCCTGGCGGAGGGCGCGCGCGACCGGAGCGGGAACTACATCGGCAGCGGCGACGTACAGCGCGCGCTGGAGGAAAGGCTTGGGGAGGAAGTGCGCGTGACCGTGCTGGGACACGTCCAGCGCGGCGGCAAACCGAGCGCCTTCGACCGCACGCTCAGCACGTTGATGGGCTACGAGGCGGTGAACACCATCCTCGCGGCGAAACCCGAAGACGAGCCAGTGGTAATCGGCATCCGCAACAACCGCATAACGCGCCTGTCGCTGATGGAAAGCATGCGCCAGACGCAGGCGGTGGTGGAGGCGATCGACGCCGGGGATTACGAGCGCGCCATGTCGCTGCGGAGTTCCTCCTTTAAGGACGCCTTCGACACGTTCAAGACCATGGTGCGCGCCCTGCCTCATCCGCTGGACCCGTCCCGAAAACGCTTCCGCATCGCGGTGATGAACGCGGGCGCGCCGTCGCCGGGCATGAACACGGCCGCGCGCGCCGCCATCCGCCTTGGGCTGGACGCGGGTCACGTGATGCTGGGAATCCGCAACGGGTTCGACGGGCTGATGACGGGCGACCTGGAGGAAATGAACTGGATGAGCGTGAGCGGCTGGGCGTCGCGCGGCGGCTCGGTATTGGGGACGACGCGCCACATCCCAAAAGGACGCGACCTCTACGCCATGGCGCGCGTCATCGAAGACCATCACATCGACGCGCTGCTGATCATCGGCGGCTGGAACGCGTATGAGGCGGCCTTCGGCATGTTGACGAACCGTCCGAATTTCCCGTCGTTCAACATCCCGACGATCTGCCTGCCCGCTTCGATCAACAACAACCTGCCTGGTTCCGAGTTCAGCATCGGCGCGGACACGGCGTTGAACAGCATTGTGGACGCGGTGGACAAGATCAAGCAGTCGGCGGTCGCGACGCGGCGCTGTTTCGTCGTAGAAGTGATGGGACATTACTGCGGTTATCTGGCGTTGATGGGCGGAATGGCGACCGGCGCGGAGCGCGTCTACCTGCACGAGGAGGGCGTGCGGCTGCGCGACCTGCAAACGGACGTGGAGAATTTGCTCCGCGGCTTCCAGGCGGGGAAGCGTCTCGGGCTGGTCATCCGCAACGAGAGGGCGAACCCGATTTACACCACAGAGTTTATCTGCTCGCTGTTCGAAGAGGAGGGACAGGATGTGTTCGATGTGCGTCCCGCCATCCTCGGTCACTTGCAGCAGGGCGGCGATCCCTCCCCGTTCGACCGCATCCAGGCGACGCGGCTGGCGCGCATGTGCCTCGAATATTTGATCGAGCAATGCGGCAAGCAGGAATGCGGCAGCGCTTTCATCGGTATGCAAAATGGACAGATCCACTTCCACGATATGCGCGACTTCGACCGCATGATGGACGCCGAACGCCAGCGGCCCAAATCCCAATGGTGGCTGGAACTCAAAGGGATTGCCAGCCTTCTGGCCCAGCAAGGACCGAAATAGACGAAAAGAGCAAGTCGAATTAAGAAACGCTCATCAAAATCGTCGCGTGTCCGTCTGCGTGTCGTAGGGGAGGCGTCAAGCACGGTCCGCAAGCCCGTGATACAGTTGCGATCAGACGGGGCATACGCTTCTCCTCCTTTGCGAATTGAAAGAGCCGGGCCTGGGAGACCCGGCTCTTTCAATTTAAACGGTCTCTCGCAAAGGCGCGCGTGACCGGAGTCATCTCGCGGCGGAGTTCTTTGATTCGCCGTTTGAAATCACTCAGGCAACTGCTATGGATAGATAAATCCAACCTCTTCGGAAGTCCCGTTCAATCCAACAATCAGGTGATCCTTTACGCCGAAGGATTCCTTCCAGGTATGAATACCTGTCGGGTGAGATGGATAAGACTCTTTAGACCTGTCGGACAAACTGCTCGTGTGTAACATAGGAACGGAGAGAACCTGTACTTTGGGAGCGACTTATGCAAATACGGTTTCTCTTTATGTCGGAGAGGGAGACGACCCGGTCGACGGCGTCTATAACCAAATGATGAAGGATACATGTTATCGAGACGGGGTGAAGCGAAGGAATGACGTAGTCAGCGACAACCCGTCCACGAATGCGGCATGAATTCCTGGACGCTCGCCGCGCGTAATTGTGCGATAATATTCGCAAAAGCGAGGTCGTGATGAAAATCGTCCTGTCTCTGTGGCTGGTCATTCTGCTGGCGGGTTGCGCGCCGACCCTCGCCCCGGTCCCCTCGCCCGTTGGAGAGTCGCCCGCGCCGACCGCCGTCGTCACAGAGACGCCGCGTCCCGCTCCGCCGCCCTCTCCACAGCCCGAACTCGGCACGGACGCAAATCCCATTTTGCTGGCGCTGCCTCCGTCCCGCTTCCTCGACGCGGCCGCCGTCGGCAACGGTCAGCAGCTCGCCGCCCTCCTCGAAAAACAGACCCATTACCGCGTCGTCGCCGTCGCGCCGAACACCTACGCCGACCTGATCAAGTCGCTCGGAAACGGCAACGCCCACATCGCTGCCCTGCCGATGTTCGCCATCGCGCTGGCCTATCAGCGGGACGCGGTGCAGGCCGCCTACGCCTCCACGCAGGACGAAGCCGCCTCCTACGGCGCGCAGTTCCTCGTCCGCAGCGACCGCTTCGACGCGTACTTCGACCCGTTCAAGAAGGAGAATACCGCCGAAGCGCCGCAAGCCCTCGCCCAGTTCAGCGGAAAGAAGCCCTGCTGGACCGAGACTGATTCGCCCTCGGGCTACCTCGTCCCGTTTGGAATCCTGAACTGGTACAAAATCCCCACGCAGGAGGGCGCGTTCCTGCAAAGTCACTTCGCCGTCGTGCGCGCCGTCCGCATGGGCGAAGTCTGCGACTTCGGCGCCACGTACGTAGACGCCCGCGCCTATCCCGCGTTGAAGGACGAATACCCCCGCATCATGGACGAAGTGACCGTCGCCTGGCAGGTCCCGGCCGTCATCCCCTACGACGGGATCTTCCTCGCCGCCTCCGTCCCGCCGAACGTCGCCGCCGAACTCAAACGCGCTCTCGACCTCGTCTTCGCCCAGCCCAACGGCAAAGTCCTCTTCGACGCGCTCTTCAAGATCAAAGGCATCACGCCCGTCGATGACCTCTTCTACGTGGAGTTTACGCGTTACCTCCAGGCCTCCGGCGCGGACTTGAACGCGCTCGTGCATTGAAAGTATAATTCCCCCGAGGAGACCTCCCAAATGTACGATCCTAAAAAACTCGACGAACTTAAAGTTGCCCTCGAAAAGTGGGAAGAGACCGACCTGCAAAAGACGCTCGCCTCCATGCCCGAGCGACGCGCCGACTTCATCACGACTTCCTCCGAACCGGTCAACCGACTCTACACCCCGCTCGACGTGGCCGGCCTCGACTACGCCTCCGACCTCGGACTGCCGGGCGGCTACCCCTTCACGCGCGGAGTCCACCCGACGCTGCACCGCGGCAAACTCTGGACGATGCGCATGTTTGCGGGATTCGGCACCGCCGAGGAGACAAACCGCCGCTTCAAATATTTACTGGAACAGGGGCAGACCGGCCTCTCCATCGCCTTCGACCTCGCCACGCTGATGGGCTACGATACCGACCAGCCCGAAGCCCTCGGCGAGTTCGGCAAATGCGGCGTGGCGGTCTCCTCCCTGAAAGACATGGAAATCCTGCTCGACAACATCCCGCTGGACAAGGTCTCCTCCAGCATGACCATCAACTCGCCCGCGGCCATCACCTGGGCCATGTACATCGCCGCCGCGGAGAAGCAGGGCGTCCGCGCCGACCAGCTGCGCGGCACCATCCAGAACGACATCCTGAAGGAATTTATCGCGCAAAAAGAATACATCTTCCCGCCCGAACCCTCCATGCGCCTCGTGGTGGACACGATGGAGTTCGGCTCGAAACACGTCCCGCAGTGGAACACCATCTCGATCAGCGGATACCACATCCGCGAGGCTGGCTCCACCGCCGCGCAGGAACTGGCTTTCACCCTCGCCGACGGACTCGAATACGTCCGCTGGGGAATCGCCCGCGGCATGGACGTGGACGAGTTCGCGCCGCGGCTCTCGTTCTTCTTCAACGCCCACAACGACTTCTTCGAGGAGATCGCCAAGTACCGCGCCGCGCGCCGCATCTGGGCGCGCGAGATGAAAGAGACGTTCAAAGCGAAAAACCCGCGCTCGTGGCTGTGCCGCTTCCACACGCAGACGGCGGGAGTCAGCCTCACCGCGCAGCAGCCCGAAAACAACGTGGTGCGCGTCGCCATCCAGGCGCTGGCGGCCGTCCTCGGCGGGACGCAGTCGCTCCACACCAACTCGCTCGACGAGGCGCTGGCGCTTCCGTCCGAGCACGCGGTGACGATCGCCCTCCGCACCCAGCAGATCATCGCCGAAGAGTCGGGCGCGGCCAACACGGTGGACCCGCTCGGCGGTTCGTTCTTCGTCGAAGCGCAGACCGACCGAATCGAAAAGCAGGCGCGCGACTACTTCCGCCGCATCGAAGACCTGGGCGGCGTCATCCCCGCCATCGAAAAGGGATTCTTCCAAAGCGAGATCTCCGACGCGGCCTACCGCTACCAGCGCGAGATTGACGAGGGCGTTCGCAAGATCGTCGGCGTGAACGCCTACGCGGAAGACAAACCGCTCGCCATCCCGATCCTCCAGATGGACCCGCAGGGCTACCAGCGTCAGGTAACGCGCCTCGAGGAAGTCCGCCGCACGCGGGACGCGGGACGCGTCGGCCAGACGCTCGACCGTCTCCGCATCGCCTGCCAGGGGACCGAGAACACCATGCCGTTCATCCTCGATGCCGTCCGCGCTTACGCCACGCTCGGCGAGATCGTCCAGGTGATGAAGGACACCTTCGGCAGGTACGAAGAGCCGACCTGGATTTGAAATCCATGGGCGTCCTGTACCTCGTCGCCACCCCGATCGGCAACCTGGAGGACATGAGTCCGCGCGCCGTGCGGATTCTACGCGAGGCAAAACTCATCGCCGCCGAGGACACGCGTCACACCGCGAAGTTGCTCAATCACTTCGGCATCCGCACGCCGACGACCAGTTATTTCGAACACAACAAATTGACCAAACTCGACCGCGTCCTCGCCGCGCTCGCGGACGGGGACGTGGCGCTCGTCTCCGACGCGGGGACTCCCGCCATCAACGACCCCGGCTACGAACTGGTCCGCGCCGCCCTCGCCTCCGGCTTTGACGTTCGGCCGGTTCCCGGTCCTTCGTCTCCCGTCGCGGCTTTGAGCGTCTCCGGCCTGCCCACGGACGCGTTCCTCTATCTCGGCTACCTGCCGCACAAAAAATCGGAGCGGCGAAACCTGTTGGCGCAGATTGCCGATTTACGGTACACGCTCATCTTTCTCGAATCCCCGCACCGATTGACCGCTTCTCTCGAAGACCTGCTCGCCGTCCTCGGCGACCGTCCCGTTTGCGTCGCCCGCGAGATGACCAAACTCTACGAAGAGTTCTGGCGCGGGACGTTGAGCGGCGCGGCGGACGCGTTCAAAGCGCGGGAGGCGAGGGGAGAGTTTACGCTGGTGGTGGGGGGACAAACGGCCGAAGACCGAGGACGGTGGACGGAGGAAGAGTTATTAGCCGCCATCGAGACGGAGTTACGACGCGGCAAATCTGCGAAAGAGATTTCCGTTGAACTGGCTGAGCAAAGCGGATGGAATAAGAAGGAAGTATACGCCCTGGTAAATCAAAACAAATAGGAGCCCATCATGCCCGACAAACCCGAACCAAGAAAAAACGCAGAGAAAAAAGACGAGAAGCCCTCTTTCAACGACAACCTCGTCGTGACCAAACATTCCATCGCCATCGGCGGACGGGAGATCAAGTACACCGTCACCGCGGGGACGATGGTGCTGAAGGAGGAGACCGCCGACCGCGAGAAAGAGTCGGAGGGCGAGAAGCCGCGCGCGCAGGTCTTCTTCATCGCCTACGTCAAAGACGGCGCGCGGGACAAGTCGAAGCGGCCGCTCACTTTCTCGTTCAACGGCGGACCCGGCTCGGCGTCGGTGTGGCTGCATCTGGGAGTCCTCGGCCCGCGCCGGGCGGCGTTGGAGTTCGACGGCAGCGCGCCCCCGCCTCCGTTCAAATTGACCGACAACGAATATTCCCTGCTCGACGAAACCGACCTCGTCTTCATTGACCCGGTCAGCACGGGCTACAGCCGTCCCGTGGAAGGACAGAAGCCGGTCGAGTGGCACGGCTTCAAGAAGGACATCGAATCGGTCGGCGATTTCATCCGCCTGTACACGACGCGCTTCAACCGCTGGCTTTCGCCCAAGTTCATCATCGGCGAATCGTACGGCACGACGCGCGCCGCGGGCCTCTCGGAATATCTCTATCACCAGCACGGGATGGCGCTGAACGGCGTGATGCTGATCTCGTCCATCCTGGATTTCGGGACCGCGGACTTCACCCCCGGCAACGACCTGCCCTACATCCTGTTCGTGCCGGGCTACGCGGCCACCGCCTGGTATCACGACGCGGTGAAAGGCAAACGCCAGACCTTGCAGGAGTTCACCGCCGAGGCGGCGAAATTCGCGCTGGGCGAGTACGCCTCCGCCCTGCTTCAGGGAGACGCGCTGCCGGCCGCGGAGCGCGCCCGCATCGTGGAGAAACTCTCCCACTACACGGGAATTTCGCCCGCCTTCATCGAACGCTCCAACCTGCGCATCATGGACCAGCATTACTTCAAAGAGTTGCTGCGCGAACGCGGCCTGACGGTGGGACGTCTCGACAGCCGCTTCACGGGACGCGACAAATTGGGCGTGGGCGAGTTCGCCGAGTTCGATCCCCTCTTCCCGCAGATCACCGGGCCGTACACCGCCGCCTTCTACGATTACGTCCGCAACGAGTTGAAATTCGAGTCGGATTTGAAATACGTCATCAGCGGCTGGAACATCGTCAACCCGTGGTCGTACGCCCAGTTCGAGAACCAGCACGTCAGCGTCTCGGAAAGTCTCCGCAAGGCGATGACGCTCAATCCGTACATGAAGGTCTTCGTCGCCAACGGCTACTACGACCTCGGCACGCCGTACTTCGCGACGGAATACACCTTCAACCACCTCGGCTTGCACGAGTCCCTGCGCGGCAACATCCGCATGGCGTATTACGAGGCGGGACACATGATGTACATCCACATCCCCTCGCTGGAGGCGTTGAAGCGCGACCTGGCGGAATTCATCCGCGACGCGATACCTTGATTCGCGTATCAAAGATTTTCTGGGTTTCTCTACCGTACAAACCCCATCGCGAATGCCGCGAACACCTGCACTTGCGCCAGGCGCAAGTGTGGGCGAACCCTTGCGCCGTCCGCAAGGACAGGTGTGGCGCGAAATTTTGTTTTTTCAGCCGAAAAATTCGCGTTATTCGCGCCATTCGCGATAAAAAAGCCCGACGATTCCTGCCATGTACGGTAGAGAATTCTGGGTAAAATCAGTCCGCTTTACTCTATGACGCAATTTACAAAATTACGCTGTTTTTAAACGGTATCCCATGACAAAACAACAACCCTCCATTGACTGGCCCCGCGTCGCCCGCCTCCTGCTGACCTCGCGCCTGCTCGACGAACTCGAGGAGCGCGAACTGGCTCCCGCGGGACGCGTGGCCTATCAATTCTCGGCCAAAGGACACGAACTCTCGCAGATCCTCCTCGCCCTGCAATTGACGCATCCGCACGACGCCTCCACCGTCTACTACCGCTCGCGTCCGTTCATGCTCGCCTCGGGCTGGACTCTCAAAGACGCGCTCGCGGCGGGCATGGCAAAGGCGGGTTCCGCTTCCGAAGGACGCGAAGTCGGCGTGATGTTCTCGCATAAGCCAGGCGAGTCCGGCTCGAACCTCACGGTCTTCCCCACCTCGGGCGACGTGGGCGCGCAGTACTCTCCCGCCGCGGGCTGGGCGCAGGCGATCCAATATCACCGCGACGCGCTGCATGACCGCGAATGGGAGAACGCCATCGCGACGGCGCACGGCGGCGAAGGCTCGACGGCCGCCAACGGATTCTGGGCCGCGCTCAACATCGCCGCCACGCGGAAAATTCCCCTGCTCTTTTTCATCGAAGATAACGCCTTCGCGATCTCCGTCCGCTCGCAATTGCAGACGCCCGGCGCCGACATCTCCTCCAACCTGGGCGGCTTCAAGAATCTCCTGATCGTGGACGGCGACGGCGCCGACCCCGAGGACGCGCCGCGCAAAATTGCCGAAGCGGTGGCGCACGTCCGCGCGGGACGGGGGGCCTGCCTGCTCCACCTGCGCGTGCCGCGTCTCATGGGACACACCTTCATTGACGACCAGGCCTACAAAACGGACGCCGAGAAATCGGAAGAGCAAAAACGCGACCCGCTCCTGCGGCTGAAAAATTTCCTGCCCCATCTCGACTGGGCCGCGCTCGAACGGGACGCGGCCGCCGAAGTCCGCGCGGCAGTGGACGAAGCCGCCTCGCTGCCCGACCCCGAGCCGCGTTCCGTTTTCAATCACGTGTTCGCGCCCGACGCGCCCCGCGCCGCGACCTCGACCCCGGCCGCGGACGGCGCGCGCGTCAACCTGATAGACGCCGTCCGCCGCACGCTCGAAGTCGAGATGACGCGCGACCCGCGCATCCTCGTCTTCGGCGAGGACGTGGGCGCGAAGGGAGGCGTCCACGGCGCGACCGCGCACATGCAGGAGAAGTTCGGCGAGACGCGCGTCTTCGACACGTCCCTGTCGGAGGACGGCATCATCGGCAGCGCGGTCGGCATGGCCTTCGCCGGGCTCCGCCCCGTGCCGGAGATCCAGTTCCGCAAATACGCCGACCCCGCCACAGAGCAGATCAACGATCTGGGGACGATCCGCTGGCGCTCGGCGGGACGATTCTCCGCGCCGGTCGTGATCCGCATCCCGGTTGGGTTCGCGAAGAAGATCGGCGACCCGTGGCACTCGGTGACGGGCGAGGCGATCTACGCCCACACCATCGGGCTGCGACTGGCTTTCCCGTCCAACGCGGCGGACGCGGCCGGGCTGCTCCGTACCGCGCTGCGCGGCGATGACCCGGTCATCTTCTTCGAGCACCGCGCTTTGCTCGATACCGCCATCGCGCGCCGTCCCTATCCCGGCGACGAGTACATGATTCCGTTCGGCGAGGCCGCCGTCCTCGCGGAGGGCAGCGCGCTGACCGTCGTCGCCTGGGGGGCGATGACGCATCGGGTTGTGGAGGCCGCTCAAAGCGCCGCGGGAAGCGTCGAAATCATAGACCTGAGGACCATCGTCCCGTGGGACAAATCCCGCGTGCTGGAGTCGGTCCGCAAAACGGGGAAGTGTCTCATCGTCCACGAAGACGGACTCACCGGCGGGTTCGGCGCGGAGATCGCGGCGGTCATTGCGGAGGAGGCCTTCACCGACCTCGACGCGCCGCTGGCGAGAATCGCCGTCCCGGACGTTCCGATACCGTATAATATGGGGCTGATGAATGCGGCGCTCCCACAGGCGGCGGACATTGAACGGAAAATCCAATCCATGCTTGCGTATTGAATAGGAGAAATTATGACCGGCAAAGATAGCGACGTGCAGACGTTCCATAGCGAGAGCGCGGTTCTACTGATTGCGCGCAGCGCGAAAGTGTTGAGTTGGGTGATACTCGTGATCTACCTGCTGAGTTTCATCAGCACAATGACTGAACTGGTTGCAGGCGGCCTTCAGCAGTTCCCCCCCGACGTGATGAACGCGCTGCTTTTCATCGCCAACTTGATCTACCCTCTGGCAATCGGCCTGTTCTACTTCCTGATCCTCAACGGCGTGGCGCAGGGACTCTCCATTGCGCTGGATGTGTACTTCGGCATGGACGACGAAGCGGAAGTCATGGAATTCGTGGAGGAGACCGCTTCGTGAACCTGGACGACCTCGAACGCCTGCGCGCGATCGACCGACAGGACATGCTTGGGGAAATTGACGGCCTGCCCGCTCAACTGGAACGCGCGTACGAGTTGGGAATGAATCGGAACCCCGTTTTCGCGGAGAAGGCGGGGTTCTCTCGCGTCGTCATCGCGGGGATGGGCGGCTCGGCCATCGGCGCGGACCTGCTCGCCTCGTACGCGGCCGACCTTTGCCCCATCCCCGTCGTCGTCCACCGCGATTACGGACTGCCCGCCTTCGCGCGCGGCCGCGAGACTCTCGTCGTCTGCTCCTCGCATTCGGGCAACACCGAGGAGACGCTGGACGCGTTCGGCGCGGCCCGCGCGAACGACTGCCGCGTCGTCGCCGTCTGCACCGGCGGGGAACTCGCTTCGCGCGCCGGGAAAGCGGGAGTCCCCGTCGTCCGCTTTGACCACGCGGGACAGCCGCGCGCCGCGGTGGGATTCTCCTTCGGCGTCCTGCTGGCGCTCTTCGTCCAACTCGGCCTCCTCCCCGACCAGGCGGAGCAGGTCAAGTCTGCTGTGGCGGCCATGAAGGAGAGCCAGAAGAGTCTGACTTTCTCCGTCGAGACCGTCCGCAACCCCGCCAAACGCTACGCGGGACAGTTGATGGGACGCTGGGTCACTGTCTTCGGCGCGGGATTGCTCGCGCCTGTGGCGCGCCGCATTAAGGGACAGATCAACGAGATCGCCAAGGCCGCCGCCAACTTCGAGTTCATCCCCGAAGCGGACCACAACACGCTGGCGGGGACTCTGAATCCGCAGGAAGTCCTGCTGCCGCACACGATGAACCTGTTCCTGCGCGCCCCGTCCGACCATCCGCGCAACCGTCTCCGCGTTGACCTGACGAAGCAGGCCTTCATGCTCGAAGGTCCCAACACCGATTTCCTCGACGCGCGCGGCGACAGTCCCCTCGCCCACATGTGGACGCTGCTCCTCTTCGGCGATTACATGGCTTACTATCTCGCCATCGCCTACGGCGTGGACCCGACTCCCGTGGACGCTCTGACCAATCTCAAAGACGCGCTGAAAGAAAAACAGTAATTCGGCACACGGAAACAAGGCAATCTCACCGCCAAGCGCGCGAAGGTCGCTAAGAAAAACCAAATTTCGGATTCATTTTTAATGAAATCCAAGTGAATCTTCGAAATTCTTAAATCGTTTTTAAATTTTCTTCGCGGTCTTAGTGGTAAGAAATGTTTTTTTAGTGACGTCATCCGTAAAATCCGTGCCATCCGTGTACGCTTTTTAACTCCCATGAAACGACTCGCCCGCCTCGCCCCACGCGATTGGATCGGACTCGGACTCGTCCTCGCGGGACTCGCCCTCCGCCTGCGGCAATACCTCGTCAACCGCTCGCTCTGGCTGGACGAAGCCATGCTCGCCAACAACATCCTCTCGCGGGACGTGGCGCGTCTCATCCAGCCGCTCGACAACGATCAGGGCGCGCCAATCGGCTTCCTCGTCCTCCAAAAATCCGTCACCCTCTATCTCGGCTCCTCCGAATACGCGCTCAGGCTGATCCCCTTCCTCGCGGGCTGTCTCGCGCTCGCGCTGATGTTCCTCCTCGTCCGCAAAACCGTCGGCGCCTTCGCGGGCAGTCTCGCGCTGGCGCTCTTCGCCTTCTCGCCCGCGCTCGTCTCCTATTCCTCCGAAGCCAAGCAATACTCCTCCGACGCCGCCATCGCGCTGGCGCTTTTTCTTTTATTTCTCAGACTCGCAAAGAACGCCGACAATGGCAGGTCCTCGCGCGAATTTCCCGAAAACGCGAATGACGAAAACGGAAATTCGCAAATTCGCGGAATTCGCGATAAAGAGAACATGATTCTCCTCGCCCTCGCGGGCGCGCTCGCGGTCTGGCTCTCGCATCCCGCGCTGTTCGTCGTCGGCGCGCTCGGCCTCGCGCTCTTCCTCTCCGCCCTGCGCGGCAAAGACCGACGCGGCATCGCCGCCCTCCTCCTCGTCGGCGCGGTCTGGATCGTCAACCTCGCCGCGCTCTACCTCCTCAACCTCCGCCAACTCTCCACGCATCAATTCTTCCTCGACTTCTGGCGCGAAGGCTTCGTCCCCCGCGACGCTTCCGCGTTCGCGTGGATCGCCAGCTCCCTGCGCGCGCCCTTCGCGGACCTGCTCGGCCTGCGGATTCCCTACCTCGTCTCCGCGCCGCTCTTTCTCATCGGGACGATCGGACTCACGCGGCGACTTCCCCGCTTCGGCCTCTTCCTCCTCCTGACCTTCCTCCTCGCCCTCCTCGCCTCCTTCCTGACCCTCTACCCGTTCGCGGGACGGATGATCCTTTTCCTCGCCCCCGCGTTGACTCTCCTCCTCGCCGAGGGCGCGGAGACTCTCGCGGCGCTTCTCTCCCGCCCGCGCTGGCTCGCGTGGACGATCCGCCTCGTCCTCGCCGCGTCCCTGCTCTTCGGGCCCGTCGCCCTCGCCTACGAAAACTTCGCCGCGCCGAAACTGCGCGAGCACATCCGCCCGACGATGGAATACCTGCGCGACTATTACAAGGAAGGCGACATCGTTTACGTGTATCACTGGGCGGAACACGCCGTCCGTTTTTACGCGCCGAAATACGGACTGTGCCTGTGCGACTTCATCTTTGGCGAGGACCATCACGATCAGCCCGAACTCTACCGCGCCGAATTGGACGCGCTGCGCGGCCGCGCCCGAGTCTGGTTTCTATTCTCGCACGTCTACGAGCGCGGGGACTTTAACGAGCGCGATTATATTTTGAGTTATCTGAATTCGATTGGGAAATTGACGCGCGAATACCGCGTCCCCGGCACGTCGGTATATCTATATTTGTACGATCTTAAGTAGGGCTGTATCTGGCTGTAAGAGAGTGTTTGAAAAATCGTCGTTTCATTCTCCCTGGACACGGATCGCACGGATTTTTCATGCTTCTTCGTGAAATTAGCGAATTCGCGGACGCTCGCGGCGCGTAATTGTGCGATAATATTTGCAACAGCGAGGTCGTGATGAAAATCATCCTGTCTCTGTGCTTTGCAATCCTGCTGGCGGGTTGCGCGCCGGCCCTCACCCCGGTACCCTCTCCCGTTGAGGAGTCGCCCACGCCGGCCGCCACGTGGACGCCAGTCCCGCCGTTCATCTTCCTCTTTCCGTAAATCGTGGACATCGCCATCCACTTCCACAACCAACGCGGACTTGTCGAAGACCCCGTGCGATCTTCACGGGGTGACAGTAAAAATCGACGATGAAACCTTGAATAACCTGTTGCCTCCGAAAATAGACTCCCAGCTTACTCGCCCGTAATTCTTTCCACAAGATTTTCTCGATAAGAGTCGTGTCACACCGTAGTTTTGATTTTCACGTATAATCAAAATATGCAGGCAACACAGCGCCTCCCCTATTTATGGGATTACGATCTCGACCAAATACAATTCCGCGAAATTCTGAGTGGTCGTCTCACGAAGGGACGGCTAAACCAGGATTGGGCAACGCGTCGCTTGCTGGAGTATGCTCCCTACGATGAAATTGTCCGTCTGATCGGTTATAAAAGACTCGTCGAAAATTGGCCGCATTGGCGCGGACGTGTCCGCTCGAAGAGCCGAGTACGTGGGTTTGATTTCCTCGTAAAATGGCTCCCCGAAAAACACCCTGAGTTGCTTCGTGGCTAACAACTCTGCTTTTTACTTTGATATTTTATATCCTTTTCAAGACCGCGCGATACAAGCCATTAATCGAGCGGATACTGGTTTCTATCTCACAAGCGGGACCGCCGCCTCGCGTGGCTATCTTCAACACCGTTTCTCAGACGATCTTGATTACTTTGTCAATGATGACAATCGTTTCGGCTTGTGGGTCGAGCGGATCATTCAATCCCTTAACAAAGAATGGAAATGTGAAGTCTTGATGAAAGAGGAGCGATTCGCGCGGCTCAATCTTGCGCAAAAGGATTTATCGCTCAAAATCGAAATGATCAATGATGTGCCCGCGCGTGTCGGTGATATTCAAAACCATCCCATTCTCGGAAGATTGGATAGCGCCGAAAATATTCTTGCCAACAAAGTAACCGCCCTGCTCGATCGCGAAGAACCCAAAGACCTGGCTGATATCTGGGGATTTTGCTGCCAGAAGAACCTTTCCCTTCAAGCCGCCATCACGGATGCGCAAAGTAAAGCCGCAGGCGTTTTCCCTGCCGATCTTGGACGGGCGCTTTGCTCTGTCCAAAAAGCGGACTGGGAATCCATCCGCTGGATTCAAGCCCCGCCCGTCGAGACCTTCATTTCGCAGTTGAATCAATTGGGGGAAAGTTTGTTGTTGGTCAAGTAAACCAATTCTTTGATTCTCCCCACCACCGCGGACACGTCCCTCATCACCTCATCATTCCGAAACCTGACCACCCTCAGCCCCAGCGCGGATCGCGTAGCATCCCCATAGGGGACAATACCTTCTCCCGCCGTTCATCTTCCTCTTTCTGCAAGTTGCTTTTGCCCAGTTTTACCATTTGAGTGCGGCACATTCCACGCAATAATATTTGCCCATGTGCATGGTGTAACCATCCGTGCCCAAGTGGATCACTTTCTTGCACTTCGCGCAACGCGTAGGTTTGAATTCGGGGGGATTTTCGAGTTTTTCAAAATTGTATTCATTTGTCCCGTAATAGACGTACATTTCCGTCTCAAAATCGTCCCTGCATTTCTTGCAGGTTTTCCAATCTCCCGAATGTCCTTCGTTGAAATGATGACTACAGAGCGTATAACGGTCATGGTTGCGGGAACAACTGTTGCGCGCGTAAGAAAACAGAACGTATTTATGCTGGTCATCACAAATCCAATTGCCGCAACATTCAGTTTTAGTCAAGTTCTTGGTTTTTCCGCAAAGTCCGCAACGAGGTTTGTTGCTTGCTGTCTGTTTGGTTATTCTTGATGTGCGTTTCTCTATCTTCACTCCGTTGACAGACAGAAATCCCTGATTCAATTCATCAACCATGTGGGGGATCATGACCTTTAAATTATGCTCGTACGATTCGCCCCAATACTCCTTCAGTTTTGCCCGCGCTTCCTCGTTGACATGAACTTTGTTCTTCTCGTCAATCAACAACATGGCGACATCATTCGTATGCTCTGTCACTGCAAAGAAATAATCGTCCTTGTCTTTCTTCTTGGATTTTAGAAACTCATCAACATG